>JBGAUY010000052.1:0-18806 GCA_044228425.1 Pyrinomonadaceae bacterium | reverse complement strand
GTCGCCACGGCTTGCAAGCCGGTTTGCAACTGCGTTAACGACCATGTCGCGGGCGTATCCCTGGTTGTCGATGAGGACAGCGTTTTTGCTGTCGCCCGACGAGAGGATACGCGTAAGCGACGCGGCTTCGCGTGTGTACGACTGGCTAACATCGGCCGCAGCCGGAACCTCCGTCAGATACGCGGCAAATGACGCGATCCCTGCTTCGGTGTTTGCCGTTGCCTTATCGGTCTTACCCGCGTTCTGGCCGAAAGCCAGTGTCGAGAATAGTAACGTGAATATCAGCACATAAGCCGTTACGGATGGAAGGTTTTTGATTCTCATAATTTTTGGCGTGCTCATTGAGCTTCCTTGATTCGAGTGGGCTCTGCCCGCGTCACTAATGGCAATGGCCGTGCCACAACCGCAGAAACCGTATTTACCTATATAAACAAACGGTCGCACGAAACATTGGAGATTGTCGGGTCCAAGTGGGCAATGGTCAATCGGTCACAATGACCGGTCGAAATCGGTCAGAATGCACAAAAAGGCGGCACCAAATAATGATGCCGCCTAAGTTGATTTGTATTTACAAACTATTTGCTAATTCCGACCTGTGTCAACGCATACGCATAGTCGAACGCCACTTCTTTTAGGCGGTCGTAGCGGCCGGATGAACCGCCGTGACCGGCGCCCATGTTTGTTTTTAGCAGGATGACGCTATCGTTGGTTTTCATCTCTCGGATCTTGGCGGCAAACTTGGCTCCTTCCCAGTACGGGACCTGGCTGTCGTTGAGCGAGACCTCGATCAGCATATTGGGGTAGGTTTGAGCTTTGACATTGTCGTAGGGCGACCATGTGACCATATAATCCCAAGCTTTCTTTTCATTAGGATTGCCCCACTCGACCCATTCTTCGGTCGTCAGCGGCAAGGTCTCATCGAGCATCGTGTTCATCACATCGACAAACGGAACCTGAGTGATCGCTGCTTTGTACAGCTCCGGAGCTTGGTTGACGACCGCTCCCATCAGCAACCCGCCCGCCGAACCGCCTTGGATGATCAGCCGGTCATTTGACGTGTATTTATTTGCGATGACCCATTTCGAGCAATCGACAAAATCGTTGAACGTATTCATTTTAGTGAACATACGCCCGGCTTGACGCCATTTTTCACCAAGCTCACCGCCGCCGCGGATGAGGGCAATGCCATAGATCATACCGCGATCCACGAGGCTCAGACGCGCCGTGCTAAAGTTTGGCGTCATCGATACGCCGTACGATCCATATGCATAAAGCAGCATCGGAGCTTTGCCGTCGAGCCTTGTGCCTTTTTTCGTCATCACGAGGATCGGCACCTTGACGCCGTCGCGTGCGGTCGCCCACACACGGCTCGTTTCATACTTGGTCTTGTCATAACCGCTCGGGATCTCTTGCTGTTTTTGCAGCGTCGATTTGCGTGTGGCAAAGTCAAATTCATACACCGATTGCGGCGTGATCATCGACGAATAACCGTAGCGTATCGAGGTCGTGTTGTACTCCGGATTTGCACCGAGGCCCATCGTGTAAACCGATTCTTCGGTAGGAATGCGGATCGATGCTCGTTTGGTTTTACGATCCATGACGCGCAGATATTCGATCCCATTTTCGACTTCGCTAACGACGGCGTAGTCCTTGAAAAATGAAACGCCCTCGATCTTTACGTCTGCATTGTAAGGGATAAAGTCTTTCCAATTCTTTTCCGAAGGGTCGCCCGCCGGGGCTTTCATCACCTTAAAATTCTCAGCGTCTTTATTGGTCGTGATGTAAAATTCGCCCTGATCATAATCAGCCGAGTATTCGTGGCCCTCACGACGCGGTGCGATCATTTTCCATTCGCCTAACGGGTTGTCAGACGGCAGATATCGAAACTCGCGGCTGGTCTTTGCTTCGGAGCCCATAAAGAGCATTTTGCCGTCACGCGAACGCCCGACGCCAATGTTAAAGAGCAGATCTTTTTCTTCGAACAGCTTGTCGGTCTTGCCGCCAAGCGTGTGCCGCCAGAGAATGTCCGAGCGTTTTGACGTAGCATCTTCGGTCACTACAAATGCTGTCTTGTTATCATTTGCCCACGCGAGGCTGGTTGCGCGCTCGATCTTATCCGGCAAAACTTGGCCCGTGCGTAGATCTTTGAATTGCAAGGTATATTGTCTGTAACCCGTCGTATCGGTCGAGAACGCGAGGATGTTGCCGTCGTCGCTTACGTCAAATTCGCCGATCGCAAAGTATTTGAATCCCTTTGCCATCTCGTTTTGGTCGAGCAGCACCACGGCGTCGCTTCCGTCTTGGGACTTACCTCGTAGAAAGGTCGGATACTGTTTACCCTCTTCGGTCTTTGTAAAATACCAATAACCGCCTTTTTGATAAGGCACGCTCGTGTCGGTTTGTTTTATACGTCCGAGCATTTCCTTATAAAGGTTGTCGACAAAACCGGCATGCTGCCCCATAAACGACTCAGTATATTTATTATTGTCCTCAAGATATTTGATGACCTCAGGGTCTTTTTTATCGTTGCGGTCACGAAGCCAAAAATAATTGTCTGTGATCTCGTAACCGTGAATTTTCAAAACTCTGGGGACTTTTTTTGCAACGGGTGCTTTCATATCTGTTTGGGCGACAATAACTACATTGCCGATGACGATAACGATGAACAAAAAGGCGATGCCGACTAATACTTTCATAAGGTACTCCTGCCTCGTAGGTGCAATTAACGTAACTGTCTAATACGCTAATTGCCGCACTTTTGTTTACTGTTCGTACTCCTCGTCACCCGTAGTCGTCGCAGCCGCAGGAGCGGCCGTCCTACCCACGCCTAGATTGTCGAAATTGAGGATCGCGTTAAACAGCATCGAAAAACTGCCGTGCGTCTCATGCCGCCACATCGGGTTATTGGCGAACATCACGACGTGGCCAAGTCCGACTGGAACATCAACAACGGCCGCTTTGCCAGCAAGTTCGCCACCGCCCGCTAGCATACCGCTGACAAGCAGTTCTTTTTCCGGAGCAAACCGCAGCACAACACGCGGACGTGATTCGACCGGGGGCAACTGCGCTGCCGCACCCGGATCAGGCGTGATCGGCGGCAAGAGCGAATCGGGTTTGCGTCCCTGAACAATATCAGGATCGTCGAGCGAACCGCGTCCGGTTGGACGTCCGGTCGGAGCCCCTTGCTGGCCTCCTCCACCACCACCGCCGCCGATGTTGAACGCAGCAACTTGCAGGATCGGTGACTGGTTAAAATACACCGCAAGCTTTTCGTCATAACCGTACGAGATCGGGCTCTTACGATCAGCAAATGTTGTGCTCAACACCGAACCGCGTGCTTGCAACTGCGTTGCCGGCTGGATCGTGACACCGCTCGCAATACCGAAATCGATCGGCAGCGACGCATTGTCAGCAACCGTTACAAACAATCCGCCCGCCTCAACAAAAGCCTGAATTGCCGCAACTCCTTTTATCCCAAGCCCGCCACGAATATCGTCCGTCTGGTCGGGAGAGCCGCCAAAGTTTGGCGTGATGTCAGATTTTTTCCAGGGGATAGGCCCTTCTTTTTCGCTAAACTTGGCAGTGCCGCGAACGATATTTTGAGCACTCGTGCGGATCGGGCCAAAGATGATGACATCATATTTGTTACGCAAATCGGTCATGCGTCCGAGCGACTGATCGGAGATGTATTCGTACGGAATGCCAAGCCGGTCAAATTCGATACGATACCAGCCCTCGTCCTGCGTATTGAGCCAGGTGTGGACCAAAGCGATACGCGGAGCGGTGACAGCGTGGCTTGCAACCTCCGGAACCTTATCGACCGCAAATGCCGTCAGCCCAAGATCTGTCGCCTCTTTGGTCAGCCTAGCGGCGGTGTCCGCAGGATTCCCTTCGGCCTTGATGATGTACGATCCGGCGTTAAAATTCTTGTCGCCGATCTTGAACCCAGCCTCCGCAGACGAAAATTTGATGTCTTTAAGACGATATCGAAGCTGCGCGACGGCACTCTCGGCGGTATGATTGACGACCCAAGCAGTTTTGCCCGCTCCCTCAACTTTGCCGGTCACTTTCGCTGGACCAACGGTTAATGTCATTGCTGCATCGAGGATCTTTTCATCCTTGGCACGGATCGTTTTGACGTTCCTAAGCGGCCCGAGCGTCCAGCCCGTATCGTCGTATGGGCGCGGGTCGCTCACATTATAATATTGTGTGTCGAGCAGCATATCGGCCATTCGCGAATACGGCTGATCCATCCGCACTACATAGCTGCCGGCTCCAAATTTGCCGTCCTTCGTGTCCAACTCTTTGTCGAGCTTGTGCACCTCAACGCCCTGCATTTTTAACAGATTGACGAGATCAGCAGCCTCGGTCGGACGAGTTTCACTTGATGGCAGAACGTATGCTGCTGGGCCTTCGGTGCGGGCCTTTGCGACAGAACGCTTGCTCTTTAAGTAAAAATTATTAAGAAATTTTTCTTTATTATTCGCCACATAACTCATCGCCAGCAGGATCGCGCTCTGCTGCATGTTGACGTTGTTGCGAAGCGACCATTTTACGCGCGGCAGCGGCGGATTTGGACGAAACCAATCCCGCTGCGACTGCGGCCCGACGTTGCGGTCCATGGTGTCGGCTCCGCCGTTACCGTATGTTTCATAGAAACGCCCGATCGAGTTGTGGCCGTTCGCGACGTAAAACATATAGTTTGGAGCCCAGCCGTCGTAAAATCCGTGCGTCCATACGCCGGGCACGCCGCGTTTGGTCATCTCTTCGATCTCGTGATAAGCGAGAGCCTGCCATTCGTCGATAACGATCGGATCGAGCCACGCGTTATACGGGCCGGTGCCCGTCGATGTGTAGAGAAATGGAACTGATTCGTGCAGATCGTGGAGGACGGTTGGGTGATATTCGAGAAACGCCGCCATCTGATTGCGCGTTAGTGCGAGCGCCATGCCCAAACTGTCGCGGTTATTATCGTGAGCAACGTATTTGCCCCAATAGATCAGCCCCGGCGAGCGTTTACCCTCGTTCGCTTTACGGTAATTGTACAGATCGACCATCGTGTCGCGGCCATCGACCTCGAGCGTCGGCGTTATCATCACTATTACATTTTGGCGAATGGCACGGATCATCGGCGTGTCTTCGACAGCGATGCGATATGCCATTTCCATCAACATCTCCGGTGAACCCGTCTCAGTCGAGTGGATAGACCCAGACGCCCAATAGACAGCCTTGCCCTCTGCAATTAGCTGTTTTGCGATCTCGTCATTGATCGCTCGCGGGTCGGCAAGCTTTGCCGTGATCTCTTTATAACGGGCGATCTTTGCAAGATTCGCTTCATCCGAAACGAGCACCAGCATCTGATCGCGACCCTGCTCACTCTTTTCCGGCGACATAAATGTCATCACCCGCGGAGTCGATTTTGCCAGCTCCTGATAATAGCGATATTGGTCTTTTGTATATGTCAGCTTGTTTGGCGTACCGATAGGATAGCCGAGTATCTTTGCCGGACTCGGCACCGTCGCCGACGCGGGCAGATGATCGACGATCTCTGTCAGGAAAAACTTTTCAGTCGTATTTTTGAGGATCGAATCGGTATATTCCTTATCGACAGGCTGCGGAACTGGTGCGGCGGGCTTAGTTTTAGCATTATTTTGCGCCGAAATACCTACGCAGAGTGCGAGTGACAAAAACAAAAGAGCAAAGCGTTTCATTGGCTATTCTCCCGGTCGTAATGGTGTAGTTTTCGAAGTACAGAGCGCAGTATATCAAACGCCTGACCCGATTGAATATCGGTGACGCAGTGTTTTTAAGTGGTTTTGAAGATGTTTATTCCTAAATTGACAATTCTTGGTCCACCTTGGTCCACCTTGGTCCATCTTGGTCCACCTGGTCCGGACCGGACCAAACTATTCGTTTACCATTACCTCGACCGGATCAATGCCCGCCGCCCGCCATGCCGGATAGAGTGCTCCGACGAGGCTGCCGCCAATGGCGATGAGGATCGCGGTGATGATCCAGCCGGAGCTGAATTCAAAAGCGAGATCAAATTGTTTGTTGATGAGGTAGGATGAGATCGCCGATGCCAACCCGCCGAGAGCAATGCCTAGTATGCCGATCATAAATGCCTCGCCCTCGATGACCCTGATGATAAAGGCCGTCGACGCTCCCAGCGATTTGAGGATGCCGATCTCTTTTCGCCGCTCGGTGATCGTCGTGTACATCGACAGCAAAACAAAGACCGTGCTGACTAGAGCTCCGAGCACGACCAGCACTTTTAAGAACGTGCTAAGGCCTGGAATGCGCTCTTGAGCGTCGATGACCAGGTCGCGTGTGAGATTGATCTTATTTCCGGGTAGCACCTCATTGATCCGGGCCGCCACTGTATCGACATCGGCACCGTCTTTGAGTTTGACGAGGATATAGGTGCATTTGTCGGTTTGCAACGCCTCTTGCATACCGGCAAGCGACATTTTGATGCGGGCACCTGACGGCGGCGAGAAAATACCCGTTATCTTGTACGGCTTGCCGCCAAAGAGTTCGTACGTGTCGCCGATCTTGAGCTTGTTGTCGACCATCTCCCGCTCGTCCATTATGAGTTCGTCGTTAGCTTGCGGAGCACGCCCCGAGACTATCGACATACCATTCATATCGGCAAACGGCTGCCATTCGACCCCATCGATCTGACGCACGCCCCATCGCCCGCGATTATCCGGCGTGATGTATCGAATAACCGGAACCGTAGAACTAACGCCCTCGATCTCACGAAGTTTTGCCACGTATCCAATGTTTACTGCCGCATTCGAGCTCATCGAATCCATCCCGCCCGGACGTGTAAAAACGATCTCCGCTTTCCAGTTAGCCGCCCGCTTTGCAACGTCGTTCGTCATGCCGCGAGCGAGGCCAGTGAATAAGATAACGAGCACAACGCCGAGAGCAACCCCGATCACGCTGATCAGCGTGCGAAACGGGCGAACTCTCAGATTTGCAAAGACTAATTCGAGCATTATTCTATGCGGCTTCACCGCGGGCGATGCGGCGTTTCTTTCTAAAATGCATTACGATCGCGCCGACGATGATCGAAAATAGCAACAAACCCCATGCACCAAATGCGGACCGATATGCCCAGTTCCAAACTCCCCGAGTCGTTCCCAAAATAGTGCCGACGGCCAATCCAAAAAAAGCAAACAGGCCAAATGCGGAAAAGATCCTGCTTTCGCTAATTAGACGCAGGATTAACGCGGGCAGATATATCGTAAAATCTTTGACGAGCACCGGCATTTTTTTGAAATCTTGCAAGATCGGCTTTGACTCTTCGCCGGCACCGACAAGCAAAACCCCGTGCCGCATCATATAGAGGTTGAACATCGCCGAGATGACCGAAAACAGAACCGAAACGGCAAAAGTCTTTTGCCGGGCATCGTTCTGGGATGCCGGAAATATGGTCGAAAAATAATGCTCCTGGACGTAATGAGTGAAAAACTCAATTATATGGGTGATCGTCGGCAACGAGATCGAAATGATCGCGGTCGCTAGCCATTGCGGTGTCGCACGGCGAAAAGATTGAACGACCGCTCCCGCAGCACCTGTCGTAAAGAACCGAAACGACAATTCGACGAGTACTGCAGTCAACGTTACGAGCCACGATTCGCGGCTGGCAAGATAGACTGTAAAATAAAATGACGAGCGAACAAGTGCTCCGACAAGTGCCGTTTTCCAGTTCCAACGTGTAATGATCTGCGCGGGGTGATGCAGCAGATTGCGGAACACGTCCGCTACTGCGATCTCCTCGTGTATTTCTTCGATATCATCCGCGTCAGCTATCGAATGATGTATCTCGTCGGAATTGGCCATTATTAATACTGGTTCGAGTCCCACCGTCCCTAAGGTGTATCACCCGGTTTTCCCTATGGAAAACAAAACACTAATACTAGCATACGGTTTTCATACTTGACTATTCGTACGGTATTCGGGCAACCCGCCGGACTGTGAAAAAGTTCTAACAATCAGAAATTGACGGGCCTGGTTTTTTTTCACTGTCAGGACAAAAAGTTGTCATAAAAACAAATTGGGTGGTGTCTTATATGTAGATAAAGGGATAAGATCGCCCATTGTTTTTTATACTAGGAGACGCAATTATGAGTTGGTTATATACGGTAATATTCGCTGGATTGGTGTTTTCGTCGCAGAGCAGTTCGGGTCCGGGCGGCGAACGCGTTCAAAACAACCCCGCGCCGGTCGTGTTAGAAATTCAGGATGAAACGGAAAAATTTGATAAGACATTTCCACTCAATTCCAACGGCCGCGTGAGCCTGTCAAATGTAAACGGCTCGGTTGTGGTCGAGGCTTGGGATCGCAATGAGGTCAAGGTGGAATATACCAAGATTGCAAGTAGCAAAGAACGCCTTTCAGAGGTAGAGGTGCGGATTGATTCTCGGGCCGATTATCTGGAGATCGAAACCGATTATGACAATTGGAAATCGAGAAACGGCGAACAGTGGAAAAACCAAGGCAAGCTGCAGGTCGAGTTTCGACTGATGATCCCGCGGACAGCTTTTCTCAATGAGATCGAGACCGTCAACGGTTCGGTAACAGCATCAAATTTTACAAACTTTACAAAGATCTCTGCGGTCAACGGCTCAGTAACCGGGACAAACCTCCGCGGAACAGTCAATCTTGAGACGGTAAATGGCGAGGTAGTCGCTGATTTTGACCGGCTCGAATCAGGTAATAAGATCAAGCTTTCGACCGTCAATGGGCGTGTAAATCTGACGATCCCATCCGACTCAAACGCGACTATCAATGCCGATACGCTCAATGGCAATATCTCGAATGATCTCGGGCTCCCGATTCGCAAAGGGAAATATGTCGGACGCGACCTGTACGGACGTATCGGCAACGGCGACGCACGGATAAAACTCGACAGCGTCAACGGCGGCCTCTCGATCCGACGCAAAAGCGACGGCAAAACCCAAAATCCGGTTGTTAACCTGCTACCAAATAAGGAAAAAGACGATGAGGACTGGGATACCGACAAAGACTCAGAAAAAGCCGCGTCCTACCTAAAGATGGACAAGGATATTCAAAAAGCGGTCAAGGATGCCGAAAAGGAATCAGCAAAGGCGATCAAAGCTTCGCAAAAAGAACTAGAAGCGATACAACCCGAGCTCGACAAAATATCTGCCACGGCTATGGCCTCTGCCGCCGACGCTATCGAACAATCGACGAAAATATTAAATTCGAAAGAGATCCAGGAAAAAATGCGCGAGGCTCAGTTACGTCAGCAGGAAGCTCGGGTGCGGATGGCAAATGCCGATTTTAATAGGAACGCGTTCCTTCGCATCGAGCAAAAAAGTGATTCCTTTCCTGTTAAGGGTATTCCCAAGATCACCATAAACGCCGAGCCATGTGCCGTAAAGATAATCGGTTGGGACAAAAACGAGGTGATGTATCAGGTGATTCAACGTCTCCAGTCCCGTCGAAACGAGCCGCTAAAAGTGAGCGAGACTCATGGCGAATCAAACGTCACGATCACCGTTGACGAACCGAAAGACAACAATGGATTACGATTTTACGGTGACGGACAAAAGACAGTCATTGAGGTTTACGTTCCGCGTAAGTCAAATTTGAAGATCATGGCTAACGGCGAGATAAGGCTCGACGGAGTCTCCGGTGAGATCGATCTTACAGGTTCGGATAGTGCGATCAACGTTCGCGATTCGGACGGAAAACTAAGGATCAAGTCGTATGACGGACGCGTAAGAGTTATCGGATTTACCGGTGAACTCAACGCGGAGACCGGTGACGGTGACGTTTATCTCGAAGGCGATTTTACAAAGCTTACCGGCAAGGCCGGCGACGGCAGCTTTTTCCTTACAGTTCTCAGTGACCCAAATCTCGATATCGAGGCAAACATCGAGGCTCTGAAGGTAGAAAATCTTCGCTTCCCCACAAAACCCTCAGAAAATGTATGGCGATTTGGCAGCGGCGGCCCAAAATATAGTTTCATTGTCGCTGATGGCAACGTAACCATTCGCCGTGCCGATACTAGCTCCGGTATGTAAAACGTTTCGTCAGGGCTGTCTTTTGGCAGTCCTGATGAAACCTTTTGACCGAATATCCGTTTGAGTCAATAGCACTCTCCGCTAATTTAATAATATTTGTCCTACTTCATTTCCTGTTTTTTAGGTGCAGTTATGAAACTTATTTTATCGCTTTTTGCAGTCATATGCTTCTCACTTTGCGTCGTCGGTCAGACCACAAATGGGACGGGTCCCGGCATTTCGACGGATGCCAACTCCTCGGCTACCGGGGGCAAGGTCGTCATTCCACCTGAAAAGTCTAAACCCATAAACATATCTAAGACGATCAGCCCTCCGGTGATCGACGGCCGAATAGACGAGGACGTGTGGAAACAAGCGGCCGTTTTCAAGGATTTTTATCAGACCGGCCCCGGATACAATACGGCTCCGTCCAAGCCGACCGAAGTATACGTGATGTATGACGAATACAATCTCTACGTTGCATTTAAATGCTGGGACGAAAAAGACAAGATCCGGGCGACAATAGCGAAACGTGACAATGTATTTGGCGAAGACAACGTTCGTATTTGGCTAGACACGTACAATGACCAACGGCGCGCCTATGTGCTCGGGTTTAATCCGTTGGGCATCCAGCAAGACGGCATCTTTACCGAGGGCAGCGGAGCCGACTTTTCTGTCGATATCGTAATGGAGTCGAAAGGCGTGATAGAAGATTGGGGGTGGTCCGTCGAAGTCAAGATCCCGTTCAAATCTATCCGCTATACTGCCGGTAAAGGCAAACTTTGGGGTTTCAACGCGGCTCGCAATATCGACCGTTTTAATGACGAATTTGACCAGTGGATGCCCGACGATCGCGAAGTTTCCGGGTTTCTCATCAAACACGGAAAGATCAGCGGGCTTGAGGACGTTAAATATGAACGCACACTCGAGTTGGTTCCGAGTGTCACATTGAGCGAAACAGGCAGTCGGGTGCAGGCAAACGAGGTCGCTGCCGGCCGTTTCGTGAATCAATCGATCAAGAAACAGATAGGCGTCACGCTAAAATATACGCTGACGCCAAGTATCACCCTCGACGCAGCTATCAACCCCGATTTTGCTGAGATCGAGGCGGATGCTCCTGTAGTTACTGCTAACCAGCGATTTCCGATCTTTTTCGAAGAAAAGAGGCCTTTTTTCCTTGAGGGAGTGGATATCTTTCGATCACCGCTACAGGTTTTTTATTCGAGAAATATCGTAGATCCCGATTTCGCCGTCAAACTCTCGGGCAAATCGGGAAGGAATTCGTTTGGTCTCCTAGCCGCTTCTGACAACGCACCCGGAAACTATAGCGAGCACGAAAGAACGCTGAATGCCCAGTGCCTTGCACGACAACGTTTGGACCCTCGGGTCCAATGTTCACGCGATGAGTTCTTAAATAAGAATTCAATGTTTGGCGTACTGCGATTCAAGCGGGATTTCGGAAAGGAGAACAATCTCGGATTTTTCACGACGTATCGTGGATTTCCCGAGCAGAAAAACCTGTTGAGCGGATTTGATGGTCGAATCAAGTGGAATCCCAGGATGACCTCGCAATTTCAGATCGTTGGAACGATGTCACGCCGCTGTTTCTTTGATGCGGAGTTTGAGCCGACACTTAACCTGCAGCAGGCTGCGTCAAACAGATCCATCTGCGGCACCGGGTCGTACAATACGACGCTCCCTATCAATGATCCGAGCCTGCTCAATGTAGGCAGCACCTACAGCCGCTATAGAAATGGCAATGGACTCGGCTACTATTTCAACGTCGACTATAGTGCTGAAACACACGGCTGGTTTTTCGAGGCAGGCGGAAAGAGCAAATTATACCGTGCCGATTCAGGCTTTACACGACGAACCAATACAAATAATGCTTTCTTCTTTAATCGCGTATCAACCAAATCCGATTCAAAGAAAAAGATCATTCGTGCCCAGTGGAACCAAATGGCCGGAGTCGATTATGACTGGACGGGTCGTTTGACGTCTTTTAATGTTGAGACGAATGGCAGTTTGAGCATGAAGCGCAATACCTTTATTAATGCTGCGGTAGAAATATCATACGAAAAGATCTTTGAGGAAGAGTTTGGACTCAAGCGCTCGCCCACGCGGCCGCTCGGCACATTTCTTGGGTTGCCCACACGTTCGACACACCAGCAATTTGTGTCCTTTAACTTTGACCAGACACCCAACAAGCGTCTGAGCTACGGTTTCTTTGGCGGCATGATCCGTAATGCGTTCGACTTTTTCTATTTCGACCCGGTCACCGGATTGCAGAACCCCGGCCCCGGAAGCCAAAGGGATGCGAGCATATATTTGACAGTGAAACCGATCGACCCATTGAGCTTTTCGATCAGCTACAACAAGAGCCGCCTAACGCGTAACGACAACAAATTGCGTTCCTACGATTCGGATATTGTCAGCGTTCGATCGACGTACTACTTTACCCGATTTATCTTTACACGCTTTCGGCTTGATTATGACGGAACGTCAAAAAGATACGCGGGACAAGCTATTGTAGGCTGGACCCCAAGCCCGGGAACGGCCTTTTATGCCGGGTACAACGACACCCTTTATCGCAACAGCAATAACCCCTACACAGGAAATTTTGAGCCGGGTTTTGTACGCGACGGCCGCACGTTCTTTATCAGAGCCTCGTACCTTTTCCGCAAGAGCTTCTAAAAACTATCCCTCCTGATGCTTTGGCAGTGACCGCTTAGTCGCGGTCACTGCCTTTTTTTGCATAAAACCGTCGGTCGATTTAAGCAGTCGATTAAGATTTTCGATCAATTCTGTTGAAAATAAATTGAAAAAAGTTCTTGTAAGTTCTCAGAGATTGATGTATAACTATTGCGGATATTACATTTCTTGCTATTCCGGCAATAGAACGAAGGAGAACAGATAATGAACTTGAAAAAAGGCCTCGGCCTAGCTGTATTAAGCACTATCATATCAACGCTGGTAATTCCCGCAGCCCTGGTGAAGCCGGTAATGGCACAGACGCAAGACGGCGTTGCATTGCAGCGTGGCTATCGCACGGGCTATTCGGATGGTTATATGGCCGGGTATCGCGACACGATCGACAGCGTGGCAAAGAGCTATTCGCGGCACGCTGACTATGGCAAAGCCAACCGTGCCTTTAATAAGGACTACGGCACGATCGAAGATTACAAAGACGGTTACCAGCAGGGATTTGAAGCCGGCTACGACACAGGTTTCGAACGCCGTGGTTTTGACGCGAACCTGCCGACGAATCTAAAACGTCGCGGCGGAGTGCTTGTCGGCGAATCTCAGAATGTCGCGGTCCAAACTGTAACGCCCAACACCACGCAGACGAGCGGCACGACGACCGAGCCGGTGACTATCCAAAACAATAACAACAATTCCGGTTACTCCAACACTTCGTACCAAACGGACACGACACAGACAACGGTGACGTATCCCGACAATAGTGCGGCGACGATCTTGATCCCGCGAGACACCGAACTGATCATCGAGCTGCAGGACGATCTTTCGACCGACCGCAGCCGCACGGGCGACAAATTTACCGCAAAGATCGTCTCGCCTGTTGAGATCGCAGGTGCGACCGTCGAAGGCCGCGTGCAAAAGATCCAGGCACCGGGCCGGCTCAAACGCCGCAGCGAATTGGCTCTGACGTTTGACCGCATCATCCTGACGGACAATCGCTGGAGCAATTTCAACGGCACGCTGATGGAAGTAGTGGCCGTCAAAGGCGACAACGTCCAGCGAGTAGATAACGAAGGCACGGCTGTCGGCAAGAGTTCACTCAAGTCAGACATGATAAAGATCGGTGCGTCGACCGGAGTGGGTGCAGTTACGGGTGCGATCATCGGCCCGATCGGTGCGGGCGTCGGTGCGGCAATGGGCGCGGCATTCGGTGTCGGAGCCGTCGTCATCGAACGCGGCAAGCACGTCAAACTCAGCCGCAACCAGCAGCTCAGGATCAAGACGTCGTACGAAACTCAGATCAGGTAAGCAGCAGCAGTAAGCATCGGCAGTCGGCAGTCATCAACAATTTCTGCCCGCGATTTAGACACTGCGTTGTGCCTACCGACTACCGACTACTGGCTTCAATTCTTTTCCACGCGGAAGGCGCGTTTCCTTTTCCTCCTTTTAGGAATCGGCAGCCGACCGCGTGGCTTTTTTATGTCCAAAGCAGAGAACCCGGTCGCTAACGCTCGCGGTACTGACAAATCTTTGGTCCGGTCCGGACCAGGTGGACCAAATTAGACCAAGGTGGACCAGACTGACAATTCAGAATGCAGAATGATGAAAGGAAATACTTGACTCGATCATTTATCGTAGCTACAATAAATCGTGCGTATTGAATACGATCCGGAAAAGGATATTTCCAATACCAAGAAACATGGAGTCTCGCTAGCGATGGCTCGTGATCTCGAATGGGACGATGCATTGGTTTGGATAGACGAACGGTTCGAATATGGAGAGGTTCGTATGATCGCTTTGGCCCCAAAAACCGAGACGCTATATTACGTGGCTTTTGTTGACAGAGGCGTCAGGCGGCGGATCATCAGTTTGCGTCGGGCAAACCGGCGAGAGGTGAAATATTATGTCGAAAATAGTTAAACGAAAATCTATCGTGATGCCAACGCTTGCGGAGGACAAGGATATCACCGCCGCTGCCAAAGCGGATGCCGACGCCCAGCCGCTCACGTCAAAACAATTAAAGGAAATGGTCCCTATGCGGGCTCTCCGAGGCCGTCCCAAATCGGCGACCACAAAAAAGCTCGTCTCAATGCGCTACAGCCCCGAAGTCCTAAAATACTTTAGATCCACCGGCGAAGGCTGGCAGTCACGCATCGACGAAGTCCTCCGCGAATACATCGCCCGCAAATCCTAGTAAGCAGCAGCGGGCGGCAGAGAGCTTACGCGAAATTAGTCTAATTCGGTATATAATTACGATATGCCCGATATGCCACAAGATGATCTCAAAAACGAAGTAGAGAAAGACGAAGCTGAATTTGCGGAATCTATGGCTGTCGCCGAGCGGGTCATGGACGAGAATCGCGAGATCCTGCGAATGCTCGCCGATTCTGACAGAGGCATCGAGCAGCCTTTTGTAAAAAAATAATAAAAACGCTTTCCGTTATTAGTAATTAGCTTTCAGTTGTCAGTCCCCTCTTTCACTGTTCACTGTTTACTATTCACTGTTCACTTAGCGGACGGGGCGCGGTTTATTGCGGATAGCAGCGGGTCGTGGGCCGTTCGAGTTGGGTGGTGGTGTTGTTATGGCAGTGATGATGGGACGCGTTGACGTTTACGATCCGGGTATTTTACACCGCCGACGACTCAGATCGACGACGCATACTTTCACACGGGTGACGAAGCGGTCGATGGAGGTTGTGAGACAGCCCCGCACGGATGCGTCGATAAACTGCGTGCGTGACCAGCTCCGATTACCAGCGCTTAACATCGGCAATATCTGCATAATCAGCATTTTGCATCATTTCGTGCAAAACGCATCAAAGCCCGCAAAATGGCATTTCGCTCACGGCGATCTCGCGCTATGGTGGGTGCATGATCGAAAACGTAAATGTTCGCCGCAACTGGGAAGAGTGTCCGCGTGACCCCGCTAAGAGCCGCTGGACGACGCTGTATGCCACGCTAAATCCGCTGGGCGAGCTGTCGTTATCCAAATTTACCCACGAGCAGCTCGGGGCCCCGTCGGGGTATGTGCTGCTATTTGACCGCGACCGCGAGGTCATCGGCATGCGGCCCGCTAACCCCACCGTCGAGCAAAACGCCTACCCCGTCGCAACTCGCGGACGCCACGGCGGACAGCGTGTGTACGCGCACCGTATGTGCCGTGAATTCGGCGTGCAGATCAAAGAGACCGTCCGCTTTCACCACTGCCAGATCGACCACAACGGCATCCTCATCCTCGATATGAAAGACACCATCCCCGCCCGCGGCCACAGCAAACGCTGGTAGGTGGTAGTGGTGTTTCGGTGTTGGGTGACACGAGGATCATTGGACCGACATAAAACTCTCGCAAGAAGTACTCGCGTTTCAAATAGTTTTGGTAGTAAGATATGCATACTTCTAAAACAACGAGGACATCGAGAATATGCCACTGCATCCTTTCAGAGCGGGCGGACTATACGCTCTTGATTATGTAATTTCCCACTGCGAGTTATTTGTTTCCGCTGATAAAACGACTAATCCCGAGGAAACGCGCGTCAACCTAGAACGGATAAGAAATTGTGGACATCGCTGGATTATCTTTCGTCCTATCTCTCCGGTAGGCTGGGATTCATCCCCGATTAATGAAAATTGTTGGGAAACCACCAAAATGACTCCGATTTTTCCACGCCGCCGACTTTGGGAGGCTGATCCTCATAGTTCAGAAAAAACTTCTGATCAGAAGTTTTTTCTTGACAAAGGCGATTCCGTGCATTATGATCCTCCTGGCTTAGCCAAAAACCAAGTCTCACCGGTCAAAACCGCGACTAGTCGCTTAGACCAACCGGTGTTACAAAAAACAGGAGAAGAAAACATGACTTATTTAACTTGCGCCGCCATATGCGGCAAACAGAAAGGCCACCGAATTTTCTCAGGCGTTCTTAACGCCCAAGACCTTATTGACGTTACTACCGTCGACCATTACAACTCGCGGCTTACGCATGACGATCCCAGTCAGGGATACCAACGACCGCCTGAGCGGTCACGTATTACAAAAATTGGGACTTACCTTATTAAGAATATTGTTCGCGATGACGACACTCATGGCGATGGACTGTTTCCTACGGCCGTAACCTTGGCCGCTAGGCAACCACTCGAGTATGACGAGGAAACAAAAATTCTTAAAATCCGGTATGACCAGAAACTTCAAGTCGTTGACGGTCAGCACCGTATTGAGGGATTGAGATACGCAATCAAAGAGAAGGAAGAACTTTATCTGAACGACTTCCCAGTTCCGTTCGTTATCATGGAAACGCCGGAAAGAATTGTAGAGATGAACCAGTTCCGCACTATTAACGGCACCGCGAAATCAGTCCGCACGGATTTGGTAAATTCGATCTTAACTTCGGTTGCCGCTGCACAAGGCGATCGATTTATCAACGAAAAAGACAAATGGAGAGTGATTGTCACTCGCGTCGTTGATAAGCTCGACAAGGATGAGGATTCGCCGTGGCACAACCTAATTCTCATGCCAGATGAAGCGGGGAGTCCTAAGGGATCCGATGGCAAAATTGTGCGAGCGACTTCGTTTATGACGAGTCTCAAGCCGGTCTATGATTGGCTGGATTACTTTAACTTCCTCAGAGACGCGGATGACCTTGCCGGCAAAGCCGACACTGTTTATGACGTCGTGGAACCGTTCTGGGAAGCTGTAAGTTGGGTCGTACCTGAAGCTTTTGAGAACCCAAACGACTACGTGATTCAAAAAACGCCCGGTCTTTTTTCATTACACAAACTTCTTGTCGCAGATCTGGTTCCGCATATGTTTCGCCACCGCATTGATTGGACGAGGTCAAATTTTATGAGCCTCATTGGCGACAGCCCAGAACTTACCGATGCTGACTTCTGGCATAAGGGTAGCGGTCGTGCAAGCTCCTATGGTTCAATGAAAGGCTTTCAAGAGTTGTATGAATTACTTAAAAACTCTATCGAACTCTAAACCGTCGTCATTCTGAGTTGCGGCAAAAGGGGCGGACTATCCGCCCCTTTTTTACGATATCGTTGAATCCACCACCCAAAAACTACCTGATGAACTCGCAATGATATCGGCTCGACTCTGAGCAGTCCAACGATTGAATTCCCACGGTTGTTCCTCATCAAAGATATAATATTTCCCCTTTCGTTTGAACAAACTTTTCGTCTCGCCACGAACGATAGAACACAACGTAATCGTTAAGCCGATTACTTCTGAATTCTCAACCGCATCAAGGTGATCGAGGACTCTCTCCATAACTTGAGTTTCTGATGAAATTTGCATTTTGTTTCCTCCAAAATCAAGCCTATCGATCTCGGAAAAATAGTCCAAAATCGACTTATTCCGCAAAAGAATCTGGCCAGAGTTCGAGCGGTTCCCATTTTGTCCAGACGAATGCCGCTTCGCCGGGCGGTTCGTCGGTGTTGTCTAGAACATCGTCGGAGGTCAGGCCGTCCCAAAGGTCGTCTTCGCCGTAGCCTTGGGAGCGGATGTCGAGCAATCCCGGGCCGTCTCCGGCGTAGCCATCCATAAATAACATTGCGACTTCGCCGCGTGTGAGCGGGATGCCGCCGCCCGATCCGTTTAACGGGCGGGCGAGGATTGTTTTTACAACGTCGGGATATTCGGGACACTCTTTCATTTGGATTATTTGCCTCCGAGAGCGAGGTTAGCGATCGGCGGCAAATAGTCCAAATTCGAATATTCGGAGTTTCAACCGTCACTGACGCGACGGGGATAAATATATTTGCTTACCGTGGGTTGAAACCCACGGCTACAGTCAGCCTGCCGCGATGCGGCGGGTGCCCTTAAGAACTTGAGTGGAGGCGGTATCCGCGAAGGCCGGCTTTCCAGAGAGCTTTGCGGAGGGTGAGCTCGGGCGTGGAGTTTTTGGCGCGGTTCGCACTCATGACGCGCGAGACCGCTTTGTTCTTTGGCGTAGGTGATCGTTTGTCGCGAACGTACATAAAAAGATTTTAGCCACGAATGACACGAATAGCACGGATGGGAGTCGCGTAGCGACGAATTGAACGTAGCCGTGGGTTTAAACCCACGGA
>JBGAUY010000051.1:0-18943 GCA_044228425.1 Pyrinomonadaceae bacterium | reverse complement strand
AGTGCGGAGTATTAAAAACTCCGCACTCCGCATTCCACTTTTCGCACTTGGAAGAGCCTGGAACCTAGCTCGTTTGTCTGGGATTTGAACCATTCTGCGATGGGCAGAAAAGGAGTTTTATGAAGACGTTATTAGTTTTTTGTTCAATATTTATTTTAGGGATCTCGGCGGCGGCGCAAACTGCTACGCCGACTCCGATGCCGTCAATACGGGAAGAAGTTACGGTTTCGGCGGGCGAATCACAGACCATCGAGCAGGTGTCAAAGACCGTCGATACGATCTCGGCGCAGGAAATGCGTGACCGGGCGGATTTTTCGTTTATCGAATCATTAAGGACAATACCGGGGCTTCGGATCGCTCAGTCGGGTGGGTTTGGAAAAGTTGCGACGATCAAGACCCGCGGGCTTCGCAACTGGGATACCGCATTATTGCTTGACGGCATACGGTTTCGCGATGTGACGGCGATCACGGGTGATGCGTCACCATTTTTGAGCGATTTTACGCTGACGAGTGTTTCTAAGGTCGAGGTTCTTCGCGGTTCGGGTTCGTCGCTTTATGGCACGAACGCTGTCGGCGGCACGATCGACTTTCAGACACCGGAGGCAAAATCGGGAACGCACGGTCAGATCGGCGGAGCGTTTGGCGGGCTTGGGCTGCGGCGTTTTCGCGGCAATATTTCGCACGGCATCGATAGTGGTAAATTTGGCATTACGGCCGGGGTTTCGCAGACGACCTATACCAAGGGCCTCGATGGGGACGACCGTGCAAACAATACAAATCTGCAGACGCGGCTAGATTTTGCACCGACCAGTAAGACCAGCATTTCGGGACGGATATTTTTCTCCGACGCCGATGTACGGCTCAACACAAATCCCGATATTTTGGGAACTCTGGCCGCGACAAACGTGATCGTCAATGCTCAACAGGGCGTGAATTTTACGTTTGACGCAAATGACCCAGACGCCCGACAGGATACGCGGTTTTTTAACGGACAGATCGTCGTAAACCAGCTCATCAACGACAAGTTTCTGATCGGCGTTTATTATCAGGGGCTGACGACCCGCCGTGTCAATAACAACGGACCGCTTGGCGCGGGCTTTCAGAGCTCTTCGACCAGCGTGTTTGAGGGTGATGTCCATACCGGAAACGTCCATATCAACTGGACACCGGTCAAGGAAAACACGCTGACCGCGGGATACGAATTTGAAAGCGAGAAGTATTTTAACGACGGCAAGACACCGTCGGGTACCGCCAACTTTTTTACGAGTGCCGGACAGAGGAGCAACACCTTTTATGTCCAGAATCTCGTAAGCCTGTTAGGCGGCGATCTGCAATTGGCGGGTGGTATGCGCTTTCAACAATTTAATTTGAAAGCTCCGGGTTTTAGCCTGACCAATGCTCCGTACAACAATCTGACGCTCGCGAATCCGCCAAATGCTTATACGTTTGACGGCGCGGCATCGTATTTTGTCCGCAAGAGCGGGACCAAGTTTCGTGCCCACGTCGGCAACGGCTATCGGGTGCCTTCGTTGTATGAGCGGTTCGGTTCATTCTACAGCACGTTTCCGTCAAACGCTTTTGTCGCGATCGGCGATCCGTTCTTAAAGCCGGAAAAGACCATCGCCTTTGACGCCGGTGTCGAGCAAAATCTGGCGAACGACCGTGTCCGCGTTTCGGGTACTTACTTTTGGACACGGCTGAGAGACATCATCGGCTATGGCAATACTGTTGCCAGCATCGGCACGACGCCGAGGCCTTCGGGTGGCTATGTGAACCAAAAAGGCGGCACCTCACGCGGCGGTGAATTTAGCGTCAAAGCCCGGGCGACGGATACGACTGATCTGTTTGCGTCGTACACGTTTACCCGCAGCGTACAGCTCGTGCCGCAGCTCGCGGGCAGCGGCGTCCTCAACACGCTCGGTGTGCCGGACCATCAATTTACGCTTGTCGCGACCCAGCGATACAAACGTTTTTGGGTGAATTTTGATTTTCTGGCGACATCGACATACTTGGCTCCGCTAACCAGCAGCGTATCTTTTTCGACGCGTCTTTACCGTTTTCAGGGTAACCGCAAGGGCGACCTGACGGGCGGATATACGTTTGCCATTAAAGGTGACAAGACGCTGCGGCTGTACGGGACGATCGAGAATGTCTTTAACCAGGAGTATTACGAGAACGGATTTAGAACTGCGAAAGCCACGGCGAGGGCTGGTCTGACGTTCGGATTCTAGGAAGAGGATTGCCCACGAAACACACGAAAAACACGAAAATAGGAATAAGATAATTATTAGGTAGGTGGAAATCTTTTGACTGAGATAATTTTTCGAGAGGAGTCGTACAAGATCATTGGTGCTTGTTTTGAAGTTTACAAGCAAAAAGGATGTGGCTTTACTTAACCGGTATATCAGGAATGTTTAGCCCTCGAATTTCAATTGCAGAATATTCCCTATATTTCTCAGCCTGTCGTTGAGATGGAATATAAAGGGATGAAGCTCGAACAGCAATTTCGGCTGGATTTCTTATGTTATGGGAGTATTGTTGTCGAAATTAAATCGACGTCAAAACTGGTCGACGAACATCGTGCCCAATTAATGAACTATCTTCACGCAAACAAATTTCGGCTTGGCTTGCTCATAAATTTTGGACATTACCCAAAGCTGGAATACGAGCGGATAGTGGTCTGATCAATTTCTTACTTTCGTCTTTTTCGTGTGTTTCGTGGGCAAATATCTTTTCATGTCGCATCTAATATCGTGGTAAAATCGGTTTATCCGAGGTGAACATGATATGAAGATCCGCATTTTGTTTTTGGTTTTCATTACAATAGCGGCGGCTGGTTCGGCTTTGGCTCAAAGCAAAACCGTTACCAACGACGATCTCTCAAAATACAAACAGGAAAGGGTCAAGGCCGAGGCTGAGTTGCGTAATAATTACACAAAGCTTGGTTTCCCGTCGCCGGAGGAACGCGCACGGCGGGATGCTGAGTCCGCAAAAGAGACGGTCGAGTTGTCGGCGAGGCTTCGTAATGAGCGGCTTGAACGGGAACGGATCGACGCTCAAAACGCGGCGAATGCCCGATATAATGAGGCGTTGTTAAGGGCAGTTCAATCTCAGAATACGGTCGATCAATATTCACCGTCTTATTTTGGCGGATACTACAACGGTTGGTGGCGGCCGCGTCCGATCGGGCGGGTCGGGTATCAACAGCCGGGCTATTTTGCCGGCGGACAATTTTGGCCGACCGGGCCAGCGACAAAGCCGCGGCCTTTATTTAAGGTGACGCGACATTAATTTATGAAACAGGGTTGGGAAGCAGTTATCGGCATGGAGATCCATGCGCAGTTAGCGACGGATACAAAGATCTTTTGTTCGTGCGCGGTCGAGACGGGCAGCGAGCCTAATGCGAATACGTGCCCGGTGTGCCTCGGATTGCCGGGGGCTTTGCCTGTGTTGAACCGGCGAGTGATCGAGCTTGGGGCGAGAGCGGCACTCAGCTTGGGCCTCGAGATACAGGAGACGTCGATCTTTGCGCGGAAAAATTACTTTTATCCCGACCTGCCAAAGGGCTATCAGATCTCGCAATACGACAAGCCGTTTTCGGCAAACGGGCAGCTGACGATAATGACGGCGGAGCGCGACGAGAGCGGCCATGCGACCGAGTGGCGGCCGATGACCATCCATATCCAGCGGATGCATCTGGAGGAGGACGCCGGGAAAAACGTCCACGAAGGGCTGCCGGACACCGATAAATACTCGTATGTAGATCTAAACCGGGCGGGAACGCCCCTTGGCGAGATCGTTACTTCGCCCGATTTTCGCACGTCTTGGCAGGCGTATGATTACGTCAATCACGTCCGCCGAGTGCTGCAATGGGTCGGTGCGAGCGACGCCGATATGGAGAAAGGGAATCTGCGTTGCGAGGCGAATGTGTCGGTGCGAAAGGTCGGAGAGACGGAATTTCGGAACAAGGTTGAGTTGAAAAATCTTAACTCCGTCAGGTTTATGCAAAAGGCGATCGAGTTTGAGATCGACCGCCAGATCACCGCTCACGAAGCGGGCGAAGAGGTAAATCAGGAATCGCGTCTGTGGGACGAAAAGAATAACCAGACTCGTTTTATGCGTTCGAAAGAGGACGCACATGATTATCGTTATTTCCCCGAACCCGACCTGCAACCGCTGGCTGTGACCGCCGATTTTATTGAGTCGGTCAAAAAACAAATGCCCGAGCTGCCGGACACGATGCGGGACCGATTTATGGATGTGTACGGGCTGAGCTATTCGGATGCCAGTCAATTGGTCGGGGATATCGATACTGCGGAATATTTTGAAAAGACTGCTCGTATTACTGCAAATCCGAGGCTCTCGGCGATCTGGCTGCTTGGCGAATTGACTCGCGAACTGAATAATTCGAACACAGCTATTGCTGATTCGCGGTTAACGGCCGAGGATCTGGCTGAACTTATCAAGACCATCGACAGCGGCAACATTAACAACAATCAGGGCAAGGAAGTGCTCGTTGAGATGTTTGCGACCGGCAAAACCGCTGACGAAGTCATTAAAGAAAAGGGCTTTGAACAGGTGTCGGACAGTGGTGCGATCGAAAAGATCGTCGATGAAGTTATTGCCGCCAATCAGGCAAATGTCGATGCGTATCGCGGCGGCAACGAAAAGCTGTTTGGATTTTTTGTCGGCCAGGTGATGAAAGCTTCGGAGGGTAAGGCGAATCCAAAGGTTGTGAATGAAGTTTTGAAAGCAAAGCTGTAAGAAGAATTTGAACAGGATAGACAGGATACGCAGGATAAATACAGGCTGTTTTCAATAGAAGATCCTGAACATCCTGTTTATCCTGTTAATTAATTCCTCATATGAAATCATCTGATTTATCAGGAAAGATCGCGATCGTAACTGGTGGGACCAAAGGCATTGGCAGAGCGATCGCTGAAAGTTTGCTTAGAGCAGGATCACGCGATTATATCTGCGCGCGGGAGCGTGCCGAGATCGAAGCTGCTGTGCAGGAGCTCTCCCAGATCGGCGAGGCATTTGGCAAGGTCTGCGATATGCGTAGCGAGGATCAGGTGCGAAATATGCTCGCGTCTTGCGACGAGCGGTTGGGCAGCGTCGATATTCTGGTCAATAACGCCGGCGTCGGCATTATGGGCAAGATGGTCGAAGAGATCACGGGTGACGAATTTCGTCAGACGGTCGAGACCAATCTTTTTGGTGTTTTTTATGCCTGTCATCACGCGATCCCGCTGATGAAAAAACGCGGCGGCGGATACATTATTAATATATCTTCGCTCGCGGGGCAGAACGCTCATCCGGGAATGGCGGCGTATAACGCTTCGAAGTACGGTCTGAACGGCTTTACCGAGGCGATGATGCAAGAGGTGCGGCACGACGGGATCAAGGTCAGCTATATCTGTCCCGGCAGCGTAAATACGTATTTTGGCGGCGATACGCCGACCGACGAAAAGGCGTGGCAGCTTCAGCCGGACGATATTGCGCAAGTGGTGATGAATTTGCTTGAGATGGATCCGCGTGCTTTGCCGAGCAAGGTCGAGCTACGGCCGAGCCGCCCGCCAAAACGTTAAACTGCCTCGGTTTTTAACAACGATCCACACACACGCTCGAGCTCCGCTGAGCTAAAAGGTTTAACAAGATAATCGGACGCCCCCAGGCCAAAAGCTTTTTGCTTAAAATGCGGTGCGTCGAGCGACGTGACCATGACGACCGGAATATGGCCGAAATTGTCATCGGTTTTTAGGTATTCGAGCAATTCCCAGCCGTCCATGATGGGCATCTCAACGTCCGATAGGATCAAATCCGGTTCCCACTCACCGTTTAATAACAATTCGAGAGCGTCGGCGCCGCTGGCGGCGGTGATCGCACGTAGGCCCGCATCCTCGACGATCTTTGCCGTCATGCGGCGGATACTTGCGCTGTCGTCAACGACGAGAACGAGCGGCGGTATCTCGGCAGGTGGTTCCGGTTCGGGCGGTGGTACCGGTGTGAGCGTGACGGGCATCCGCATCGTAAATTTTGTGCCTTGCTGTTGTTCGGATTCGACGGTCATTGAGCCGCCACGTGCCTCGACGCTTTCTTTTACAATGCTCATCCCGATACCGCGTCCGGCGTTGAGATTGAGCGACTCGGCGGTCGTCAGGCCTTTTTCAAAAACGAGCGACTGGGCGGAAAATTCGTCCATCGAGAGGGCGGTATTTTTGTCGATGATGCCTGCGGCTACAGCTTTTTCGATCAATTTTGCCGCCGAGATACCGCGACCGTCATCCTCAACAGACAAAATGAGATCATCGGCGTCCATACTGACAGCAACGCAAATGCAGCCTTTTTCGGGCTTACCGAGCAGGCGTCGGGTTTCGGGCGGTTCGATGCCGTGGACGACGGCATTTTTTAGCAGATGGAGCAGCGGCTCGACCAGAGCGTCGATAATGAGCGTATCGACCTCAAGGTCGCCGTTCTCGATAACGAGAAAAGCCTTCTTACTTTCCTCTTGAGCGGTGACCTGGACGGCACGGTTTAGCCGCATTTCAAGATTGCCAAAGCGAACCATCCGGATCTGCATCAGGAGGTGGAGCATTTCGTCGGACAGCTTTTGCTGGATCTCAAGCAGAGCCTCAAACTGTTTGAACGGATCAGTCTCGTTCATAAAAGCACCCGAATTTCGCACCTCGGCAAAGCGTTCGGCAAGCGCCGATCGGTTGACGAGCAAGCCGCGTGAGATCTTGAGCAGGTCGTCGAGGCGGTCGAGCGAGACGCGGACGACGGGTGTTGAAACCGGGACGCTGTGATCGCTGCCTACAGATTGCATTGTCCCCGTCTGCTTTACGGCGGTTGATGAGCCTGCTTTTTCAGGTGTAGCAGAGATCGAGTCGATGACACGGTCGAAATCCTTAGCAAGCCTTGCGGCGGATTTGGGATCGTCATTTGTGTCTTTGCCTGAAGTCAACTCGTCGAGACGCGTGGTCGAGACGGTCAACAGATCGATCAAGCGTGGGTCGGCGGAGCAACGCAACTCGACCATTTTGTCGAGCAGGTCTTCGATGCGATGGGCAAGCTGCGATGCCTCGGCAAAGCCGATGATGCCGGCGGCCCCCTTGAATGTATGGGCGTTTCGGCGGATCTCCCAAATGGCGTTGCTGTCGTCGGGCGATGAACGGAGGATCTTTAGATTTACGTTAATGTTGGCAAGCAAACCCTCGGCCTCGGAGCGAAATATCTCGATCGTCTCGTCATCGATCTCAAAATCCTCGTCTTCCCAAGTGTCACCGTCATTTTGTAGGCTGTTCTTGAAATGCTCGAACGATGCATCGACCAGCTCATTAACGTCTTCGAGAAAATCCTCGGAGCCTAGCGGTACTTGCAGCATCTCAGCCTCAAGCTGAGCGATGAGGTCGAGTGTTTTGTTAACAGATGTATCGAGATCCGCTCCGTCGATGGCAGTAAGAGCTTCCACCGCGACCGAACATTTTGCTGCAAGACTCGCAACACTATTGAGTCCGAACTCTGCGGCCTCATCCTTTAGCTCAATGAGTTTGCGGTGGCCGCTTACGAGATCAACGACGGGCAGACGGCCTTGGGCAAAGAGGAGCAGGCTGCCGCGTATGCCGGCAAGCCTGTCCTCAGCCTTTTCGAGAAAGGATTGTAATTTTGCGGATTCCATTGTTCGAGCAGGGGGCAGCGGCTCGCGGGGCGGTTATTCTACCGAAACACCATCGTGTTCGAGGTAGGTTTCGAGGGCTTTCATTAGTGTCTCAGGGCCAAACGGTTTGGTTATGTATCCGGTAGTGCCAGCCATGCGGCCGCGGACCTTGTCAAAAAACCCGTCCTTGCCCGAGATCATCACGACTGGCACGTTGCGTGAAGCTGGGTTTGCACGGATCTGTTTGCAGACCTCATAACCGTCCATACGCGGCATCGTGATGTCGAGCAGCACGAGGTCGGGCAGACTTTCTTCGATCTTGGTCATCCCCTCAACACCGTCTTCGGCACAGATGACGGTGTGGCCCGATTTTTCGAGTTTGCCTGAGATCAGTTTGCGAACGGTGGCACTATCATCGACCACTAATATGGTCTTACCCTGCGGCATCGTACCGCGAGACTCGTCTTGGCGACGCATCTCGTCGAGACGGATGACCAGCGTATTGATCTGGCCCGACAGGATCACGTTGTTCGGATTAAGGAGCGATGCCTCTTGCAGATAGCGGATACCGGGGTTGTAATTGCGCAGATTAAAATGACCGATACCAAGATTGGTCAGCTCTTTTTCGTCAAATTCGCGAAGGTTCCACTCGGCTTCCATCTGAGTGACAGCCTGTTGGACGGCTTGGCGATCGACACGGTCGTTTGACAGGAGCGATTCGAGGTCAGAGAGCGAGAGCGTCGAGTGACACGAACCGCACTCAAAAGCCTGAGGTTCGTTCGGCGACCAACAAAAAGGACATTCGACACCATTTACAATTGGGGCGACCGCAGGGGGCGGTGTTGTTTCGGTAACTGCGTCGGGAGCGGCTTCGATTGCCGGTGCAGAAAAGGGCGAAGCAGGCGTTGCTTCAAATTCCTGGTCATAAGCGACATTTGCCTGCTCAAATATCTCATCGATCGGCGGCAGGCTTTCGAGCGTGTCGGTATCGGCGTCGATCTTTGCATTTGCGGCGGCGAAGATGTCCTCGACGGAGCCGACTGGTTCCTCAAAGACTTCTTCGGAAACTTCCTCCGACGTAGCCATTTCGACTTGCGGAGCCGCGATATCGACAGCAAGTTCGGCAGGAGTTTCGGGTGCTTCGAATTCGGCGACCGGCTCTTCGAACGGAGATGTTTCTTCGGCCTGTTCAAAAGCCGCTTCGGGTTCGGCGTCAAAGTCAGGAGCTGCGACCTCGACATCGGTCGCGACTTCCGGTTCCATTGCAGGAGCCTCTTCTTCGAAAATCGCCTCGGGTTCGTCACCAGATCCGAATGCGCCTTCTTCTTGGTGAAATTCTTCGGTAACCGGTTCGGCGGCTGCCTCGATCTCGACGTCCTCATCGATTGCCGGAGCCTCGACTTCAGCGACCGGCATTGATCCAGGGACGATGGTTAGTGAAAGGAAATCGAGATTTGCACGGGCGGCGGCGTTGGCGGGGTCGAGTTCCAGAGCCTTTTCGAGGCAGTTCATCTTGGCCGTCATGTTGGACGACAGGTGCGAGAGCAGCATCCAGGCGTCGGCGTTCGTTGGGTCCTTGTCGAGAGCGGAATTAAGAATCTCCACGGCCTCGCCGGTCTTACCGGCAGCGGCGGCCGCTTTTGCTTCGGAAACAGCGGACTTTAATTTGGCGGCGGCGATCTGATCCAAAACGTCTTTTGCCTCTGAATTGTCGGGATGCATGTCGAGAACGCGGTGAAGGATCTCGACGGCGTCGTCGGTTTCGCCGGATTCCATCAAAGATCTGGCATCTGCGATGACGGCAGAGATGCGCATATCTTCAATGGCGGCGAGAGCATCTTTGGCGTCTTCGTTATCGGGGTTGATGCTAAGGACACGGTTTAGTAGTTCGACCTGTTGGTCGTCGGTCTCGGCGAGCTTTGCTTTCCACAGCCAAGCGGAGTCGCAATTCTCGTCGTGCTCTATCGCCTGTTCTAGGCACTGCGCTGCGAGGTCGTCCGAACCGGCGTTGTGAGCGGCGACGGCACGTTGGACAAATGTTTTGGCAAGCACGCCCAGCGTCGCGATCCGCCATTCGACCGCGCGTTGATTGTCGGGATTGATATTGAGGACGTTATTGAGAAATGCGAGCAATTCCTCGGGATATTCGCTGATCGAGGCGAGCCACATCCACGCATCTTCGCATTGCGGATCGAGAGCGGACGCTCGGGTCAAATCGTTACGGGCGCGGTCGCGGTCACCGCTTTGGGCGGCGGCGATGCCGCGTTTGAGGAACACTTGCGGGTCGGGAGCGACGGAAACCTCGTCAAACGATTGGTTATCGACGAGAGGGAGGGTGGCAACGTTTGGTTCGAATTCTAATCTCATAATTTTCGTTGGTAGGTGGTTTTTTGAGACCTGATGCGGGAGAGCGTCTGCGGCACAGCGCCCAATTTCACCCAATATTCAAGAGCAAAACCGGTGCCACCGCCGACAAACGGGTATGCGAATTGAGAAATGCCGTAAAAGTGCCTAGAATAAAGGGCGAAAGACGGATTTGTGAGTGCGGTAATTAAATTTGAACTGATAGGCGGGTAATAAAGTGACAGAAAGTGGCACTTGGAGACGCTAAAAAGTAGCAAATAAAGGCACTAAACGGCGTTTTTCGAACCTAAAATGAACAACTATGACGTAATAATTATCGGCGGCGGACCGGGTGGTCTCTCGGCCGCGTTTTGGTGCGCCGAGCTCGGACTGAAAGCGATCATTTTAGAGCGTGAAGATGTGACCGGCGGACAGCTTTTGCGCACCTACGGTAACATCAAAAATTACCTCGGTTTGGAATCGGTAAGCGGCACAGGGTTACGAGATATCTTTCTCCGTCAGGTTGAGTCAACCAGTGTCTTACTGCGAACGGGCGTCGAGATCAAAACAGTGTATCTCGTTGAAAGAAAAGTAGTTTTGGCAGACGGCGAAGAGATACGCGGCGAAGCTGTTATCATCGCCACCGGTGTTCGCCGAAGGAAATTGAACGTTCCCGGCGAGGACGAATTTTGCGGAAAAGGCGTACTCGAATCCGGCGTCAGAGATCAAAATGATGTTACCGGAAAACGTGTCGTGATCGTCGGCGGTGGTGATGCTGCTCTTGAAAATGCTCTTATCTTAGGAGCTAAAGCCGAAAAAGTTTTCGTTGTCCATCGTCGCGATGAATTTACCGCCCGGAGAGAATTTATCGATCAGGCCGAGGCAAGCGAAAATATCGAATTTGTTTTTAGCTCACACCTTGCCGCAATCGTTGGTAATGAATGGGTTGAGGGCGTCGATGTGCGGGACAATTTGAACGGCGCGACCCTGCATATTCCGGTTGACGCAGTTCTCGTTCGTATCGGCGTTGATCCGAATACCGAACTTTTTCGCGGCCAGATCGCTACCGACAAAGCAGGATATATTTGTATTAACGCGGATTGCTCAACTGATCTTGTCGATATATTTGCTGTCGGAGACGCTACAAATCGGCTTTCTCCGACGATCATCTCGGCAACCGGACAAGGGGCAACCGCTGCCAAAATTATTGCCCACAACTTCATTAGATAGAGGGTTTGCAGACTTTGGCACTATTCAAAATTATGAATATTATTCCACGGTTCTGATCGTAGTATTTGTGTGCACGGCCTGTTAGTAGCGTTAACGTACGCAATTAAGTTCTTTTATCAGTTATATTTGATCGGTTCATACCAAACTCTAGATAATTGGAACGGAAAATGCCTTGATTTACTGCGAAATGCTTTCGCAGTTTTTTAGACTACCTAACCGAGGAGGATTTATGCAGACCAAACAACTAACATTTCGGACGAGGAACATCATTCAGGGAATAGTGATAACCCTCTTTTTGAGCATTTGCGTATTTGCTCAAACCGACACAGCCACGATCACAGGTTCGGTCACAGATGCTCAAGGAGCAGCAATTGCCGGAGCGACCGTGAAAATAACGAATACGGAAAAAGCGTTTTCTCGAAGCGCTCAAACTAATGATTCAGGTTCATATAATTTTCCGGGTATTCCTCCCGGTTCGTATACGGTAGAGATCGAAAAAGGCGGCTTTAAGAAATCACTTATCAAAGATGTAAAGGCTCCAATATCAAGTAGTGCCACGATCAATGTTTCCCTCGAAGTGGGTGATGTTGCTGAGGTGGTCACGGTGACCGGCGGCACTTTGGATTCGATCATAAATACTCAGGATGCGAGCATCGGAAACAACTTTCAGCCGATACAGATCCAGCAACTGCCGACTGATTCGCGTAATATTACAGCGCTGCTTAGTTTGCAGCCGGGAGTAACGCGCGAAGGTTATGTTAACGGCGGTCGAAGCGATCAGGCGAACATTACTCTTGATGGTGTTGATGTAAACGATCAGCAAACCGGAGCCGCGTTTTCACCTGTGTTGCGATCACTAGCCGAAGCTACAGAAGAGTTTCGTGTGACGACGACTAATGCAAATGCAGACCAGGGCCGCTCATCAGGTGCCCAAATATCACTTTTAACCAAAGGTGGGAGTAACCAATTTCATGGTGTAGGCTTTTGGCTGCCGCGTCGAACTGCTGGCTCGGCTAACGATTTCTTTAACAATGCTACGGTCGACGTTGATACAGGCAAAGGCATTCCCCGCCCCAACATTGGTAGAGATGTATTTGGCGGAGCGATCGGGGGGCCGATCGTAAAGGAAAAAATATTCTTTTTCTATGCCTACGAAGGCTGGCGGCAAAACGTCGATGTGCCTGTGATCCAGACTGTGCCCTTGGCAAGTTTGGGACAAGGGATCATACGTATCTCCCCGACCGTTTCAGTTTCTGCAGCTGAATTCGGAACACGTTACCCAGGCCTTGTGACCGCACAGTCACCAAATGGACAAAATCCCATTGGGTTGGCGGTTCTCGCAGCAGCGGCCGCACGATATCCTGCAAATTCGAGAAGAGCCGGAGATGGCTTGAACACCGGAGGTTTTAGCTTTAATGCGCCGAGCTCGTATACTCAGGCTACGCATATTCTGCGTTTAGATTGGGCACTTAATGCTAACCATCAATTATTTGGCAGAGCAAATAAGCAGAATGACGTTACGAATAATCCACCTCCTTTTCCGGATGCAATAGGCACACAGGATTGGGAACATAACACCGGCGGCATGGTCGGGCATACATGGACAATCGGTACGAACAAGGTCAACAACTTTCGCTATGGTTTGACCCGTCAGGCATTTACGATCGGTGGCAATGCGACGACCAATTCGCAGAGTTTCCGTTTTGTCTATAATCCTACGTTCGCTTATGGTTTAAGCCGCGTTACCCCAATACATAATCTTACGGATGATTTCACTTGGATCAAAGGATCTCACACGTTGCAATTTGGCGGTAATGTTCGCTTAATTAAGAATCGTCGCGTAGATGAGGGGGCCGGATATGATAATGCCGTCATTAACCCTTCGTATTACGCCAGCTCAGGCCGGTCACTTCTTAATCCGCTTGCCGGGCCTTACGGAGTTGCCACAAACAACCTCGATCTGCAAGCTGCAGTCGCTGCGGTGATCGGGCGCTATAGCCAATACACCGCTAACTTTAATTACGATCTTGCCGGTAATGTTTTGCCCGGCGGAACGCCCATTCGGCGCGAATTTGCTACCGAAGAATATGATATGTACATCCAGGATTCATGGAAGATACGTTCTAATTTGTCGGTTAATTTAGGTCTGCGTTATGGATTGAGCCGTCCGGTCTATGAAACGTCGGGTTATCAGATCCGTCCGGATATTCCATTGGGTGAATATTTTGACAGCAGGGTCGCGGGTTCAAACGCGGGCACCCCATACAATAGAACGCTTAATTTTGAGCTCGCGGGTCCTAAGAACAATGCGAAAGGCTGGTACGATCTCGATAAAAATAACTTCCAGCCGCGAGTTTCGGCAGCTTGGTCCCCGGGATTTAAAACTGGATTTTTGGGCAAAGTTTTTGGTGCTGACAACGAGTCGGTTTTCCGAGGCGGGTTTGCGATCACCAATGATTATTTTGGGCAGCAACTAGCCGTCACATTTAATGGATTAGGAACCCTTGGCTTTTTAACCTCAGATACAATTGCTCCGAACACGTACGGCGTATCGGCCAGCAATAGGGGGCCTCTGTTTACAGGGTTTGGCCAGCAGGTGAACAACCTGCCCGGAATGGCTCCACTTGCTAATCGTTTCGTGACGCCGGCCGACGAAGATACGCGTATTGAGTTTTCTTTGGACTCAACACTTAAGTCGCCGATCAACTATAGCTGGAGTTTTTCATATGGACGTAAACTGCCAAAAGGCATGTATATCGAAGCGTCTTACGTAGGGAGAAAGGCAAGAAATCTGCTGGTCCAAAGGGACATCATGGCACCAAACAATCTTGTAGATAAGGTGTCAAAAACGGACTGGTACACCGCAGCCAATGGAATATACAACGCATATTATGCGGGACAGGACTATTCAACGGTTGCGGCTATTCCGTATTTTGAAAACATGTTTCCTAGTTTGATCGGATATTTGGGACCAGGTACGACTGCGACGCAGACGGTTGCTTGGGCTAACCAAAACTTTGCGTTTGGAGATTGGACTTTCCTCCAACTGCTATTAGACGATTGCACTGTTTTTGATAGCCCGGCCTTTTGTTCGGCCAACGCTCCCAACTGGGCAAACTTGTATTATCAGCCTCAGTACGCTGCGTTTGCCGCAGTTAGTACCGCTGGCAATTCTGATTATCACGGAGGCAGCATTTCGGTGCGTCAGAGATTAGGTTCAACACTTTCATACGACTTTAACTATACGTTCTCGAAGTCGATGGACGACGCGTCCGGCTTACAGACAAGTGGGGCTTATGGAGCAGCGTTCGTGCTCAATCCGCTCCGCCAGCAAGACAGTTATTCGCTCTCTGATTTTGATACCCGTCATGTTATCAACGCCAACTTTTTGTATCAGTTGCCGTTTGGTAAAGGCCGTTTTATCGGCACTGATTCCGGTAAATGGAAAGATGCGTTGATAGGTGGTTGGCAGCTGGGCGGTATCTTTCGTTGGAACAGCGGGTTGCCGTTCAATAATCTGATCGATCTGGCTGGTTGGGCTACTAACTGGAACCTAAGATCGTCGGTCGTGAGGACAGCACCTATCCAGACATCGTTCACACGAAACGGAGACGGCGGTACACCGAATATATTTAGCAATCTGGAGCTTTTGCGAAATTCAGTACGGCCGCCCCGACCGGGTGAAACTGGTGATCGTAATGTTTTTACCGGAAACAGTTTTTCACAGCTGGATATGAACTTAGGCAAGACGTTTGATATGCCATGGAAAGAGGGGCATCAACTCCAGTTCCGATGGGAAGTATTTAACGTCCTCAATATGCAGTATTTGGATGAAAATAGTGTCTCGGCATTTAGTATCTCGCCCGCAGATCCATTTGCCGGCGTGCCATCCACCCTTTCGGGCGGTACTGGCTCGTTGACTGGCATGAAAGGGATACCAAGGCGTATGCAGTTTGTGTTTAGATACTCATTTTGATCTAAATTAATTTAGGTATAGGGCCGTCCGGAAGGGCGGCCTTTTTTGTTTTTTGGATCATTTATCGAGCAGCAAATGAGTCGTTGCCGGTGATTTCGGCTAGGTGGCGGGTGTCGTTTAGCGCGAGAACACGGACGTTGCGGCGGCCGCGGAGCTCAAAGCGGTTGATGCCGCAGTTTGACGTGATGATCCACGGGGTGGTTTTTGTGCTGCGATGGATCGCTCCCATCAGGTGCAGCGTGAGAAAACAGATGGCACCGGTGTGGGAAAAGATGGCGACGCGCTGGCCGTTGTGTTCGTGGATGACGTCGTGGAGTTTTGTGGTAATGCGGCGGAGCAGGTGACGATAGCTCTCGCCCTCGGTGATGACGTGGTTGACGCTGCGGTTGACGAGGGCGTAATAGTCCTTTGGGTGACGCTCTTTTGATTCGTCAAACGTCAGGCCTTCGAGCACGCCGACGTGGCGTTCGCGAAATGCGTCGGAGGTATTTATCTCAAGTCCAAGTCGTTTTGCCAGCGGTTCAGCGGTCTGCACTGCACGGGCCAGATCGCTCGAATAGATCGCGTGTATCCCTTCTTTCGAAAGCAATTTAGCCGTCAACTCTGCCTGACGCTGCCCCAACTCAGACAGAGGAGTCGGCCCATGCCCACCAAAACGCCCTTCGGCGTTACCGGCAGATTGCCCGTGTCGGATGAGATATAGACGTGTTGGTGGCGGCATAAATTACACTGCGACGGCCTCGGCATTGAGCTTTTCGGTCTGGTAGTGTGTCTGCAGGGCAGCGATAAAATCGTCGAGCTGGCCCTCCATCACGAGATTTAGTTGGTGGACGGTCATACCGATGCGGTGGTCGGTGACGCGATTTTCCTTAAAATTGTATGTGCGGATCTTTTCCGAGCGGTCGCCGCTACCGACCATGCTTTTGCGTTCGCTCGCCTCAAGGTCGTGCTGCTTTTGCTCCTCAAGCTCCTGCAGACGGGCACGAAGAACGCGCATTGCTTTTTCGCGGTTCTTGATCTGTGATTTTTCGTCCTGCATCGAAACCACGACGCCGCTTGGCATGTGCGTGATGCGAACGGCGGAGTAGGTCGTGTTGACCGACTGGCCGCCGGGACCGGATGAGCAGAACGTGTCGATGCGGAGGTCATTCTGATTTATCTGAACATCAACTTCCTCGGCTTCTGGCAACACTGCCACCGTGATCGCGGATGTGTGAATGCGTCCCTGCGTCTCGGTCTGCGGAACGCGTTGGACGCGGTGGACGCCGGATTCGAAACGCATTTTCGAATACACATTGTCGCCCTCGATCATCGCGACGGCGTCTTTGATGCCGCCCATGCCGTTGTCGGAGGCTTCCATGACCTCCATTTTCCAGCCTTGCGTTTCGGCGTAGCGGGCGTACATTCGCAGGACCTCGGCGGCAAACAGAGTGGCTTCGTCGCCGCCTGTTCCGGCACGGATCTCGAGGATGACGTTCTTTTCGTCGTTCGGATCTTTCGGGATGAGCAGCACCTTTAACTGCTCCTCAGCCGCAGGAAGTTTTTCCTCGATCTCGGCGATCTCAAGCGCGATCATATCGCGCATCTCGTCGTCATCGGCGACAAGGGCCATGTCTTTGGCGCCTTGGAGATCCTCTTGGAGTTTGCGGACCTCGCGGTATTTTTCGACGATCTCGCCAAGCGAGCGATGCTGTTTCATCAACTTCGCGTACGCCGACATATCGGACATGAACTCGGGTTGCGAGATCTGTTCGGTCAGTTCGTCGTAGGACTTTTCAATTTGTGCAAGCTTTTCGAACATAAGAAATATTCACCACAGAGCCACAGAGAGCACTGAGAAAACGAGAAAGAAAATACGAACCTCTGTGTTCTCTGTGACTCTGTGGTGCAGTGCCTTAAACCGTTTGCGGTTCGAGTTTTAGCGACTCGTCTAGGGCTTTGATCGCGACTTCGAGTTGCTGCTCGTCGGGTTCCTGGGTCGTGATATTTTGCAGCCAGATGCCCGGTTTGGTCATTAGTTTGAATATCGCACCTGATTCTTTTTTGGCCGCGTAGCGAATGACCTCGTAAGAGAGGCCCGCGACGAGCGGCATCAGAGCGATGCGGACGACCAGATTCATCCAGGTCGCTTCGAAGTTGATGACTGAGAACAGCACGATCGCAACGAGCATCACGACCATCAAAAAAGATGTTCCGCAACGCGGGTGTTGACGGCTCTGTATGGTCGCGTTCGCGGGCGTCAGGTCGAGGCCTTTTTCCCAGGTAAATACTGTTTTATGCTCGGCACCGTGATATTCGAAAACGCGGCGGATGTCTTTCAAAAACGACATCGAAAAGATCATGATGATGAAAAACACCATTCGGATAAGGCCGTCGATCAGGTTAAATGAGATCCACGAGCCGAACGAATCGAGTTTGATCTTCCAGACGTAAGCCTTGATCGTCTCAAACCAACCGGCGTCCGCTGCGAGTGCCGGAGCACCTGCCCAGCCGAGGCCGATGAACAAAAGATTAGTCAGCACGAGCGGTGCGACGATAAATAGCAAGATGTTAAAGCCCAAAGCGAATATGATCGAACCGACAGCAGATGCCGACTGGCCGGCCTTTTTAGCCTTTGATTCGGCAGGCATCGTGACCTTTACCGGAGCCTTTGTGAAGTTCTCGTCAGTCGTGCCGTCGGCAAATGCCAATTGCGTATCCGCAACTTTTTCTTTTGCCGCAGCCTCTGCCGCGTTCAGATCTTCTTCGTATATCTTTGCCGAAAAATTTAAAGCCTTGACGCCCAACGCCATCGACTGGATGAGCGTTGCACCGCCGCGAATGACGGGCGTGTTCATCCATTTATATTTGTCGCTCCATTTTGGCAGCTTTTCAGCTGTCGAGACGATCGAGCCGTCCTGACGGCGGCACGCGATCGCATAGGCCGACGGTGTGCGCATCATAACGCCTTCCATCACGGCCTGGCCGCCGACGATGAGGTCGCGCTCCATTGCGAAAATGGTGTGGATAAAACGAAGCATTTTTGGCGATAAACGTTTTTTCATATCATTCCTTAGATAGGTATCTGTTAGAAATAGATGTTCAATAAATCAAAATTTGCAGTTGCAACTGAAAGACGCCGACCTTTTTATCCTTTCGAGGGGGCGTTTGCACACCGGTATCGATCGGCCAAGGGTCGGCGTCAAATTTTGAAAAGCTAATACTGGGTCTGTTCCAGTGTCACCATTTTATTTAGCTGCTTCGGCGGCACCGCGGGCGTAACGCTTGTTAAAGCGGTCAACGCGTCCGGCCGTATCGACCAGCTTTTGCTTGCCGGTAAAGAACGGGTGGCAAGCCGAGCAAATTTCGATGTGCAGATCCTCGCTCATCGTCGAGCGTGTCTGAAACGTGCTGCCGCACGCACAGATCACTGATATTTCGTTATAATTCGGATGTATCTCTGGTTTCATTTCTCTTTTCCTTCCGCCGTATATAAGCGGTATGCGGTTTAACGCAATCCTTAATGATACGCCTGTATGTGATGGTTGGTCAAGTAAATGCTGAGGCCCGCGCGTAAGCACGGGCTTAACTTCCAACTTTCTCGCTAAGCCCTTGCTCACGCGCGGGCTTCTGCATCAGCGCTTCATCGCTTTCTCGTAGATCTCGATCCATTGCTGCGGCGTGACTTTTGATGCCAGTTCGCCGATGAGATCGAGCGGGATGTCTTCGAGCTTGGTGAAGCGAATGCATGACTT
>JBGAUY010000050.1:0-19158 GCA_044228425.1 Pyrinomonadaceae bacterium | reverse complement strand
GCTCATAACACAAACACTCTTCATATGCAGATTCCAGCAATCCCGGCCCGATCGCTTTATGTACCTCGATCGCGCAGCCAATAATTTTCTCGGTTAGAAAATTGATTCGTTCGCTAGAGTGTTCAACATCGAGCATGTCCAATAACTCCCCTCCCTCCGCCTCTCAGCGTCTCTGCGGTTCAATTTGCCTTAGGTAATTTTACCGTAAATTTCGTCCCTTCGCCCTCGGTTGATTCGACCTCGATCTTGCCGTTATGGATATCGACTATTTTTTGAACAATGGCGAGGCCGAGGCCGGTGCCGGTCTCTTTGGTCGAAAAATACGGCTCGAATATCTTTGAGAGGTTTTCGGGCGAGATGCCGTTGCCCGTATCTGTAATCTCAAAGCGGACAAATTCGCCGCCATCATCGGGCAGGATCTTGATGCCGAGATGGCCGCCGTTCGATTCCATCGCCTGAACGCCGTTGATAAACAGGTTATTAAAAACGGATCGCAAAAATTCGGGGTCGCCCATTACCTGCGGTACATTTTCGTGCTCGACGACGCCGATGGTGATGTTTTTTTCCTCGGCTTGCGGCTCGACGATGCGGAGCGATTCCTCGATAGCCTTGCGGGCGTCGAGTGGGACGAGTTTGGCGGTCGCGGGTCGTGAGTAATTGAGAAAATCGGTGATCTGCTGGTTGATACGGGCGACCTCAGTTTTTAATTGTGAGGTCAGCTTTTCGAAAGTCTCACGCCGCTCGGGTTCTTCGGGTGCAAATTTTGACCGCAGATGGTCGAGCGTCAGGTTAATGTAATTGAGCGGGTTGCGTATCTCATGAGCGATCGCGGAGCCGAGGCGTCCGACGACGGCGGATTTTTCGGCTTGCTGGAGCTGCGCTTCGAGATCTCTTTTCTTTTCGAGCTGGGAAGTCATTTCGTTAAAGTTAGACGCGAGATTGCCAAGCTCATCATTTCTCGACGCGGGCACGCGGACGGTCAAATTGCCGTCAGCGACCTGGCGGGCCGCATTTGACAGATCGGCTATCGGCCGCGAAAACCGCCAGACGAGCAGAAACGTGATCAGCGACGACACGAGCAGTACGCCCAGCGTGAATATCAACGGACGAGCGGCCCTGAGGGCAGCGGCGCTCTTATCGTTTTTAAGCAGCACCATCACATACCAGCGGCCCTTGCTCGTTTCGATCGGAACGGCGTGGGCCTCGTCATCGGTATATTTATTAGCGTCGGTACGCTGATTGGGAAATTGGGCCAGATCGGGGCCGATTCGTGAACCTTCCATCAGCGGCGGCAATTCTTTGAGTTCGGCCAATCGCTTATATACGATCGCTCCATCAGCCTCGCTTGACGGCAGGTAATTCGGATTGAGGCTGTCGGAGATCCGCCAGTCGTTATCTATTATGATTACGTCCTTAATAAGTGCTGCCGCTTCCTGATCGAAAAAGGTCTGGCCATTGCGGTCGATCAGATCCTGCATATACTCACCGGTGGTAAGTCCATTAGACCCGAGAGCGATACCCGCGACGAGCGCCCGCGACTGTGCCTCAAGGCGGATATTGTTTTCGCCCTGCGTCACTAGGTTGAGGTAGTACTGAAAACTCAGTGTCGCCATCAGCAACACCGCGAGTATCAGCAACAGCCTGCCGCGGAATGTATTAAAGAATCTCATAGATGCCAACAAAATTACTTATGAGAAAATGCTTGCGCTCTTCGTCGGTTGAATGTTATATTCAACCTTAGTTTTTAAGCAACCGCCGGAAACGGCTTATTTTCCGGTATAGCGAGATCTCTGAGCTCCACCTGGTTTCTACAACAATCTTACGTATTCTGAGGTAAAGCATGAAGTTAATGTTCCCCAAATTGTCCCGTATGAGTTCTTTTTTTGTGCTCGTCGTCGTTGCAATGCTACTAACCGGCGGCGTTTCAGCGCAGTCGAAAAAGGCCGCAACCGCCAAAAAGGCCGTAGCTAAGAAGCCTGCAACGACCGCGAAAGATGCCAAGAAAGATCGCGACAAAGCCAAAGCAACCGCCAAGGCCAAACAGGACAAAAAGGAAAAATTAACAGCTAAGACTAAAGATACTAAGAACGACAAAGCTAAAAAAGACCCCAAAAAAACCGCCGAGTCGAAAGCCGCTCTTGCAGAACGCCGCCGCAAAGAGGCCGAACGCCGTGCCGCGATCATCGCCGAACAGCGCCGCCGCGAACAGGCCCGCCGCGAGGCGATAGCCCGCAAAGCCGCATTTGAAAACGGATTGCGTATTGAAACGGTCGCAAACATTTCTAAAGACAACACCGAAGGCGAGGATCTCAACATCCGCAATGCAGCGATCAACGCGCTAGGCGGACACGCCGGTTCGGTCGTTGTGATGGAAGCCCAGACGGGCAAGGTGCTGACAATAGTTAATCAGGATTGGGCGGTCCGCAGCACCATTCGTCCCTGCTCGACTATCAAACTCGTGACGGGCGTTGCGGCACTCAATGAGGGTGTTATTAGTAAAGAAGACGGTTCGGTCAAAAATGTTTCGACCCGCCGTAAGCTCGACGACGCGATCGCATTTTCTGACAACGCATATTTTCAGCGTGCCGGTGTCCAGATGGGTAACTCAAAGCTTGTCGAATATGGCCAGAAATTAGGCCTCGGACAGCAGACGGGCGTTAATCTAGAGGGTGAGGCTACAGGACGACTGCCGTTTAGCAATAGCAACGCCCGCATCTATTCGCATGGTGACGACACCGAAGTTTCGACGATACAGCTTGCCGTAATGGCGGCAGCGATCACCAATGGCGGCCACCGTGTGCTGCCGCGTATCCCGCGCAAGGGCGTCGAGAATGCGAGATTTCAGACATTTTATAAGGCTAACGTCGATGTGCCCAGCCCAAGCGTCCGCCGCGTCATTCCCGGTATGATGGGAGCCGCCGAATACGGCACCGCCCGACGCAATATGAATCAGACGCTTGGCGTTGCCGGTAAGACCGGTTCATGCATCGACAAAGGTTCGTGGGTCGGGCTATTTGCCTCGGTCGCACCGATTGAGCAGCCAAAATACGCCGTCGCCGTCATCACGCGCGGACAGCGTGAACGCGGCCGCTATGCCGCCGGGATTGCCGCTCAGGTTTACAACGCTCTGGCCGGTAACATCGTCAGGACCGACCGCAACCTGGCACAGACAGAGTTTAAGATCGCTCCGCGAAACGTAGCCGTTACTAAAGTTGACGCACGGCTCGCCGAGTTGGCGGACGATGACGAGGCGGACGAAACTGACGTAACGACGACCCCGGTCGGTGATCGCAACGTGATAATCGTGCCGAGTGCCCCGCCACAGAAAAAATTGGTTACAAAGACTGCAGACTCCAAACCCGTGTTCCCGCCGGTTGTCATTACCTACGACAAGGACGAAAAAGAAAAGAAACGCAAGCCGTAAGCAAGTCACAATTTAAGCCCGAAACGATGAGGATTTTGCAGAGGAAATTCGCATTTCGGCTTGACTTGCATAGCAAACTTACGGATTATTTACCTTTTCAAAAGTTTTCTTTTGAGCGATAGTTTTTATACAAAGCCATCATACGGCTGCGCGAAATATAGCAACTTTATCGTGCGGCCGGACATCTGATTTCACGCGAAACCAAAGACAGGCTCTTTGGGGACGCAACTGGAATTTTATTTTTGAATTACGCATTAGGCGGAGGAAGTATTTCGATGAAAACGATTTTTAGATCAACAAATTTGCTGCTTATATTGGCCGCAATTATCGCATTTGGAGCCGTGGCCGGAATGGCCCAGGACCCGTGCACGGATGCCGACGGGCAGACCAAAATGCAGGATGAGTTTGATACTCTATATGCAAATAAGACCGATCTCAGTGTTCGTCAGAAAGCAATAGATTCGGGTCAAGCCTTTCTCGACAAATATAAGGCATGCGAATCAGCCAAGGTCCGGGTCGACTGGTTAAATGTTAACATCCCCAAGATGGTGGACAAGCTCGCGAAGGACCGTGCTGCCAAAGCGGAAGCCGAACTCGTAGGCCGTTTTGATACGGCAATGAAGGCAAAGAACTTTGACGAGGTCTATGTCACCGGTAAAGAGGTGCTTGCAAAGTATCCTGAAAAATACCGTGCCGCCGAGATCGTGCTTGGTTCTATCGGTTTTGACGAAGCCTACAAGGGTAACAACAAATACAACGACGATGCTCTCCGCTTTGCTAAAGCGTCTATCGCGGATCTTGAATCAGGCAAAACGTTTACGACCTTTGGCGTCAACCCTTATATCTATAAGACCAAAGAAGATGCTCTCGGTTACATGAACCTGACCATCGGTTATATCACCAGCGTTTCGCAAAAGAATCAGGTTGGTTCACTGCCGTACCTTTATAAGACGACACAGGGAACGTCCGAAGCGAGCAAAAATCCTATAGCTTATGAGCTGGTCGGTAACTACTATTTTGCCGAACTCAATAAGATCGTCGAGCAGATCGCGGCACTGAGCGCAAGCCAGAACAAGCCCGGCATTACGCCCGAAGAGCTGCAAAAGATCGTTGATGAGATCAAGGGTAAGGTTGCTATGTCTAACGGAACCTCGGAGCGTGCGATGGATGCTTTTGCCCGGGCCTATACACACGGTCAGGCACCCGCATACAAGGCGAAGATGAAAAAGAACGTCGAGGATGCTTATAACGTACGCTTTGGTAAAAAGGATGGCGTTGACGGCTGGATCATGACAGCGGTTGCAAAACCTTTCGTAAATCCGACGACGCCGATCGAACCGATCAAGGATCCGGAACCGGTCGCTCCTGTCGCACAACCGACGACTCCACCGGTGACTGCACCGGCAACCAACGGCAAGCCGCCTGTCACAACACAGACCAAACCGGCTACCACGGCACCGGCTAAACCGGCTGCAACTTCGGTCAAAAACCCGGCAAAGCCTAGTGCGTCAGTTAAGAAAAAGACCACTAAGAAAAAGACGGTTTAATACTTTTAGTTTGATCTAAAGATCGGCCGGGTGTGTGTAAAAACGCATCCGGCCTTTTTTTTTGTTAAAATTACCGTCGATGACGCCAAAGCTCGCAAAACTCGAGGCCCTGATAGGGCACCGCTTTGCCGATCCAAGTCTACTCGAGCGTGCGCTGACGCATCGCTCATGGGCGTATGAAAATCTGCCGGGCGAGTCGGACGAGGTTATTCGCGACGCTCAAAACGAATCGATGGAGTTTGTCGGCGATTCGGTGCTCGGGCTAATGATCGCCGAGCGGCTGTATCAAAACAATCCAAAATCGACCGAGGGCGACCTGACGTTGATGAAACATCACCTCGTCAGCACAACGACGCTTGCCAAGATCGCCGACAAATTAAGCCTGGGTGATTATGTCCGTGTCGGCCGCGGCGAAGAGAAGACCGGCGGTCGCAAAAAACAGGCGCTGCTCGCAAATACGCTTGAGGCGGTCATCGCAGCCGTATTTCTCGATGGCGGTTACAGCGCGGCTCGAGTATTTCTCGGGCGGATATTCGCCGATGAGATCCGGAGTGCGACTCCAAAAAATTCGCTTGATTACAAGACGATGCTCCAAGAGATGCTCCAGGCACAAAAGTTGACGGCGCCTATCTACAACGTCGTCAAAACTGACGGCCCACCGCACGACCGCACGTTTCTCGTCGAGGCAGTCTGGGCAACCGGCAAAGCCCGCGGGACAGGCACGTCGATCAAGGCGGCCGAGATGATGGCCGCGGCAGACGCGCTGAATATGCTTGGGGCCCAAAAAGAAACTAAGACGAAACGCGTGGGCAAAAATTAACGTATCATTTAGCTACTGTATGAGTGACGAAAACAAAGAATCCAAACCACAAGAACAGCCAAAACCGACCGGACCGCCAAAATCGGTTTTTCGCGAATATTTCGAATCATTTGTCGTGACACTCGTCATGGCGATTTTTGGCATGACCTTTATTTTACAGGCGGTAACGGTACCGACCGGGTCGATGCAAAACACGATACTTGTCGGCGATTATCTGCTGGTCAATAAGTTTATCTTTACGCCCGGCGGCCAAAGCCTGCCGTTTTTGCCGCAGCGTGAGATACAACGCGGCGACATCGTCGTTTTCAAATATCCGGGTAACAAGTTGCACCCCGAGATGGACCGCGCACATGGCTCGTCGGCGATCGCGTATCAGGTAAATTATGTGAAACGCGTCATCGGTCTGCCGGGCGAAAAGGTCGAGTTTCGCGATAATCAGGTCTTTATCAACGATGTGCTTTTGCCCGAGCATCGTGTTATCGGTGATGCGCCTGACAGCCAGTCGGCACTGACCGCGACAGAGTTTGAAGAGCGGCGTCCGGAGGATAAATGGGATGTTTATTACTCAAAGAACACGATGGACATTATCAAGGGTGGCGGCCATGTCACACGCCGCGGGTACGAATTTGGTGTCGCGGGTAAAACGATGATCGTTCCGCCAAACAGCTTTTTTTGTATGGGCGACAGCCGCGACGCCAGCGAAGACGGCCGCGTTTGGGGATTTGTCCCGCGGGAGTTGATCGTCGGCCGAGCGATGTTCGTTTATTGGTCCTGTGACCGCGGAGCGTCGGACGGCAGTATGCTTTCGTGCATTACACACCCGCGTCTGAGCCGCATCGGGAAATTTGTAAAATAGAGCTTGGAGTCCCGCCTTTAGGCGGCCTGCTAGTTGGCAATTTGCCTGCTAAAGCAGGGACTCTAAGCGCTTGCCAATTTTTAATGATATTTAAGATAAACCCCGAAGTTTCCGAAGCCCTTCGCGACAACCGCCCAATCGTCGCTCTCGAATCGACGGTCATAGCCCACGGTCTGCCGTACCCGCAAAACATCGAGACCGCAATGAAATGCGAGGCGGCCGTTCGGGATGGCGGTGCCGTGCCCGCGACGATCGCCGTATTTGGCGGAGAGTTTTGCGTCGGATTAGATCAAGGCCAGATCGAGCAGCTCGCAACACGCAAAGACATCCGTAAGATCTCACGCCGTGATCTGCCTATTGCTGTTGCAAATAAACTCGACTGTGCAACGACGGTTGCTACGACCGCATTTATCGCACACATGGCCGGGATCAAGGTCTTTGCGACCGGCGGTATTGGTGGTGTGCATCGCGGTTTCGACGCGGACATTTCGGCGGACCTGCCCGAGCTTGCGCAGACGCCGATCACAGTGGTTTGCTCCGGGGCAAAGATCGTTCTCGACCTCGACCGCACCCGCGAATGGCTCGAAACCAATGGCATTACCGTCCTCGGCTGGCAATGCGACGAACTGCCGGCGTTCTATTCGCGTGTCAGTGGATTGGAGTTAGATCAGCGGGTCGATAGTGCCGACGAGGTTGCGGAGATCGCCGCCGCCCGCGACGAACTCAGGTTGAAAAATTCGATACTTTTGACTGTCCCTGTTCCCGCAGAATTTGAGATCGATCGGAGTGAGCTAGAATCGATCCTCGCCGACGCTCTAAAACTCGCCGACGAAAAAGGCGTCAACGGAAAAGAGATCACGCCATTTCTACTCTCGCAGATGTCCGAGCGAAGCGGCGGACGAACACTAGCCGCAAACGTTGCCTTGCTCGAAAACAACGCCCGCGTTGCGGCTGAGATCGCCAATGCTATCACCTAGCCGCCGTTTTTTCCATCTTCGCTTTTAGAGCATCCAGCCGTTTTTGAGCCTCGACGGCTTCATTAGTACCCGGAAATTTTGTGACGATCTCCTTCCAAGACGCTCCGTCGTAGTGAAATTGTTTTGCAGCGGAGTTGAATAGAAAAATGATGCCGAGCCGACGGTAGCGGTCGAGCATATTGAAATTGAGGTAATAACTGTGCAAAGGAGCGCCGGACGCGGCCATTTCATCGCGTTTCAACTGCGTTGAGGCTGATTTTGTTAATTTTGCAGCCGCTTCTTCGAGGATGTCGCCATAGAGGAGCAGGATCGCGGGGCGAAATTTTGACGCCGGATAAAGCTCGAAAAACTGGCCGGCCACCTCGATCTGATCAAAAGCGTCGATCGCCTGGACGAGTTTTGCGAGACGCTCCTCATCGCCCGATCTAAACTTGCCAAACACGGCATCAGCCTGGACCCAGCCAAAATTCGCGGGCGGCGCTGTAACCTTATAAAACTTAACTCCGTCGGCTTCGGCGACACCGAGTATCTGCACTTTGCGGCCGCGCTGCATACGATGAACCACCTCGGAAAACAGGCTCGGGGTTTTACGGAGGATAGAGAGAGTTTCGTCGATCACGATGGCGGTTTGACCAGCCTCGGCGGATCTCGTTGTTGATGCTTTAGGTTTTACCGGAGCGGTACGTTTTTGAGCAAAAAGATTGCCCGTTGCAACGAGGGCGAAGAACAAAATTGTGGAAATGGGGAATTTCATATAGTCTCCCTTAACTTTTTATTTTTTCTTCGCGGCCTGGTTGATCCTGTCCTGCACGCCCGCGTGGTGAAAGTGACAGATCGCGATCGCCAGTGCGTCAGCCGCGTCGTGTGGTTTCGGCACTTCTTTTAGCCCAAGCAGTATCTTTACCATCTGCCCGACCTGCTGCTTTTCGGCGTTGCCGTAACCGACGACCGTTTGCTTTATCAATCGCGGGGCGTATTCCGCGATGCCGAGCCCGCGCTGCTCGGCGAGCAATAGCATCAGCCCGCGAACTTGCCCCAACTTTAACGCGACACCTACATTTACGGCGTAAAACGTATCTTCGACCGACAGCACGTTCGGCGAATGCGTCGCCATCACCTCGGCAACGCCGTCGTAGATATTGAGCAGCCGCTTAGAAAAAGGCTGCTTTGTATTCGACCGGACGGTGCCAAAATCCACAAGCGCGTATTTCGAGCCGCTCCCGTCGACCACGCCCCAACCGAGCGTTTCGCTGCCTGGATCGATCCCTAAAACGCGCATTTTCGTTTCAAACTACTTCCTAAATTTAAGCAAAGATACTCCACCATATCGGTCGAATGCAAGTCGAAAGTTTTCCTTTCGGTCCAAATCTCTTATCATCAGATTTTACCCATGGACACTGCTGCCACTAATGTAATGCGATCGGTTCGGGCTTTGCTCGACAGTGCGGTGGACTATGCCGGGCTGTTTCCGCCGGCGGGGCTGTCGATGCCTGAGGCGGTGATCAACTACGCGACGTATCGCACGAGCAACTACAATTGGATGCTCGGGCGTTTTGTCGTAACGGCGGCGCGGCTTGATGAGTTTTACGAATGTGCACGCGATTTTGTCTCTCGGGACGCGGGGAACGCCTGGCGGGTCAGCGTCGTGGTCGGCGACGAGGTTGTTAATACGATCAACCAGATCAAAGATTTCAACGCCGCGAACGGCCCGGGTATTGTCGTCGATACGCTTGAGATCAAGGCCGATTCGGCGGGCGTGATCGAGAACGCGGCGGCATCGGTGCCCGAAGATGTGACAGCGTATTTCGAACTCGCACTCGATGAAAAGCTGCCCGATCTTATCGCGACGCTTGCGGCGACAGGCCAGCGGGCAAAGATCCGCACCGGCGGCATCACGCCGGACGCTTTTCCAAAAACGCAGGACATCATTCGGTTTGTGCGGACGTGCCTGGCGGCAAACGTGCCGTTCAAAGCTACCGCCGGGCTGCATCATCCGATACGCTGTTTTCGTCCGCTGACTTACGAGGAGAACTCCGTCACCGGCACGATGCACGGCTTTCTCAACCTGTTTCTGATGACCGGTTTCGCCCTCGAAGGCTACCGCGAGAGCCTGCTCGTTGATGTGATGGAAGAGGAATTTGACGAGGTCTTTGCTTTTACAGAGCAGGCCGCTATCTGGCGCGAAGACTACCAGCTCAACATGCGGCACATCGAGACGCTCCGCGAAAAAGGCATCCAGTCGTTCGGCTCGTGCTCTTTCGACGAACCGGTGGCGGATCTGCAAAAACTGGGTATTTTGTAGCTCGTTGAGACTTTAGACGACCTCGAAATTTCGCGCAATCACTTCACGCATCAGCGCAAACGTTTCACGTATCAGCGCAAACGCTTCATTCTTCCGCGCAAACACCTCACGCATCAGCGCAAACACCTCACGCATCAGCGCAACTGCTTCACGCATCCGCGCAAACGCTTCACGCATCAGCGCAATCGCTTCACGCATCAGCGCAATCACTTCACGCATCAGAGCAAGCGTTCCATGCATGAGCGCAAACGTTTCACGCATCGGCGCGAACGGTTCATTGCACAAATTCATTGCTCCAAAGCACTTTCCGGTGCTCTCACTTCGGTTTCCGGCGGATGAGACGCTAAAATACAGACTATGTACGAGATAAACGAAACCCACGACCCTAACCTCAAAAGCTGGGTCGAATCCGCCAACGATCCGAATACGGATTTTCCGATACAGAATTTGCCGTTGTGCATGTTTTTCAGAAAAGATGTGGAACGAGCGAGGGAATCTTTTGGCGCTGTTATCGGTGATTCATTGGTCGATATCGAATCGATAATCAAAATAGGTTTATTGGATAAGTTCTTTCCAAACGGCGATCGTGAAATCTATGAACCTTACTTTCATTTTGCATGTTTGAATCCGCTCGCGGGCATGATGTCTGCAAACCGCGTCAGGCTTCGCGATGGACTTATGTCTATTTTACGCGAAGGTGCAGACGACGAGACGATTGAAGCGGTTCGTCCACACCTCGTTCCGCTGGCGGATGTTACGTTCAAAGTTCCTACTTTGATTGGCGACTACACCGATTTCTACTGCTCGATCTATCATGCGACGAATGTTGGGTCGATGTTTCGGCCGGACAATCCTTTGCTGCCGAATTATAAATATGTGCCGATCGGGTATCACGGGCGGGCTTCGTCGATCGTGATCTCGGGGACGGACATCAAGCGGCCTAAGGGGCAGAATCGGACGGATCAGGAAGCTCCGCCGGTGTTTATCCCGTGCAAGAGTCTCGATTACGAGATGGAGGTCGGATTTTTTGTCGGGCAGGGAAATGAGCTTGGCACATCGATACCGATCGGCGAGGCGGAGAAACATATCTTCGGGCTGTGTCTCGTCAACGACTGGTCCGCCCGCGACATACAGGCGTGGGAATACCAGCCGCTCGGGCCGTTTCTCGCCAAGAATTTCGCGACGACCATCTCGCCCTTCGTCGTCACGATGGAAGCCCTCGCGCCGTTCCGCACAAAGGCGTTCGAACGCGAACCCGGCGATCCGGCTCCGCTCGATTATCTTGCCGATGACAACAACGCCAAATTCGGCGGCATCGACATCAATCTCGAGGTCTTTATCCAAACCGAGAAGATGCGTTCGGAAAACATCGAACCGCATTTGCTCAGCCGCTCGAACATGAAAGATCTCTATTGGACCATCGGCCAGATGCTCACGCATCACGCGTCCGGCGGCTGCAACCTCCAGACCGGCGACCTTATTGCGACCGGTACGATCTCCGGCAAGGAAAAGAGCGAACGCGGTTCCATGCTCGAACTAAGCTGGCGAGGCACCGAACCCATCGAACTCCCGTCCGGCGAAACCCGCCGCTTTCTCGAAGACGGTGACGAGATCATCATGAAAGGCTACTGCGAACGCGAGGGCTTTCGCCGCATCGGCTTTGGCGAATGCCGTGGTCGGATCTTACCAGCGGATTAAGGCATTTGCTCAAGACGTGTTAATGTAATCCGACTCACTTAAATTACTTTTGATTTCCACAAAGGAGAAAAATTTGAAAACTACTGCGAACCCAAAGGCCCGTACTGAAAATTTGGTGGTACAACACGTCGCCGATGAAATTTTGGTTTACGATCTTACTACCAACAAAGCACACTGCCTCAATGAAACAGCGGGATTTGTTTGGAGCCGCTGCACAGGTGACAGCTCGATAAATGAGATCGCAAAGGCAGTCGAAGCCCAATTTGGACATGCTGTAGATGCGGATTTTGTTCGATTGGCTCTCGATCAGCTTGAAAATGAAAGCCTTTTGACGGAAAAAAGTCTGGGCGGCGCTGTTATGCCAAATCGGCGCGAAGCTATCAAACGGATCGGACTTGCTTCAGCGATCGCGATCCCGATAGTTTCTTCTCTTTTGGCACCGTCCAAAGCACTTGGCTCTGTGTCCTGCGCCTGCGTAAATCCGGGAGACTGCATATCGCAAACGTCATGCCCCAACCCAAACAACTGCCGTGCCGGTCTTTGTGCTCCATGACCCCTTATTTTCGGTCGTGGCAAGGGGTTCGATTCAGACCCGGTATCGTAAAATTCTAAACGTTAACCGGATGTAAAATAATTGTCCTGCGTTCCATTATTTCTTTGGGCTGAGGTGTTTTAAGATAGTAAGTAAATGGATCTGGCTCTCGACAAACTTCACGAGGAATGCGGCATTTTTGGCATCTTTGGCCACGATGAGGCCTCGACGCTGACGCAGCTTGGGCTGTTTGCATTGCAGCATCGCGGGCAAGAGGCGTGCGGTATCGTTACTGCTGAGAACGGGGAACTGCTGCAATATCGCGAGGTCGGGCTTGTCGCTGATGTACTAAATCCCGACGTTTTGAAGAAACTGACCGGCACCTCGGCCATCGGCCACACGCGTTATTCGACCGCAGGTAAGAACACGCTCGATGAGGTCCAGCCGTTTTCGGTGACGTGCCAACACGGCAAGATCGCCGTCTGTCATAACGGCAATCTGCCGTTTGCCGAAGCCCGCCGCCGCGAGCTTGAGCGTGACGGGGCTATCTTTTCCTCGACATCCGATACCGAAACCATCCTCCACGGCATTGCCCGCACACCGGCGAAAGATGCGGTTGACGCCATTAAGAAAGTACTTGCGACGACCGAGGGAGCGTTTTCGCTGTTGTTTTTGACTCCAACGGCGTTGATCACAGTTCGCGACCCGCGGGGTTTCCGGCCGCTGGTATTGGGTAAGTTTCAGGGAGCCTGGTGCGTCGCGAGCGAGACGTGTGCGTTTGACCTGATCGATGCCGAATATGTCCGCGAGGTCGAACCGGGCGAGATGCTCATCATCGACGCCCAAGGGCTGCATTCGTCAAAGCCTTTTGAAGTTAAAAAGCACGCCGTCTGCACATTTGAGCACGTTTATTTTTCGCGTCCTGACTCAATAATCTTTGGCCGTTCGGTCAACGAATCGCGGCACAAGATGGGCAAACAGCTCGCCGCCGAACACCCTGTCGAGGCCGACCTTGTCGTCCCCGTTCCCGACTCGGGCGTTGCCGCTGCGATCGGTTATGCACGATGGTCGGGCATTAATTTTCGGCAGGCGATCATCCGTAATCATTACGTGGGACGCACGTTTATCGAGCCGTCGCAATCAATCCGCTCATTTGGCGTGCGGCTAAAACTCAATCCGATCAAAGACCTCATAAACGGCAACCGCATCGTTCTGGTTGATGATTCGATCGTCCGTGGCACGACGTCGAAAAAGATCGTCGAGATGGTCCGCGAAGCCGGTGCCGCTGAGGTCCACATGCGTATCTCGTGCCCGCCGACCGCACATTCCTGCTACTACGGCGTCGATACACCCGACCGCAAAGACCTCATCGCCGCCAACATGAATGTCGAAGAGGTCCGCCAGTACATCGGAGCTGACAGCCTCGGCTACCTTTCACTTGAAGGTATGCTCGAAGCGATCGGCCTCGACCCCGCATCAACCTGCAACGCGTGCTGGAGCGGCAAATACCCGACGCTGATCGCCAACGGCCAAGCTGCCTGACAACGCAACTCTTTCATTCTTCATCCAAATAACGTAGACTAGTCTTCCTCGATGGGGGCGACAGGCTTCGACAGGGGCTTGTATAGATCTTTGAATGCACGTCGGGCTTTTGTATGGTGAGCTCGTTAACAAAACTATACAAAAACAAATGCTAATCAAGAATTAGCTCTTGCTGCTTAGTTAACTCTAAACCAGAAGTGTCTTACCGGAAGTCAGCCTGATGCGACCGGCTAAGGCATAAAATAGTTCGGGCTCGCATCACGCCACCACCTGCGGCGTGAAGTTAAAGTTAGCCGGGTTAGCTGCCGATGAGGTCTTGTCTGTTCATCTGCTCAACGGTGGCGAAAATTAAGTGAACGGACTAAACGTGTAGATTTTACTGGTCGCAACCTTTGGATGCGGGTTCGATTCCCGCCGCCTCCACCATCTTTTTCAAATATCAAATTTCAGATCTTGGATTTTGTGACGCTACGGCGTTATGCTCATTACTTTGGTAATGAGCGACAGATCTATCAATGAAATGCCTATCGGCATATTCGATTCGGGCGTCGGCGGCCTGACGGTTTACCGCGCATTGCATGACCGTTTGCCAAATGAGCATTTTATTTATTTAGGCGATACGGCCCGCGTGCCATATGGAACCAAGTCGATGGCGACGGTTGAGCGGTATGCTATCGAAAACTCTGTTTTCCTCGCGTCACGCGGGATAAAGATGCTCGTTGTTGCGTGCAATACGGCATCGGCTCTCGCTTTGCCAAAGATCCGCGAAAAGATCGGCCTCGATGTCGTTGGCGTGATCGGCCCCGGTGGGCGAAAAGCGGTTGAGATCACAAAGGATAACCCGCACGCAAAGATCGGTGTCATTGCGACGGAGGCAACTGTTGCGAGTAACGCGTATTACGAAGCCATCCGTCGTGCATCCGAAACGGCGGAGGTGATGCAGGCGGGCTGTCCGCTGTTTGTGCCGCTTGCCGAGGAGAACTGGACTGGCGAACCTGAGACGTTTTCCATAGCGGAAAAATACCTCAAGGCAATGAAAGATTTTGCGCCTGACGCGCTTGTGCTGGGTTGTACGCATTACCCGATACTTCGGGATGTGATCCAGCAAACGGTGGGCGAAAATGTTAAACTTGTCGATTCCGGCGAGGCGACAGCCGACGAAGTGGCGGTTTTGTTAAAGGAAAAAGGACTCGAAAATCCGAACGCGGTTAGCGGAAAACGCCAGCTTTGCGACGACCTCGACCATTTTTACGTTACCGACGCCGCCGATAGATTTGCCCGCGTCGCCGAGAGATTTTTAGGAACCAAACCGTCAAAACTCGAAGCTATCGAGGTTTACGGAGTTGATGAATTGGGGAAGATATAGCCCACGAAATACACGAAACGTACGAAATAGAAAGAATCTTTTTTTCGAGTATTTCGTGTGTTTCGTGGGCAAATGATAAATGAATTATACAAGACAAGACAACCGTACACACGACCAGATCCGCAATACTAAGATCACGCCGAATATCTCGCCGTATGCCGAGGGTTCGGCTCTGATCGAGGTTGGAGGAACGAAAGTGATATGCACCGCTTCGGTCGAGGACCGTGTGCCGATGTTTATGCGGAATAAAGGCTTAGGCTGGGTGACGGCGGAGTATGCAATGCTGCCGCGAGCGACAAATACGCGTACGCAGCGTGAGACAAAGAACGGCCCGTCGGGACGGACGCAGGAAATTCAACGCCTAATTGGGCGAAGCCTGCGGGCGGTCGTCGATACAAAACTGCTTGGCGAACGCCAGATCTATCTCGATTGCGATGTCATCCAGGCCGATGGCGGTACGCGTTGTGCGTCGATCACGGGAGCATATGTTGCTTTGGCACTGGCTTGCCGAAAGCTTGTCAAACAGGGCGTTATCAAAACCAATCCGATTCTCAGCGAGGTCGCGGCTGTTAGCGTTGGCGTGATCGAAGGCACTACGATACTCGATCTAGCCTATACCGAAGACTCGACCGCCGATGTCGATATGAACATCGTCTGCACCGGCGCCGGTAAATTTATCGAGATCCAGGGCACTGCGGAACGGGAACCATTTACCCGCGAGCAGATGGACGAGATGCTTGTGCTCGCCGAGATCGGCGTGAATAATTTATTTGAGATCCAACGCAACGCGTTGAAAGGATAATATGAGCGAAAAACAATTTGAAGGAAAGTCGGCGATCGTAACCGGCGGTACGCGTGGTATCGGCAAGGCGATCGTTTTGGAACTGGCACGTCGTGGATGCAATGTTGCGTTTAACTATTCGAAAAGTGCCGACGAGGCTGAGGCGTTAAAGGCCGAGGTCGAAAAGCTTGGCGTACAGGCAATTGCCGCGCAATGCGATGTTGCGAATACCGAGGCTGCGGCGGAGTTTGTCGGACAGGTCAAGGAGGCATTTGGCACTGTCGATTATCTCGTCAATAACGCCGGTATCACCCGCGACCAGCTCATTTTGCGAATGAAAGAAGAGGATTGGGATTCGGTCATCGACACGAATCTTAAGGGCGCGTGGAATTTTTCAAAAGCCGCGATCCGTCCGATGATGCGTAATGAAAATGGCGGTGCGATATTAAATATCTCGTCCATCTCAGGCGTTGTCGGTATGCTCGGCCAGTCAAATTACTCGGCGTCAAAAGCCGGGATGATCGGCCTGACAAAATCGCTTGCCAAGGAGATCGCCAGCAAAAAGGTCACCGTAAACGCTCTCGCCCTCGGCCTGATCGAGACCGATATGGCGAGCGAGATGAATGACGAATACCGCGAAAAGATCCTCGCAATGATCCCGCTCGGGCGTCTTGGCAATGTGACTGAGGTCGCTGAAATTGCTTGCTTTATGCTTTCACCCGTAGCGGCTTACATCACCGGACAGGTCATCCAGCCCGACGGCGGCTTGGCGATGTAGAAATTAATGTCGCTCAACTACCAAATCGAAGAAGACGAGTTTCAAGAACAGCAAGACGATGCGGTCGAACAACCAACGTCGCCGACACCTGTCTATACGATCACGTTTATCGTAGCGATCGGTGCGGTTGCTCTGACACAGTTTTTGACGGGGCTCGAAGCTTCGATAATGGCGGCGGGTTTTGATAAACCGCTTTTCCTCAATCAGCATGAATACTGGCGGATACTGACCGGGGCGACGACGCACGGCGGCGTCTTGCACGTCGCGATGAACTGCTATGCGTTTTACAGTTTTGGCCGTATTTTCGAAATGCTGTCTAACCGAGCACATCTCGCGATAGTATTTTTGCTTTCGGCCATAGGCGGCGGCATTTTGAGTCTGGTTTTTCAGCCGGATGGCCTTTCGGTCGGAGCCTCGGGCGGTATAGTCGGGCTGATCGGGTATCTTGCGGTTTATGCTTTTCGCCGCCGCGATTTTATCTCACCAGCGTTTCGTAAGAACCTGCTAGTGAACATCGGCTTTATTCTCGTATTTGGCTTGGTGCTGTATCAGACGATCGATAATTTTGGCCATATCGGCGGGCTTATAACCGGAGCCATCTACGGTTTTTTACAGATCCCGTCGGATGTACACATCGATCCGCGAGAGGCTGGTTCGACTGTCGAGTTTGCAGGACTCGCGTCGCTCGGCATATACATCGCCGCTTGTGCTTTTAGTATTTTGCTCATTCTACGTATCGTCTAATCCATGGCCCGCGTTCGCGTTCATCAACACGTCAATCCGTTATCACCGTACTATCTCCAAGAGATGGAGCCAGTCGATCTGTCCGCACTGTTCGCTGATCCGGCAAATCCGCTGCATCTGGATATCGGCTGTGCACGCGGACGGTTTATTTTGCGGATGGCTGAGGCTGAACCTGAGTGGAACTTTCTAGGTGTGGAGATCCGTGAACCGCTGGTCGAAGAAGCCAATCGATTGGCGGAGGATGCAAAACTAAGCAATCTCCATTACGTTTTTTGCAACGCGATGCTACGGCTCCGACAACTGCTCGTGGACGTGCCGGACGGCCTGCTGCAAGCGGTGACGATACAGTTTCCCGATCCATGGTTCAAAAAACGTCATGCTAAACGGCGGATGGTCAATGCCGTATTGGTGGCGACAGTTGTCGATAAAATCGCTCCGGATGGCAAGATATTTGTTCAGACAGATATCCAATTTCTAGCTGATGAGATGTTTGAATTATTTAGAGCCGACGAGAGATTGAGCGAGATCGAGACGAGCGAAAATCCGTTTCCGGTTAAAACCGAGAGGGAAATTTCCGTCGAGGATCGAGCTTTGTCGATTTATCGAGCGCTTTGGCAGAAACACGACGGATAGGCCGTGTGCCTACTACTTCCAGTTCTTTTCTTTTTTGAACCGTTTGAGGACCATCTCACGCCGGAGTTTTGGCAGGTGATCAATAAATAGCGTGCCGTTGCAATGATCGGTTTCGTGTAGGAATGCGCGGGCGGCGTAACCGCTGGCTTCGCGTTCGAACCACTCGCCGTTTTCGTCTTGTGCCTTGAGAGTAGCGTTCATTGGACGAACGACAACGGCGGGAACCTTGCCGACGGAGAGGCAGCCCTCCGGGCTGGATTGTTCGCCATCGGTCGCTATGATCTCGGGGTTTGCGGCAATGAGTTTGACGCCCTCGCAATCCATCACAAATAGCCGTAGATTGAGCCCGATCTGCGGGGCCGCCAGCCCGACGCCCTCGGCGTCGTACATCGTGTCAAACATATCTGCACACAGCTCGGCGAGCTTGCCGTCAAACTCGGTTACGGGCTTTCCCATTTCGGCGAGCACTGTGCCCGGATATTCTGTAATTTTCCTAATTGCCATAAACAAGATCTTAATGGTTCTTTCAGGGTTTTTATCATAAAATCTTGTTCAATCGGCGAATAGCCGAAACTCGGAACAAGTCTTAGATACCAATAGTTTATAGCGGTTCGATATCGATAACAAAACAGATCTGATGAGCAACTCACGTCTATTCACCTGGCGGCAAGTATTGATCTTTACGACGGCCTTTGTCGGCGTCGTAATTGTGATCCAACGAGTGCTGCGATATATCTCCGAGCACGTGGTCGCGTTTGACAACCCATATTACTGGCCGGTGAGCATCTTTGGACCGCGTTTGCCCTCATTAGGTGATCTGGCGGTCGCGGGGGCAGTTACGTTCGTCTTCTTTATATTTTTTCGATTGCTCGAGGCAAAACGATTTAACATCGTACTGTCGATCGCGTTTGGTGTATTGCTGATCGCTGGTTTGAATTTTATTCACGGACTCGATGTTGGCTATTACGCTCCCATAGCTGGCGATGCGCGAACCGGCGTGCTCATTCCCAATACGCTCGATGGTCAGGAGTATTTTCACGACGCCATGACAATTACTGATCCGGTCGATTTCTTTCGCCGATACAACGAAATACAGCCGACTCTCCACATGCACGGACACACTCATCCGCCAGGTGCGGTGCTGACGTTTTACGTGCT
>JBGAUY010000049.1:0-19324 GCA_044228425.1 Pyrinomonadaceae bacterium | reverse complement strand
AATGGACACAGGCATTCGAAGGCTCAAATTATCACTGCGGATACTAACTTTCCGCTAAGCAGAAATTTTATTTTTCTAGATCAAGTGTTAAGTTCTTAATTGGACTTAGCACTTTTTTATTAACGGTTACTATGTCGAAATTTCGTCTAATTGCACTTGTTTTTGCTATTTCTTCGATGGCTTTAGCACAAACACCGCAGGCTCCGTTTCCGGTCAAGCGCCCGGAATCGGCTGAGACTTGGCGCAGTGGTGGTTGGGCGGCAGTTGATGCTGCAAAGCGTATCAAAACCCGCAAAAAGGCCAAAAACGTCATCATATTTGTCGGCGACGGGATGGGAATATCGACGCTGACGGCGGCGCGCATCTTCGAGGCACAGCAGCGGGGCGAATCGGGCGAAGAAAACCAACTGAGCTTCGAGATGTTCCCCTATTCGGCTTTGTCGAAAACATATTCTGCCAATCAGCAAACCAGCGACAGCGCACCTACAATGTCCGCGATCATCACCGGAGTTAAAACCGACGAGGGCGTGATCAGTGTGAATCAAAATGTAGTTCACGCGGACTGGAAAACAGTTGCGGGCAACGAGACGAAGTCTTTATTGGCTTATGCCGAAGACGCCGGCCTCTCGACCGGGATCATTTCGACCGCTCGTTTGACTCACGCGACGCCCGCGGCATGCTACGCACATTCTCCGGACCGCGATTGGGAATCGGACGCAGACATACTCCGGCTGAATAAAGCTGCTTACGACGCAAAATTCCCCGATATTGCCAGCCAGTTGCTCAGTTTCAAATACGGCGACGGCCTCGAGGTCGCCATCGGAGGCGGACGAAGTACGTTTTTACCTATAGATACACAAGATCCGGAATATGCGGACCGTAAAGGACGCAGATTGGACGGCCGCGACCTTACAGCGGAGTGGCTCAAAAAATATAAAGACTCGGCTTACGTTTGGAGCAAACAGCAGTTTGATGCCGTGGACACGCGCAAGACGAAGCACTTGCTCGGACTCTTTGACACGTCGATGATGCAGTATGAGGCGGACCGCGCCAAGGATCCGGCGGGCGAGCCGAGCCTGGCGGAGATGACCGCCAAGTCAATAGACATCCTCGCCAACAATAAAAAAGGCTACGTTCTCATGGTCGAGGCCGGCCGCATCGATCACGCACACCACGACGGTAACGCGTACCGAGCCTTGACTGATACCGTAGCCCTCTCAGACGCCGTCAGGGCCGCAGTGAGAAAGGTAAACCTCGATGAAACCCTCATTGTAGTTACCGCAGATCACAGCCATACGCTTTTTATTCAGGGATATCCCGCGAGAGGTAATAACATTCTCGGCCTTGCCCGCGAAATAGGCGGCGATGGTAGTATCGAACCAGATTACAAGCTGGATAGAGACAAGAAACCTTATACAACGCTCGGTTATGCAAACGGCCCAGGTGCGGTAAAGGGCGAACGGCCAGTTCTGACTCAGGAAGAAGTGCTTAAACCTGATTACAAGCAGCAAACGCTGATCCCGTTCGGCTCTGAAACTCACGGCGGCGAGGACGTAGCTATTTTCGCCATCGGCCCAAACGCTCAGCTCTTCCGCGGAAGCATGGAGCAGAACTGGATATTTTACGTGATGGCGGACGCACTGAGATTAGCCCGAAAATGAGAATAGTTTTTATGGGGACGCCGAAAGCGGCTGTCCCTTCGCTTGAACGATTGCTATCTGATGGACATGAAGTATGCGCTGTCTACACACAGCCCGACCGCCCGTCGGGGCGGGGACATAAGATCACATTTTCGCCGGTAAAAGAGTGTGCTTTGCGGCATAATCTTCCGGTTTTTCAGCCAACCAAAGTAAGAACTGCGGAGGCTTTGGAAGAATATAGATCGCTCAAGGCTGATGTTGCAATCGTGGTTGCCTATGGACGGATCCTACCCGGAACGTTCCTGACGGCCTTTCCAAAAGGAGCGATCAATGTCCATTTCTCGCTTCTGCCAAAATATCGGGGAGCGGCACCGGTCAATTGGGCCATAGTGCATGGCGAAGCCGAGACCGGTGTGACGACAATGCAGATGGACGTCGGGCTCGACACCGGTGACATACTATTGCAGCGTGCCACCGCAATTGGTGCTGATGAAAATGCTATCGGACTAATGGAGCGATTGTCAGTGATCGGTGCCGAGCTTCTGTCGCAGACACTGACCGATCTAGACGGCTTAAAGCCGGTCAAACAATATGAATCTGCCGCTACGTTTGCTCCGATCATGAAACGAGACGATGGGTTGATCGATTGGCAAATGTCTGCCCGTGATATCGCTAATCGCGTTCGTGGGTTTCAACCATTTCCTGCAAGCTTTACGTTTATCGATAATGCGAAACTTACGCTCTGGCAGGCAAATCTTGCCGAGACAACTAGCGACGCAACAGCCGGAACGGTATTGACGGCGAACGGTGATGTCTTTGAAGTAGCTTGCGGTGATGGCTCGGTTTTAATGATCGGCGAGGTCCAGCCGGAGGGCAAACGGCGCATGATGGTTCGCGATTTTTTGAACGGAGCGAAACCGCAAATTGGGACGATACTTGGCAAATAGATGAGCGAGTCTGAGAATATACAAATAATTGCGTTCTACGAATTTAAGAAACTCGAGGCGGTCGCACCGCTTGAGGATCTAAAGGCGTCGTTTCGTGAGATATTTCAAGAACTCGGCATCCGCGGAACCATCATCCTCGCCGGCGAAGGCTACAACGGCATGGTTTGCGGCGATAGGGAAACAGTCGCGACATTTGTCCAACAAACCGAGAGCCTACTGCAAACAACTTTGGTTTATAAATCTTCTTTTCACGAGCATTCTCCTTTCCGAAAGATCGACGTAAAGATCAAGCCTGAGATCGTGACGTTAAAACAAGATGTGGACATTTCCCTCGGTAAGGGGACACACGTACGGCCAACCGACTGGAATGCGATAATTTCCGATCCCGAAACGCTTCTGCTCGACACTCGCAACGATTATGAGTATAAGAGCGGAACATTTCGCGGAGCGTTAAATCCTCAGACCGAGAAGTTTAGCGATCTGCCTGCCTTTGTTGCGGAAAATCTCGATCCGGCCAAGCACAAACGTGTCGCAATGTTTTGCACAGGCGGGATCAGATGTGAAAAATTTGCCCCGTATATGAAGCAGATCGGGTTTGAAGAGGTATATCAACTCGATGGCGGTATCCTAAAATATCTCGAAGAAACGCCCGTTGAAGAGACGTTATGGGAAGGTGAGTGCTTTGTCTTTGATGAACGCATCACCGTCGATGCATCCCTCAATAAGGGTAGTGGCACCGATCATTCACAACGCTTTTCTAGCCGTAAAAAGCCTCAGTATAAATTACCCGAATGAAAATTTCACCGGCACGCATGGCCGCATTTGACGCTTTGTTTGCCATCGAGACGGAGTGCTCCTTCACATCTGATGTTTTGCCAAAATACGAATACGGATTGTCGGTGATAGATAGTGCGTTGTGTCACGAGATCGTCCTTGGCGTATTGCGGCGGCTAATCTATCTCGATAAGGTCACGGCTAGCTTTACAAACAATAAGACTCTCGATTTGGCGGTTCGCATAGCGATTCGGATGGGGTTATATCAGATACTCTTTCTCGACAAGGTGCCGGATCATGCCGCGATCAACGAGAGCGTTATGCTCGTGCAGCGGGCTAAGAAGACATCGGCTAAAGGTTTTGTGAATGCGATATTGAGACGAGCAGCGAGGGAGACGGTCGAGATGAAGTTTAAGGACGAATTTGACCGGATCTCGGTCGAAACATCACATCCGCGTTGGCTTGTTGAGCGATGGACAAACGAATTTGGCATCGATGAGGCTGAGATTATCGCAAGAGCGAATAATGATGTTCCGACGTCTGCGTTCAGATCAATTAAAAATACCGATCCTGCAAATTGGAAAAGATCCGAGCATGTCGCAGGTGCCTTTTTAACCGTCCGTATCGACCCGGATCTGCGCGAACTTGAGGCCGCTGGCGAGATCTATTTTCAGGACGAGGCATCTCAGATGGTAGCTTGGGCGGTAACCGTGCCAAAGAACGGGGCGTTTCTTGACGTTTGTGCGTCTCCTGGCGGCAAGACAGGACTGGTTTCCACTCGTTATTCAACCGAACTAAAACTCACGGTCGCGGGAGACATATCATCCCGAAGGGCTGATTTTTTACGTACCAATTGTCATCGTCAAGGCGTTGAGAACATAAATATCGTGCAGTATAACGCTGAGGCGCCGTTGCCGTTTGCTGATCTCACGTTCGATACGGTCTTTGTAGATGCCCCGTGTTCAGGAACGGGAACCATCCGCCACAATCCTGAGATCAGGTATTTCCTCGAACCGACCGACATTGAGAGCTTCGCGGATAAACAACTCCGGATACTAACCCAAGCATCCAAAATGGTGAAAGCAGGCGGCTCGTTGTTCTACTCGACTTGCTCATTTGAGCGTGAAGAAAACGAAGACGTTATCGCCGCATTTTTGAACGGCGAGCCACTGTTTTCTATTTTGAGGCCGGAGGTGCCCGCTAAGTTTATTGGTGACGAGGGGTTTGCTAGGACGTGGCCCCATCGTGACCAAATGGATGGGTTTTTTATGGCGAGCCTTAAGAGGTCAAATTGATCACGTGAATGTCTATTTGCGGACCGGTTAAATTCCTTGTTTATGTTAAAAATGTTACACTTTCGATTGGTTTTTAGGAGATCTGAGTTGTGAGTATAGCTAGTTCAGGACTATCCGCGTTGGGAAAATTGGCTGCCGTCGTTGTGCTCGCCGTCGCATTTTTGTTTGGGCTTGCTGGCGTCGTTTATATGTCGCTACAAGGGGCTGAGGTCAAGGTTCCTGACATCACTGGCAAATACTTTTTAGAAAGTGAAAAGGAACTTGCATTGCTCGGCCTGAAGATCAAAAAGCGTGCAGACCGTGCGAGTGCTGAAAAGCCAAACACAGTTATCGAGCAGCTGCCAAAGCCGGGCGATACGGTAAAGACAGGGCAATTGATCCTCGTTGTCACAAGCAAACAACGCGCAGAGGGCGAGGACGCCCCAGCATCGCTCAAGCCCGGCGGCGAAGAAGACGACACCGAAAAGATCGAGGAAATGATCACTGACAAGCCTAAGAAGCCTAAGGCGAATGCGAACGTTACCAGAAAAAAGGCTGATACGACGCGGGATGTTGGTGGTGATAATTCCAACTCAAATTCTAATTCGAACTCCTCGGATTCGAACTCGAATAAAAAAGAGCCGGGAACGACAAACCCCGGCGATAAGCCCAAGAATACTGCTCAGCCAGTCAAACCGGGTGTAGATCCTAAGGCTAAACCGCCAAAGCCGCAGTAGAAATGCAACGAAACGCGATGTTTTCGCAACAAATTAGAAGCAAATATTGGAATGTTTGAAATAGCTCCGTCGATATTATCGGCAGATTTTACTAGACTTGCGGACGAGATCGCAGCGGTTAAGGCGGGCGGCGCCAAAATGCTCCACGTCGATGTCATGGACGGGCATTTTGTACCGAATATTACGATCGGTCTTCCGGTGGTCAAATCGTTACGAAGTGCGACCGACATGACGATCGATACGCATTTGATGATCTCGGAGCCCGGGCGTTACGCTGTCGAATTCGTTAAGGCTGGTGCGAATATGGTTTCCGTACATGTCGAGGCAGACCCGCATTTGCAGCGGACGCTTGTTGCGATTAGAGAGGCCGGGGCAAAAGCCGGGATAGCGATCAATCCGGGAACTTCGCTCGATACACTCAGTGAAGCGTTGCCATATGCAGATTTTGTTTTGCTTATGTCAGTAAACCCCGGGTTTGGCGGGCAGAGTTTCATTCCAACTATGTTGGATAAGCTGCGGCGGCTGAAAGAAATGATCTCAAGCCGGGGGCTAGCGGTAAAGATCGAGATCGACGGCGGGGTTGACGCAGGCAATATCGCAGAAATTGCGAACGCCGGTGCTGAGATGATAGTTGCCGGGTCTGCCGTGTTTGGCGGAGGAGAGCCTACTGCAGCGGTCAAACAATTGATCGAAGCCGGGACTGACTGGGCTTAAAGTTTTTACGAATCAGCGACCTGATCTTATTATGCACTTTATTACTAAACGAACTGTTTTTGTTGCAATTACATTGAGCCTGATATTCTCCGCTACTGGCTTTGGACAGGCAAAGCAGGGTGACGGAACTCCCCTTCAGCGACTTGAGGTCATGCGTGAAAAGCTTGACCGTATGCGCCGTTCGCTCAGTAGCGTTGCGGCTGCGATCAAAGAAGAAAACAAAGACGACAAATCGAAAAAGGACGATAAAGACAAACCAGGCACTCCGCTCGGACGGCTTGTAAACCTTGAAAAAGAGGCAGCTAGGCTGCAAGGCGACGTCAATAATCTTCGCGGAAAAATTGATCGCGGCGAAAAGTATGAGCGGGCCGATCTGGATACTGTCGAACAGGTTGTTAACGAGTTTCAGGCACGGGTCGATACGGCGCAGCTTGAAACGGCATCCACCAGAGCTGTTCCTGACAGCCCGGTCGGCAAGGCACGAGACGTTAAGAAAAAGAAAAAGTTTCTCGGCATTTTTGGCGGCGGCGGTAATGACGAGTATGACGAGCTGATCGGCTCTGTCTCACCTGGCCGCGACCGCGAATTATTCATCGTTGCGACCCGCGAGGTACGCAAGCGTAACTACGACGTCGGACGCCTACTTTTCCAAACTATAATCACAACATATCCTGATTCGCCGTATCTGCCTATGTCCAAACTTGCGGTCGGCGATTCGTTCTTTGTCGAAGGCTCGACCAGCGCGTTGATCCAGGCGATCGCTTCGTATCAGGATTGGCTCACGTTTTTCCCTACGCATCCTTTGGCGGACCGCGTTGTGCTCAAGATCGCTGAGGCTGAAATGCGTCAGATCGGCTTGCCTGACCGCGATGCAACGCATGCCAAGAGGGCTGAGACCCGTCTCAAAGCTCTTATGGACCGATATCCTAACTCGTTTCTTAAGCCGGCAGCTATCGAGCGGCTGAGACAGGTGCAGGACAATCTGGGGCTACATAATCTGTACGTTGCAAACTATTATTACACGCTCGCGGTCGATCAAAAGAAAGGCGGGTTAAAGGGATCGCAATCGCGGTATCGCGAGATCCTCGATAAATATCCCAGCTTCTGTTTTATGGACGAGGCTTTGTATAAGCTTGCGGTGACCTATCTTGTTGAAGAAGAGACGGACCAGGCAGCGAGGTATTTTCAGAAAATAATCAGCGATTACCCAAATAGCGAATACATAGGGAAATCAAAAGAGCAGCTTGAATTGATGGGGGCGACAATCCCCGCAACCAACCCTGAACGAGCAAACACCGAGCCGTGTGCAGAGCCTTCATTTTTTCAAAATTTTAAGAACCAGTTTTTTGGCATTTATCCGATGACGATAGACAAAGACGGTGTTTTAATGAGCAAGGATTTTGATAAAGAAAAATTTGAGATGATCGACCAGATAATCGAAAATCAGGGAGATATCTTGGTCAATCAGATCCCGCAGGCATTGACGACAATTTTGTCAGACAGGACACCTGCCAAGCCTAAATTAACTCCCGAACCTTCCCCGGTAAAGCAGCCTTAAAGAGATCACGAAATTAGCTTAATCGCCGCGAATGCACGAATATCATGCATTCGCGGCTTATCTTTTTGTCGGACCGGTCAGGGCCCTAGATATGCGAGACAACCCCTCGCAATCACCCAGAAATAGTCTCGCTTTCAACATCAATTTGTACTAACTTATCGCTTATTGAAGAGAAGGAAACCCTTGTTACTCGCAATCTAGGCTCCATTAGCGATACGCATGTCAACCTCGGCTTTTACACATCGGTCGCCATTTAAGGCAAGAAAAAGGCCTCGTCTCTATAAACGAAGCCCTTTAATATAACGTTCTTACAAACTAGCTTTGCGGTGTTGGCGTGGGGGTTGGCTCCGGTTGGTCGCGCTTCTTTAGTTTTGGCGGGCCGTCGGATGTTGAGCTAGAGTCGCCCGTGTCGTTAGTTGTCGTGCCGTCAGGATTGTCCGGTTGCCGTTTCTTAAGCGTTGGGCGGCTGTCATCGGTTTGGTCAAAATCAACGGTGACACCGGCCTTGGCGTTTGTCTGTTTCATCAGATGTGCCTTAACGCGTTGAAATTCCGAAGTGCTAATGACGTACTCTTCTTTTTCGGGGAAGCGTGCGACGAGCTGTAAGCTGGTGTCGTGACGGTCAGCGGCCTGCGGGTGTGTAGTGAAAAGCCGAGCCAATGAGCCGGGCCGGCTTCCATCTCAGATCCACGGGAAAATTTTAAGGATGCGAGGCCTCCTAATATACCTCCGGCGTTTTGCAGGACGGTGCTTACGACTGCCCCGCCAAAGATCATCCCGGCTAGCGATGCGTAGTTAAGAAACGTGCCTTTGCCCTGATTTTCCATGGCGTGACGGGCACAAACGTGAGCGATCTCGTGAGCCATAACGCCAGCCAGCTCGGCCTCGTTATCAGCGGCAAGTATTAGGCCGCGATTAACATAAAAGAACCCGCCCGGCAGGGCAAATGCGTTGACCTCATCGCTGTCGATGACTTTGATAGTAAAGGGTACTTTTGCATCTGAGTGAAGAACGATGTTTTGTCCGACGCGGTTAACGTACTCTGTTATTATCGGGTCTTCGACCAATTTGGATTGCTGTTCGACTTCAGCCGCAAGCTGGCGGCCGATCGCCATTTCTTTCTCCTGGGAACCGCCGAGCCAGCCAAAAAATTTATCTGAGCCCTTGTTGATATTCCGCTTGCCTATTTGTGACGGATCGTCTTTGGGATTTAACGGCCCGGTCGTCGGTGTAGCGGTTGGTTTGGGGGCAGCTTTATCCTTATCTTTGTTGTCCGTTTGGGCAAGACCAACGGTCGGTGTCATCAATACGACCGAGCTAAACCAAATGGCACTGATCAAAAACGAAGCAGAGATCTTGCGAAACATTCCCTTATGCATAAACAGCCTCCAAAAAACTTACGGACGATAACAGAATTGTATTCTGTCGGGCAGTATTAAATCAACGAATCTATGATGCATATATGCTGAAAATAGTTGCGAAATACGGATGGTGAGCTTTCTTTTTTTATTAATTCGCATCGCGGGCGAAAATGTATTCAATTATTTGATAAAACTTGTTAAAATTATCCTGTCGGCCTTTCGTGCTGCCGATCCGTCACTCAATTACATTCATAAATGAAACGCGTCGAAGAAAAGGTAAAAGATATTGTCGAAGTTCGTTCGTTTGCAAAGGTTAGCGATTTTGCCGCTGACCCTGCACGGACGCTCGCGAGCTATCATTTTACCGATATCACTGCTGCTCTGATAGCAAAGTGGCTTGATTCGATCGTCAATGTCAGAGCGGATCGAGGCGCGGCGGTCGCACTTGCAGGATTTCGCGGCGTCGGTAAGAGCCATTTTCTAGCGGCTCTCGCGGCTATTGCTTCGCAGCCGGAGCTTAGAAATCAGATAACCGATCAATACGTTGCGGCAAGTGCAGAGCGGCTGTCCCGTAGGCATAATCCGGTTGCTTTTGTCCGTCGCGGATCTCAAACAACGTTGCTCGAAGAGCTTCGGATGGCGATTGAGCCGATCACTGGAGACGGCGATCTGAGTAATTCTCTCAACGATCTGCTATTAAAAGCGGCCGAAAAGACCAAGGACATGCCACTGGTACTGCTCATCGACACCGCCCTCGGACGTGAGTCGAGAGTTTCGCGTGACGATGGCGCGATCTTGAGTGAGATCGCCGAAGCGGCAAAGGCTTTGGGCATATTTGTCGGACTTGCTCTTGACGATGATATAGCCGGAGCAGACGGCGCAAACCTTGCGATCACAAAGAGTCACACGATCGATTATCTTGATCAAGAGCATCTCTACAAGATCGTCGATTCACATATTTTCTCGAAACAGGACCGCTCGCTGCCGTTACTTCATGAGATCTACAAGCATTATGCAACCGTTTTACCGGGGTTTAGATGGAGCGAGCAGCGGTTTACGTCGCTATATCCGCTGCATCCGGCGACGCTTGAGATCGCACCGCTGATCAGGCTTTATTTACAGGATTTCGCATTGCTCGGCTTTGCAGCTGAAGCCGGAGTCAAGATACTCGGTCGTCCGGCAAACTCTCTGATAGGTCTCGACGAGGTTTTTGATGCGGTTGAGAATAGGTTGCGGCACGTTAGCGACCTTGACGAAGCTTTTGCGGCATTTGACCGCGCCGACCACGACATTATCGGGAAATCACCGGTTACGCAGCGTTTGCAGGCAAAGCTGATCCTCAAAGGGCTGTTCATGCTTTCCCTTGACGGTCAAGGTACAACGGCCGACGAGATCGCTGCGGCGATGCTGATCTTTAACGATGAAGGGCAGACGGGCATCGACATCCCGCATTTGTTGAATACGCTGGCCGAGGCGATGCCGGAGGCGTTCGAATGTGTCGAAAGAGAAGGAAGTGCGTCAAGATATTGTTTCAAGCTTGGCGGCAAGGAAGATATCGACGGCTTCATTGCCGAGGCGGCAAGCGAGGTCACGATTGATGACATCGCACTTGTGTTGCTACGCCAAGCGTCGGAAAAATTCTCGGATCTGAATATCTTGGGAGAAACAGGCCCCGTTACAACAACTTGTGCCGTCGAATGGCGTGGTGCGATCAGACATGGGGATATTGTGTGGAATTTGGCCGATGCAGAAGTCGATACTGGCAAGCAAAATTCCGATTGGACGATGGTTGCGGGATTTGAAGCGGGAAGCGACAACGCAACGATAGGTTGGAGGTTAGGCAAGCTTACCGAAGACGATCTCGAAACCATCCGCCGCGTCTGCGTTTTACAGCAAAACACCGATCTGCGGGAGCAGTTTAAAGACAAACTTACGGCGGTCGCTCCGATCCAGTCGCTTGCTATCGAAAAGATATTGCAGCGCGTATTTCTTGCCAACAGCCGTCTTGTTGTTGATGGAGTTGAATATCCGCTAACCGATGAAGCCCGCTCCGCTCATACGCTGTCGCAGCTTTTTACGATCATGCTCGCACCGGTTTTTGAGTCGCGGTTTCCCGAACATCCTGAGTTTTCACACGTGCTGGGTGTCAAAGAAGCCGCACGTTTGATCGGACAGTTTTTTGCGAGTTCCGCACAAAAGAGCGGGGAATCGCAGCGGCTAGCCGCGACATTCGCAATGCCGCTTGGCTTAGTTGAACCTCACGAGGACGAATATGTACCAGTCCCCGCTGACGCTCTGATGCAACTACCGGTCGTTCGGGCAGCGTTTGACGGCGTCACAATTTCAAGCGACACGGTTGTCACGCTCGATCAGATCTCTTCGCGGATGGGTGCCGCTCCGTTTGGGCTAACCCGTGAGGCACAACATCTTGTTCTAGCTGCGCTTGTCGCTCAGCGACAGCTTGAGTTTGTCACGTTTAGCGGCAACCGCATCAACCAGCGTTCGCTTGATCTGCAGATAATCTGGGATGACATCGCGGGTGTAGCGAAACCATTTGTCGAGGTCTATTCGAGCGAACGCCTACGCGATTGGGCGATCCGCGTGACGGGCAATCAGCAGATCAAATCGCTCGACAAATCCGAAGACCGGCTGATGGTTATCGACACGCTCACCGGTTGGCTAACGAACTGGCGTGAAGCTAAATTTTTAGAAGCCTTTGAGGCTCTGCCCGACGAGAGCCTAAATTCGTCGATCTGGCGAACGGCCGCGAACCTAAAGAAGACATTTGGAGCCTTAGCTGAAAGTATCGATGCGCTCGTGCAAAACACTGTCCCGCTCGATCAGTGTCTGCATAATATCGCGGATCTATTTTCGGACTCCGAGGCCGAGTTTGATAAGAAAAAGAACGATCTAATAGTCCTGCGTTACTTTACGCAAGGAGCGGCTTTGAGGGACGAAGTATCGAATTATCTTGCTCTTTGTGAGACGACCGCCGACGAAGAAGTCGAGCAGCTACGGTTGATGCTGTTGGATAAGATCGGTCCGGGGTATTTTACTGCCGATCCCTCGGTCAAGACCGAGATAGAGGAGCTCTGGCGAGATTTCAAAGCGGCGTTTGCCGATCACTATGTCGAAAAGCACGACGCGGTGATGAACTCTCGTCCGGTCGCCGACAAGATGAAAGAGGTGCTGCGGTCTGACAGGTGGAGTGCGTTTGAGAGTTTTAGCGACCTTGATTGGTTTGATCCGCATTTTGCGGCCGGGGCGAAAAAGCTGGTCCGTAATCTGCGAAATTCAGAGTGTAAAGAGGATGTTCGCGAGCTGCTCGCCACCAAGCCTTTTTGCACGTGTTCATTTAGCCTATCGCGGTTTGAGCGTCGACAGGACCCGTCGAGCCGACTTGAGATCATTATCAATCAGGGACTCGTGTTCTTTCGAGCAAAGCTGAGTGAAAATGCCGATAAGTTGACCGACGCGATCCGTGTGCTTGGTGGGCATAATTCGCAAGCTGCGGCGGAACTGCAAAAACGGCTTTCTGCCGCCACGGACGTGTCCGCATTTACCGGAATGACGACCGCCGAGATACAGCTTTTGCGAACCGCGATCTCCGCCGTTGTAAATAATCCCGACGCGGCAGTCGATCCAAAAAAGACGGCGTTCGAAAAATTCAGCGATCTGCTGCCCGGCGAGGTCAGCGAATGGGAACGCGAGATCGATAACCTCGATATCTTTGCGAACGCCGACTAACATAAGTTTTCTGCCTGTCCCGCTTTCAACCTCTGCTCAACTAAACTATATTTTATCGATATGGTAACCGTATCGATCATTGGCGTTGGGCGCGTCGGCGGGGCACTCGCGATCGCGCTGCCTAAAGACAAATATACGGTCGATAATTTGATCGGGCGGGACGAAGCTGCGGCTGAATTATCATCCGAAGTTGTGTTTATCACGACTCAGGATTCCGAGATCGCCGCTGTCGCCGAATCGCTAGTGGGAAAGCTAAAGGCCGGCACGCTTGTCTTTCACACCAGCGGGTCAAATCCTTCTTCGATACTTGATGCTCTCAAAGATGCGGGCTGCAAGACCGGCTCGATACATCCGCTTGTGTCGGTGAGCAGTCCGGAGCTTGGGCCGGAGCGGTTTCGCGGGGCTTATTTTTGCGTTGAGGGCGAGCCGGAAGCGGTCACGCTTGGCAAACAGATCGTCGCCGATCTTGGCGGAAAGCCGTTTGCGATCGATACAAAATTCAAAACGCTTTATCACGCGTCCGCGGTGACGGCTTGCGGGCATTTGGTTGCGTTGTTTGACGCGGCGGTGGAAATGATGACAAAGGTCGGGCTGTCGGACGCTGACGCCAAAGAGATCTTGCTGCCGCTCGTGACAAGCACGGTGCAAAACCTTGGCGAACAGACCACGGCGGCGGCGCTTACGGGGACGTTTGCGCGGGCGGATATCGAGACTTTTACGCGGCACCTCAGCGCCCTCAACCAATACGTTTCAGACGATCTGCTTGAGATATATCTGCTGCTAGGCGAGCGTTCGCTTGAGCTTGCGGCAAAGCAGGGCGTCAGCCCCGAGCGGATCGATACGCTTCGTACAAAGGTGTCCATAGCGAAATCAAAACTGAAATGGTAGTATCGAATTTCGAGGGATACTGAGCGATCGTGGGCAAGAAACAGGACAAATTTACAGTAGAAAAATCGATATTCGACGAGCACATACAGGCGTCGGGTTTGCGGCGTACCGGACAGCGTGACCTGATACTCGATATCTTTTTGAGCACCGAAGAGCATCTCACGAGCGACGATCTTTACCTGCTCGTCCACCGCAAAGACCCGTCCGTGGGCCACACGACGGTCTATCGCACGCTAAAATTGCTGACCGAAGCCGGCCTCGCGCGTGAGGTGCGTTTTGGCGACAACAAAACCTATTACGAACACCATTACAACCACGAGCACCACGACCACATGATCTGCACCGAATGCGGCAAGGTGATCGAGTTCTTTTCGGCGGATATCGAATCGCTGCAGGACGAGATGGCGGACAAATTCGGCTTTAAGCCGACGCATCATAGCCTGAGGATGTGGGGCGTGTGTGCCGAATGCCAAAAACTATCGGTCGCGTCGCAAACTGCACCGGCCGGAGCCCAGCCGCGTGTGCGTGTCAAAACGGCGATCCACTGACGAGTGACATCTGCGGCGGAACATTTCGCATCGTATATTCGTTAGCTACAGTGAACGCATTACCGAACCGGAGAAGTATTGACCATGACTGAAAAAGCAAAAACCCCGATACAGAGTGAATTTGAAGCACTGCCGCTGGATCAAAAGATCTCGCAGCTTATGAAGCTGGAGGCCGTGACATTGACCGAGTCGTTCAACTACGTCGTCAAATCGGCGACTAAGGTTTTTGAACAAGCCGGGGATGCCATCCAGGATCTTGGCGTCAAGGTCGAGGCCGAAGTAAAGAAAGCGACATCATCCACAACCTCACAAACAAAAACCGCCGCCCCAAAAGCTGCGGCCCCAAAAGCAAAGGCTCGTCCTGCAAAGAAACCAAGCGCGAAAAAAAGTGAATAGTGAATAGGGAATTGAAAAGGCCGCGAACATAACGTTCGAGGCCTTTTTATTATTGAACAACTGCTGTCCCAGTCTCACGTTGAGCGAACTGTCGGTGGCGCGACGAGCTCCGCGAGCTTGGCCGCGACATCAAGCTCTCTGGCTTGGTGAGCGATTGGCCTTGAATGAAATCGATTCCCCACAAATTGTCATCTACCTGAACGGTTCTGGGAGGGAATGAATACCTTCGCGAGATCGGCGTAATCGTGTAGTTCCCGCCAGTCGGAACGTTCGTAAATGTGAAAGTTCCTAATCTTCCTGTGACCACTGTTTGTATTATTCCTTGAGCATTACTAATAGCAACATTAGCGTTGGTAACACCTCGACCGTCACTTTGCACAATTCGTCCTGAAACTACCGATGTTTGACCTGGACGGTGCCAGTCAGAAATGGCCTCGCTTCTAGAATTTGCTGTTAAGCGCGTAACAGATGTTCCGTTCGCGTTCATTAGGTAAACTTCATTAATTAAATCTCGACCGGTTGTAAAAGCGATTCTTGTATTGTCCGGCGACCAGACGGGATTATATTCAAATACAGAATTATTCGTTAATCGCACTTGGTTGGTGCCGTCGACATTCATCACATATATTTCCGCCGTAGCGATGTTGGCACTGTCAGAATAGCGAGCGAAAGCTATCTTTGTACCATCGGGCGAAATCGCGGGACTTCGGTTAGTAATGATCCCTCCATCATTTGTTAATTGTTGTCGACCCGTACCGTCGGAATTAGCAATGCAAATGTTTCCGTTCGTAAATGTTGCGTTAGAACATCCGAAAACTATTTTTGATCCGTCCGCTGAAAAATCAGCTTCATCTTCGTCGTCGGAAGTGTTGATGTTGGGTAAGATTGCCTGATTCGAACCATCCGGATTCATTGTATAAAGGTCGCAAAGAAAATCTGTATTGCAACGAGAAAAGACAATCTTAGAACCATCTGGCTTCCATTCCGGGCTTTGATCGTTGGTAGTCGTATTTGTTAAGCGGGTTTGACCAGTACCGTCATGGTTCATTATCCAAATTTGATACACGGCGGTGCTAGTTTCCCTGCGTGTATACAAAATTTTCTGGCCATTTGGAGACCACTTCGACTGAAATTCGGTAGCTGAACTATTTGTTAAGCGTCGTTGATTACCACCGTCACTTTTCATCGTGTAAATTTCCGACGAACCGTCGCGAGTTGATGAAAACAGGAGCGCCTGGTTCCCGCCTCCATTGGCATTAGGCAGGCGGTCTAGTGCGGCTACCTGAATCGAACTCATTGGTCCATCGTAAAGTCTAAGACGTACGAGATTTCCCGCCGAGGCCTGTCCGCCTGACACAAAATCATCTTGAGCAAAACGCAATACGTTATCTGTGCTGATCTGATAAAGGCCGCTGTCATTTGGTATATCTACTCGAAAGACGCCATCTCTATAAGCTCTTACCCGTCCAGTAGATTCGCGTACGAGGACGGCCTGAAAATATATTCCGGGCAGGAGAGCGGGATTCGTCGTTGGCTCCGATTCAAAGCGACCGTCTAAAAAGTACGCTCCGGTTTGGCTAGTTCCGTTCTTAAAATCTCCAATTCTGCGAAATCCGGTAAGGTCATCGAATCTAAAGAGAGCGACCACGGTATATGAATTATTTGGAATTACTGTGTTCGTGTTAAATAGAGCAACTCCGCTATTAAAAGGAAATCTCAGTGTCTGCCGCGTGTACCCATCGATAATGCTTGATTCAAATGAGTTTGGACCAGATCCAACCAAATGCATTAAATTGGGAGCGCCGGGAATACTGCTAATCAGATTGCCATCAAAATTGTAATCCGCTTTTAGAGTTTGGCCGGCCACCCAACTAACTGCTGAAAGCAGGCAAACAAACAGTAAGGCCGAAAGGTAGGGAGTTTTCATGTTAATGCTCCTTTGAGAGTTTTTGCTTTCAGATTCTAGCATAGAAAACTTTCTTAAAATACGGCGGCGCGGGTTGCGCGCCGCCTTTGTCTGAATACGCCCTTACTTCGTGCGGGCTTCTGCAACGGTTCTGCACTTATGGTGTTGGTGGTGTTGGTGGATCTTTCTTCTTCGGTGGTAGTTCTACGTGGGCGGCGGTTTTCCAGGCGGCTTGGGCGCCGGGGTTGTTGGCGGCGTAGATCTTGACGAAGTGGCGGATCTGCGTTTTGTAGGCGTTCATCGCGATGACGCCTGCGTTTAGCTCGGCGTTTTTGGCGACGGACTGGCCCTTGGCCGAATCCTGTTGTCCGAACGCGGCTTCGAAAGCGTCACAGGCAGCGGTGACGAGCGCGGGCCAGCCGCTTGGTGCTCCGTAGCTCTTGAGCAGTGCTTCGTCGGCGACACCGCCCTCGGCAAAACTGCGTCCGGCGGCGAGCAACGCCTGATCGGACATAGCCAGATAATAGCGATACCGGTCGCGGGTGCCGGGAACGTCGTGTTCGGCGGCACGGGCGGCGTTGCGGCAGGGATCGAGGATGTCGATCAGGTCCTGACGCTCCGAGCCTTTGACGTCGGTAGCGGACAGGCCTTCGCCAAACGCGGCCTCTTGCTGGCCGGCGGTCGTCTCAAGGTTGTTGACCTCTGTGGTCATACCTTGGGTTTTGGTTTCGAAAATACTTCCGGACGGGATGATCGACGCGTAGTCAATAAACCACTGACGGCAACGCTGGCCGGATTCTAAATTGCGGCGAATGTAATCATTCATAGGAACAGGGAACCTCCTAAAATTTTTAGATTTACCGTGGAAAATACGCGGTCTTACGATAATACTCATATTTATGTGGTTGTCAATGGCATTGGAGTCGTCGCGCCGGGCGTTGGAACGGTCGCGCGGAGGAGTTAAGTGGTTGCGCTGATGCGTGAAGCGTTTGCGCTCATGCGTGAAGTGGTTGCGCTGGTGCGTGGAATAGTTGCGCTGGTGCGTGAAGCGTTTGCGCTGATACGTGAAATGGTTGCGCTGGTGCGTGAAGTGGTTGCGGTGACGCGTGAAGTGGTTGCGCTGGGCGTTGAGGTAATTGCGCGAGATTTCGAGGTCGTTTTCAGTCATCGCTACGCGACGAAATCAATTTTTGTAACGTTTCCGTGGACAAACGTCCACGGCTAAATTCAATGGGTCGCTATGCGTCAAAGAGTGAGTGTCGCAGGCCTGTCCCGATTTCTTTAATAAACTTGTGTTTGAACGCTTATACGAGGTCGCTGGAATGTGCGTGGGATCACTGGTTTGAGAAGACGCTCTTATTCGGCCGAAATCACTTCGTAGCATTCGCAGGCGGCGAATTCGAGGCCTGGGCGGTCGAGGATCGTGGTTTGTCCGCGGTTGATTTTTATTAGGCCTAAGACGGACAACTTATGGGCTGCCATGGAAATATTCTCACGGCGAGTTCCCAACGAGGCGGAGATCTGCTCGTGGGTCATCGTCAGCCGGTCAGTGTCCATACGGTCAGAACTCTCGAGCAGCCATCGAGCCAGCCGCTGATAAGTCGAATGAAACCTGTTGCACGCCGCCGTTTGTGACACTTGCGTGAGCAGAGCTTGTGCGTACCTGAGCAAGGTGTCATGACACGAGGGTACCGCACCACAATGAGACCGAAACTCTCTGGCCCGCATACGATAGGCCGTTCCCGAATTTTGAACTATAGCCATGCTGGGAGATGAGTTATTACCCATGAAGATCTCGATACCGAGAACTCCTTCATTTCCGATCATTCCTACCCCGACCGTCGTTCCCGATTCGGTGATATAAAGCAATGTGATGACGGCTGTTGTCGGGAAGTATACGTATTCAAATTTTTCACCCGATCCATGAAGCACCCGACCGGATGTTAGGGATACGCGTTCGAGTCCAGACATAACGTGGTCAAACTCTTTCGTCGGCAAAGTGGCTAGCAGATGATTGTTTCTAGCGTCGTTATGGGTAAGCATACTCTTATATCAGGGCAATCCTCGTGCCGTAGGCCGAAAACGATTGTCTTGATCGAGTTAGAGCGGGCTCGCGACGGTCGATCCTCACTATGTGTGCAACCACACACAGCGGGTGCTAAATAGTTCGCAGTTGTGCCCGAGAGAAACTAGTTCATATGGCGGGCGGAGGTATCTCATCGCTCAGCGGTCCTAGCAGACGGTCGTATTCGTCTCGGAGCGTTTTGTAGCATCCGCAGGCAGCGGCTTCGAGCACCGGCAGATCGAGGATACCGATGTGGGAACGGGTGTATTTGATGATCTTTTTGTCTTTTAGCCTGATCATCGCAAGGGTAACGGTCGAACGGCCCACGCCGAGCATCTCTGCGATGAACTCTTGGCTGAGGTGAAAGTCGGTGGTCTGCATACGGTCGCAGACCTCGAGCAGCCAACGGGCACAGCGCTGATCAATGTCGTGGACACGGTTACAAGCGACGTTACGCGAAAGGTGAGCGATGAACGCCTGAGTGTATTTGAGCATCACGGCGCGGACCTCGGCATTATTGTCGAACTCTGCCTTTAATGCGGCGGCGGCGATCGTTAACGCTTTGCCGGGGACCTGTACGATGTATTGCGTTTCGGTGGTCTCGCTGCCACCCATTAAAGCATTGATCCCAACGACCTCACGGCTGCCGACGGCACCGGCTTCGATCTTCTTGTCTCCGATAGTTACGACGATAGAGATCATGCATGAGAGTGGAAAATATAAGAAGTTTATCTTATCGCCCGGCCTGTGGATTATCTGCTTGTTCGCC
>JBGAUY010000007.1:0-97707 GCA_044228425.1 Pyrinomonadaceae bacterium | reverse complement strand
AACCATCTCGCACGCCGCCCGTGCCGGCAACGGTATCGCGTTTTGCTGGCTGCGGCTAAAAACGACCATACTCTTTGCCGCGTGGGTGTTAATGATCGCCGTCTGTGCCCTGCTGCCCACGGCCGTCTATCCCGTCGTCATCGCAGCATCGGTCACCGCCGCGGGAGCATTTGCTTTGCTGCTAAAAAAACGCAGCATCCGCCAGACACTGCTATTTGTCCCCGCCAAGCTCCTAAACCTGATCGACATCCTCTCAGGCCTGCATAAGATCACGCTCATCCGCTGAGTTTTGGCCCGGTACTAGTAAGGGCGTTACTATCAAGTCGGATGTTACGCCCTCACTTCGTGCAGGCTTGCGCCCACGGTCAGCCGGCTAAAGCCGGTACTCCAAGCGCAAAAAAAATGCCGGCTGGGTTTAACCAGCCGGCTAATGCGCAAGACCCACCATCACATAGGACTTACACAAAGTTAAATGCGGAGGAGGCACGCTCGTTTACCGGGAGCGTGCCTCAGATGAGACGCCTGTTTACCAAGGGCGTTTCAATCAAACGCGGATTGGTTACCGCGAACTTACGTTTGCCGGGGCAGTTGCCGTAATGGTAAACCGCGAACCGGCAGCGAGGTCGAGATTGTCGCGGCCCTGTAAGACGACAGTTCCGACGCCCGCACCTGCACCGATGCCCGCACCGATCGCGGCACCATCGCCGCCGCCGGCGATCGCACCGATGATCGCGCCAAGCACAGCTCCGATACCGGCTCTAACGACCGTCGTGCCCGTCTGGCTCTTGTCTTGGACAGTGCCTTCGTTATTGACGGTGATCAGTCGGCCGTCGGTGTCCTGTACCTGTTCGACGATACCGGCAAAGCGGTATGTCTGGCCGTTGCGTAGACGTATCGAGTTAAAGCTGAGCGTCAGATTTGCCCGGCCTGATACGACGCCCGAACGTTCGCCGACAACATTTCCCTCGATCACAGCACCGTTGTATTGCGAAGGTGAGGTAACGGTCATCGAAAAACGGTCACCGTCCCTAGCGGTTCTCGTCGAAACCGCACCATCCAATGTCGCCATCAGGTTGGTGTTGTTCGGGATGATAAATCCGTTCGTAACGCCGCCGTTGTTCACGGGATTTGTCGCGGTGTTCCACATCGGTGTCTGGCTCGTTTTGTCATAGACGCTCGTCGATGTGACGGTCGTGTTCTGATTTTCGAGATACAGGCGGCGTGTGACCTTGAGCTGATTATTAGCGATCGGCATAAAGCTGACGTAAAAATCGTTCATCCGGTCACCTTCGTAGTTGATCGTCAGATCGTTGTTGGTCGCCGTAACGCTTGTTGTCACGGTGCGGCCGTTAGGCGATGTTTCGGTCTGCTTGACGCCGTCGGCGTTGAGCACGACGGACGAGGCATTTGCCGACGACATTGTTACCTGACGGCCGTTCTTTTCAAACGTCAGAGTTTCAGGTGAGGCAAGTCTGCGTTCGAGATTGCGGCGAACACGATCCTGCTCGTTCGAGTTGTAGTTGGCATTCCGAATAGCACGATCGACTATGGTCGAGACGTTGTCGCTCATACCAGCGTTCAATCGATAGGTGCCCGTCAGACGAGTGTCAAAATTCGAATTCTGGCCGCCCTGATTACCGTTGTTGTTGTAAGGGTTGTTCCAATCAAAACTGACGCGATAATAGCCTGCGAGCGTTGTCAGGTCGTCGCGGACGACGACCCATTTGTTCATCACGTCGTAGTTGGTGCGGTTAGAGCCGATATAAGTATTGATCTCGGCCGCCGGACGCATTACATCGTCGATACCACGCGAATTGCGGTTACGGTTGTTGTAATTGTTGCGAAGGTCAATGAGCGCACGCTCGAGTTCGTTGGTTGAATCGACGACTTCGCCCGCTGTCGTATTTTGGTTGTTGCGGTTATAGCGGCGGTTCCAGCTGTTGAAACTCGTGCGAAATCTGTTGTTGTTCTGCTTGATCCGGTCCAATATCATACGGATCTGGGCGTCAGTTGCGGTATAGCCGCCCTGGTTATTCTGCCAGCCGCCGCCGTTGTTATTGACGGTGTCGATCCAGTTTGCACGGGTCTGGTAATATCCCGCGACCGTGTTGAGATCGGCACGGATCTGCGTCCACAAGCCCTGTGTGGTTTGCGACAGGCGATTGTTTCGCATAAAACTGTTGACCCTGACGGCCTGAGTTAGTACGTCATCAACGTCATTGGTCGTCGAACGCCGTGATCTGAAATTATCTTTTAAACGGTCTGTGGCGTTCTCAAAATTTGAGATCATCGTATTGATCGAATCCTCGCGATTCGTACCGTTGACATTGCTGTTATCCAGATTGCGTTCGACCTCGTCTTTGAGATCATTCGTTTTGTCCTCGATGCGATCAAGAACGGTCTGGACCTCACGATCCGAAACGCGATATGGACGATTTTGGGCCTGTGTGGCGGTGCTAAATGTGAACGCAATAGCGATCAACGCGAAAAATGCTGTGTTTCTTATACTAGTCTTCATAATGTTGGTCCTCCTTGGACCGAATGTTTGTGGGAGACGGTGCAGGAGAGCTCGTTTGGTTTTGGCTTAGACAATACTCGTCGATTTACGGCCATTACCAATCTGTTTTGAGACCTGCTCGGCCTCGTCTTGAATTTTTTCGATACCGTCAACGACGGCTCCGGTGGCGGACGCGGCCGCGTTATTAATGGCTTCGGTGCCGGCAGAGATCTTTGCCGAAGCAAAATCATATACAGCCTCGGCCTTTTCTTTGACGGCACTCACCGCCGCTGCCGACTGGTCTTTTAACGCTGTCGCTTTTTCGACGGTTGCGTCGTAGCCCTTGCGGGTAACGTCGGCAATGTCGCTGCGTAGCGCGGTGCCCGATTTCGGAGCAAAGAGCAATGCAAGACCTGCACCGATGCCGCCGCCGATCAATAGATATGTAAGTCCGTTAGTAAATGTGTGTCCGCAATTTTTATTTTCTGTCATATCAATTACCTCTTATAATTTCGAAACATATTTGTCCGCACCGTTTTGCTGTCCGTTTCTTAATTGATTGTTAGGGGGTAGTAAACAAAGAAGATTGACCCGCATTGCGGTGTATTTTTAGTATGGAGAAAAAAAGGGAGCGCGTCTGTGCGGTAGCATACACAGCGTTTAATGTAGGCGGACGAAGGGTTCTGGCGGTTACGCGCCGTGTATCTTTATGTATTTGCTGAGGATGCGGTCGTACTGTTCACGCACGACGTCATAACATTCGCAGGCTGCTTTTAATAATCCCGGCCGGTCGAGTATCGTCAGCGTCCCGCGCGAATATTCGATGAGCCCTTGATCTTTTAGCGCCGCGGCGGCGAGAGAGACGCTTTCGCGGCGGACGCCGAATACGTTTGAGATCTGTTCGTGCGTCATCGAGAACGTTTTTGTCTGTAGATTATCGTGATTGACGAGCAGGTAGCGGCAAAGCTGCTGTTCGACCGAGTGGAGCCTATTGCAGATCGCGTTTTGCGAGATCTGAGCGATCAGTGTCTGGGTGTAACACATACAGATATCCTGAAAATCGGGACAGCTCGAAAACTTTTCTTCTACATCCGAGGCTTTCATCCGAAAGGCTTTGCCTTCACGTTGCACCACCGCACGTTTTGCCATCCGCGAATCGCCGATAAACGTAACGACACCGACCATCCCTTGACGGCCCGTCATACCGACTTCGATCGACACACCTTCGTCCGAATCGTATAACAGACAGATCATCGCGGTGGTCGGAAAATAGACAAACTTTCGCTTTTCGTCCATTTCCCAGAGAATTTCGTCCACTTCGAGATCGACCTCTTTTAACAGTGGGCGGATCTTATTGAACTCAGCCTCCGGCAAAGCGCCGAGTAACGTATTTTGGCGAGCTTCGTCTTTTTCGTGGTCGTCTTCTTGTTTCGCGGTCATTTTATATTCTCGATAGTGTAACAGTAACAAACCCGCTTTCCGTATGCTATCGCACATACAAACCCTACGACATTTTTCTAGACTCAACTTAAGCGTGCAGTCGGGAGGATCATATGGCAAAAGACGTTATTAACGTTGACGGTAAAGACGTAGTCGTAAGAGAAGACACGGCGAAAGCATTTCGCTTTGTCCATTGGGGTATCGCTACCGCCGCGATCGCACTTGTCTTAATGCTTGCGCTTTTTGCTACTTTCTTTTGGAAAGCGGCACAGGACGGCAAGATCGAAACGCCCGCTCAGGCAGAAAATTCAAACACAAAATAAATTATGAATGCAATCAAATTACTTAAAGACGATCATAAGGTCGTCGCGGATCTTTTTAAACAAGTCGAGACAACAAAGGAAAGCGAGCATCCGGCAATATTCAAAAAAATTAAAGCCGAACTCGACGTACACGCTCATATCGAAGAGATCATCTTTTACCCAAAGCTAAAAGCTGACGGCAACAAAGAGATCGTTGACATCGTACTCGAAGGCATCGAGGAGCATCATCAGATCAAGATGTTTTTGCGAGAGATCGAGTCGCTGGCCGACGACAGCGAAAAATTTGAGCCAAAACTAAAAGTGCTTATGGAAGATGTCGAACATCACGTTGAGGAAGAAGAAAAAGAAATGTTTCCTCTCGTCAAAGATCAGTTCGATTCCGATGTTCTCGAGCAGCTCGGTGCTGAAATGGAAGAGGAAAAGGAAAACTTTAAAGAATCCGTGGCTAAAGCAGCAAGCAATCGCTAGATACAAAAGGAATACAAAGGACAAATAAATGGCGACCGGAAAAAAACCAGCGGGTGGATCTATAACAGAGCGTAAAAAGCAACAGGATCTTGAGGTGAATCGGGAGTCCGGCGCGGACCAATTCCTGACGACAAATCAGGGATTACGGGTCAACGACAACCAAAATTCCCTCAAGGCGGGTGAACGCGGAGCTACACTGCTCGAAGATTTCATCATGCGTGAAAAGATCACGCATTTTGATCACGAGCGGATCCCCGAGCGGATCGTCCATGCTCGCGGTAGTGCGGCCCATGGTGTTTTTCAGCTTTACGAGTCGATGGAAAAGGTCACTAAGGCCAAGTTTCTAAACGACACGGCCCGCACGACGCCGGTTTTCGTCCGCTTTTCGACTGTTGCCGGTTCACGCGGTTCAACCGATCTGGCAAGAGATGTTCGCGGATTTTCCGTCAAGTTTTATACGGACGAAGGGAATTATGATCTCGTCGGCAACAATATCCCTGTATTTTTTATCCAGGACGCGATCAAGTTTCCTGACCTCGTCCACGCCGTAAAACCTGAGCCGCACAACGAGATCCCGCAAGCTGCATCGGCACACGATACGTTTTGGGATTTTATCTCGCTGATGCCCGAATCGGCTCATATGATCATGTGGGTGATGTCTGATCGAGCGCTACCCCGAAGTCTGCGAATGATGGAGGGTTTCGGCGTTCACACGTTTCGGTTTATTAACGAACAGGGCAAATCGACTTTTGTTAAGTTTCACTGGAAACCGCTCCTCGGGGTGCATTCCGTCGCGTGGGACGAAGCGCAGGTGATCTCCGGCAAAGACCCCGATTTTCACCGCCGCGACCTATGGGAGGCGATCGAAGCGGGTGCATTTCCCGAATGGGAACTCGGCGTCCAGCTGGTGCCGGAAGAGGACGAGCATAAATTCGAATTTGATTTGCTCGATCCAACCAAACTAATTCCGGAAGAATTAGTTCCCGTCCAACGCATAGGCAAGATGACGCTCAACCGCAATCCTGATAATTTCTTTGCCGAAACCGAACAGGTCGCATTTCATCCGGGTCATGTCGTTTCCGGGATTGATTTCAGCAACGATCCTCTGCTCCAGGGCCGTCTGTTCTCGTACACCGACACCCAGCTAAAGCGTCTCGGGAGCCCGAATTTTCACGAGATCCCGATCAACCGTTCCGTGGCTCCGGTCCATAATAACCAGCGCGACGCTCAGATGCGGCAGACTATCAATACCGGCAAGGTTGCGTACGAACCAAACACGCTCGCGGGCGGCTGTCCGTATCAGGCCGGCGTGGCCGACGGCGGTTTTCACAGTCACGAGGAACGTATCGATGCGAAAAAGGTGCGTGCCCGCAGCAAGAGTTTTCACGACCATTTCAGTCAAGCGACATTGTTTTTTAACAGCCAGTCGCAGCCTGAAAAAGATCACATAACGAACGCGCTCAGATTCGAGCTCGGCAAAGTTGAAACGGTTGCGATACGCGAGCGGATGCTCGGGATCCTCTCGCAGATCGACAAAGGCTTGGCCAAGAACGTCGCATCGGCTCTCGGGATTGCTGTTCCAAAACAACCGGAACAACCCATCAATCATTCCTTCGGTGCCGACACCGATCCACGCTCCGTTCAACCTATAAAGGTCAAATCGTCTATCGAAAGTTCTGAGGCTCTTAGTATGGCAAACACAGTCAAAAACACTATAAAAACGCGAAAGATCGCCGCGTTGATCGCGGACGGTTTTGACGCTGGGCAGTTAGATAAAATGAAAAAGGCTCTACTCGGCGAGGGGGCGATGTTCAAAACGGTATCGACCCGTCTTGGTACCATCACAAGTGCTGACGGCAAAGCGGTTGAGGCTGACTTTAGCTTTTTGACAGCGGCTTCGGTGCTTTTTGACGCGGTTTACATTCCCGGCGGTACTAAGAGCGTCACGGCTCTGATCGACGAACCGGACGCATGCGAATTTGTGAACCAAGCCTATAAACATTGCAAGGCGATATGTTCGACCGGCGATGCCATAAGTTTCTTAAAGAGACTTTTGTAGCATCCGTCCAATGGTGATGACAAAGCTCTTATCTTTGGCGAGATGCCGGTCGAGGTAACCAGCGATTTTATCAGGGCGATCGGACAGCACCGTAACTGGGAACGTGAAACGGCCCGGAAAGTACCTGCTTGATTCGTAAAATATAAATGGTCGGATCGGGTCAGTTAATCTTGCCTGAGTCCGTCCATTTTTTTCTCTGCCTGATGCTCGGCAGCGGTGATCTCGTCTCTCGCCCCATCGGTCGCTTTTATGAGCTCATCGAGTTTTAGGTGCGTCGCTTTGTCACTGTGGTTTTGGGATTTTTGGAGCAGGAATACGAGAAATAGCACAGTGAGTTTTGCCCCGAAATCAGTCGCGTCTTTCCACGACTCGCCAAAACCTGAATATAAACCAGTCCCGACTATCACAAGGATCACAAAGATCAAAGTCCACCCGGACCCGACAACATAAGTACCCATTCCGGCAAATCTACGAAAAAATCATGCATACAGTTTAGCGACCCCCTATTCGTTCTTAGCTCGCTGATCCATCTCGTCCGTAACATCCTTTGCCTCTTGCGCGAGCTGAACCATCTCATCGCGGCGGGTTTCGAGTTCTTTGTCATCGAGTTCCTCAACGTCCAAAAATCGGTTATCAGCCTCTTTGAGAGCGCATATCAGTTCGTCGAGCTTTAGCTGGACCGCAGTCGAATCGCGGTTTTGCGTATTCTGGATCAAAAAGACCATCAGAAAAGTGATGATCGTCGTACTCGTGTTTATAACAAGCTGCCACGTATCGCTAAAACCAAATACCGGCCCCGAAACCGCCCATACAATAATTACGGTCAGAGCGAGAATAAAGGTTAACGGTCGTCCTGCAGCATGTGCCGTGGCTTTGGAAAATCTCGTAAAGAAAGATGTTTTGTTGTCAGACATAAATATTTCTATTAGACACAGAACATACAAACGCGAAAAGAATTACCTGTTGTGACAGATAATTCTCTTCGCGGTTAATGGTTGAAAGGTTAGACCCTGCGGCCTCTGACCAACTGAAGGATCAGCACGATGACCGCTACAACGATCAAGATGTGTATAAGATTGCCGACGGCCGCACCAGCAAATCCAAACCCAAGTGCCCAAAGCACCAATAGTATTAATATGATTGTCCAAAGCATAGTTTTTGTCTCCTCAATAATGTCCGATGAGAGAGCAGCATCCTGCGTATGTTTATAGATAAACATTAATAACGAGCCCAGTCTGTGCGATAGCATACTTACGTCGCCGTTGCAGCTTGTGGGCCGCCTGGTCGGGAGATCGAGACCTTGCCTAAACTCAAAACTAAAAAAGCGGCGGAGTGTGGGCTCCGCCGCGTAAGTTGCCGTGGGAAAGTACAGCGTTCTAAAGCTTAAATCCGCCGCGGGTCAGCATTGTTTCAAATCCGGGCTTATCGACAGATTTCACATAAGCATCCATCGGTTCGACGGCTCCGCTTTGGACGTGTTCGTATAGAGCGTCGTTGAGCATGACCATTCCGTGATTTTTACCCGTCTGCATTGTGGACGGTATCTGGAATGTTTTGCCTTCGCGGATGAGGTTTGAGATCGCGGGTGTGACGATCAGGACCTCGAGAGCGGCAACGCGTCCTCCACCTTTTTTGGGCAGCAGCGTCTGGGCGATGACGCCTTTGAGTGATTCGGAAAGCATCACGCGGATCTGCTGTTGGCGGTCGGCAGGGAACTGGTCGATGATGCGGTCAACGGTCGATGCCGCAGTCGTCGTGTGCAGCGTGCCAAAAACTAAGTGGCCCGTTTCGGCGGTCTCGATGGCGATCGAGATCGTTTCGAGATCACGCATTTCGCCGACGAGGACGATGTCCGGGTCTTCGCGAAGAGCGGCACGCAGGGCATCTTTGAACGAATCGGTGTGGTTATGCACCTCACGCTGATTGACCAGGCATTTTTGGTTGTCATGGACAAACTCGATCGGATCCTCGATCGTGATGATATGATCCTCGCGCTGTTTGTTGATCGAATCGACCATCGCACAGAGCGTCGTCGATTTTCCCGAGCCGGTCGGCCCGGTCACAACGACAAGCCCTTTAGACAGCGTGCAGAGGTCCATGATCGCTTTTGACAGGTTGAGCTGCTCGGCGGTCAGGATCTTTGACGGGATGATGCGAAATACCGCACCCATTCCTTTTCTGTCTTCGAAAATATTGCAGCGAAAACGCGCCATACCCGGTATCTCGTATGCAAAATCTGTATCGCTGCGGGCGGCAAACTCCTCTTGATTACGAGCCGGCATGATCGACGTTAGCAGTTCGCGCATTGCCTCAGGCGTAAGTGCGGCGTCGCCCTCTTGCAGCGGTTTCATCCTGCCGTCTTTGCGAACCATTGGCGGTACACTGACGGACAAATGCAGGTCAGACGCCCCGATCTCGGCCATCTTCATAAACAGCGCATCCATTTTTGCTGCTTCGCTTGCGTTTGCCGGAGCGGCAACAAAAGCAGCTTCGACAGGTGCCGCCGCAGGCGGTGGAGCGGATACAGGCATCGCAGGAGGCGGTGTGTAAACGGGGGTTGGTTCCATCATAGTGGTGTTGTTGACAGGCGGATTGTCCGCCGGCATCTCGAGGTCGGGCATGTCATAGACAGGCTGTTCAAACTGTATCTCGGCCGGCGGGGTATATTCTGAGGGGATAAAATCATCGCGACGTCGAAGCGGTATCTCGGGCGCTGTCTCCGAAAATACGGTCTGATATTCAGGATCGTTGACCGATACGACCTCGACCTTTTCCTCGTCCGTCGAAATATATTCCGGAGCAGACTCTGGCTTTTCCATCAGCATATCCGCAAGGGTCGCAACCTCGGCGGATTCGCTGGCCGTCAGATCGTATGCCGAAGAAGAGCTTTCAAATTCGTAGGAGGTTTGCACGTCCGGTTCAGCAGACGGTTCGGGCATTGTTTCCATTTCGGGCATCGGAGCCGGTTCCGGTTCGGAAAACGTATGTTCGACGATCGGCGTCGAATACGCAGGTGCGACGTCCGGCAGAGGCCGAGGAACTGAAATTGATCCATCCGAATCGCCTACCAGCGGACGGATCGTGACGTTAAATCCGGCGGGTGATTTTTGCACGGTAAAATTAAAATTACCAAGCTGATGCGGGTGCACAAACTCGATCTCAGGCTTGTGCGGCAGCTCAGATTTTACAGCCGCCGGTATCAGCGGAAAGACCATCGTGCTGATCTGCGTTCCCAAAAGCGGTACGTTTGCGACATCGCTCGTGCGATTTTCGGCGACCAAATAAGGGTTTTTATTGGGTTCGAGACGTAGTTCGTCGCTGCACGAAGAGAGAAGGGTTTTTAGATAATCGTTGAGAATGTCCATATTTCGATGGGGTATTAAGCCGTCAGGCCCGGCAGATAAATTGTGGATAGATGAGAGCCGGAGCGGCTCAAATAGAATAATAACACAGTTAAACTGTGTTTGTCATCACAAATATCTTGCTTGTAATAGGGATTTAGACCGTAACAGACTCGCGATATTCACCCCAAACGGAGCGGAGCCGGTTGCTGATCTCACCGACGGTGACCTCTGCCTCGACAGCGGTGAGTATGCGGGGAAGTAAATTTTCGGTGCCGCTCGCTGCCACTTCGATGGCGTTTAGGGCTGCCTCCGCATCGGCGGCGTTTCGTCTTGCACGGATCGCCTGCAAACGAGCGACCTGATCTCGTTCGATCTTTTCGTCGATACGCAAGACAGGGATGGCCTCTTCGTCGGCCTGAAATTTATTGACGCCGACGACGATCGCATCATCTTTTTCGACCGCCAGCTGATAATCGTACGCCGCCTCTTGTATCTCGTTTTGTACGTATCCAAGCTCGATCGCCCGCAGCATCCCGCCCATGGCGTCGATCTTTTCGATGTAATCAACTGCGGCTTTTTCAAGCTGTGTGGTCAATTCTTCGATAGCGTAACTCCCCGCAAACGGATCGACCGTGTCTGCAACACCCGATTCGTAAGCGATCACCTGTTGTGTCCGCAGAGCGATGCGGGCGGCATTTTCAGTAGGTAATCCGAGTGCCTCGTCCAACGAATTTGTATGCAAACTCTGCGTTCCTCCAAGCACCGCCGCAAGAGCCTGTATGGTAGTGCGCACAACATTGACTTCAGGCTGTTGCGCGGTCAGCGTCGAGCCGGCTGTCTGCGTATGAAAACGCAGCATCAGGGATTTTGGATTTACTGCTCCAAAGCGATCCCGCATGATCCGGGCCCACAGGCGGCGGGCGGCACGAAATTTGGCGATCTCTTCGAGCAGGTTGTTGTGCGAGTTAAAGAAAAAAGACAAACGCGGAGCAAAATCATCAACCTTTAATCCAACGCTGATCGCCGCATCGACATAGCAAATCCCATCGGCGAGCGTAAAAGCGATCTCCTGTGCGGCGGTCGAACCGGCTTCGCGAATGTGATAGCCGGAGATCGAGATCGTGTTCCAATTGGGGACTTCGGCAGCACAATACGCGAACGTATCGGTGATCAGCCGCAGGCTTGGTTTGGGCGGATAGATGTACGTGCCCCGAGCGATATATTCTTTGAGAATGTCGTTTTGGATAGTCCCGGAAACCTTGTCAAAGCTGACGCCTTGTTTACGAGCAACCGCCAGATAAAGACACAAAAGCGTTGACGCCGTTGAGTTTATCGTCATTGACGTCGAGACTTTATCAAGCGGTATGCCGTCAAACAGCGTCAGCATATCGTCAAGGCTGTCGATGGCGACGCCAACTTTGCCAACCTCGCCCGCCGCCAAACTGTCGTCCGAATCAAGTCCGATCTGCGTCGGCAGGTCAAATGCCACGCTCAGCCCGGTCGTGCCTTGTGAGAGCAGGTATTTGTAACGGGCGTTCGACTCTTCGGCGGTGGCAAATCCCGCGTATTGCCGCATCGTCCAAAACTGTCCGCGATACATGCTCGTTCGCACACCGCGAGTGTACGGAAAATCGCCCGGAGCCGCCAAGTCTTGCGCGTAATCGACCGGCGTCACATTTTCCGGGTTAAAATCATTAGGCAATTCGATGCCGGATGAGGTTTGAAAGCTCTCGCGTCGCGTTTTCGCCATATTTCCGATAGATTAACATAAGAGCGTGTATCACCTTGAATTACTTTAACTATTTCACCGAGATCGAAGACACATTTATCCGTCGCCGGGCCAAGAACCTGTTCCTGAGCCCTTTGGATTGGGCGCTCATCGAAATGTGGCAGGATCGCGGCATACCGCTGCATATCGTTCTGCGTTCGATCGAATCGGTGTTTGACGTTTTTGACAAACAACCCATCGGAACGCGAACGATCAAAAGCCTTTTCTATTGCCGCGAAGAGGTCGAGGTCCAATACGCCGAATGGCTTCGCTCGCAGGCAGGCAAATCGACCGGAACTGAGACCGACGCCGAAAATGCCTATTCAACAGAAGCAATATCTGCTCATATCGCCTCCGCCATCGAATCGCTCAAAGCCAACACCACCGCAGGGCTGGCTGAGGACATCGCACGCGCGGTCGGGCGTCTTGAGGAACTGTCGGCAAACCTTACCGGCGATGCCGAGACGGTTGATTCGACGCTCGGGGACATCGAAAAATTACTTGACCGTGCGATGCTTACAAATTGGGAATCCGTGCATCTAAAAAGTGTTGAGAAAGAAGTTGCGGCCCAGCTTCGCGGTTACAAAGCCGAGATGGAACCCGCCGCTTACAAAAATACTTTCGAGCTAATGCTGCTCAAACGCCTGCGCGAAGAAGCAAATATTCCCCGGCTCGGCCTGTTTTATTTATGAAGAAGTTCGTCGCTATTATTTTCGTCACGCTCGTTTTTACCGCATTTTCATCAGCCCAAACCAAACCAAAACCAAGACCGCGAGCGACTCCCATCAAAGTCGCACCATCGGTCGATAAGGGAACTGTTTCCGGCCGGACGTACACAAACAAGACCTTCAAATTTGAGGTCACGTTTCCGAACACATGGCTCATTCCGGGCGACGATTTCGAAGCGTATATGAAAAAACGGGGCTTTGACCTCGCTCTAAAAGCTCCCGACTCTTTGCCGCCTGTATCAAAGGCCAAAGTCGATCAGGCGATCAAAAATGTCCAGATCCTGCTGACCGCGTACCGCTCGATGCCGGGTGAGACGGACAATGCGATCGTCCGTATCTCGGTCGAGAACCTCGTCCTAAACCCGCAGATCAAGGACGCGGTGGATTATTTTGACGCGATCCGCGCGGGCTTTGCGTCAATGAAACTCCCCGCCGATTTCAAATATTCCGAGACCCAAGCCGAAAAGCTCGGAGCGATTCAGTTTGGGTTTCTTGATACATCGACCAATGCCGGCAAAAAACGGATGTACGCCACGGTGCGTGACGGCTTTGCCGTGATGTTCACGCTCTCGTATTCAAAAGACGCCGATCTGCAGACGCTGAGAGGCGTTCTCGAACAGGGCAATTTCCGCCTCAAATAGCCGTCAGGTTTGTTTTGCCCGCAATTTGTGATACAAAGACAAGGTTCACGTGCCGGATTTTAAGAACGGCCGAGGACCACTAAAATTGAGCAAATATTACACAAAAGGCGACGCCATTGAGGCAAAGATCGAAAAGGTCGTACCTCGCGGGCTGGGGTTGGCATTTGCCGAGAATCTGACGATCCTCGTGCCGCTGGCGGCTCCCGGTGATGTTGCGAAGGTTCGCATCCGTGAGATCAAGAAAAAACGGATGGCATTTGCCGACATCGTCGAGCTAAAAGAGCCCGGCCCAAAACGCATAGCTCCGCCGTGCCCGCATTATGGTATTTGCGGCGGCTGCGACTTTCAGCACCTGTCATACGAGGCCCAGCTTGAGTCAAAGATCGGTATCATCCGCGACTGTCTGCACCGCATCGGAAAGATCGAATACGACGGCGACATCCCCGTTATAGCCAGTCCGCAGCAGTTCGAATACCGTTCGCGTGCCCGCTGGCACGTTGACCGCGAAAAGCAAAAGATCGGCTATTTTGCCCGCGATTCGCACAACGTCATCGATATCGCAACGTGTCCGATACTGACGCCGGGGATGCAATCGACGCTAGATTATCTGCGGATCAGCCTGGAGTGGGATATGTTTTGGAGCGAATCGCCCGAGATCGAAGCCGTCAGCGGCGAGGGCGGACGCATCTCGACCTACTCACGTGAGCTGCCTGAACCCGCCGCCGAGATCAGCATCGACATCGCCGGTGAAACTTACGCCTATACCGCCGAGACGTTCTTTCAGGCGAACCGGATCCTTATCGAACAGCTCATCGGAACTGCGATCGGTGGAGCGTCCGGCGGAACCGCGTTTGACCTCTATTGCGGCGTAGGACTGTTTGCTCTGCCGCTTGCGAGGCATTTCAAAAAGGTCATCGGCGTTGAAGAAAACTCCATCGCCATCGACCTAGCACAAAAGAACGCCAAAACCGCCGGGCTCCAAAATATCGATCTGCTCAACAAGAGCGTCGAATATTTTCTCCAAAACAATAAGACGAAAAAGATCGATTTTTGCCTGATCGACCCGCCGCGTGCGGGCACCGCAAAAGCGGTCATTCCGCGACTCGTCGAGCTGAGGCCCGAACATATTTCATACGTTTCTTGCGAACCATCGATCCTCGCCCGCGATCTTGCGATCCTTATCGACGCCGGTTACAAGATCAATTCCATCACCGCCATCGACCTCTTTCCACAAACCCATCACGTCGAGACGGTCGTCCATCTTTCAATTTAGTCCACAGATACACACTGATAAACACGGATAGTGGGGAGCGAACTATCTGTGTCTATCTGTGTTCATCTGTGGACATTCTTTTCTGAACACTTGAACGGGATTTTTCGTTTACAATGTCACTATGCCAAGAAAAAAGAGCGAATCGATCGAACCGTCAAAATCAAACTCAGTCAAATGCCGTTTTTGCGGTCAGAAAAACGCCGTCAAGGCCGACTATAAGAATGGCGATGCCAATTGCGGACGCTGCAAGCTGCCGTTGTCTGACGAGCCGAGAAAGGTTTTCGACGGCCTGCACAAAAACGATTACATCCATCCGGCGGACGCCAAGGCGATGGCCGCGCTCAAAGCCATCCCCGGTGTCGATTCGGCTCTAAAAAAATTGCTCGCGTGGACGGGCGAATCGGCGATCCGCGTGGCTTTTATGGCTTCCGCGGTCAAGGTCACGCCTAAGCAGTGCCCTGATCTTTACGCCAAGCTTGAGGTCGCCTGCGGCACCCTCGGTGTTGAGATGCCCGACCTCTATGTTCAGCAAAACCCGATCGTCAATGCTTTTACCGGCGGAGTCGAAAAGCCGATAATCGTTCTCCACTCGGCGCTCGTCGAGCGGCTCAATGACGAAGAAACGCTCGCCGTCATCGCCCACGAGGTCGGCCACATCCACTCCGAACACGTCCTATATCTCACAGCCGCACGCCTCATCGAGGCGCTCATCAATGTTTCAGCCGCACGCCTCATACCCGGTTCTGAGATCATAAAATTGATCATCTCAATGGGTATCGCAAGCGCCTTGCTAGCTTGGTCACGCCGTGCCGAACTCTCGTGTGACCGAGCCGCTCTGCTCGTGATGCAAGACCCGCACGTCATCGGCCGCACCATGATGAAACTCGCCGGCGGTACATTTGCCTCAAAAATTGATTACGAATTGTTCCTAGATCAGGGACGCGAATTCAAAAAGAATTACGACGAGAGCCGCCTCGACCGCTTCTGGGCCGACGTCATGAACTCCGGCCTCTCGCACCCGTTCCCCATCTGGCGCGTCGCCGAGATCCTCGAATGGGTCGAAAGCGGACAGTTTCAGGAATTGATGGATAAGAAATGATGCCGGTAGAGGTGGCTTAAAGGTTTACGGCAAGGTCGGGAACGCGGTCTATCCTGGCGACCGTGTTTGCGTCAAACAAGCTCAATTCCCAATTATTCTGAAGATTTAGCCAAAAATTGGGGCTAGCTCCCAATGCTTTTGAAAGTTTCCACGCCATTTCTACGCTAATGCCGCGCTTGCCCCGGCATATTTCATTTATTGTTTTAGGCAACACGCCGATATGTTCCGCGAGTGCCGACTGGCTCATTCCGAGCTCGTCCAACTCATCTTGTAGAACGAGTCCCGGGTGTATTGGTGTTGTGTGGTTTCCTAGTGTACTCATGATTTACCTCAATATTAATGGTAATCGACTATCTCGACTTCAATAGCGTCGGTTCCGGTCCAAATAAAACATATCCGGTATTGGTCATTGATCCTGATACTATGTTGTCCGGATCGGTCACCTTTAAGAGCTTCTAAACGATTGCCGCGAAGTTCTAAAAGATCGTTCAAGCTTGTAGCCGCGCCAAGGACCGCAAGTTTTATCTGTGCCTTTTGCTGCAATCCAGCAGGCAAGATCCTCAGAGTTCGTTTGGAGACACGTCCGTAATTGATGTCTTCGGTAACCTTGTCTCTGAAGCTCTTAATAGCCATATCCCACTATACCACTCTGTGGGCAATAATGAACAGCCTTTTTATCGACTGTCTTGCTGAGCCTTTCGCCAGCCCGTCCGTGGGCTTTGAGTTGTTATGGCTATGTAATTGAAATCGAGAACAAGATAACCGTTTTCGATAACCGGCGTCAGAAAGCGATACGTTCTGGACATAAAGATCTGATTGGCTTTCATAAAGCTTTTTGCCCAGATCACGCGGGTTCCGGTGCCGCGTTTCGCAATGGGAAATGCATTTCGGGCTATCAAAGTGCTCGGTTTTAGGCCGATCGAGAGGTTGTCGATGTCGTAATGCAGCGTCACCGCTTCCGGGCTGCCGAGCTTTTCAAATGCAAGCCGGTTCATCGCGATGATGCCATTTTGATTGACCGAGACATACATTCGTCGGCCGTTTCGCGGCGGCGGCGATGCACCAAACTCTGCCCACTTTCTGACTTTCATATTGTGAGTATATCATAAAACATACAGAATTGCATCTATGAAACATTTACTCATGACATAGTTCAATGTATCCGCTAAATTGACGCATAACGGCGCAGATCGATGATAGTTCAAAGTGTTCAATGATCTTGCGATGTGTCCCATTGATACGAAAAAGTGCCTGTTTTGTCATTTTGTTACAGCTCACTTTTGTAAAAATGAGTTGCTTATCGGGGTTTAAGTTATACTTTTTGTCATGATCATTGTGATGACCACAGTCTCAACCGCGAGCGAAGGCGAGACACTTGCCGAGGCGTTGGTAAATGCAAAACTCGCGGCGTGTGTGCAGATCTTACCGCCAATGACATCTGTTTATGTATGGGAAGGGAAACTGCAAAAAGAGTCAGAGCATCTGCTGCTAATTAAGACCTTACCTGGGAAGTACGATGCCCTTCGCGAATTGATAGTAGCAAATCACAGCTACGCAATTCCGGAGATCGTCGCGATCGAGGCAGACAAAGTGTCGGGGCGATACTTGTCTTGGATCAACGAGACGATAGGTTAAAACTAGAAACGTAATCTCGCCTTACTTCCCACTTTCCACTTTCAGCTTTCCACTTGAGTCCCGGTTATCTATTCCCGAATTACAAGTCTTAATAATAAAATCGACGGCATCTTTGGGTGAGTCGGTAAGATGGATCAGGCCGAGGTCTTCGGGGTTGATGTACTTTTCACGGAGCATCGTCGTGGTGATCCACTGGAGCAGTCCTTGCCAGTATTGCGAGCCGAAAAGCACAACAGGAAAATTGCGTATCTTGCGCGTCTGGATCAGCGTTAGAGCTTCGAACAGCTCGTCCATCGTTCCGAAACCGCCGGGGAAAATGACGTAGGCATTGCTGTATTTGATAAACATGGTCTTGCGGACCATGAAATATTTGAACGTCAGGGATTTGGTCAGATACGGGTTTGGCATCTGCTCAAAAGGCAGTTGGATATTGCAGCCGACAGATTTTCCGCCGACATCGTGAGCGCCGCGATTTGCCGCTTCCATAATGCCCGGGCCGCCGCCGGTGATGATCTCAAAACCGGCCGCTCCGAGCAAGGCACCGGTTTCGCGTGCCGCCGCATACATCGGATCGTCCTCAGGCGTTCGGGCCGAACCAAATATTGAAACGCCCTGCGTGATCGTCGCTAGCTCGTCAAAGCCGTTGACGAATTCGCCCATGATGCGAAACGTCCGCCACGAGTCCGACGTACGATAAGCGTCCTCTGGCTCAGGCGAGCGGAGCAATATCTCGTCATCGGTCAAATGCCAGTAGCCGGGCGTTGATTCGAGTTCCTTAGCCTCAGCGACGGTTTTCGGTACATCGACCTTTTTCTTTGTAACGCGGGGTTTGTTTGATTTAGTAGCCATTGTGTTCGGAGTCCCGCCTTTAGGCGGCTTCTTCGGTCGCATGTCGGAGGCCGCCTGAAGGCGGGACTCCAAGCTAAATACCCATGATGTTATAACCGCAATCGACGTAGATCGTTTCGCCGGTGATGCCGCTTGAAAGTTCGCTGACGAGGAACATGGCGGTGTTGCCGACCTCGTCGACGGTGACGTTTCGTTTTAGCGGCGAGCGTTCGCCGACATAATTAAGGAGCGAACCCATATTTTTGACGCCGCGGGCCGAAAGCGTATTGAGCGGGCCGGCCGAGATGGCGTTGACGCGGATGTTGTTTTTGCCAAGATCGGCGGCGAGATAGCGGGTCGAAGCCTCGAGCGCGGCCTTAGCGACGCCCATCACGTTGTAATTCATCACGACCTTTTCGGCACCGTAATAGCTCATTGTCACGATGCTGCCGCCCTCGGTCATCAGCGGAGCCGCCGCCAACGCAACCTGTGTCAGCGAAAACGCGCTGATCTCCAGCGCCGTGCGAAAAGCTTCACGGGTGGTCGCGACAAACTCGCCTTCGAGGGCTTCTTTAGGTGCATAAGCTATCGAATGCACAATAAAATCGAGCCGGCCATATTTCTCCCTAACCGCATCAAATGCCGCATCGACCGTCGCCTGATCGGTCACGTCACACGGCACGACGATCGAATCGTCAATGGTCGCGGCAAGTTCCTCGACATTTTCCTTGAGCCTCTCGGCCTGATACGTAAACGCCATCTTGGCACCCTGAGCACCACAAGCCCGCGCACAAGCCCAAGCGATCGAACGCTTATTGGCGACACCGAAAATGATTCCAATTTTGTCCTTCAACATATCTTTCACCTATTCACTTACATAAACCTTTTGCAGCATCTCAAAATCCAGCAGCCTGATGTCGATATCGACCGGTGTGTCGGTAAAACGCCGCGTTATCAGCACTCCGCGAAGCTGCTCTTCTTCGGCGGGCGAAAGCTGCGTGACTAGCACCAGCATCAGCCGCAGCCGCAAGCGGCTTTTCATCTCGGCGAGGTTCTTTTTCGCGAGCTGTATCTTCTTTAATATAGATTCGATCCGGTCCTGACGCACGTCGGGCACGACTAGAAACGACACCTCGATACATGTGATTAGGTCCTGATCGACCAAAATGCCGTCAAATGGCGTGCCCCCGATCTGAACGTGCCGCATTAAAGGCAGATTTTCCTCTTGCTGTATCTGCCGCAAAGCGAGATCCTCGGCGACAATGTATGCCGAGAGCAGATCCGCGAGTTGGTCGTTGCCAACGCCCAGGACACGAGCGAGTTCGCGGACCTCGACATTTACATTTTGCCGCTGGATGTCGGGCATCGCCGCGTCCCAGCGGATAAACCGCCGGTCGTCGGTCGCCGCAAGCCGCCGAGTCTTTGCGATATCGAGCATCGCGACCAATAAGAACATCAGAACGGCCGCGACAAACAGTCCCGCGATCAGCACAGACTGGGTCCGCACCGAAACTACAGCTCCGCCGATCAGTATAGCGACAAGCACTATCGCCGCGAACAGCAACGGATAGTTTGGCTGTCGCCTATCAAAGCGGGCGAGCGGATTTGCCGGTTTTACGTTCATTTCAGGTTGCGGAGGCCCGCGCGTGAGCAAGGGCTTAACGTCCAACTTGAGTATTAAGCCCGTGCTTACGCGTGGGCTTCTGCATCTCGTTCAAACGGAATATCGTCAAAATGTGTCATCGTCTTGAACGCCTTGAAACGCTCGGTGATCTCGGGGTAATCGAGGGCGTCGACGCGTTCCGTGCCGAATTTCTCCACGTTGAACGAAGCCATCACCGAGCCGTAGACCATTGCACGACGCAGCGTGTCGTTGGTCACTTCTTTGTGAGCGGCGAGATAGCCCATGAATCCGCCCGCGAACGTGTCGCCCGCACCGGTCGGGTCAAAAACGCTTTCGAGCGGATACGCCGGTACGACGAAGTATCCATCTTTCGTAAACAAGGTCGCGCCGTATTCGCCGCGTTTGATGACGACGGCTTTGGGGCCGATCTCCATGATCTTTCGTGCGGCGGCGTGGATGCTGGCTTCGTCGGTGAGCTGGCGAGCCTCGGCGTCGTTGATGATGATGCAATCGACGACCTTGATGGTCTCGATAAGGGCGTCCTTCATCGAGGTTATCCAAAAATTCATCGTGTCCATCGCGACGAACTTCGCGTCCGGCATCTGCTCGCGAACCTGTTTCTGCAGCATCGGCAGGATGTTCGCGAGGAAAAGGAACTCCGCACTCTGCGAATTCTCACTCAGTTTCGGCTCGAACGTCTCAAACACATTGAGCTGCGTGTCGAGCGTGTGCGCCGTGTTCATGTCGTAGTCGTATCGGCCTTTCCAAAAGAACGTCTTGCCCTCGGGCACGATCTGGATGTCGTCGGTATTGATCGCGTGACGCTTAAAAACCGCCCACTCTTCGTCGCCAAAATCACCGCCGACCACGCCGACCGCGTTCACCTGTGTAAAAAACGAAGCCGACAACCCAAAATGCGTCGCCGCACCGCCCAAAATCTTGTCGCGTTTCCCAAAAGGCGTCTCAAGCGCATCAAACGCCACCGAACCAACTACTGTTAATGACATGTATTAAATGGATCTCCGAATATTAAGTATCAAAAGCAAAGGTTAATTTTACACGCCTGAGCGAGTTTTTGCGATTGCTAGTTGGTTCGTTGTTGTGAATCTGTAATATTGGTGATATATTTCCCAAATTCTTTTAACTATTAGGTTGGGTGTGAATTATGCGTCGTTGGCTTCCCACTGTTTTAGCAATTATTCTCTTGGCAGGGGCTATCGTTTGTCTATATATAATTGCAACTGCAGAGATATCGGCTAGAGAATCTTTGATGCTTGGCTTTATCATGTCGGCCGTTTCCTTTATAGCATCATGGATTCTTGCTCATGCGTATTCCGAAGATACATTCAATAGGAATTTGCGAACCTTTGCATTAAAGGCTGCTGAAAAAGTCAATAATCTTTCAAATGAACTTGACCGTCTATCTCTTTACTTACTCCAACAGGACGACTTAGCTGAAATCGCAAATCAGTCTGAACTTTTGCGTGCAAAGGACATGAGGATTGAGGCAGCGGTTCATAATATTAATACACTTAAATCCATGAACGACCGCTCCCTTAGTGATTGGCAAGGAGTTATTGGGGACGAACTAATTGCCCAAAAAGAAGAGCGAGAGAGCCGCGAGGAAGAATTTAGGGATATTGTTGAAAGAGTTGAGGCTCTTTTGGACGGTGATACGCGCAACTCCAATGGAGATATTGCCACAAAGGATTCGTTAGTTTCTGACATCGCATCGCTACGTAACGATCTCCGACTCGTAGCTTCTCAAGTGAGTGGAATTCCAGTAAAGAAACCACGGCTTTCGGGACGTCAGTCCGTAGAGCTCAAATGCCCAGTATGTGGAAATCTCGTTAAATATGAACAGAGAATCAAGACTGGGGGGCACAGGGGGCTAAATTGTAACTTTTGCAAAGCCAAACTCGTTTCATTCTGGGAAGGTGATCATTTCAATCTAATCCCAAATGAGCCCAGAGAAGAAACAATCTCATGTCCAGGTTGTGCGACAAACGTTACGGCGTTGCTCGCTATGACCCCGGGACAGACGACGGATGTAAAATGCGAAACATGCGATCAAAAGCTTCGATTGAGCAGGTATCAGAATAAGGCACGCGTTAAGATTGTTCAGAAGCCTAGTGGTTCTGATTTAGAACGAATTCATCTAACACCTGAAATTCTTGCTAAAGTGAAGGATGCGATGCCTCCTCAACCGTGGGCGAGTGGTGCAAGCAAAGTGGTTGCGGAAGAACTTGGTATAGACTATCCAATAGTACGAGGAGCGGTACAAATTTTGGTAGCTCAGGGGGTCTTTAAGCTTCAAAAAGATGGAAAGGTCTATGAAGAGATTAAACCCAAGGAAATTACATCCGGAGATGATTTAGACAATGTCAGTAAGAGTTCTAAGTAATCGTTAACTTTGAGTCTGAAAAGTAGATGTTTAGATAAGCCCGTGTTTACGGGCTTTTTCGTGTTTGTTTTCGATTAATGGGTAGATACTACAACGAAAGATAGCGACCTAACGCCGCAACATCTACCTACTACGCCGTAACATGGGAATATTACGCTGTAACACCACGATCTTACGTTGTAGTGTCGGCATTTTACTTTGTAGTATCAGCATTTTACGGCGTAGTGTTCACATCTTAGGGCGTAGTGTCAGGAACTTTTGCTGTAGTGCCGTGATATTACCGTGTTAGATGCGGGTGTGACGGCGTTGCAAGCGGGAGCTACGCGTCAGGGCTTGCTTCTTTTTGCGAAAGTTGTTTATAATTCCAACGCTTATTACGGAATTCTGGCGGCTGCAGAGTGTTTGCCGGAGGATCGAGAACGAGAGAGTCAGTTGGATACTTTCCGTTGACTCGCGCGTCCGTAATAAGCACTGAGAGGGCCACATGTCTTTTCAGACTCGAACGCATCCCGCTCCGATTACCGCATTTCTCTCATCTCCCGAACTCCAGAGATAAGTAAATAGCCGCAAATTCACCGAACCGTGTGTCTCCGCTTGTAATTGGCCCCGGTTCGGTGCTGCGGCTCAAATACTTAAATAGAAAGGAGAAAGAGATATGGTCGCACCGATAATTCCTAGTCCGAGATGGTATCCAACTAATTTACCCGCCCGTGCTCCGTGGCACGTTAATTTTGCGGCAAAGGCGGTAGCCGAAGGGACGACTTACGGACTGACGGCGGCAAACGTTACCCAGATACAGCATGATGCCGAGATGATGGAGTATCTGCTCGACACATTTGTCGCGATCGACAACTACGAGAAAGCCTGGACGGCATTTCGCAACGGCATTACCACCGATCCGGTCGGTACGCCCGATCACGTGATACCCGATCCGCTCGTGCTGCCCGGCGATCCGCACGCTACGCCGACAGGTATCTTTCAACGTACGATGCAGTATCGCGATATAGTTATGCATTCGCTCAGCTACACAAAGGAGGTTGGCGAATCGTGGGGCATCGAACCAACGAAATCTTCGTCGCTACTGCCAAATGAGGTCAAGCCGACGATCACCGTCGAAGCCGCCGCGACCAACTATCATTTCTCGGTGGTCGCATCAAAACGCGAAAAGGCGGATTCGTTTAAGGTGTTTGTGCTGCGAAACGGTGCCCCAGGTTGGGTCGAGGCCGCAACAGCAACCGGCAAATCCATCGACGTCCACCTGACCCCGCAGACCCCCGGCGAACCCGAACAACTCCAAGTCCGCATCCAGCTCCGTAAAAGCAACGAAGACTACGGCCAACCCTCCGACCCGGCCTATGTGACGATCAATCCTTGATCGATGACAAGTGACAGGTACCAGGTGACAAGAAAGAAGGCCGCGAACATCACGCTCGCGGCCTTTTCTCATACTTGTCTTCCGTCAACCTTTACCTGTCACTATCCGAGTCGCCAATCGGGGTTGAGTCGATCAATATTTCTTCAACTCGAATGTGAACTTGTCAGCAGTTCCTTTGTAGTACAACACGCATCGCATCACGTCTTTTGTGATGACGGCTCTGATGGTCTTTCCGACGAAATCCATCTCTACATTATTTCCGTTAGTCTTAAATGTCCCATTCTCGTCAGAAAATTCACCGTCTCCATCATTGTCGTCCTCAAATTTAACCTTGCCGTCTTTGAAAAAAGTGATCATTGTCAGTCCGCCCGCACCTTGCCACTTGTCACCATTAGCCGTCTGCGCCTTGGCATCAGGATTGACTAAGTACGCGAAAATGAAGAGGAACGAAAAAGTAGTAACGACAATCTTTGTGTAATATTTCATCTTTGAATCCGTAATGTAGTTAATTTAACATAACACATCAGTTTATTCGCCAAGGGGGATTGAGTCGATTGTCGCCGGCGTTGAAGAGGCAGATGTGGTTGCCGTTCGGGTCGTCGAGGTAACATTGACGCCAGAGCCACGTGCGGTCGGTTGGCGGTTCGGTGAATTCAAGGCCGAGAGATGACAGGCGTTCGTACTCCGCATCGACGTCGGCACATTCGAAATACAGCACGACATTATTATTAGCCGCGACCGGCGGCAGATCACCGAATTCGCAAACCGACAACGTCGCTTCGCCATCCGGACACAACAGCCTCGCGTAACGCGGCAGGGAATCGACGATGCGTTTGAGCCCGAGCTTTTCAAAAAACTCGACCGTTTCGACAGGGAGCTGGCTATAGATCGTAACTTGGTTGAGGTTCATTGCTTAGGCAATTTCTAACAGGATATACAGGATAGTCAGGATTTGTTTTTTATCCTGAGTATCCTATCCATCCTGTTAATTTCTACTTTTCAGCATTGAGAACGATGAGCGTCTTTTTAGCCTCCGCGACGTACTTGCTGTCGGGATATTTATCGACGAGCATTGTGAGATACATCTTGGCGCTTTCACGCAGCTTTTCGGGGGTAAATTTTTCCTTATCCTTTTCGTTCTTGAGATCGATGGGCTGCTTTCCCTTGCCCTCGGACAGGTAATAGCTGCTCATCCCGCCGATAAATAAGAATTCGTCGATCTTTGAGAAATCCGGATACGCCGCAAATGTCTCTTCGAAACGCATCAAGGTGGCTTTGTACGCCTTTTTGAGCGAATAGTAATTCCAGGCTACATCGAGATTGTGCTTTGCGTCCGCTTCCATAATCGGATCACGGTCGATCGCCGGCGTGACATTACGTTGGGCAGAGGCCGACATAGCAAATATGCCAATTGATAGAGCAGCAAAAATTATCGCAAGGAACTTTCTTTTCATAACTTAATACAGATGCAAAAAGGCATCCGAAAGTTTTCTGTTCAATGTCCGTTCACGCGTAAACGCGTAACTTTTAACGATACTTCCCAATGATCGCGTCGAGCTTTTTCGCAGTGTCTACAGGCCAGCTTGACGATGGGGTAAAGATCGCGTTTTTTATCGCGTCGGCGAACTGATTTGGCGTTTGTTTGTCAGCAACGCGGCGAACGGCGTCTTTCATGACGAGCTGTGCGTTGCGGACGTTTTTACCAAGCGTCTCGATGACCATTTCGGCGGTGACGTCGTCGTGGCCTTCGTACCAGCAATCGTAATCGGTGACGAGGGCGAGCGTGGCGTAGGCGATCTCGGCTTCGCGGGCGAGCTTTGCCTCTTGCAGATTGGTCATGCCGATGATGTCCATGCCCCACTGGCGATAGACGTTCGACTCTGCTTTCGTCGAGAACGCCGGGCCTTCCATACATACGTAAGAACCACCGCGATGCGTTTTTACGCCGACGGTGTTACACGACGCTTCGAGAATGTCGCCAAGCTCATTGCACACCGGATGTGCGAACGTAACGTGGCCGACGATGCCGTTCCCAAAGAATGTCGATTCGTGGGCACGTGCACGCGTGCGGTCAAAGAACTGATCGGGGATAACAAAATCAGTCGGAGCGTATTGCTCCTGCAAACTGCCCACTGCCGACACCGACAAAATGTATTCGACGCCGAGCATCTTCATCGCGTAGATGTTCGCCCGAAAGGGAAGCTCAGACGGCGTAAATTTATGCCCGCGAGCATGGCGCGGCAAAAACGCGACCGTCACCCCATCCAATTCGCCAACGATAAAGGCATCAGACGGCGAGCCAAACGGTGTTTCAACGGGAATTTCCCGCACATTTTCAAGTTCCGGCATCTGGTACAAACCGCTGCCGCCGATGATCCCGATTGTTACTTTTTCCATTGTTTAATTATCCAAATATTTTGATCAAAGATCGCAAACTAAGAGGATAACGGATTGCGGATTTCTTTGAAAATCAGATCAGGTTTTTTTGACAAAGAATTTGAATTGTTTGCGGGTTTTTTCAACGCAGTCAGTTGGCGGGGCCGATATGGGATCATAAAAAAACGAGGCGATCATGCCGCTTACACAAGGAACGGAAAACGCTGGCCCGTGTCCGGCCCAGGGAATTTCAAAATAAAAACTCTTCGACAGCCGCGAGGCGACCATCTTGCCCCATGCAGGTTCGGTGTAGGCATCGTACTGCGATCCGAGGACGAGAGTTGGTATGTTGCTTGAAACCGGCCGATTTGCGGAAGGCTTGGCTTTTTTTACTTTCCAGACACTGCAAATATCAGGCAGGGCCATCACTTCGTACCCTTTTAAGCCTGAATATTTGTCTGACTGGGACTTGATCAACGACATTTTCTCAAAAGGGACCTCTTCGCTACACCATACGGAGTATCTCATCCCCAGTGAATATGACGGGGCTCCGAGTTTGTCACCCGCGTAGTTTTTGAATTGCCGGACGTAGTTGCCTAAAAATGCTTCGTTGATGACGTAAGGGGCCTCGACCGTCGCGGACGGCTCGTTAGAGAAAAGATAATCGACGATCCAAGTGGCAAAGTCATCGCCATTGAGCAAAATGTCGTAGGTTTGTTTAGTTACGGGATCTGGAGTGCTGACGATCAGCGATTTATCATTGAGGCGTTCTACAACGGCGTAGAATTTCTTTTCCAGATCGGGGTAGGCAGTATTGCATTCGGCGTCTGCCTGACATTGCGAAAACATCTCGTTGAGCGTGCGAACGATCGCATCCACGCCGACCTCATCGTAATTGGTCTCAGGCGGGAGCGTTGATTCCAGCACGACGCTGCGGATGCCATCAGGATAATACCGCATGACATCAAGCATAAGCCGGGCACTGTAAGAGATGCCGTAGAGATTGATCTTGTCGATCTTTAACACGCGTCTCAGATCCTCAATGTCGGCAGCACTTTCGGCACTGTTGTAAGCGCCCAGATCTATGCCTGAGTTTGTCAACCGGTTGTAGCACCGAGCGGCAGCCGCGATCTCCTTTGATCGTGTTTTACTGCGATCAAGTTGGGTCTTGGCGCTCGCTACATTTGCTGCGTTTAACTCGGGACACTCCAGAGATGGCTGGGCATAACGCGTGCCTCGTTGCTCAAAGATGATGTAATCGCGGTCTTTTAACCAGGGGGATGAACGCCGCCCGCTGATCATTTTTATCGAAGAACCGCCGGGACCGCCTAATGTTTTTAAAACCGGATCAGGTTTGGGGTTGCTGCTTTCTGATTTAAGGATGACGATCGGCAGACGTATCGTCCTCTGCGATTTGGCTGAGCGATTTTCAAAGACCGTGAGATAGCCACACTGCACATTCTTTTCGGTCGGCGGAACTGGAATGGCACAATCGGCATTCTCAAAACGCGGAACCGAACTTTGGGCACCTAAGCCCGTCACCAACCAAAAAAATATCGCCGACAATGCGACAGATCGACCGAAAAGCATATGTTTGTCCTTCTAATATAGATAAGACACCACCGAGCCATATAAAGTAACAATAATTTACCGCACATAGTTCTGATCACACGCGATTACCCTCATCCGGGCGGCGCGGTGATATTTCAAAAGACAAAAGGGACGACACAAAACATCGTCCCTCCGTCTTATTCTGTACAACTGATAACGTTGTGGCTATTTCTTTTTGGGTTCCGGTTTCTTCGGCTCCTGTTTTGCCGGCTTTACTTCAGGATTTGCACCCGGCTGCATTTGGGCTCCCGGAGGCATTCCTTGCGACTGCTGCCTTTGGCGCATCTGCTGCATTTGCTCTTCGGTCACTTCCGGTACAGTGAAATCAGTCGGAACCGAAATGTTGTTTGCCGCAACGATCTCGTCGATCAGCTTTTTCTCTTTCTCAGTTTCGAGCTTGGTCCGGACATAATCTTTGACCGGAGCCTCGCGGGCGGTTGGGTTTTCCGGGTCCTTAAAGCCGGTCGAGATCAAAATATGACGGGCGTCATAAGTGTCGCCGGTTGGTGCGGGCGGCTGCCCCGGAGCCGCTGCTGCCGGTTTAGATGTGCTCGGGCCGAGTTTACGCTCGAGCTTGATGATGTGATATCCAAAATCGGTCTCGACCAGCTCAGGTGCGATCTGTCCCGGCTCTAAAGCCAATGCCGCCGTTTCGAACGGAGCGACCATGCGGCCCTTTGGTACATCTTTGTAAAGTCCGCCCTGGCCTTTCCCGTCAGGCCCTTTATTCCCGGGATCTTGCGAAAATTCGTCAGCGAGTTTGGCAAAATCTTCACCGGCTTTTGCCCGGTCAAGTATGCCTTGTGCGGTCGCTTTTTTTGCAGCCGGATCTAGCTCAGGGTGCGATTTAATGTACGCATCGATCTCTTCGTCGGTCACCTTGGTTTTTTCGGTTGCTTTCTCAGAGAACAGACGTGCGAGAAACTGTGCCTGCTGCAGTTTGACCTGCAGATTGGTGCGTTCGACAAAATCTTTTGCCAGCTCGCCGGCAGCGAGTTTGGTGTTGTATTCGGCCTTATAGATGCGGATCTTTGCAAAGATATCGCGGGCCTGTGTTTTTTCTTCTTCGCTGATCTCGCGATCTTTCATTTCGGGATTGCCCGCTTTCAGGATCTCGATCTTGGCGTTGAGAAAATCGTCAAACTCGGCTTGATGCGTACGCGATTCTCTTTCCCCGCCAAGTCCGATGCGCTCCATGAAACTGGGGCCGGATTTTGGCTGTTCGTCCTCTGCCCAATAAGCTTTGACCTGATCTTCGGTAATAAAACCGAACGCGGGCATCGGGCCTTTGTCTTTGTTGACCTCGCGATCGTAGTTGACGGCGATGATCTCGGAGCGGACATTGTCCATCTCCTGAATATTCGTCGGCGTATTTGCGAGCCCATCACGCTGTGCCTGGCTGGCGAATGCAAGCAGCTGTTTAAGATTCTCGATCTGCTGCTTTTTCATCTCCGGATCCTCGGCGAGCTTTTTCAGGATCATCGGATTGGTCTTCGCGACGTCTGCGAGCAGCATCTCGATCTCTTCGCGGCTGATCGAGTTAAACGATGCCGTGTGCCCACCAACCTTTTTCTTCCAAACAACCAAACCAACGCCTATCGCGAGTATCGCGACGATCAGGATCAATGCTTTTGTTAAATTGCTCAATTTATGAGTCCTCACTAATAGAAAATCTAGATATTTGCCAAACGGCTATAATATCAAAAACTGTAAATAACAGCTAACGAAAAGCGTTATTCGTTGATTTGTACGAGTTCAAGCAAAACGCCGTTGGTAGCGGCAGGGTGGACAAACGCGACCAGGCAGCCCTCAGCCCCGATACGCGGCGATTCGTCTATCAGCCGCATACCTTTCGTCTTGAGCTGTGCGAGGCTCGCCTCGATGTCGTCGACCTCGATGGCAATGTGATGAATACCGCCGCCGCGCTTTTCGAGAAACTTTGATATCGGCGAATCGTCCGAGGTCGGTTCGAGCAATTCGACACGGCTCTCACCAATGGGCAACATCGCGACACGGACCTTTTGATCCTCGACGATCTCGGTGTGAACATTTTCCAGCCCCAACGCGTCAGACCAGAATTTAAGGGCCTCATCGATGCCTTTTGTGGCAATGCCAAGATGGTTGATCTTCATGATTTATTTAGTATTTTTTCGACCGCCGAATACGGATCGATCTCTTTTCCAGCGATCTGAGCAGCAAGCTTATCAATCTTTTCACTCGTTCCATTCTGACTCATCAGATCCGATAGCAGCCTTTCCTGAACCAATTCGGTCAAACGCCAGCGGGCTATTGCGGTCTTTCGCACCATGCCGCCGGCCTCGGCTTTTTGAAAATCAAAATAGCTGGTTATTGCTGCCGAGAGATCCTCGATGCCCTTGCTTTCGGTTGCTACAGTCCTGACGATAGGCGGCATCCACATATCGGGGCGATGCGCGAGGCCGAGCAAGGCTTCGAGTTCTTTTTGGGTGCGAATGACACCTTCGCGGTCAGCCTTGTTGATAACAAAAACATCGCCGATCTCCATTATCCCGGCCTTGATCGCCTGGATGTCGTCGCCCATTCCGGGCACTAGCACGACCACAGAGACATCCGCAGTTTTGACGATCTCAACCTCGTCCTGCCCGACCCCGACCGTTTCGACAATGACCTTATCAAACCCGGCGGCATCAAGTATCGACACCGCATCGACCGTCGCACGCGAAAGCCCGCCAAGATTACCCCGCGTCGCCATCGAACGGATAAATACGTTTTTATCCATCCCCAAGGTCGCCATCCTGATACGGTCGCCAAGTATCGCACCGCCCGAAAACGGACTCGATGGGTCAATGCAGACGATTCCGACCTTTTCGCCTTGATCTTTGTAATAGAAAGCGAGCTTATCGACAAGCGATGATTTTCCGGCTCCCGGGGCACCCGTAATACCGATAACGACCGCATTTCCGGTTCGCGGAAAAACAGCTTTCATCAGCTCAGCCGCACCCTCGCTGCCGCTCTCGACCTTAGTGATCGCTCGAGCAATCGAGCGTGGGTCACCTTGAAATAGTTTTGCTAACAGATCGGCGTCTGACATTTATCTATTTTCTCATTCTTTAATGGAAATCAGAAAAGGCGAGCCTCGCGACTCGCCATAATTACGGAAAAGAACCCAGTCGCAAACGCTCCCGGATCTGACTTTTTACATTTGCCCTTCGTCAGCCGACGGGCCGTAGATCGACGGCACCGGGATGTCGTTGAGACGAAGATAGACCGACAATTGTCCGCGATGATGGATGATATGATTCATCACAAACGAACGCATCACGGCGACCTTTGGCATCGTCATATACACTTGCTCGCCGTTTCGCATCGTCCAGTCGGTAAAGAACGTCTCGTCGGGCGTTTCGCCCAGGATGATCTTTGCTTTGGCTATGTGATCGTCAAAAAATGCCAGCAATTCTTCAGTAGATTTTGGCTCGAAAGGCTGAAAATCTGCGGTCGCAAAATCGAGCACGTCCTGCTTGAGCGTCTCTTTTGTCCAGCCAAACATCTCGGCGCAATGGACAGCCAAACGGCCCATCGTCATTGATTTTTCGTGCGGTTTCCAGTCAAATTTCTCCGGCGGAACGCGTTCCAAAACTGAACGCGTTACTTTTGCCTCGTTATCCAGCTCTGCTAAAAATGCGGTTGCCAGACGGCCTGCGCTAGGTGCGGTACTTGTACTCATTATCTTTATTCTCCTAGGATTTAAATTAGAGCAATATAGTAATCGACTCGTTGCATAAATGCAACATGAAACATCAAATACGTCAAATTTGTTTCATCTGATTATACTCTATCGATCAAAGAGACTTAAGAAGATTTTTTGCAATAACGATCCGCTGTATCTCGCTCGTGCCTTCGCCGATGGTGCAGAGTTTTGAGTCGCGCCAGTATTTTTCGGCCGGATAATCTTTTGTATAGCCGTAACCCCCGTGGATCTGGATCGATTCTTCCGAAACGCGAACAGCCGTCTCGGACGCGTAAAGTTTTGCCATCGCAGATTTTTGCGTGACCGGCTTTCCGGCGTCTTTGGTCGCGGCCGCTTGTTGCGTCAGCAATCGTGCACATTCGATCTGCGTTGCCATATCGGCCAGTTTGAACTGGATGGCCTGAAACTCGGCGATCGCTTTGCCAAACTGGTGCCGTTCTTTTGCGTATTTTACTGCCGCTTCATATGCTCCCTGAGCGATGCCGACGGACAAAGCGGCGATCGAAATGCGGCCGCCGTCCAAAACCTGCATGCATTGCAAAAAGCCCTCGCCCTCGTTACCAAGCCGGTTTTCGTCCGGGACGATGCAGTCCTCGAAAACAACAGACGCCGTCTCGGACGCACGCATACCGAGTTTGTTTTCTTTTTTATCGGAGCGAAATCCGTCCATCGATTTGTCAAAGATAAACGCCGAGATGCCGCGATTGCCTTTTTCTTTGTCGGTGACCGCGACCGCAACCAGCGTATTGCAGGCGATGGCGTGAGTGATGAAATTCTTCGAACCGTTCACTTTCCACCCGTTATCGGTGCGAACGGCATTCGTTCGCGTTCCTGCCGAATCCGATCCGGCTTGCGATTCGGTAAGGCCCCAGGCGCCAAAGCTCTCGCCTTTGACGAGCGGCACGAGATACTTTTGTTTTTGCTCTTCGCTGCCAAACATATATAAGTGGTTTGAACAGAGAGAATTGTGCGCCGCGACAGACAGGCCGACCGAACCGCAAACGCGGCCTAGTTCCTCGATGATCGTCGCGTATTCGACATAGCCCATACCGGCTCCGCCGTATTCCTCCGGAAACAAAACGCCCATCAGCCCCAGCTCGGCGAGCTTTGGCCGTAGTTCCTCAGGGAAATGCTGCGATTCGTCCCACTCCATTACGTGCGGCTTGATCTCGCTCTCGGCAAATTCGCGGATGCTGTACTTTATCTGCTGCTGCTCTTCGCTCAATTCAAAGTTCATAATTGTGTGTATAACGAATGATTATGCTGACATAACATATTATTTTAGGCAAATTTAGAAGGGAATTTCGAACAGGATATTCAGGATGAATAGGATAGGACAAAATTCTCATCCTGTTGATCCTGTCCATCCTGTTAAATTTCCGTCTGAACAGGAGTGGCGTATAGTTAGGATATGGACTGGAAAGATAACTTACTCACGACCGATGCTCAGATAAAAGAGTTGCTTGAGCAGACAAAAACGATCGCCGTTTTGGGCATCAAGCCCGAGTCACACTCTGATCAGCCAGCCTTTTACGTGCCGAAATATCTGGCGGACGCGGGTTACGAGATCATCCCGGTGCCGGTCTATTATCCTGAGGTGACAGAGATCATGGGTAAGCGGGTTTATCGCGATCTGTCACAGATCCCGGGCGAGATCGATCTGCTCAACGTTTTTCGCCGTAGCGAAGACGTCGCGAAACATACCACGGATATTTTGGCGAAGCGTCCAAAAGCGGTGTGGTTTCAGCTTGGTATCAGAAATGACGAAGTTGCCAATGAGCTTGCGGCGGCGGGCATTAAGGTCGTACAGGACGCTTGCCTGTTGGTCGTACACCGCCTTTTAATGCGTTAGGTTTAGTGGTTTTTCGTGGTGTCATGCTGGTCAGCGATGCCACCTCTTCGGCAGTCAAGTCGCGTGTTTGTCCGGTTTTCAAATACGGGTCGGCGACGGTGCCGATCTTTATTCGACGCAATTTGACGACTGAGTTTCCGACCGCATCAAACATCTTACGGATCTGCTGATTGTGCCCCTCATAAAGCGTCACCTCGTACCAGCCGTTTTTGTCGGTCGGCTTTAGGTCTTTGATCTCGGCAGGGGCCGTTTTATAACCATCCTCAAGCACCAGTCCTCGCCGCAGCTTATTTATGGCGTTGCTGTTTGGCAGCCCTTTGACCTTTACTTCATAGACCTTTGGAATCGCCTTAGAACTCGCAACGTGATTCGTAAAATTGCCGTCGTTCGTAAGAATGATCAGTCCTTCGGTGTTGTAATCGAGCCTTCCGACGGGGTGCAGTTTGCCCTTGCCTTTGACCAGATCGGTCACGAGTTTGCGGCCCTCAGGGTCGGCGGCGCTTGATAGATAGCCTTTCGGTTTATTTAGCAGAACGTAAAAATTCTGCCGCCCGCTGATCTTTGCGTTGATGAGCTTGCCGCGAACCTTGATGTGGTCCTTTTCCGGGTCGGCCTTGGTCCCAAGTTCGGTCACGATCTCGCCATTGACTGACACATCGCCCGCCAAGATCATCTGCTCAGCGGCCCGTCGCGAAGCAAGGCCCGCCTGGGCGATCAATTTTTGTAATCTTTCATTCATAAGAGTTAGCCACAGAGGACACAGAGATCTCAGAGAAAGGCAGATTCACAAACTCAGTGGTCTCGGTGTTCTCTGTGGCTATTGTACTAAATCTTCGAAGTCTTCGATGCTCGGCAATTCGGTTAGGTCTTTTAGCCCAAACTGGACAAGAAAATCTTTTGACGTGCCGTATTGCATTGGGCGGCCGACGGCTTCTTTGCGGCCTTTGGCGACGATCAGGCGGCGGTCGAGGAGAGTTTTGATGGCTGACGCGGATTGGACGCCGCGGATATCGAGTATCTCGGGCACGGTCACCGGCTGTTTGTATGCGATGACGGCAAGCGTTTCTAAGGACGCGAGCGAGAGCTTTGCGTTGGGACGAGTTTTTAGGAATTTACGAACCTCTTCGTGATATTCGGTGCGTGTTCCAAGCTGCCAGCCGCCGGCAATCTCGCGGATCTGCAAGCCGCTGTCACGGCCCTCATATTCGGATTGCAGTTGCTCGATAGCGGCCTGGATGCTGTCCTTTTCTTCTTCTAAAACCTCGGCCAAAGCGCGAGTCGAGATCGGCTCGTCCGCGACAAATATCAACGCTTCGACGATCGCGACAAGCTCGGTCGGCGTCCTGATTATCTTTTCTTCGGTCGTCTCGGTCATAGAAATGATTAAACAGGATATACAGGATGTGCAGGATAATGCAATCTACATCCTGACTATCCTGTCCATCCTGTTAAATAACTTTCCTCAAAATAATATCGCCAAATGTCTTGTTTTGCAGCAATTTTACCGTTTCGGCACGGACTATCTCGAGCACGGCGATAAACGCCGTAACAAGCTCGCGACGAGAATGCATCTCTTCGAAAAACTCTAATAGATTTACCTCGCCCAGCTCGAAAATTCTCGATTTTAGATTTTTGATCATATCGGCGAGCGAGATCTCTTCGCGCTGGATCTCCATTTTTACCTCGTCAACATGACGGGCGACGATCTTTTGAAAGACCGTCAGCAGATCAAAGACCGACGCGTCGATCTCGGCATTATTTTCGTCGGATTCGATCGGGCCGCGAGGGAAAATTGCCGATTCGATGGTCGAACGCTCGTGCAGCATCCCGGCGGCAGTTTTGAATTTTTCATATTCGAGCAGCCGGTCGACCAGCTCCTGACGCGGGTCTTCCATCTCCTCTTCGTCAGCCGCAAGCGACGGGTCGCGGGGCAGCAGCATCTTTGATTTGATCTCGATAAGCTGCGCAGCCATCACGAGAAAATCAGCCGCGACGGCGATGTCGAGCCGCTTCATCATGCGGATGTATTCGAGATATTTTTCGGTGATGCGGGCGATCGGTATGTCAAAAATGTCGGCCTGCTCTTGCCGTATGAGATATAGCAGCAGGTCTAGCGGCCCGGCAAATTCGCCAAGCTTGATCTTCAGTTCATCGGTCCCGCCCGACATTATCTCGGCCGTTTCCTTATGAAAATCAAAGCTAAATTGTTCGTCTTTCTCAGTCAAGATCGTCTCCATCAACGGCGTAACGCTTTAGGTCCTCTAGGCTTACGACCGTCAACGCCGCTTCGTGCGTCGCCTCAAGATAAACCTGCGGAGCCATACCTGCATTTAGAGCCTCACGCCAGCGGAGCATACACAGACACCATTTGTCGCCGTGCTTTAGCCCCGGAAAGGCATACTGCGGCATCGGCGTCGAAAGGTCATTACCCGCCGATTTCGAAAACGCCAGAAAGTCATCCGTCGCACGTATGCAGACCGTATGACGCCCGGTGTCATCGACTCCGGTGCGGCAAAAACCGTCACGATAAAAACCGGTCATCGGATCGGTGCAGCACGATTCGAGTGTGCCGCCAAGCACGTTCTTAGGTTTTGGGGCGTGGCCGTTGCCATTACCGTTTCCGTTTGTATAGCTCATTTTGCTTGCTTTTGATCTGCGGCCTTTGCCGGAACATGCTCGACCGTATTGTCCGGGCGATTTTGGGTTACGATGGGCCGTTTTCCGTTTGGAAACCACGAATAGGTCAAGGTATTTTGGCTCCCATTAAATACGATCTCGGTCGCCGCATCAGCTGTGATCTTGTTGCCGTTGCCGTTAAACATTATCCTGCGGCATACACCGGTTATCGTCGCGACGGCACCATCGCCGTTGATCATTACATTATTAAATTTTGTGCAGGCAATGGTCTTTTTCTGCTGGTCGCCGTTAATCCCGATGGTCTCGCCTTCCAGAGTCGTATCGACCTGAACAACATCCGCCGGGTCGATCGGCTTTTCGACCGCCGTTGGCGAAGGCACGGGAGTTGGCGTGCCGGAAAACTTTTCCATCTCCTTTTTTGCGGTTTCGCTGCGCATATCGCATGACGTCAAAAAAATCGCTGTACAGAAAAGAAATAATGCAATTAATTTCTTCATCACGGATCAACCTTTTAATAACTCCAACGCCTTTTCGATCGGCCGTGCGAGCACAGCTTTATCGCCAACCTCGACTATCGGCCGCTGGATGATCGATGGATATTTGACCATCGCCGCGATCACATCTTTGTCACTCGAATCTTTATCGATGCCCGCGAGTTTGAAATCCGGCTCCGCACGCCGCAATACGTCAAAGGGCCGCATCCCTGTCTTTTTTAGCAGCGCCGTCAGCTTACTCTCGGTAAAAGGCTCGATAAAATAATTGACCTTGTCCCAATCGACGCCGTTCGCGGTAAACAGCTTATTCAGATTGCGGCACGTCGTGCAGGTCGGTTTTTCGTAAACGGTAATTTTCATCACTTGATACCTGTTTTTTTATAAACTTCGTGCAACGTTTCCGACGCGATCGAACGGGCTTTTTCCGCTCCGCTTTTCAGGATCGCGTCGAGCGAAGCGTCGTCGTATTCTTTGATGCGTTCCTGAAACGGACGGAGAAACTCGACGACCGTCTCGGCAAGCTGGCCTTTGAAATCGCCGTAGCCTGAGCCGGCAAAATGTGCGACGCATTCGTCAGCCGTTTTGCCGTTCAACAGCTGATAGATCGTGAGCAGGTTTTTGATCGCGGGCCGCGTTTCGTCAAAGCTGATCTCGGTGCCGCTGTCGGTGACGGCGCGTTTTACCTTTTTGGTGATCGTGTCGGCGTCGTCGAGCAAAAAGATCGAGCCGTTCAGATTCTCATCCGATTTCGACATCTTTTTCGCCGGATCCTGCAAGGACATTATCTTTGCCCCGACCGGCGGGATAAATGGCTCAGGAACCTTAAACGTCTCGCCAAAATCGCGGTTAAATCTCTCGGCAAGATCGCGTGTCAACTCAAGATGCTGTTTCTGGTCCTGTCCGATGGGGACAAGATCGGTTTGATAGAGCAAGATGTCGGCAGCCATCAAAACAGGATAGGTAAATAACCCAACGCCCGCTCGTTCATTTCCTTTACCTTTGTCCTTGAACTGCGTCATCCGCTCCAGTTCGCCCATGCGAGTAAGGCACGAGAGTACCCAGGTTAGTTCAGCGTGTTCGGGCACGTCAGACTGGATAAAGATCGTTGCCTTTTCGGGATCGACGCCGGCGGCGAGATAGATGCGGGCGAGGTCGAGCGTCTTTTGACGCAGCACTTTCGGGTTCTGCGGCAGCGTGATGGCGTGGAGATTGACGATACAGTAAAACGACTCGTACTCGTCCTGCAGCGCAACCCAATTTTTGAGAGCACCGAGATAATTACCGATATGAAGCTCGCCTGTCGGCTGAGCGCCGCTGAAAATACGTTTTTTCATCTATCAAAACCAACGGGTGTAGAGCAGATAATCGACAAAGATATAGAACGGATACATCACCAACCCGATGACGCCCATATAAACAAGCAGCATCAAGATCAGAAAGCCATACTGTTCGAGCAGCTCAAATATCGGATTAAAACTCGCAGGCAAAAATGTCTGCAACACCTTGCTGCCGTCAAGCGGCGGAAAGGGTAGCAGGTTGAAAACCGCCAGCGAAACGTTTAGAAAGATCAGGTAATTGAGAAAGATGGCTACGACTTTGATCATGCCTTCGCGGATATTGCCGCCGGTTATGACCTCGGTTTCGATGAGCGTTTTAAATATCGCAAAACCGATCGTCGCCAGTATCAGATTTGCTCCGATCCCGGCGATCGAGACCATTACATTTGCCTGTTTGTACTTTGTCCAGTTACGCGGATTGACGGGCGTGGGTTTGCCCCAGCCGATCAGCGGGACGCGGGCACCCGTCGTAAACGTGAGTACAAAACTCGCGATCGGTATCAGCAGCGTGCCGATCGGGTCGGTGTGCGCGACCGGATTTATCGTGACGCGGCCTAGCATATAAGCCGTGTCGTCGCCGTATTTCCATGACATCCACGCGTGGCCCGCTTCGTGGCAAGAGATCGCGAGTAGCAAAACCACGATGTAGGGAATTAGATTGCTGAGTAGGTTTACGAGATCAAAATTTTCCATAAAAACAATTACTTAGCTGAACCAATTCCTACGACAAAGCTCGCATTTTTGTTGTCTCAATTGCTAAATTGTGACATTCTTTTCATTCAAAGAAAAATCTCTCGTTGAGAAAATGGATGCCGCTTGCGAGCATTTGATCTTGAGGACTATGAAGAAACACATCAGCGAACATAAGGGTAACGAGTTTCTCGAAGAAGCTCATAATGCCGGTTGGCACGTCACGCTCGTCACGCGAAAAAAGCTACTTGGCTATCCGTGGGCGTGGACGGCGATCAATGACGCAAAGACGGTCGAGGACGATGCATTTCCCGGCGATTATGTCCGCGTCGTAACAAATATCGCGGGTTCGAGGCCGATCGACAACGTCGTCGGTCTGGATGAATTTGACGTCCTGACCGCGGCGATGGCCCGCGAACACCTAAACCTGCCCGGCATGAGCCGTTCCCACGCGCTCAGATTTCGCGACAAATTGACGATGCGGGGAATTGCTTCGCAAGTCGGTATTGCGTGTCCGCAATTTACCGGCGCGTTTAATGCGGAAGAGATAAATAGATTTCTTACAGATGTTCAGGCACCATGGATCGTAAAGCCGCGACACGAGGTTTCGGCATTTGGTATCCGCAAATGCGAGACGGCGGACGAGGTTTGGAACGTGCTGACCGATCTCGACAACCGCAACAACTGGCGCGATCATCCGTCGCAATTTCTGATCGAACGCTTTATCAAAGGCCGCGTTTTTCACGTCGATTCGGTGGTTGTAAACGGCAAGGTAGCGGCTTGCGGCGTCAGCCAGTACGGCACAACGCCGTTCGAGGTATCGCATTACGGCGGTGTGTTTACGTCGTCGATCGTGCCATATGGTTCAAGAGAGCGAAAGGCTCTCGAAAAGCTCAACGTCAAACTGCTCAAGGCCTTTAAGTACGAACGCGGCGTCACGCATGCCGAGTTTTTACAGAGTGAAGCCGACGGCAAACTGTATTTGCTTGAGGTCGCCTGCCGAGTCGGCGGGGCGTATATCGCCAACGTCCTCGAACACGCCTGCGGCTTTAATTTATGGCGAGAATGGGGAAAGCTTGAGACCGAAACCCCCGAAACGCCGTATTCGCTACCAAAACTGCGTAAGGATTTTGCCGGTATAACCCTGGCTCTAGCAAACACCGATGAGCCCGACACGTCACATTATGACGACATCGAGATCGTTTATAAGGTCAAAAAACCAAAACACGTAGGGATGATATTTCATTCGACAACTCAGACGCGCATTGACGAACTCATCCGCATTTACACCGAGCGGATCACGAGCGATTTCCTTGCCGTAGCACCGGTCAAGGAGCGGTACGACGACTAATGCGATTTCTCATTTTCGCCGCCACTAGCGTATCCTAAGTCTTTTTATGGGACCGCAAGATACGACACAAACAGGGCCGCCGTCGATCCTCGACCACGATCTAAATCAATATTTTCCGGAGCTGTTAAAGTTTGAATCGACGCCGGAAATGGAAGCGTCGGAACTGTACGCGAAGATCCGCCCCGAGGTCGAGCGTATTTTGAACTCTGTCGCGGTTGAGGCTCTGTCAGTACCGGGAACTGTAGCGACCGGGGATGTGAAGGCCCTCGCCTGGAACCTCGAACGCGGCATCCGTTTTGACGGAATCGTTGACGCTCTCAAAAACAACGAAAAGCTAAAAGACAAAGACTTGCTGCTGCTGACCGAACTCGATCACGGCATGGCTCGCAGCGGCAACCGCAATGTTGCCCAGGAGATCGCCCGCGAGTTAAAGCTCAATTATGCATTCGCCCCGGTCTATGTCCCGCTGCAAAAGGGAAGCGGCGTCGAATCGGATATGGATGGCGAAAATACCGTGTCGATCCACGGGCTGTCGATGTTTTCGCGTTTTCCGATGACAAACGTCCATGCCGTGCCGCTGCCAAATGGCAAGGACAAGATGTGGGGCAAAGAGAAACGGCTCGGTTATCTGCGGGCATTGATCGCCGACATTGAGCATCCGGTGGGCAAGTTTCGTGCGGTGACGGTGCATCTCGACGCACATTGTTCGCGGGCACATCGTCACAAACAGATCAAGATAATACTCGATCACCTCGACACGCTACCACCGCTGCCGGTGATCATCGGTGGCGATTGGAACACGACGACATACAATTCGCAAAGCGCGACGCGGGCGATACTTGGCTATTGGCGGCGTGTGATGATGGGCGTCAAAAACGTCGTAAAAAATCACCTGCCGCATCCCGACCGCTATTTTGAACGGCGATTATTTGGAGAACTTGAATCACGCGGCTTTGATTACAAAAGCTTTAATGAGATCGGCGTCGGGACGCTCCACTACGACATCGACAGCGTCGAAAAAAACACAAATCTCCGCGACTGGGTGCCGGAGTGGTGCATGCCGTTTATCTTTTGGGCGGTGCGTCGCGTCGGCGGCCGAGTATCGGCGAGACTCGATTGGTTTACCGGAAAAGGCATCAAGATCGCAGACGGAACATCGCCGCAGACCATCGGCGAACTCATCGATGCCGAGGGCTTTCCCCTGTCCGACCACGATGCCATCGCTTTAGACTTTCAGCTCGATGTGAAATAATGAATTTATGGAAGTAGCATTTTGTCAGACGCACAGTTTTGACACCGAAACATTTGAATACGAGGTTGTCGCATCGGAAAACGGCAACGCAACGATCATTAAATTTCCGATCGATGAAAAGCAGAGCAGCCCCGGCGATGTCGTCGTTGTCGTGTCGGGCGAGAACATCAGTTTTCACGGCATGATCGGCAAGATCGAAGACGGTTACGCGTACGTCGCGGATCCTAAAGGATCACTGTTGCCAGCCGGCGTACAATAGTTTGGTCCGGTCCGGACCAGGTGGACCAAGCTTTTTACAATTTGGGGATGTAGCTCAGTTTGGCAGAGCGCTGCGTTCGCAATGCAGAGGTCGGGAGTTCGATCCTCCTCGTCTCCACCATTATCAAAGGCTTGTCGCTGTTGCGTCGGGCCTTTTTCTATTTAACGCATAGATCACGAGTGTTGCAACAAATGCTGCAGCGGCTGTGATCGTCACGCCGTAAAATGCGGTTGCGTAATCACCGCCGTTTTTGTCGGCAAGATATCCGGTGATGCGGCCGCCGATCGCGGCCCCGATGACCTCGATCAGCGTGATCGCCCCCAGTATCTTTCCGGCCTCAAGCCGTCCGAACAGATCCGATGTCAGCCGTTGAATAAGGACGAACGTCCCGCCGTAGCCAAGTGCAAACGGCAGCAAAAATAGGAGGGCGTTGCTTGCCGACAACCCAAACAAAACAAGCGACGCTGCAAACATCAGGAAAGAGCAAAACACCATTACTCTGACCGCACCGAGCCGATCACTCAAAGCTCCGGCAATAAATTTGCCGCCAATGCTTATCGCAAACAAAGCCGATTGAGCAAACGCCGCTGTTTCCGCAGACACGCCCAAACGCGGCGATTGCAAATAGAGGATGAACTGCTGGCTGGTCACAAATATCGGATAAAACACCAATGCCGCACAGGCCGCGAGCGCCCAAAATATTGGTTTGCGAAGAGCTGAGGTCAATTTAACTCCGTTTGGATGAGTGGCAGTTGCAGCGGTAGTAGGCAGTTCGACGGGCTTTTCTCTGACTATAAAGATGATAGCGGGTAGCAGCACTACCCATACGATCAGACTGATGGCGATCATTGCGGAACGCCAGCCGTAATTTGCGATCAGCGGTTGGGCGATCAGCGGGATGATCGTGCCGCCGAGACTTGTGCCCGTCAAAACGATACCGAGAGCGGTGCCGCGGTTTACATCAAACCAACCCGATACAAGCACGACGTTTGGTGCGACACCAATGAACCCAAGCGACGCTCCCATTAGAAAACGAGCTACATAGACCATCTCGGCCGACGCGGCTTGCGAGTGCACGATCAATCCGCCGCCGAGCAATGCACAACCGACGATCATCAGCGGCTTCAGTCGAAATATTGTAACCAACCAGCCGCCAAGCAGCGAAAAAACACCGGACATCAGGAATGTGATGTTGGCTCCGTTAGCAATAAAGGTTTCACCCCGCACGGCGTCGATCGCCCCGATCGCGACAAACTCTTCGCGTATAGGCTTATAAAAAGGCGGCAGCCCGCCGATCGCGAGCCCGTTGCTCACTATCAGTGCGAGCATCGAGACGGCGACAATGACCCAGCCAAATAATCCGTTATTTGTTTTCTTCACGCTGAGAAGTTTTTTCGGTAGATTCTTTGTCTAAGGGCTCGGATGGAACCTTTTCGACCTTTGAGCTTTTAAGAGCTACCGTCAATTCCCAAAGCTGATCTAGTGCGACCATCCGGTTGGTAACGGCTTGTGGTGACATATCAGTCTTCATCGTCGTCGAGTCCTCTTAAAAAATCCAGATCGATCAAGTCTTTGGGCCTCCCCGCGATCTCTTTCATTTGTATCAAGCCTTTAACAGAGACAACCCTGTAATCACCGTTTTTCCAACTTACTTTTCTGCGGCCTTTCCAAGCTTCTTTGTAAGTTTCGCCGACCAGTATTAGGTCTAATGTGATCAACTCTTTAGATTCGGTATCGATCTTTGATATACGCCTGATCTGTGTTTTTCCGCCGTCAAAATTGAGGGGAAGTCCCTCGATATGAAATCCGACCTTTTTAGCAGCCTCGATCGCTTTATCCAGATCTTCCGTACGGATCAACAGATCAATATCCAGTGTCGCCCGAGCAAGACCATGTATGGTTACCGCCCAACCGCCGCAGACAGCGTAATCGATCTCTTGCCGATTAAACTCGTGCGTTATGGCGGTAAATTCGTTTATTAGCCCAGCCATAGTTTACTATTTTAGCTCTAGTTTGGTTAAGATTCGTCCAACAGGATAGATCCCAACCTTTTGGTTTAGATAATAAGGCGAGCGTTCATAAAAGAAATTTAATCGCGCACGCGGGTTTTTGGCGAAAGCGTCTTCTTTTAATCGCGTTTCGAATTCTGTTTTTAGTTTCGGATCATCGGCAAGCATTTCCTTGGCTAGCTTTTCGATCTGATAACTTTCGCCGTACTCTTTTTGTTCAAATACCGAGTTAAAAAATCCCCAGTAAACGAAAGAATCTGGCCCGGAAGGTTCTAGTAGATGGATGGCAACATTTGCCGTGTCCTGGTCAAGCGAAACAACGACTGAGCCGGCGGCGTAGGCACGTCTTTCTTTTATGGCGACAGGTTTGCAAGCTAGCGTAATGCGGTTTTCGAATGAATTTGTCGCCCATTTTGGTTCAGTCAGCTTATAGCTATCGACTTCGAGCGTCATTGGTTTATTGAGCGTCGTGTATTTGATCCCGTGGAGCTTTAGCACCTCGATCACGTCTTTATATTGCGCCGGCAAGATGTAGCCAATCGGAGGTGCGACCGATGCGGTCACGCGGCCCTCGTCAAATTTTTTAATCGTGTAATCTTTTGGCGTGGTTCCGTAAACGAGTCGCTTGCCGCCTGAGATCGGCGAGTCGTCTATTTTGTAATCGAGCCCCTTAAAAGCGATCTCGGTCGCCTTATCGGTCACATCGAGGCGTAGAGGAAACGCTCGTTTATCGTCGTAGGTTTTGCCGCGTTCGATGGTTTGCGTGTCGGTGATGACGTTCGCAGCGAAAAGGGAAGCCTTTGTCTTGCCGATCTCATCGATAAAATAACGCAGCGTGTCGTAAGTGCCGCGAACGCGTGACTTATACGGCTTGTAAACGTGAGTTTCGATCAGCAGTCCCGCGCGGTTTCGCAGCGGCGTATACCCGGTCGCGTAGCGCGGCGTGGCAATAAATGTCGCAATGCCGCTCGTGATCTCGCGACCGGCAAACTCGACGTAGTGCGTCAGCAGATTGCCTTCTTTTTGGACCTTTGGCACGACGTTGCCGTCAAAATGCTCGTCCATCCAGTTCTTTATCGACGGCGAGACTTCCTGAAAATGAGCGTATTCGTAAGTTAAGTTGTATTGAAAATCAGCCCCGTCCGTGACGTGGCAATCTATAAATGCGTCCGGTTTCCACTCGTTCCACAGACCCAGCCACGCACGCGTTTCGGGGGCGTCGGCTTTCATATAGTCGCGGTTGAGATTGAGATTGGTCGCGTTCGCCCGAAAGCCCATCTCTTCGGGGCCGTTCTGGTTGATCCGCATGAACGGGTTCGAATTCTCATGCCCGTCAACGTTGTAGATGACCTCGAACAGGATGACGACGTCTTTCAATAGATCGGCGCGAGTCTTTGTGATGGCGATGTCCCGAAACAATGCGAGCCCCGCGTCTTTGCCATCGATCTCGCCCGCGTGAATACCCGCTTGGATCAGGACAACGGCTTTTCCTTGTCGTCGTGCCAGCTCCGGCGTAAAAGCCCCGCCCGTCGCGGCGATCAGCAGAGCGAGTTTTTTTGAAAAAGCGACTGCCTCGTCATACGTGGAAGTTTTCTTATAATCGGTCTTTTCCGCGACGGTAAGCCACGCGGGTGGAATGTTCCCGTGGCCGCTCTGGGAATAGCCCGTCGTGATGGAAATGAGAACCAGCGCAAGGGCGATCTTCAATGATTTCATATCTTGCGATTATACGATGAATCAGGAATAGTCAGAACCGCTAGGGAGACAGATGATCGGGTAGTTCGATATTGGGAGCGAGCTTTGGATCGGGAACCGGTTCATGCGGTGTGAGAGTGAGCGGTATTACCCCAGCCCAGACGTCCATTGAATAATCTTCGTCATCATCGATAGGCGGGCCGCTACGGATCTTTGCTGAGGCTTCGGTGATCGGGAGTTTGAGGACGCTGGTCGCTTTTAGCTCTAACTCGGTCGGCCAGCGAACTTCCTCCCAGCGGCCGGGTACAAAATGCTCGGTCAGAGCCTTGAGGGCGTCGTATTTTTCCGCTGCGTCTGTGACGAGCGTCGCATTGCCAAGGACGACGACGGAACGGTAGTTCATCGAATGGTGAAATGCCGAACGTGCAAGAACCAGCCCGTCAAGTATCGTCACGGTCACGCAAATCTCAATGCCCGCTGACAGTTCGCGGAGCATCCGGCTTGCCGCTGAGCCGTGAATATAAAGAACCCCGCCAACGCGGGCATAACCTGTCGGGATAACGTAAGGCTGGCTGTCTACAACAAACCCGACATGGCAGATGAAGGCTTCGTCGAGGATGGCGTTTATCGCCTCACGGTCGTAAGCACCGCGTTTGGGGATGCGTTTGACAGTTGTGCGGTTAGTTTTCATTACTTTGCGCTCATCCAATCGTCGCCGACGCCGAGCTCGACGGTGACCGGGACATCGAGCGTCGCAGCCGCTTCCATTTCGCGTTTGATGAGGGCGGACGCGGCCTCGATCTCGCTTTCGGGGGCTTCGAAAAGCAGTTCGTCGTGGACCTGCATTATCATCTTGGTTTCGAGTTTTTCGCGTTTTAGGGCGTCGGCGACGCGGATCATTGCGATCTTGACGATGTCGCTGGCGGTGCCCTGGATGGGCATATTTATCGCCTCGCGTTCTGCACGCGAGCGAACGGCAAAATTGCGGTCGTTGATCGACGCGAAATAACGCCGACGGCCAAAAAGCGATGCGATGTAGCCCTGTTGACGCGCCTGTTCGGGCGTGCGGTCCATATATTCGCGAATGCCTTTGTAGGTCGCGAAATAATCCGCGATAACCTGTTTTGCCTCACTGCGCGAAATGCCGACACGCTGCGAAAGGCCAAAAGCCTCGACCGCGTAAGCGATGCCAAAATTGACGATCTTTGCCAGACGACGCTTTTCTTTTAGTTCTTTCTCGTCCTTTGCACCGAACACGAGCTTTGCCGTTTGTGAGTGGATGTCCTCATTATTTTTGAACGCCTGTAGCATATTTGCGTCCTGCGTAATGTGTGCGAGGATGCGCAGTTCCAGTTGCGAATAATCTGCCGAGATCAGCTTATTGCCTTTTTCCGGGATGAACGCTTTGCGAATACGCTGGCCAAGCTCGGTGCGAACAGGGATGTTTTGCAGGTTTGGCTCGGTCGAACTTAAGCGTCCGGTCGCAGCGACGGTTTGGTTCAAAGCCCCGTGAATACGCCCGTCAGCGGCGATCATTTTGGGCAGAGCATCGGCGTATGTAGCACGCAGTTTATCAAGCTCGCGATAGTCGATGATGTGTTGGGCGATCTCGTAATTTTCGGCTAGCTCGACCAAAACGTCGTGGCTTGTCGAGATCTGTCCGGTCGCGGTCTTGCGTCCGGTTTCGATATTTAGCTCGCCAAATATCTCGCCTACCTGCTTCGGCGAGCCGATATTAAACTCACGCCCGGCGATCGCGAAAATTTTATCCTGCAAAGTTTGCAGTTCTTTTGAAATGAACTCCGAGAACGTCTTGAGGCTTTCTCCATCGACTTTCATTCCTGTTAGTTCGATATCGGCGAGGATCGGGATCAGCGGCAGCTCGATCTCGGCGTATACTTTTTCGAGGCCGTTCTCGCGGATCTTTTCTCTTAAGATCGGCGCGAGCCTTGCCACAAAATCTGCATTCTCCGCGGTGCGAAAAGCCGGTTCGTCAAAGCCCTCCGGCACGGCAAATGCCGCGTCCGTATCGGCGTAGATCTGTGCGAGAAAGGGAATCGGATACGTCGAACGCGTCGATTCGAGCAGATAGGCGGCGATCAGAATGTCGTCTTTGACCGCCTCGGGGCGGATGCCGAGGGCGAGCAGCGGGCCAAGATTGCGCTTTTCGTCGTAGGCGGATTTTTCTAAGAAGCTATTAGTCAGAATGTCTTTGAGCGGGCCTTTTGCGGCATCGATACCGCCGTCAAAATTTTCGAGATCGATGTAAAAAGCCTCGCCGTTTCCTAAACCGATGCCCACGCCGAGCGGAGCCTCTTTGCCGTAGCAACTTGCCTTTTCGTTGGTGTTCGCATCATTGACGAGATAGCTCCAGCGGTCAGTTTCGAACAGGCGGCGGACGAGTTTGTCGAGGCCATCGCGGTCTTTGATAACAGAATAGTTGGTAGTTGCAGCCGATGCCGATGCCGATGCGCTTGGCTGGGCGTCAAACAATCCGCCGGACAGCCCCGGCTCGGCGTCCATAGACACCATACCCGCACCGGCAAATTCGTTGGTGAGCGTCTTAAATTCCAGCTCACGAAATAGCTCGTACGCTTTTTGCCGGTCAGGCACGCCGGCCTTTAACGCGTCGATGTCGATCTCCATCGGCACTTCGCAATGCACCGTCGCAAGCTCAAGCGATTGTTTGATGATCGCCTGATTATTTTGCAGGCTTTCGCGATACGTTTTGTGTGAGATCTCGTCGGCACGCTCCATCGCACCGAGAGCGGAGCCGTATTCGAGCACGAGTTTGAGAGCACCTTTCTCGCCGATGCCGGGAGCACCGGGAATGTTATCGACCGCATCGCCCATTAGTCCGAGCAAATCGATGATCTTGTCGGGCGGCACGCCAAATTTGTTTTTGACCCACGCCTCGTCACACCACTCGATCGGCGGCACGGGCACCTTGCGTTTGAAATTGTTTGAATTTTGCCGCATCGCGATCACATACGGATCGCGGACGAGTTGGCACAGATCTTTGTCATTTGAAACGATGACGGCCTGCATCTCACGCTTGATGCACTCCTGGGCGTAGGTTCCAATTATGTCGTCTGCCTCGTAGCCGTCCATCTTGAGGATCGGGATGCTAAACGCCTCACAAACGCGGGCAATATACGGCAATTGCGACGCCAGATCGTCCGGCATCGCTTCGCGGTTTGCTTTGTAATCGGCGAACGAATCGTGGCGAAATGTCGGTGCCGCCGTATCCCAGACCGCCGCGATGTAGTCGGGCTTTTCGTCATTGAGCAGCTTGCGGAGCATGTTCGTAAACACAAACACGGCCTGTGTGACCTGGCCCTTGCTGTTGTGCATCGGCTCCTGCTTCATGCCCATCGGGGCAAAAAATGCACGGAAAATGTGCGACATCGCGTCGATCAAAAAGACTCTTTTCATCTGGTTGTTACCTTAACAATTGATGATAGATAAAGGCCGTTTGTGATACAAGCCGCGAACGGTCACACAATGCAGTTTGACAACAAATTGACCGTTAGATATTCTTATCGTTCGCTTGCGGGCAGGCGAAACGTTTGTGTCCGGTTCGTCTAGGGGTTAGGACACCGCCCTTTCACGGCGGCAACACGGGTTCAAATCCCGTACCGGATACCATCTTTTATTGGTAAACTCGCATCATAAACAGTTGGTATAGATTCGCTCGCAACACGAGCGAATTTTTATTTTTGGGGTCGATATGCTGAAAAGGGCTATTTATATTTTTATCGTTGCAACGCTATTTGCCATGGGCGCCATGGCCCAGGCACCGCAGACCGGAGCAGATGTCGTGCTAGTGCTGCCCTTTGAAAATACGTCGGGCAAGGCCGAGTTTAACTGGGTCGGCGAGAGTTTTGCCGATTCGCTGTCTGATCTATTAAAAGTTCCCACGCTAAACGTAATTACCAATGAAGAGCGTAAGCTCATTCAACAAAAGCTTCGAATCCCGCTAACAACACTGCCGAGTCTCGCGACATCGCTCAAACTCGCCCGCGAATCACAGGCGACGCTGCTCATAGCCGGACGTTATAACATCGTCCCGGCCGGAGCGGATACCGCCGCGACGATCAATGTAACGGCAAAGATCATCCGTGTCAGCGAAGGCCGTTTTATGAGTGAGGTCATCGACGGCAAACTGATCACCCGCGATATTAGCGTCAACGATGCCCTCGGCAATTTGCAGACTATCCAGGGCCAGATCGCATATCAGATACTTTACCAACGCGACAAATCGCTGCCGTTTTCGCAAAATCAGCTGATCGAGGCGGCAAACAAGGTGCCTGCACGTGCTTTTGAGGCGTACATCAAAGGCCTGCTGACAACGACACCCGCGTCACGTGAAAATTTCTTTAAGAACGCCTCAAGGCTTTACTCAGAAGCGACGCCCGACGGTATGTATGCTGAGGCCGAACTCGAATTGGGACATTTGTATCTCAGCCAGCGAAAGGGCAACGACGCGATCAATTCGTTCGAACGCGTCATCAGCACAAACCAGAACTGCCGCGACAAGGCTAAGGCCGAGAAAAAGCCGCCGCAATGCAGCGACGAGAGCTTTGCCGAGGCGTCGTTTTATATCGGGCTGTTGTTTTTACAGCAGGGCAATTTCGAATCCGCGCTCGCGACACTGCAACCGCTGGCCGACGATCTGAAACTGACCACCGTCTATAACGCTCTGGGGGCGATCTCGGTACAAGGTTCACGCGCCGAAAAGAAAAATCCGGCCAAGGCCGCCGCATTGTTGACGGAAGGTGCCGATCTTCTAAAGGCATCGGATTCGGCTCCCGAGAACGGCAGCATCCGCTTTAATTATGCGATGGCACTGTTCCAGCTCGGCAACATGACCGAAGCCGCCAGCCAGATAAGCACTTCGATCGTCGCGAATCCGCGTGACAGCGAGGCTTATTTTGTGCTCACAAAGTTCTCGATGCGCTCAAAGATCCGACCGTGCAGGACATCTCAATCAGGCTCAGCGATTTCTCACGGATAACAATCGTTATGCAAAGCTTGAGACCGAGTGGCAAAAACGCAAAAGCTTTACCGATATCGGACTGCGTGTCGAGCAGCCGGCTCGGAAGGATTTTGTTGCCGTCGTCCTCAGCCGCCATTATCCAACAACCACAGCCCGGCAGATCAACGAGACTGACAGCCTGCTTGCTCAGGCAAGCACATTTATCAAGAATGGCAATGACGACGAGGCAATGACCACCCTCCGCCGGGTGCTCGCGAGTGAACCGATGTCCGCTGAGAGCTATCTTTTTTGCTCGGTAAGATACACCTTCGCCGCGGCGACAAAGACCAGGCGATCAGTTCGTTCAAGACCTCGATCTTTTGGGATAACAAGCTGATCGAAGCTCACGTTTCGCTCGGCAAGATCTACGTCGAAAAAGGCGATTGCCTGCAAGCAAAGAACTACGCCGCCTCCGCCACGGAGAGATCGACAAAGAGAACGCCGACGCCGCTGCGTTACAAAGACTGTCAGAACGCTGCTCAAAATAGCGCAAAACGTCAGTAGCGACAAGTCTTTACGTCCTTTAGTCTAAGACCAACGATGTTCCAAAAATTTATTTTGCAGAATTAGCCCGTAAGTACAGGCATATCTCTTTTCCGTCACTTTCACTTTTCACTTTCCACTATTCGCTGATTCTGTGGCACGCTATGTGCTTTTGCCATCTGCGGCCAGCTTGGTCGCTTGTTCAAGACCCCGCCGCCATCACTACTCAGAGTGGGTACGCCATCAGTGTGATTACACCTTCCGAGCGTTCCTCCAGTTGTCCTTTCGAGTCCGGTCTAAAAATGACCGGACTTTCCTCTTTCTAAACCTGTATTTATTGGATATTTGAGCAAACCAGTGATCTTCGTTCAATCTGAATTGTTTCGATTTCACACCGTATCAACGCATTCGGGCATTATGACCTGACCGAAAATCTGTCGATTTACGCTGATTGACAGAATCTGTCACTCGAATCTGACGGAATTTGTATGTTCGTCATTTCGACCGATTATGCGGTCAATTTGCCCTTACTTTTGTTCTTTCCGCCACGGCGTGATGAAGGAAATTAGACTAACGCAATGATGATCGCGGTCTGCTGCGGCAAACGCTTGAAAACGCTGCGTCCCGATAGAGCGCCCCAATTTCCTGATAGAATATCTGAATGGCGTTCGGATTTGTGAAACGGATATTACCCACATGGCAAAATGCGCTGCTCGCGGTCGCGGGGGCGGTGTTGCGCCTATTCGCGTTTCCTGATTTCGAATACTGGTTCCTGGCGTGGTTCGCTCTGGTTCCGCTAATGCTGGCGGTCGAGCGTGAAAAAGCGTCAGTCGTCCGGTCGTTCGTTGTCGGCTGGGTTTTTGGAACAACATTCTTTTTCGGCACGTGCTGGTGGCTCACGTATGCACCGATCCACTACGCCGCGTTCCGTGGCCGCTGGCGTATTTTCTGATGCTGGCGTGTTCCGGCGCAGGAATATTCCCCGCCATCTTCGCCGCGATCCTGGCCGTGCTGATCCGAAGATTCAGCTCGTGGGCATTCCTCGCCGCTCCGTTCGTCTGGGTGTTTACCGAATTTCTGCGTTACTGGTTGACGGGGAATAGCTGGAACGCGATCGGGTATTCGCAGGCATTCGCCGGTACTTAGTTCTTGCGTCGAAGGCAGGAGGCGTTTTGCTTGTAAGCTTTGCGGTCGGCATCTTTAATGCCCTCTGTTTAGGTTTTCGCAATTGTACTGAAGAACGCGATCTTAAGTCGATAGCGTTTTTAGCTTGATACCAGTCGTCCTCTTTCTCATGGGGATTCCGATATCGAACTTCGATTTCTGACGCCATCCGGTGGACTTATCAAGAATGATCTGTCAGCCCGCGTTATGGCCATTCAGCCCAACGTTCCAATGTCGGGCGTTGATCAACACCAAACTGGAACAACTCCGCCAACGCGCCACTTGACCTCGCCGAAGCCGAGCTCAAAAAGCTACGATCAACGAACAACGACCTACCGGCAACGATCATCTCCCAGAATCCCGATGAACTTCATGTACAACGACGACCGTGAGTTTCAGCAGTTTATTCGCGATTTTACGACGAGGAACAACGCCAGCCTGATATTCAACTCTGCCGGAAGCGGACGCGACGAACGGGAAAATATTTAATTCGGCGATGATGATTGGAGCTGACGGCAAGCCAGTCGCGCAATACGACAAGATCTATCTGCTGCCTTTCGGCGAGGCAGTTCCGGTGCCGCTCGAATCGATCGTCCCGACGTTCGTCGGCAGCTTCTCTATGGCCGCGAATACGACATCTTGCCGGTCGGCGATGCCAAAGCGGGCGTGATGATCTGTTTCGAATCGCACTTTGGCCAGCTTTCCCGCGAATACGTCAGGAATGGAGCCGACGTGCTGATCGAAATGACCAACGACGGCTATCTCGGCCCGACGCCCGTGCTGCGTCAGCATCTGGCAAATGCAGTTTTCCGTGCAGTCGAAACAAACCCCTCGACGCCGTTTCAGGGAAGCAACCCGCGTCTGGTCCGTTTCAAAATCCGACGGCTCATTAAAAATATGGAGACGTCGGCATCACCGCCGGTTTTTCGACGAAAACAACAGACAATTTGATTGGACAGTGTTATTGCGGCGTCAAGTGCTCGACCCGACGGCAAGCTACGTCAGAAGACACCCGCGTCTGGAACATCCTCTCAAAATCCGACGGATGGTCGATTCATGTGTCCACGGAAGGCTCTAGCAGGGTGTAAGAACACCCCGATGGCGACTGGTTGTGTATGACGAAATTGGCTGTATGAACATTGATAACTCTGGGAAACTTGCTATCGTTCCGAATACGATCAAAGGCGGAAACCCAGCTGTAGCCGATGTGGATGACTCTATTTGAGTCACTGATTCTCGCTTTCACCCCGAGGGCCCGAAAAATCCTACCGGAATAAAAGATGTTTCCCCCTTTGTTGACTCTGCGGTAAAATATTCTGAATGGAACTCACAGACCTCCAAAACAAAACTCGATGTGATCAAAGAAAAAGTTACCCAACTTGGGAGGTATCTTTGACGCGCCTGCCAAACAGTTAGAGCTGGACGAATCGGAAAAACTCATTTCAGCACCCGGATTTTGGGACGATCAGGAATCGGCGCAGAAGGTGGTGCAGATGCGTTCGCGGATAGAGAAAGCTCTCGCGGCATGCGGCGTTCGATTCGGCCATCTCTGATGCAGACGTGCTGTTTGAATTTGCTGCGGACGACGCAGATTCGGCGAGCGAACTCGAATCGCTGATCGAGCGTCTGGAAAGAGGTTGATGCGGCCGAAGTCGAGGAGTTTGCTATCGGGCGAGACCGACGCTAATAACGCGATCTGCTCGATACAGTCGGGTGCGGGCGGCACTGACGCACAGGATTTTGCACAGATGCTGCTACGGATGTATCTGCGTTGGGCCGAGAAACGCGGGTTTAAGGCGGAGATCCTCGATGAGCAATCGGGAAGCGAAGCCGGTGTGAAATCTGCCACTTTCCGCATCGAAGGCGATTATGCCTACGGGCTGCTCGCCGCCGAGGCCGGAGTTCATCGGCTGGTTCGTATCTCGCCGTTCAATTCGGGCGGCAGCCGTGAGACTTCGTTCGCATCGATGTTTGTTTCACCTGAGATCGACGAGACGATCGAGGTCAATATCGAGGACAAAGACCTGCGTATCGACACTTACCGCTCGTCGGGTGCGGGCGGCCAGCATGTAAACGTGACCGATTCGGCGGTGAGAATTACGCATATTCCGACCAATATTGTGGTAACTTGTCAGAATCAGCGGTCGCAGCTGCAAAATAAAACGGTCGCGATGAACGTGCTGCGGTCAAAACTATACGAGCTCGAACTCGAAAAACGCCTAGCCGGTGCCGCCGAGCTCGAAGCGACCAAACAGGACATTTCGTTCGGCTCGCAGATACGCAATTACGTCCTGCACCCGTATCGATTGGTCAAAGACACACGGACCAAACACGAAACGTCGGACGTCGATGCGGTCCTGGATGGTGAGATCGATGAGTTTATTCAGGAATTTTTGATGTATAAGAAAGGAACGAGCTAGGAGTACCGCCTTTATGCGGCTCTTTCTCCGAGTAGAGGCCGCCTAAAGTCGGTACTCCAAACGGTCAATGAAAACATGTCCGACATGTAATGAAGTGTACAAGGACGACGACATTAATTTTTGTCTCGCCGACGGCACCACTTTGCTCAAAAAGAAAAGCGGCAAGGCTCCGAAACATTCGATCTGGAATGATGTTGTCGCGATCATCGTCGCGGCGCTTGGTTTGCTCGTGCTGCTGTCGCTCGTGACAAGCAGCCCGGCGGACCGATCTTGGTTTTCAACGGGCAGCGGGGCGGCGTCGAACAGTAATTGGGTCGGGCCGGTCGGCGCTAATATTGCTGCCGCTTTGTTCAACACTTTTGGCTGGACGGCCTATATCTTTCCGTTGTTGATCGGGCTGATAGCTTGGCGTGTTTTTCAGGCAAATACGCTCGTGCCGCGTTTCTTGCGTGTGGCGGGATTCGTCTTTTTTGTCATTTCGCTTGCGGGTCTGACGACGCTTTTTGGCGGTTACGGAGCGATCGTTGGCGAAGCCGCTGCACAGGGCACGGCGTATTTTATCAGCCGCATCGGTGCGGGCATTTTGCTGTTTGCGGTATTTATTAGCTCGTTTCTGCTCATTACAAATTTTACACTCGGCGGTTTTCTCGGCCATTTTGATGTCGCGTGGGAAAACTTACGCATCCGCATCGACGAGTGGCGTGATAAACGCCGTGCGGAGCGTACGCCTGAGATCGATGCTGCGAAGATGCGTGCCGACAAACGCCGTGAGAAACGTGAGATCGCCGAGTCGCTCCCGCCTACGATCTCGGTTGGTGACATTGAGGCGATGGCCGCGGCCGCCGCCGTAGGACGTAGCGAACCATTGTTTGACGACGAGCCGTCAATCCCGACCATCGATGGAGGCAGCGAAGACAATCCGTACGAAACGCTCAAGGTAAATGACCCGTTGACCGAGCTTGATGAAGCTGTACCGAAGACTCGAAAAGCAACGCGTATCGTTGACGAGACGCCGGAGATCATTGAGGAAGACGAGCCGGACGAGGCTCCGTTTGCCACTCAGCAAAATTTTGACAACTACAAACTGCCTACGACCGACATGCTCACACCGCCGGCGGCAAAGATCGAACAGGACGAAAAAGAGCTGCTCGCCATCGCCAAAGAGCTTGCGGTCAAGACCGGCGAATTTAACGTCGGCGGCCGCGTCGTCAATATTTCAAAAGGCCCGGTCGTCACGACCTACGAATTCAAGCCCGACGCGGGCGTGAAATATTCGCGTGTGACGGGCCTCGTCGATGACCTGTGCCTTGCTCTCAAGGCCGAATCCATTCGCATCGACCGCATTCCCGGCAAAGCTTACGTCGGCATCGAGGTGCCAAATTCTAAACGCGAGACGATATTTTTGCGTGACGTGATCGAGTCGCCAAAGTTTGCCAAAGAATCGCCGTCGCTGCTGACGCTGGCGTTGGGTAAGACCATCGACGGCGTAAATTATGTCGCCGATCTCGCTAAGATGCCGCATTTGCTGATCGCGGGTGCGACCGGGGCCGGTAAATCCGTCGGCGTAAATACGCTCGTGATGTCGATCCTTTATAAAGCACGGCCCGACGAAGTCAAATTTATCATGGTCGATCCAAAGCGTTTGGAGCTCGGCCTGTACGCCGACATCCCGCATCTCGCGACGCCGATCATCACCGACCCAAAGCGTGCCGCCGTCTCGCTCAAATGGGCAGTTACCGAGATGGAACGCCGTTATAAAGACCTGGCGGGGTACGGCGTGCGAAACATCGCCGGTTACAACGTCGAGGCGAAACGCCGCAACGAGCTTGAACAATGGGACGACAACGGCGATCCGCACCGCATCTTGCCGTACATCGTCATTATTATTGACGAGCTCGCTGACCTGATGATGGTCAGCGGCAAAGAGGTAGAGGAATCGATCACGCGGCTTGCCCAGATGGCACGTGCGGTCGGCATTCATCTGGTGCTTGCGACGCAGCGTCCGAGCGTCGACGTCATCACCGGCCTGATCAAGGCAAATTTCCCGTCGCGTATTAGTTTCCGCGTCTCATCAAAAGTAGATTCCCGCACGATCATCGACGGCAACGGAGCCGAGAGCCTGCTGGGTAACGGCGATATGCTGTTTTTGCCGCCAGGCAATTCGCAGGTGATCCGCGTTCACGGAGCCTATGTCAACGAAGCTGAGATCGGCAAGGTCGTCGAATTTATCAAAAAACAGGGCAAGCCCGAATACGACCAGACGATCACCGTCTCACCCGAAGAGCTTGATGACGACGGCGATCTGCCCGGCCGCCGCGACCCGCTGTTTCACGACGCCCTCAAATGTGTCGTCCAGGCAAAACGCGGTTCGACCAGCCTGCTCCAACGCCATCTGCGTATCGGCTACGGCCGTGCCGCCGCCATCCTCGACGCCATGGTCCGCGAAGGTTATATCGGCGAAATGGACGGCTCTAGTCGCGCGAGGCCCGTCCTCGCGAAAGCGTACGAAGACCTGCAGGATATTAACGAAGGCGCTCTTGGGGATGAATAGCGAATTAAGAATTACGAATTAGGAATTACGAATTGCTCCCAGTGCCGCAGGCACAATGTAAATTAGCCCGATGCGTTAGCGTCGGGAAACCCGAAACCAAATACAACCTCACGCCGCAGGTGTGACGAAATATATGGCTCAAACACATCTCAGCCTTCACGTCCATCTTATTTTCCATACCTTGGATAACCGAAAAAGCATTAAAGAAGAGTGGCGTAATAATCTGCATGCATTTCTAGGCGGCTGTTTGAAGACCGCAGGCTGCGTCCCCGAGGCGGTTGGTGGTACGTACGACCATGTACATATTCTCGCGGGTTTTCGGGCTACACATTGCATTGCGGATGTTGTTAAAGATATCAAGGTGGCGTCTTCGAAATGGGTGCACAACGAGATCGGGCATCGAATGTTTGGGTGGCAAGGTGGCTATGGAGCAATTACCGTCAGTCCGTCGCAAATTCCACGGGTTAAAAAATACATCGTAAATCAGATGGAACATCACAATGTTAAATCAGCGAAAGATGAATATGTTGAGATGCTTAACGCGGCGGGTGTCGAGTATGATGAGAAATATTTGTGAAAATGACTCGTCGCACCTGCGGTGCGAGGATGTTGTGGGGCGTTGTGACCCGACGCTTCGCATCGAAACCCGACGCTCCGCATCGGGCTAATTTCCGTGGTGCCTGCGGCACAAACCGTATGAGACTGAATAGGTTTGTTTTATTGTTTATTGTATTGGCGTTTATGACGTCTTGCTCCTCGCGGATCGAATACGAACGCCCCATCGCCCAAGCTCCCGCGACCGCAATAAACATCAACACCGCAACCGTCGATGATCTCGAACGCTTGCCGAACATCGGACGTAAGACCGCTGAGGCGATCGTCGCATTTCGCAATGCAAACGGCCCGTTTCGCCGTGTCGAACACCTGATGCTCATTCGCGGAGTCAGCGAAACACGCTTTGCCGAGCTATCCCCCATTTTACGCGCCGACTAACGCCCGCCGATGGAAAGCGCCGCACCCCGACCATCATTTAACCGCCACCCTTTGCTCTGGCTCGCCGTCTGTTTTGCGGTCGGTATTTTGTTTGCAAAATTCATTGCGGTCAATTTTGTTGGTGTGTTGATAGCCGCCGCAGCGTTCCTGACCCTCGCTTTTGCATTTCGCACAAAAGCCATTGCCACCATTTTCATTTCCCTTGCCTTTGTTTCCACCGGAGCTGTTTTGTTTCAGTGTGAGGTGAAACAAAACACCGAATCGCGGCTAAAGACGCTCTACGACACCGGCACGATCCGCTCCGGTTCACCCGTCGAGATCGAAGGCGTCTTGCTCGGCCGCCCAGAGCCCTCTGCTGATGGTTCATTCCTGACACTCAAATCCAAAGCGATCCGATATCGCGGCAACGATCGCATCGTTTCGGGAAGTGTACGGATATTTATGCCGCAGCCGGAATCTGAAATTTCAAATTTCAAATCTGAAATATCAAATTTGAAATACGGCTCGCGTATCCGCGCGGCGTGCAATTTAGAACGCGAAGACGAATACCTCAACCCCGGTGTTCTGCCAAAACGCGAGATGCTTGACCGTCTCGGCATCGACGCGACGTGTTCGCTAAAAAGCAGTTTGCTGGTCGAGCACACTGCTGACGAGAGCGTATTTCTGCCGCTAGCGTGGGTTTATGACCAACGTTCGGCATTGATCGATGATCTTAGAAACGGCCTAAGCAAACCCGCTGCGGGCGTGATGATCGCAAGCCTGCTCGGCGATAAATATTTTCTCGACAAAGACACCGCAGATCTTTTCCGCGATGGCGGGACGTTTCATATTCTGGTCATTTCGGGGCTGCATATTACATTTATTGGCGGGCTGTTGCTAGTGTTTCTGCGTTGGTTTACTCGTAACCGCTGGTCACAATTTGGAATTACGACAGCCATTCTGTGGGGGTACACGCTCGCGGTCGGTGCTGATGTGCCGGTCGTAAGGGCGGCGATAATGTTTACGGTTTTGCTGTTTGGTTACGCCATTTACCGACGCGGCACTCTGCTAAATTCGTTCGGGCTTTGCGGGCTGATATTGCTTGCATGGCGGCCGTCGGAATTATTCGATCCATCATTTCAGCTTACATTTGTGAGCGTCGCCGCGATCGTTGCTATCGCGTATCCATTGATCGAACATCTACGCGGCATTGGCAGTTGGTCGCCGAGTGCTACAACGCCTTTTCCGCCAAATGTTCCGAACTGGCTTAGGCGAGTTTGCGAGACGATATATTGGAATGGTCAACGATGGAGCGTTGAATCAAAACGGCAGATATGGTCCGCCAATATTTTCAAATCGCCGTATTTCGCCGGACGTGTCGGTGACACGATCCGAAAGGTATTTCGGTATGTTTTTGAGGGGTTACTCGTATCGCTGCTCGTCCAGATCTGTATGCTGCCGCTCTCGGTGACCTATTTTCACCGAGTATCGGTCGCATCCATTTTGCTCAATTTGTGGGTCAGCGTATTTATCGCATTTGAGAGTTTTGCGGCTGTTACCGGTGCATTGATCGGGCATATTTCAACGCTGCTTGGGGCACCGTTCTTTGCTGTCGCAGAAGCGATGAATTGGATGATGATGTCTGTGCCGAGGCTGTTTGCGATGATGGGTTGGGCAAGTTTTCGGTTGCCGGCGTATACCGGGGCTGGGCGCATCTTTTACGGCATCTATTTTGTGCCATTGATACTGCTGGCGTTTGCGGTTATTCGGTGGAAACCATTCGAGTTAAAAACAACCTCGCTGTTGTTCAGTCGCCGTTTTCTTTATCCGGTTGTCGGGGCGATAGTAATTCTGACCGCGATCATTGTCTTTCACCCGTTTAGCGTCGCGCGGCCCGACGGGCGGCTGCATATTGATTTTCTGGATGTAGGGCAGGGTGACGCGGCGTTGATAACATTTCCCGACGGCAAAACGCTGCTTGTCGATGGCGGCGGACGGTTTGATTACCGCAAGAAAGACGACGAAGCCGAGCCGTTTGAACCCGACACTCGCGGTGTTGGTGAGTCGGTCGTGTCCGAGGTCCTGTGGGCAAAAGGCTATTCAAGCATCGACGCTATTCTCGCAACCCACGCTGACGCCGATCACATACAAGGGCTGACGGATGTTGCTAAAAATTTTAGGATCGGCACTGCACTGTTTGCCCGAACGACAACTGACGATCCCGATCTCATCGATCTCTCCGAAATATTAAAACGCCGACGCGTGTCCGTCGAGATCGTCGCTCGCGGAGATCAGCTGAATTTTAGTGACGTGACGATCGAGGTGGTTCATCCGCCTGCCTCTAACGATCCGAACGCTGTTTGGGACAACAACCATTCGATCGTTTTGCGGATAACTTACGGCGATCGCACATTTCTGCTCACCGGCGATATCGAGCGTCAGGCCGAGTTGGAAATCTTCAATAGTAGCGTTCCACTCAATGCCGATCTAGTAAAAGTGCCGCATCACGGCAGCCGGACATCTTCGACGCAGGGACTTGTCGATGCGGTCAAAGCCAAAGATGCCATCATCTCGGTTGGCCGCACATCGCCGTTCGGCCATCCGCATCCGGAGGTCGTCGAGCGTTGGAAAGCTGCCGGTGCGAATGTAATGACGACCGGCGAGCGGGGAATGATCTCAGTTTCAACAGATGGACGCGATCTGCAAATTCGCACTTTCATACCATAAAAAAGGCCGGAGCAATTGCCCCAGCCTTTTTGGTTTGGACGCGTTGATCCGGCATTTATCCCGGGATGTCCGTGTAGAATGCATTCTTCCAGGCATCGCCTTCTTTTTGGCTGAATGATGCTACCCAGAAACCTGCGGGCATCGCGACGCCGTCGCATTTGCCTTTGGTGGAGGCGTGGTAGGTGACGAGGGCGACATCCGCCGAGAGCGAGATGGACGCCGGTTCGTGGAACGTGTAGGCGAGGCCCTCGCATTTAGGCTCGGCCCAGTTTTTGATCGCGGCTGCACGATCGAGCACGCCCTTACCCGATGCATACTGGAAATCCTTACCCATCACAGACTCGACTGCTTTGGCATCTCGTGCGACCCAAGCGTCCCAGCCGGCCTTTTCGACCGCCATCAGGGCATCGGTCAAAGCGTCAGGCTTGGCGTCGGCAGGTTTCGCCTCGTCCTTTTTAGCCGCAGGAGCCGCTGCCGGGGCGGCGGGCTTGGCTTTCGGGTCGACAACGGCATTTTCCATGTAGAGCAGGGCTTTCCATTTGTCGCCTTCGCGGATGTAAACGCTCGACGCCCACACATTGGCCGGTACCTTTTTACCGTCACAAGTGCCGTCTTGTGTTCCCTTGAACGTCAGGACAGCGACGTCGGGACCGATCATACGCATATTGTCATCCGACAGTGTGAAGCTCTTGATATCGCACTTTGCCGCCGCCATAGATTTGATCATCGCGGCCTTGTCCAGGCGGCCCTCTTTACCAAACCCGATGCCCTTGGACGAATAATTTTCCTCGGACCACTTGGTGTCACGATTCTTCCAGGCTTCCCATCCGGCCTTTTCGAGCGTCATCAGGGCGTCCTTGGTCGGTGCGGCAGCGACCGGTTTGGCTGTGTTGGTATTTGAGTTCGTGGCGTTTGCGTTATTTGCTGCCGGCGTGTTGTTGGCTGCCGGTGCTCCGCATGCCGCGAGCAGTGCCGCTATGGCTAACGTTATTGCTAATATACTGAAGCGTTTCATAATTTTTCTCCTGTTCTTACCAGCTAAAATGTGACAAAAACGTCCGAGGGCAATTACAAACTGCGGCCGTTCGACGCATTCGTCTTCCGATATATCTATTGGGAAACAAGTCCAATATACACCCGAACGTAAATTTTCCTAGCCCGGCGCGAAAAAAAGCCGCGACCTACGTTAATAGATCGCGGCTTTAGTTATTTTAACGCGGTGTGGCGTTTATGCTCCGGGCATTGGCATTGCTTCGAACATAAATGCGAGTTTCCACGCTTCGCCTTCTTTTACATAGATCGCGGTTTGGAAAAGTGGGCCGTTTGGCTGGCCGTCACATTTGCCGTCTGCCGTTCCTTTGCCGGTTAGCAACTCAACCGTCGGCGAGATGGCGGTCGAAAAGGTATCGGTGAACGCGACTTTGGTAATGCCTTCGCATTTCATCGTCTCGGTCCATGTTTTGATGGCGTCCGCTTTTGAACCGTGATAGCCGCCGATAGGATCTACAAATGCAAAGCCCGACGCGAGGTTTGCTTCGAAATACTTGGCATCTCTTGCCTTAAATGCTTCCCAACCCGCGTTGTGAGCTTTGGTCAGAGCTTCGGTGTTTGTCGAAGGCGTCGGTTTTGCCGGTGCTGCAGGAGCGGCTGAATTTGAATTAGCTACTGCCTTGTCATCTTTTTTAGGCTCTTCTTTTTTAGGCTCGTCTTTCTTAGGCTCTGCCTTTGCAGGCGGTGCTGTAGGTGCGGCCGGAGCGGCTTTGGGATCGATGATCGGGGTTTCGGCGTGGAAAACGCCTTTCCAAGTATCGCCGCTACGGATCCAGACGGATGATGCACGCGTCGGGCTCGGCATCTTCATCGATTTTCCGTCCATCGTGCAGTTGCCGTCCATTGTGGTCTTATAAGTCATGGCATAAGTGTCGTCATTGATCTTTGCCAACTGCGGTTCCTCGAGCTTCCAGCCCTCTTTGACCTCGCATTTAGCGCTACCAAGCATTTTGATCATCTCGGCTTTTGTCATGCGGGTTCCGCCCTCGTATGAAACAAATTTATCATCGAGCATGCCTTCGAAATGCTTGGTGTCACCTTTGATCCAAGCCTCATTTGCCGCTTTTTCCATTGCGAGCAGCGCGTCGACGGTCGGTGCCGCGGCGGTCGTTTTAGCCGTATTGGCGTTTGAATTGTTTGCCGGTGCATTGTTTGCAGCCGGGCCACCGCACGCCGATATCCACAGCGACGCAGCAGCAAGTAATGTAACTGAAATAAGTCTTTTCATTGTATTTCTCCTAGAAATTTATTGAATTAAAAGCACAAAAGCCCTAGGGTTTCTTCAGTAAGATAAAACCTTTCGAGCGCTCCTTCAGTCGTCCTAATTGGGTATAGTTTTAACACTACTACCAGATGTTGTCAAGAAAAAAGTGCGATACCTAGTGCTTGAAATGGCGGATGCCGGTAAACGCCATTGCGATGTTGTGCTCGTTTGCGGCGACGATCGATTCGTCATCTTTGATCGAGCCGCCGGGCTGGATGATGGCCGCGACGCCAAAGCTCGCGGCTTCGTCAACGTTATCGCGAAAAGGAAAAAAAGCATCTGACGCGAGAACCGAGCCTTTCAGCGGCAGATCAAACCGTTCGGCACGCATTGCCGCGATGCGGACAGAATCGACGCGATTCATCTGTCCGGCACCGACGCCGAGCGTTTGATGCCCGTTGGCAAAGACGATGGCGTTTGATTTGACGTGCTTGCAGACAGTCCAGGCGAGCTGCATTGCGGAAAGTTCGTCGTCGGTCGGCTGACGTTCGGTGACGATATTCAGATCGTCGATGGCGAGGCGATGCGTGTCAGCGTCCTGAACAAGGAAACCGCCGGTCAATTGCTTGAATTCAATGTTTCGCCCATCAGCAGGGAGCACGGGATTTCTTACCGTCAGTACACGCAGATTTTTCTTTGAGCGAAATATCTCGATAGCATCTTCGGTGTAGTCAGGAGCCACTATCACTTCGGAAAAGACCTCAATAACAGCTAAAGCAGTTTCAGCGTCAACGATTTGATTGAAAGCCACGATCCCGCCAAATGCCGAGACCGGATCGGTCGCTAGGGCTCTTTTATAAGCTTCAAGATTACTTCTGCCCGTCCCGACTCCTGAAGGGTTAGTATGCTTTATTATAGCGACCGCTAACTCATCAAAATCATTCACCAACGCCCACGCAGCTTCCGCATCAACGTAATTATTAAATGACATTTCCTTGCCGTGAAGCTGTTTTGCATTGGCAACGCCTGCCCCTTGGCTATTAATATACAGGGCCGCTTTCTGGTGCGGATTCTCGCCGTATCTGAGGTCGGCGACTTTCTCGAGGTCTAAGCCAAGATTGTTTGAAAAATACGGCGTTTCAAAGGTGACCGTTCCATACTCGACGGTTCGTGTGATCTCGACCCCGCTTGCCTCAAGATCTTTTGCATCGAGCGTTGGGACGGCCCAGTCAATACGCTGATTCAGAAATGAACTAATTGCCGTATCGTAGGCGGCGGTTCGCGAGTAAGCCAAGGCGGCGAGTTTTGCCCTGGTTTCAAGCGACAGCGAACCCTCATGGACGGTTAGCTCTGCCAATATCTCACCATAGTGGCCGGGCTCGGTTACTACGGCAACATCCCGCCAATTTTTTGATGCTGAGCGGATCATCGCCGGGCCGCCGATGTCGATATTTTCGACAGCGTCCTCAAGCGAAACGCCGTCCTTGGCAACAGTCTCCTCAAACGGATATAGATTGACGACGACCATGTCGATCGGCGTAATACCGTGCTCGGTCATCGACGCGACGTGTTCGGCATTGTCGCGAAGAGCGAGAAATGCACCGTGCATTTTCGGGTGCAGCGTCTTGACGCGGCCGTCCATCATTTCGGGAAATCCGGTCACCTCGGACACGTCCAAAACGGTCAGTCCTGCGTCACGCAGAGCCTTGGCAGTGCCGCCGGTCGAGATGATCTCAACCCCGTGGTTCGCCAGTGCCTTAGCAAATTCGACCAAACCCGCTTTGTCCGATACGCTCAATAGCGCCCGTTTTATCTTTCGCAGTTCGCTCATAAAATCAAAAAGGCGGTCTCGTTGGACCGCCTTAATACAAATCGCTTATGTGCGCGGATGTAACCCGCAACTTGGTTTTTTAAAGCAAAAATTTCGCCCGTATGCCACAAGACTAAAAAAAGAATCGGCCCAAAAACAGCAGGCTTAGCAAGAATATCATCGCATAGACAATGATTTTGATAAGACTCATAATATCCCTTATCCTACTATCAGGAAACAACCATTCTATTGCCGCACTACAGCTGATGTCAAAAAAAACCAGAGCGATTTTACAGATATCGGCCGTTTTCGTCCTGATTTTACAATTCTTTACATTTACGCGAGCGCAAGACGTCGAAGTTCATATTCGTTTCTTGCCTAACGTGCCGACGACAGTCGAGGTAGAGGGCAGGTATGCCTCAAACAAGCCGCGCAAAAATCCACGTAATCTGTCGCTCATGAGCGAATACGCGGGTGTAACAGGACTGGCTGAACGAGTCTCAAATTTTGGCTTTGCAGACCGTGACGGCAAAACACTTACAAACGGACGGATTAATGCGGGCGAGTACGTCGCAGACGGCGACTTTGCTCTCTTTCGATATTTTGTGGATCTCAAACCGCTAAGCCAGCGTTCGGCGGCTGCTCATGTTTCGTGGATCAACGGCGACGCCGGGTTGCTGATGCTCGATGACCTAATGCCGCAGAGCAGCGGTGAAAGCGTCGCAGCGCGAGTAAAGATCGATCTGCCCGCAGGATGGAAAGTGTTTTCGACGTCACGAAGGGCGTCGGACGGTTTTTTTGAAGTGAGCAATGTCGAAAAAGCCTCTTTTGTAGTTGGCAAGAATTGGCGCGAGCTAAATGCCGGTGCGTTAACAATATTGCTCTCCGGCGAATGGCAATTTACTGACGAGGAAGCCGCGAAAATGGCGGTTGAGATATTTGGCTCGTACACAAAGACCTTTGGCTCGTCGGCGAGTCCGTCCACACAGATCGCGATTTTCAAGTTTCCCGGCGATGTGCCGCATGGCAATTGGGAAGCAGACACTCGCGGAGGTTCGGTAACGATCGCTTCGTCGGATATGCCGTTCAGATCGCAGTCTTTGCAGCGTCTGCACGAGCAGTTGAGGCACGAGATATTTCACCTGTGGATACCAAACGGTGTTAACCTCAGCGGAAGATACGATTGGTTTTACGAGGGTTTTGCTTTGTATCAATCGCTAAAACTTGGCGTAGCGGTCAACCGTTTGAGGTTTGATGATTATCTGGACACGCTTTCAAGAGCGATCGTTATCGATAATCTTGGCTCGCAGCGACGTTCGCTGATCGACGCGTCGAACAATCGCTGGACCGGCTCAGATACCCAAGTTTATGCCCGCGGAATGCTCGCTGCATTTCTTTGCGATCTTGCATTGCTTGACAAAACGAAGGGCAAACTCTCGACTGACAAGCTCGTCGCGGAGATCTTTCAAAAACATCATAGCGGAACTGACCGCACCGTCGGCACGGCGGCGATCCTCAACATAATGAGATCACACCCCGAACTGGTTCCCGTGATCGACCGTATGATCACGGGAGCGGATAAGTTTGAGTGGCCGGCGATGCTCGCTGCAGCGGGTATTGAGGTCTCGACGGTAAATTCGACGCTAGTGTTACGCGTTGTCACAAAACCGTCGGGGCGGCAAAAGGATTTATTGGACAAGTTGGGTTATAATAACTGGCGAAAATCAACTGTAAATAATAGATGAAGATCAAGTTTTTTCTCATAATCACGACACTCGCGGCGGCCCTCACACAGGCAGGTTGCAGCTGGCTCGACACTGGTATTTTTGGGCCGACCGATACGGCGACGGTCATCGCGAAAACGGCACAGATCCGCACGTCATACTCGGTCGTGGCGGCCGATCTGCTTGAGGTCAAACGCGGCGACCAGCTTGACGTGGTCGATCAGGTCGAGTTTGAAAAGGTGCCGTGGTATCGCGTCCGTGCCCGTGACGAAGCCCTGACCGAAGGCTGGATCGAGGCGCAAAATATCATCACGAGCGAAACGCTTGCCCGTTCAAAAAAGCTGGCAGAGGAATTTAAGGATCAGGCTCCGCAGGCTGCAGGCGTGATCCGTTCGGCATCAAATCTGCGCTCAGCGTCGGATATGAACCCCGAAAACGTGCTCTTTAAGCTCGCCAACGGCTCGACGTTTGAGATCATCCAGTGGAAATTTGTCCCTAAACAAGAGGTTCCGGACGTTGATGATGCCCCAAAAGGGCAGCAAAAAACGGGCAAAAGATCTAAAAACGAGGATATTGAGGCGGCCAAAGAACAGGGAGAGCCCGAAAAGATGGATGAGAAATACGATGTATGGTATCTCGTCCGGCTCGACCCGTCTGTGTCGCCAGCTCCGGCAGGATGGCTGTTTGGCCGTCAGGTCGAGCTGCGGGTGCCGAGCGACATCGTCTTTTTTCAGGCAAATAACCGCAAATTTACAACATGGCAGCGGCTCGACGCCGATTCGGCTAACAAGGTCGGCTCGGGCGACAAATCGCTCGCTCCCGGCAGTTGGGTGATCCTGTCACGTAATAATTATTCGAAACCGATCGACGGCGTCGAGCCCGATTATGACGGCATCCTAGTACTTGCCTTCGACAAATACGACCAGAGCTATTACACCGTCTGGCGCAATCCGCCCAATACGGTCTATTGGGGCAGCCTGCCGCTCAAGGTCGAGGGCAAGGGCGATAACAAGACATTTACCGTAAAGCTCCGCAGCCCTTCGGGGACGATGGACGAAAAGACATTCACCGTTTTCAAAGACAAGAACCGGCTCAAGGTGACGCCGCCCGAGGACATCGCCCAATATCAGCAGCCTGAGATCAAGGGGAAATAGTGAGCATCGACGAAAATCCATTTCCCGAACCGGTCGAGATCGAGATCACTGATTCGCTCGATCTGCATTCCTTCAGCCCAAAAGATATACGGGCGGTAACGGAAGCTTATCTCGCCGAGGCTCATAAGGAAGGTTTTGCGACCGTTCGGATCATCCATGGCAAAGGGGTCGGCGTTCAGCGTGAGATCGTGCGAAAGGTTTTGTCGGAGACGGATTTTGTGCGGTCGTTCAAAAATGCGCCTGAGTTTTCCGGCAGTTGGGGAGCGACGATCGTTTCGCTGGACGTCTAGGCCTCTTCGATCACTTCGGCCCAGACTTCATCATCTTTTCTGATCTCGGGATAGGCGGCTTCGAACATATCGATCCGGGTTTTGGCATCGTCTAATTGCGCAGTAAGTTTGGCGTTTTTGGCTTCGAGCTCTCGGAGGTATTTTTTACGTTCAATATGCAGCCTGTCGAGGTAAAACATATAGGTAAACTGCAGTCCCGTGATCCCCACCAAGACTAACGAAATTCCAATGAGTGCGTAAAACAGCATAACGACTTGCCTCAAAAATCTGACCTTTAACCGGATTATACTCTTGACCAGTCGTTTAGGAAAAGTAAAAATCTAACCAAACGGGCGATAATGGAAAGGCGTTGCGATTGGTGCTTTCTTATTCGGACACGAAAAGGATAAAGATGACAGACGGAAATTTAAGACTTTTATACACTTTGCTTTGCGACGATGTGCGCATCGAAATGGGCAACAAGATCTCGCTGATGGGTGTTTTTCAAAACATCATGGTCGAGAAATTGCCTGTCTCGCTGATCAAATTTGCTGTCATTAATCACTGGAGCGGGCAGGGAAATCACGAGACCGAGGTCCGTATCTTGTCGCCGGACAAAGCAGACCTCATCGTCACCTCGCAACCGACCCAGATCGACTTAGCGGGCGGCGGCTTTACTGATAACGTCAGCTTTTTTGTTAACGTCGTTTTCTCAAACCCCGGCACATACTGGGTCCAGACGATAGCAAATACCGTCGTGTTAGAGGAATTTCCGCTGATCATCACCGACTCAGAAAACCTCGATTCGATGCGTCCCGCCGAAGAGATCACGGAAACAATAAATTAGCTTTCGAGCGCGCAGTTTTACTGCGCCGTCAATTTGCCGGATATATCAATTATTGTGTCTTTCAGTTGCGTATGCTTTTCGGAGCCTGCCTTCAATGTCTTTTTTCCGACCGTTAGCCTTATCAGGTCGCCATCTTTGAAATAGTATTTCTGGTCTTCGACTCGAATGACTTTTACCGGTTTGCTCAAGCCGATCTGCGTGTCATATTGACTATGCCTGATATAGCCAAAAATCAGTTTGCCATCCCGATAATAAAATTCACCGGTCGCTTTATAGGTTTCGCCATACATTCTCGCTGTGACCTTTCGCAGATCGTCGCCAGAACGGTAAAACGTCGCCTCAGCCCCCTCGAGCGAAATGTCGTCGACATCTTTTGTGACTTTTTTGTATTTCGCGGCTCCCTTGTTGATCGCCGCCACCTGGGAGCGGATCTCGGTAATATCCTTATCAGTCTGTGCTTGTACCGAAATAGCACCCAAAAAAGTCAGCACAAGGCCTAAACTTAACAAACCGATACTATATCTGAGTAAACTCTTCATTTATTTGCTCCTCGCTAAATTATTTTACGTAAGTTGATCTGTAGACAGTCTATCAGTTATTTCTGATCGCGGTTGATGTCCAGTGAGATCGCCGTGCGGTAGATCGCGGCAGTTTCGACTTCGATCTCTTTGGTTGCAGTAGAATTATTATAGGTTACAGTGATGCGATATTTCGCGCGGCCCTCGGGCTGCGAGAAAGTAAATTCACCGCTGACTGTAGTGAAACCGCTGCCAAGTTTTTGCGTGCCTCCGTCGGCATTTACCCGATCGACGGTGACCTTAGCCCCGGTTACACTGGTGCCGTCCTTAAAAAAGACGCTGCCTTGAATGACCACTTTCGAACCGCGATCGACCATCAGGATGAGGTTGCCGCCGAGGTCCCGCGTTTTGCCGCTTTTGACCTCGACTCCATATTTTATACCGGTGGCATAGCCTTTGGCGTCGAAAACAAAGTTATATGTTGCGGGTTCGAGGCCGGTGATAACAAATTCGCCTTTGCCGTTTGTGGTCGCGGTAACTATGTCCTTTCCATTCAACCGTACAGTCACGGTCGCACCGCTGAGGGAATCGCCGCGAAGATTGCGGACCTTGCCTTTGGCTCCGCCTGTGTTTTGGGCATAAGCGGTGAGCAGTAGACAGTAAGCGGTCAGCAGAGTGCAGACCGCTACGCGAAAATATCTTGTACTAATTCTGTGCATGCAATGTCGGAGCAGCTTGTGAACGCATTTCTGCCGCTACATCATTGATGATGTCTTCGAGCGTTCGGGTTGGCTGGTAGCCGATCAGGCGTTTTGCTTTTTCGAGGCTCGGCACACGCCGCTGCATGTCCTCAAACCCCTCGCCGTATGCTTCGCTGTACGGGATATAGCGGATCTCGCTGGTGCTGCCGGTCAACGCCATTGCGGTTTCCGCAAGCTTATTGATCGAAACCTCGCTGTCGCTGCCGAGATTGACGACTTGGCCAAAGCACGACGGCGTTTCGATCAGCTTGGTCAATCCGTTGACGACATCCGTCACATGGCCAAAGCAACGCGACTGCGTGCCGTCGCCGTGTACCTCGATCGTTTCGTTTTTAAGAGCCGCCTTAACAAATCGCGGCACGACCATGCCGTATTGCCCTGTCTGACGCGGGCCGACCGTGTTAAAGAGCCGTGCGACGACGACCTGTAACTGCGTTTCTTTGAAGTGAGCCAGAGCAAGGAATTCGTCCAGCGTTTTGGCACAGGCGTACGCCCAGCGGTGCTTATCTGTCGCACCTGTGAGCAGATCGTCCTCTTCTTTGAACGGCAGCGAGAGGCCCTTGCCGTAAACTTCGCTTGTTGATGGGATTAGCACGCGCTTGCGGTATTTTGAGCAGTTGCCGAGCACGACATCCGTCCCGTGAAAGATCGTCTCGATCGTCTTGACGGGTTGCTCCATGATCAAACGCACGCCGACGGCGCTCGCCATGTGATACACGCGGTCCGAATCGCGGATCAGCTCTTCCATCAGCTTGGCGTTCAGAACGGTGTCGATGATCAAACGGAAACCGTCGCGGTCCTCAAGATGGGCGATATTCGCATATCGTCCGGTCGAAAGATCGTCGATGACCGTGATCTCATGGCCCTCGCCCAATAATTTGTCAGCCAAATGGCTGCCTACAAAGCCGGCCCCGCCGGTGATAAGAATTTTCATAACTAGGTTTATTTTACTACGGATCTGAAATATTCGACCGTCTTTTCGAGTCCGTCGGCGAGAGCGACTGTCGGCTGCCACCCAAGCAAATTATTTGCACGGTCGATATTGGGTTTGCGCTGTTTCGGGTCGTCCGCCGGCAGCGGCATAAATTCGATATTTATCTGCTTGCCGGTCGATCTGCCCACCTCATCGGCCAGTTCTTTCATCGTAAATTCACCTGGATTGCCAAGATTTACCGGCATATGGATGTCGCCGTCAACGGCGTTCATCAGCCTGACGATGCCATCGACCAGGTCACTAACGTAACAGAACGAACGCGTTTGTGTGCCGTCTCCATACATGGTCAGCGGCTGTCCGCGAAGGGCCTGGACAATAAAATTTGACACGACACGGCCGTCATCCTCAAGCATCCTGGTGCCGTAAGTGTTGAAAATACGCACGATACGAGTATCGACACCGCTTTGGCGATGATAATCCATCATCAGCGTTTCGGCGACCCGTTTGCCTTCGTCATAGCAGCTGCGGAGTCCGATCGGATTGACGTTACCAAAATAATCCTCAGTCTGCGGATGCACGGCCGGATCACCATAGACCTCAGATGTTGATGCCTGTAAGATCCTCGCCCCGACTCGTTTTGCGAGGCCGAGCATGTTCAAGGTGCCCATCACGTTTGTCTTAACGGTTTTGACGGGATTGAACTGGTAATGTACAGGCGACGCAGGACAGGCAAAATTATAGATCTGATCGACCTCAAGCAAGATGGGCTCGGTCACGTCGTGACGCACCAACTCGAAGTGCTTGTTATCCATCAAATGGACTATGTTTGCCTTGCGTCCGGTAAAGAAATTGTCCAAGCAGATGACTTCGTTGCCATCCGCAAGCAGCCTGTCGCAAAGGTGTGAACCGATAAAACCGGCACCGCCGGTGACTAAAATACGCATAAAGGATATTTTGCCACAGAGGGCACAGAGAGCACAGAGTAAAGACGAGAAAAATGAATTCTTTACTCATCTTTCTCGGCGTTTTCTGTGGCTAATTATATTTCAGATGCTTTTCAAAAAAGGCCAAAATGCGCTCGTATTCATCCGCCCAGCTTTCGGGCCGCACAAAGCCGTGATTTTCTGACGGGTACAACATCGCTTCGAAATACTGCGTCTTGCCGAGCCGGATCAGCTTTTCGATCAACTGTTGCGAATCCTGAACGTGGACGTTGTCATCGACCATTCCGTGCAAGATCAGCAGCGGTTTTTGCAGTTTGTCGGCGTAAGAGATCGGCGAACTGCGTTTGTATGCCTCAGGATTTTTGTCGGGAAAACCAAGACGCTGCGCCGTGTATTGCGGTGATGAAGCGTAGTAATTTTTCCAGTCGGCGACCGGACGCAAAGCGGCCGCTGCGGCGACCTTGTCAGGAGCACGAAAGATCAACATCTCCGCCATAAAGCCGCCATAGCTGCCGCCATAAACGCCGACCTTGTTTGGATCGACAGCGTAGTTTTTGACCATAAAATCGATGGCGTCGATGTGGTCGTCGTAATCCTTGCCGCCGAGGAAATCATACACGTCGGTTCGCCAGTCACGTCCGTACCCAGCCGATCCGCGATAATCGATATCGAGCACGACATAACCGCGTCTGGTCAACAGATCGTTGAACATAAACTCGCGATAATAGTTGTTCCAGCCGTTGATCGTATTTTGCAGATAGCCCGCACCGTGGACAAAAATGACCATCGGATATTTCTTTTTTGGGTCGAAATCAGCTGGGCGATAGAATTTCGAGGCGATCTTTTTGCCGTCGCGTGACGGGATATCGACGAATCTCGGAGCGTTCCATTTGCGTGCGTCAAAAGCCGCCGGAACTGTTTTGGTCAAGCGATTGACCGCCTCGCCCTCTTTACAGGCATCGCATACTTTTTGAGCATAAAGTTCGTCCGGTGTCTGCCACTGCGAAAAACTGTAAAGCAGTGTCGGAACAGGGTTTACCTCGTCCATCTGCGGCGAGATCTTCATACCTTTTTCGTAAGACTGTAACTTGGTCTTTTCGCCGTTTGCGGTATTCAAAAAGTAAAACTGACGCTCGTCGGCGGATTCCTCGGTGGATGAATATGCAATGGAACCGCCGCCCGCGGTCCACTTTGCCCACTCGACCTGCCAGTTACCTTTGGTCATCTGTTGGATCTCGCCCTTTCCGGAGTCAACGTCGATCTTTGCCAAATAAAGGTGGTTGTAGCCGTCTTTTTCCGAGCAAAAGAATAGCTTACTTGGGTCTTTTGGATTCGGCTCAAAAATGACGGACAGTGATGCCTGCCATTTGTCGTCGGTCTCGTCTGCGATCGTGATGATCTTTTCGTCCTTGCTCGCTACGTTATGGACGTAGAAAAGCTGACGGCGCTTTGTGTCCTTATCGACGCGGTCAACGATCAGGCTGCGGCCATCCGCTGCCCACGCCGTTCGCCGAAAGCCGCCAACGCCCTCTTGTTTGGGCAGCTTGATCTCAAACGGCGCATCACGGCTCGCGTCTGTCGGCATTACAAAAAGCCTTTGCTCGGACCATCCGCGGCGAAATGTTGGGGCTTCAGTAAATTCGCCAAGATAATTTGGCACAAAGAGCGGGCGAAATTTTGAGCTGTCTGAAACCGTGTATGCCAGCATCTTACCGTCTTTCGACACAGTGCCGCCGCCGACCGAGATAAACCTCGCCGGATCGGCCTCACGCGTCAACTGCACCGTTGTCGCGTCGGTAATATTGAGAACAAAGATGTTGCCGCTCTGCTGGTATAAAATGCGGTCGTTGTCGATGAACCTGGCACCGACCTCCGCCGCCTGAGTTTTTGTGTAACGTTTTGGCTTGCCGCCGCCAATAGTAAAAACATAAAGATCACCAGCTTGGGTAAAGAGAAGCCGTTTCGAATCCGGCGACCATTCAAAATTACCAAGCCCGACCTCGCGTGCTTTTACAAAATCATCACGCACGATCAGTCCGTAATCGAGCTTATTTTCAGGCGATACACGCGGCGGTGATGCCGGGAGATCGCTCAAACGCAATATGATCTGCGGAGTGCCGCCTGTCGCCGGGACCATATACAAATCACGCGGCAGCTTGCCCTCGGCGTTCCACAAAAAGATGACCTTTGTGCCGTCGGGAGAGAGTTTTTCGCCCTCAACACGCTGTCCGGCGATCGACGGTTCGGCCATGATCTCTCGCACGGTGAGGTTCTGAGCAGAGACGCTCAGAACAAGGCAAAAGGTAAAAGTAAAAAGGAAAAATAGAACCTTTACAGAGGTTTTCGCTTTCATATTTATTTAAGGTAATTCTAATGCCGCAGCACGTTTTTCGGTCTTTTGGACGTCGGTCAGACGGCCGTATTCGTAGATCGCGTTTTCCCACGTGCCGTACATCGCATTTGGCAAAACGATCCAGCGTTTGCCCCAGTCGGTTTTTACTTTATCGACTTCGGCAAAACGGTCGGTGACGCTTTTGCGTTCAAATACGTCAGAAAGGTCGTCAAGGTTATCGCCCATCAGCATCACGATGCGGTATTTTTGCAAAATGAACTCGCGGCGGGGTGTTTTGGTCGAGATATTGTTGCCTTTATCGTCTTTTTGGCGAAGTAAGACATTGTCAGCGGAAATATCCGCAAATCCGACCGCTTTGAGATTGTCCATCGTGGCTTGTTTCTGGACCTCGTCACGGTTTGAGACGAAGAAAACTTTTACGCCTTTGGATACTGCATAATTCAGGAAATCGACACTGCCGGGGATCGCCTTTGCCTTACGCATCTCGCCCCAGGCGTACCAATCTTTGAGATCGAAACCGACGCGGTTTTTGATGCCCCAAGCCTGCGACGGCGAATTATCAAGCACCGTCTCGTCAATATCAACGACGATCGCATGCGGTTTTTTCTGCTCGATCTTAGGCAGTTTCTTAAGGTTCTTTTTGTCGAGATCTGCGTCAAGCTGCCAGCGGCCGAGGTTAAACGCCTGATATGCCAGCGCACGATACTCGCCCGCTTTTTGCATCCAGAGCGTTGCTCCGGCTTGATATTCATTATCAACCTTTGCCGCCGGGGCGGTGCCCGGTTGGGCCATCGAACTCGTAACAAAATACGTCGCAGTTACTGAGCAAGCGACGAGAACAAACGCGTAGATGCCATTTCTTAATTTCATATTAAAAATTCCCGAAGTTATTTGAGATGATTATAGATGATTTATGCCCGAAACGCCGAAGCAAAAAGATAAGCCGATCGAGCCTTACGACAAAGATCGTTCAAGCTGGAGCGAAGACCAGCAAAAACGCGGCTATTACTACGACGACGCTCATGGCTATGAGACTTACGAGCCTGAGAACGATGACGAGATCGATGAAAAATCGGAGGGCTAAGCCGCCGTCGTTTCGATATCGACGTTGATACGCCGCCAACGTTGCTGGTTGAACCGCAGAAAGCTAAGCAGAAAACGGGTGAAATGTCCGACGAGTACGGCGATCCAGATGTGTATCGGCTCCAGCGTGCCAGTCTGCTTGATAAAAAAACATATGCCGACCGGCAACAAAACCTGAGAGATTATCGAAATAAACAGCGGGCTTTTTGTGTCCCCCGTTCCTTGCAACCCACCAGTGTAGGCCAACGCCATCGCAATAAAAAGACCCGAAACGCTGAGCACGCGCAGCAATTGCGTGCCGATCGCGACAACCTCAGGGTCGGTCATTCCGAATATCGCCAAAAGCTGCTGTGGGATAAAGAAAAAGAAAAGCCCGACAATGATAGCTCCCGCGAGCCCGAAACCTGCGGCGGTACGCACACCTGCTACAGCACGTTCCGGTTTTCCTGCACCCATGTTTTGTCCAGCAACGGCTGAAGATGCTCCCATCAGAGCGTTTGACGACCAAGTCACCAGCAAAAACAACTGGCTGTAACACACAGCATAAACCGCCTGCGTTGCCTTGCCCTGTGCTAGGCCACCCATGAATGAGTACATCAGTACACCGCCCGCGTTCATAGCGATCCCTTGTATTCCCGCTGGCAGGCCAAACTGAAATAGCTTTCGGATCACTTTCCAGTCAGGTGCGTAGCCGTATTTTGGGAACGCGATTACCCAGGTGCCGCTGTATAGCTTATAAAGCGAATACAGGCCCACTGAGCCTGACGCGATACATGTGCCGATCGCAGCTCCCGTAGTGCCCAAGCTAGGGATCGGGCCAAGCCCGGGGATGAGCACGAGGTTTAAAAGCAGATTCAGGACATTCATCGCCACACCGAGTATCATCGGAGTTTTGGCGTCGCCGGCCGCCCGCAGTGCCCCGCTCAGCATGAAATAGATCAACATACCAAAGCTGCACGTAAACATGATCCGCAAAAACGGCAGTGCCTCAGTAGCGACATCAGGTTTAGCGTTCACAAACTCAAGGAGATAGGGTGCCGCGAAATAACCGATGGGAGCAAGGATGCCGAGGGCCATAAATGCCGCAGTCAAAAATCCCTGATAGACGGTTCGGTTCACCTTCTCATGGTCGTTTGCTCCGGCAAATCGGGAAATGAGGACGCTCATTCCAATAAAGATCGAACCTACAAATGTAATGACAAGAAGGAAAATGACAAATGACGCTCCGATCGCCGCATTTGCTTGTGGCCCGATCAGATTGCCAACAAGTATTTGATCGACCCAACCCTGGAGCCCACTGACCAAATTGGTCAATACGGCGGGCCACGCGATCTTCCAGACGGCCCGCGATAGCGGCCCCTCGACTATCGAGCGGTCAAACTGTTTCTTTGGCGGTTTGGCAGGGGACTCGCTCTCGTCCGTGACGGGAACGGGCTCGGGAAATGTCTCGGCTAATTCTTCGGCCATCGGTTTAGTCTGGATACGAAGTTAAAGCGTAAATGGTTTTGGGCAGAAACGCGAGTTGGGAGAAACTCGCGACAATTATTTCTTCGGCCGTTCGTTCGCTTTCAGCACCCGCTTTCTGAGACGGATCGCTTTTGGCGTGACTTCGATCAGCTCGTCGTCGGCGATGAATTCGAGAGCACGTTCCAACGACATTTCACGCTGCGGGACGAGGCGCATCGCTTCGTCGGCGCTCGTCGTACGCATGTTCGAGAGCTTTTTCTCTTTGATCGGGTTTACGTCGAGATCGACCGCACGGGCGTTTTCGCCGACGATCATACCTTCGTAAACCTTGACCTGCGGCTTGACGAACAGCACGCCGCGTTCTTGTAAGTTATAGAGAGCGTACGTGTTAGTTTCGCCCATGCGGTCGGAGACGAGCGAGCCGGTCTGACGCGATTTCATCTCGCCCTGATGTTTGTCGAAACGCAGGAATAACGTGTTGAGCAATCCCGTTCCCTTGGTTTCGGTCAAAAACTCACCGCGAAAACCGATCAATCCACGCGAAGGAACTTCGAATTCCAAACGCACACGGCCCGAGCCGTTGTTGACCATCTTGGTCATTTGGCCCTTGCGGCGGCCCATTGCTTCGGTGACAACGCCGATAAATTCGTCAGGCACGTCGATGACGACCAGTTCGATCGGTTCCATCGTTTCGCCTGTTTTCTCGTCTTTTTTGGTGATGACCTCCGGTTTCGAAACCTGCAGCTCATAGCCTTCGCGACGCATCATTTCGATAAGGATCGCGAGTTGGAGTTCGCCGCGGCCTGAGACTTTGAATTGCTCAGCGGCTTCGGTTTGTTCGACACGCAGTGCGACGTTGCCGAGCAGCTCGCGGTCGAGGCGTTCCTTGATCTGACGCGAAGTTACAAACTTGCCGTCGATACCTGAGAACGGCGATGTGTTGACACCAAAGATCATCGCGATCGTCGGCTCGTCCACGTTGATAACGGGCAAAGCCTTTGGATTATCGACCGATGTAATGGTCTCGCCGATCTCGATATCGTCAAAACCCGCAAGGGCGACGATCTCGCCTGTTCCCGCTTCGGTGACGGTCGTACGTTCGAGGCCTTCGAAAACGAATAGCTCTTTTACACGTGTCTTTACGACCGAACCGTCACGTTTTGCGACCGCGACCTCCTCATTTTTTGCTATCGCACCCGAAAAGATTCGGCCTATCGCGAGGCGTCCGACAAACGGGTTGTAGTCGATATTTGCGACAAGCAATTGGAGCGTGTCGTCACGCAGAGCATGCGGAGCCGGGATAGTTTCGATGATCTGATCAAAGAGCGGGATAAGGTTTTTGCTTTCGTCGGCAAGCTCCTTTTTCGCGATGCCATCGCGCGATATCGAATAGAGAACAGGGAATTCGATCTGCTGATCATTTGCTCCAAGATCGATGAAAAGGTCATAGATCTCATCAAGCACTTCTTCGGGACGCGAATCCTGACGGTCGATCTTGTTGACCAAAGCGATGCAGGGGAGTTTTAGCTCCAAGGCCTTTCGCAGCACAAATCGAGTCTGCGGCAAACAGCCCTCAGCGGCGTCAACGAGCAGGACGATACCGTCGACCATCTTCAACACGCGCTCGACCTCGCCTCCAAAATCGGCGTGGCCCGGGGTGTCAAGGATGTTGATCTTATAGTCGCCATAACGAACGGACGTATTTTTCGCCATGATCGTGATGCCGCGTTCGCGTTCGAGATCCATCGAATCCATCACGCGGTCAACGACCGTTTCGTTGTCGCGGTGAGTGCCTGATTGGGCAAGCATTGCATCGACGAGCGTAGTCTTACCGTGGTCAACGTGGGCGATAATGGCGATGTTTCGTATCTTTTCTGCAGTGATCATAGTTGTAAATTCCCGCCCTAAGGCAAACGAGTATAATGACTCATTGGGCGGCGAAAGGCAATTTGCACAATAAAAAGGCCGGACATCGCTGCCCGGCCCGTGTAAAGTAATATCGGCTGACGATCAATAATCGCGTTTGCCTACGACCAGATTGTTGGTTACGTTAAACACGCCATTGACGCTGTTCGCAAGGATATTGAGCAAATCGCTGTCCGATTTTCTCGCAACAAATCCTTCAAGCGTTATCCGCCCGCCTTCAACGATGATGCGGACATCAGGGTTGATCTCAGAGAAATACTGCCCAGGGCCACGACCCGTAAATGTACGGTATGCTTCGCGTCGAATGCGGTCGTCAAACGATGACGGCGGCAATTCATCGATATTGTTAATGACTTCGCTAACGCCGTCGATATCCTCGACAAAACGTGCGGCCTGATTCTTAGTGCCGAGCGAATAAACCTTGCCCGTCAACGTAACAGTGCTGCCGTTGACCTCGACCTCTATGTAGTCAAAAACACTGTAACGCGGTAGTTTGCGCAACTCTTTGTTAGCTTTCTGTTCCAACGTCAGAGGCGTTACCGACGCCCTCGGAGCAAAACTCCGAGCGGTGACGCTAACCACGGACAATGCGGCAAATGTAAAAATTAATGCAAAAATCGATGTAATCTTTTTCATATAAAACCTCCTGTACCCGCTATCCGGATACATTTGCTTTATATGATGAGATGGTGGTGAAAAAAGGTGTCTGTGATTCTAAAATTAGCTCGTTTGCCGTATAGCTTCGTACAGAACGATGCCGACACTCGTCGCGAGGTTTAGGCTGCGGACATTTTCATTTGGCATCGGTATCGTCAAACAGCGGTCGGAATTGTCTGATAGCACCTGTTCAGGCAGTCCTCGGGTCTCAGGGCCAAAGACCAAACAGTCGTTATTCTGAAAGGTAAAGTCAGTATATCTTTTCTTAGTTTTTGTCGTGAGAAACAAAAAACGCGAATGTGGCAACGCCGCGTAGAGTTCCGTCAGATCGATGTGACGATGCAGTTCGACATTGTCCCAATAGTCGAGCCCAGCACGTTTCAGCGTACGGTCGTCCATTCGAAATCCGGTCACGCCGACGATGTGCAGGGATGTATATGTTGCCGCGCAAACGCGGGCGATGTTACCGGTGTTTGGCGGGATCTCAGGTTCGACTAGGGCGACGTGGAGCATGACTCAAATGTAAAATGAAAAGTCGAAAATGGAAAATGGAGACTGATTTTCCATTTTTCATTTTTTACTTTCCATTGTCTTCTTGCATCTTTTGACCGTCCGAAAACATCAATTGAAAGAGTCGCGGCCTTTGGCTTTGTGCCGAAATAGATTGAGTATGCTACAATCCGCTATTGTTAACAGACAGATATACCCGGAGAATCTTCTAGTGTTTTTGCGTTTTAACAGATCGGTAATTACAGTTTTTCTGCTTTTATGCGGTGTGCTCTCGGCGTTCGCACAAGAGCCTACACCTCAAAAAGATACCGCCAAACCTGCGCCGACACCGGATAAAAATGCTTCGGCAAAGCCGGTCACCGCCGAAGCGATCGTTGAAACGGCGCTATTTGTCTATGGGCTCGGCGGCGGTCGAGGAACCTTAAATCAGATCAGAAAAACGACGATCGAACGCGGACGCACCATCTACACCGCCGCTGACGGAAAGGTCGACGAGGTAACCTATCAGAGGTATGTGCTGCGTGGTGACAAACTTGAGAAAGAAAAGATCAGGCTTGATCAAACGTATCCAAACGCTAAATACTCGCTCGTTTATGACGGAGAAAAGGTGTTTGGAATCGTAAACAACACGGTTTTCGTTCCCCGCGAAGATACCACCAAAGCCTTTGAATCTAATATGTTCCACGGGCTCGAAGCTTTGCTACGGTACAAAGAGGGCGAGTCTAAGATCGAGGTTGCCGAACGCGAAAAGATAATGGGCGTCGAGTATTATGTCGTCGAGGTCACCGACAAGGCCGAACGTAAGACCCGCTTTTACATCTCCGTAAAATCTTTCCGCGTAATGATGCTCACCTACGAAGAGGCCGGCGTAAAATACCGCCGCAAATTCTACGATTACAACTACGCCCAAGGGACGCTCGTCCCGTACAGGACCGTTTTGTGGGCAAAAGACAAGATCGCCGAAGAAACCGAGGTCGGTACTGTCACCTACGGCCAAAAGGTCGACGATGGCCTCTTTTCCTCTAACTGATAATTTTTTTGCAACTTTACTTAGGTTGGTTTGTGCAACGGTTTGCGATCGCAAATATTTTGCATAGGAGACCACATGAATCAACCTCTAAACGGACGCACGTCCATAATCGCCATCAGCATGATGCTGTTACTGTCGGCATCTTTCCTCGCTCAGACAACGACGCAGGTCGAGCTGAGCTATAACGTTTCACTACAACTTATCATCGGTTCTAACGACGCACAGACTCGCGGCGATCTGCCTGCGGAGCTAAATAATGTCTCACGTCAGCTCAAATCGAACTTTGCGTTTACCAACTACCGCCTTGCGAGCACGTTTCTCGGACGCATCTCCAATACCGGCAATTTCGAATACAAAAGCACGTCGAATATCTTTGGTCAGGAATCGAGCGGCGCGACCCAGTCGTTTATCGAATGGTCCGCGATCAACTTTCGTTCGATGCCAAACGCAGCGGGGCAAACCGGCTTTCAAACACAGTCGTTCCGTTTCGGTGCACGCGTCCCGGTCCTGATCGCCGAGCGCAAGGACGAGGGCGGCAAACCGCAGCCAGTTTATAATTACGAGCAGATCGGCCTCAATATCAGCAAGGTCGGCCTTTCGCAAAATACGCCAACGCTCATTGGCACGCTCAATCTGCCGGGTACGAGCGGCACGATCTTTCTCGTGATGACCGTGCGTTCGGCGGACTAGCTTAATTTTCGAAACATTTCACCTGATCAAGCGTGATTGAAAATGACGACAGCGGCGTTGGCTTTATCGACCGCTTACGTTGAAAATAGTATGAATGTATGGCTCACGACATCGACACTCTTTCGGGCACGGAGGTATCACGCACCTCTATGCCTGAAGAAAAGCGTAGCGACCATGCACTCATTGAGGCGACCAAGAGCGGCGACGAGGCTGCTTTTGGCGAGATAATGGATCGTTATCGCAGCCCGATAACAAATTATCTCTATAGATTTTTGAACGATTACGAAGAGGCGGTGGATCTGGCACAAGAGACGTTTGTGCGTGTTTATTTTGCGATCGACCGGTACCACACGCAGTTTGCGTTTTCGACGTATATCTACCGGATAGCGACAAATCTTGCTATCAGTGAGATACGGCGGCGGAAACGGCGGCGTCTGATGTCGCTGACGGGGCTGTTTCAATCCGACGACGATATACAGGTCGAGTTTCAACCGCCCGACACTCGCAAGCTGCAGGATGCCGAACTCGTCGAGGACGAACGCAGTCAGGTCATCGCCCGAGCGATCGCCGCTTTGCCGGAGAAATACCGCGTTCCTGTCATCTTACGTGACATCGAGGGACGCAGTTACGACGAGATAGCCGAGATCATGCAACTCGGGCTGGGCACGACAAAATCGCGGATAAATCGCGGACGAGGTCTGCTCAAAGAGAAATTACAGCATTATTTATAAACAGCGATGAGTAACGAAGATCTACAAAATAAAGAACCGGTCAGCCAGCTTTTAGGCGAGCTAAAACATGTCGAGGCACCGTCAGATTTCAATTTTGGTGTCCGAGCCCGCATCGCCGCGGGCCGTCCGGCAGAACGAGGCGGCTTTCGCATTCCGGTGTGGCTTGCCTACGGAGCACCGCTTGCACTCGTGCTCGCGGTCGGCGGTTATTTTGCTTTGAATTCGTTCTATTCGGTGGGCGATGCGAATGTCCCTGTTGTCGCATTTAATGAGAAAACTAATGCTGCCGCTCCGATACCGGCTCCATCGAGCGAAATTGTTTCCGCTCCTGCTGTAACAACAACCGAAGGACCGCAGGTCGCCAAAAAGCCCGAGGTTGTTTCAGATAGCAAAGTTGTTGCCGTCAAAAAGCCTACTGCAAAAGATAAAAATACGGGCGGCGGTTCGATAGATCTTGCGAGCCGCGAGGGCCGACGGTTTCATCGAACTCCGCAGATACCTGCGAAAGACGTACTTAACTTAATTGGTGCAAAGGGAGCGTTTGAAACCGATGGCTGGCGCGTGCAATCAACTACGCCAAACAGCTTGGCGGAGCGTTCCGAGATACGAACCGGCGATGTGATCGAATCGGTCAATGGCCAGACAGTTACTGATAAATCGACTCTCAGAAGTAACACTCCACTCAAAACCGTTCGCGTTCGCCGCGATGGCAAGAGCGTCGATATCGTTATCAAAAATTAAGGTTTTTTGCTCCCATCGACAGTAGCGTCTTTGACCTCGGTCTCAAATTTCCGATAGTCATAGCTCTTGATCACCTGATTTACATCGATGCCTTTGACCAGCAGGACGCGGACCGACAGATTGATGTCCGTCTGTGACGGCAGCCAGATCTCGTCGCCGACACGCTCTTTTTCAAGCATAAACGTCGCGCCCTTTCTCAATTTTGCCAGCACGCCTCCACCGACGTTGTAATTTTCATACAGCACGGCTTCGAGCCTTGCGACCTGTTTGTCTTTCTCGTCGATCCACATCACGCCCGCTGTTTTGCCAAAAAATTTAAGCATGCTTTTAGCGTTTTTCATGTCAAACGCGGGGTTTGGCTCAAAATCAAAAACAACGCAGTCACGTCCGCGAAAACGTTCGCGCCGTGGATTCAATAGCTTTGACGCACGCAAAACCTCGGCGATCGATATGCGGCGGTTCTCATCCGAAGGCGTACCGTCGGCATTTTGTTTGACCTTGCGGGCATCATCTTTGGCGATCTTTTTTTCGATCTCCTCGACCTGTTTTGCGGCGTCTCGGTCCGCTTTCTCCTGATCGCTGCCGCTCAGCGGTCGCCCATTTTTCTCAATGACACGCTCGATGCGCGATCCTTTGTAAAACGAAAGCTGCGTCGTCTCCGACTCGGTCTCACGCAGATTGCCGTCTTTGCCAAGCTGGCGTTTCGTCACCTTTTGCGTGAACGAATAGCTATCAAGCATAGCCTCGACGCGATCCTCGTTGGCTTGTAGATCTTTGAGTAGCGTCGGAATATCGGGCAGCGGTTCGCCGGATATATTGGGGAAATCAAATTCTGCCTTCGCGATCTGCTGATTTGTCCTGACGTCGTCAAATTTGATCTCGTAGGTCTCGCTGCCGACGGTGATACGGTGGACAAATGCTTGCTGCACGCCGTTAACACTACGATAATCGCTGTATTCTGTGATCTCGGACGTTCCGCCGTTCGGTATCTCATCACGGACAGGCAGGCCACTCACGGCGTCGAAATATACCTTGATCGAAATGCCTTTAGGCGTGTTGATGACGATAGAGTTGGCGGTTTTGCCATTGATCATCATCTGCCCGCCGGTGACGATCTTTGATTTTTCTTCCTTTGCCTTTAGCCACAAATGGTCGCGATATGCGGCCTTTGCCTGTATTTCGTTACTCGGTGTGCCAGTCAGAGTTTGCAAACCGTTACGCGAGTCCCGCAACCAGCCCGAGCGCCCGTTGTACCCCGTCTCAGTCTCAAATCCGCCAAGATCATAGCTGACATTAAATAAATTAGGCTGCGATGTTTGGTAAAGATACTTGCCCTCAACTCCGTCGCTAACGCGGGTGATACGGCCGGTGCGGTAGACGGAGGTCATAGCCTTCAGAGCTTTTTGCCCGCCGAGAGCCTTTTCCGCCTGTTTTAATATTTTTGACGGAGACTGTGCAAATGCGGTAAATGCGAGAGTTAGCGAAAATAAAGCGGCGATGATGAGTTTCATTTCTTAGTTGTAGATGGCGTCAAAAACAGTGCGATCAGATATATGGCGACCGCAAAAAACTGTATGTAACCCGTGCCGGCCGAGTATCGCGGCAGGTCGAGCAACCACGTAAAAGCCTCTTTTGCCGGGTTGTCGAATATTCGCTGGAGAAGGCTCGTGTCACCTGTCGCTGTCAAATTTGCGAGTACGAGATACTTGACGGCAAACGCGAGGCCGAACAACGCTCCCAAACTACGCAAAAGTTTTTTGGTGTCAAAATCCGCAAAAAGGTTGTTCCACAGCGTCCAAAAGAAACAGAACCCGACTATCCAGAACGGCAGTCCTTTTTCCGGCAGCAGCGAACTAAAAAGTTGCGTCGATGCCGTGAACATCGTTAGTAAAACTGTCGCATTCGCGACATTTTGCAGCGTTGAGAATCTGTCCGAAAACCACCCGTCCATTTGCAGCAGCGACGACCGAAAGAACAAGATCATCAGAACCGATGCGAATACGAGGCAAATGAGAGCCGGTTTCAAAAAGACAAATGCATTGTCAGTCGCCCCGAGCCGCATCCCGCCTAGCAGCGTGACGAGTAAGAAAAGACAGGGCAATAGTAGATAAATCAGCTGAGGATTTTGGCTGTGGGCTTTAGGTTTTTGGACTTGCTCGATCGCGGCAGATCGAACCGGGCCTAGATCAGTCTCAGCTTCGTCGAACTCAATATCAATTATTTCTTCGTGAACTGTTGTCATTTTCGTTCCCGCGTCAGTTTCATTGGATTAAAATCGTCCGGAGTTAGTTTTAGTCCCTCTTCGAGCTCATATTTAAGTTCAGACGCAGTTCTCATCGTTAGAGTATCGTCGGTTGATCTAAAATTCGGGTCCGTCTTCATTACGCGGTCAACGGTCTCTAGCCCCGGCTTGAACAGCGTGTCGTCGTTAGACAGACGTCCCCAGCCTTGGCGGTAATAGCTGTAAGCCACGTAAAACTGCGTATTCGCGTCGCGTTTTTCGGGATCAGCACGGTCAAAAGCCGCCCTTGCACCGATAAAATCATCGCTCCGAAATAGCGCAAGGCCGCGAGTAAATTCCTCACGGTTTATCTCGTACGTGCCAAGCACGACCTGGCTTTTTGTTGCCACCTCGGCAAGCGTTTTGGGCTGTGACCAATACAGAAAAACCACAAACCCAAGCCCAATAGCGACCAGAGCGATGCTTGAGGTATGAATATACTTTTCTTTCATTGTATAATTGCCCGACACCTTAAGAATACACCGTTTCTCAGATGCTCTAAATATGAAAAAGTTAGCTTTAATTTTAATAATAACGCTTGCGGCAATGTGCCTGAATTTCTCTTCTGTTGCATTTGCCCAGAACGGTGCGGCCGACCTCGTCATCATCAACGCCAACATTCGCACGATGGATGCAAAACGGACCGTTGCGAGTTCGATGGCGATCATCGGGCGAAAGATCAGGGCGGTTGGCTCGGACGCTGACATCAGACCTTGGATCGGGCCAAAGACCCGCGTCATCGACGCTAAGGGCAAGCTTGTCCTGCCGGGCTTTAACGACGCGCATGTGCATTTTATGGAGACGGGCAATCAGTTGGCCTCCGTCGATCTGCGTGATGCGAAAACGCCGCAGGAGTTTGTTGAGCGGATCAAGGCATTCGCGGCAAAGTTGCCAAAAGGCCGCTGGATACTTGGCGGGCAATGGGATCACGAAAATTGGACGCCAAACAACCTGCCGACCGCAGTTTTGATCGACGCCGCGACGCCGGATAATCCTGTATTCATTAACCGGCTCGATGGACACATGGCTCTTGCAAACAGTCTGGCGATGCGGCTCGCGGGCGTGGATAAGACCGTCAAAGACGTCGCCGGCGGTGAGATCGTCCGCGATGCTTCGGGCAATCCGACGGGGATATTTAAGGACGCGGCCAGCTATTACATCGACAAAGTCATACCCGCTGCGAGTTTCGAGCAAAAGCTTGAAGCGGCTCAGGCGGCGACCGATCATGCTGCTTCGCTCGGTGTGACCAGCGTTCAGGATATGTCCGCCGGGGCGGAGATCGGCGTTTATCAGGAATTGTTGCGTCAGGGCAAGCTGAAAACACGAGTTTACGGATGTTCGCCGCTAGCCGATTTCAAACGCTGGTCGAATACCGGCGTGCGGCGTGCGTTCGGTGACCCCATGCTGCGTGTCGGCTGTCTCAAAGGCTATGCTGACGGCAGTTTGGGCTCGACCACGGCGTGGTTCTTTGCACCGTATCTTGACGCTCCAAATTCGACTGGGCTGTCGATGGCGGATGTGTTGACAACGATGCGGCAAGACATCGAGAACGCCGACAAAGCCGGGCTGCAGGTTCGCATTCACGCGATCGGCGACCGAGCAAACGCGACCATCCTCGACCATTTTCAAGCAGTAGAAAAAACCAACGGGTCCTGGGACCGGCGCTTTACGATCGAGCATGCACAGCATCTGCGCGTAGAGGACATCAAGCGTTTCGGGTCGCAAAAAGTGGTCGCGTCAATGCAGCCAGTTCACGCTATCGACGACGGCCGCTGGGCGTGGAAACGTCTCGATCCGCCTCGTTTGCAAGGAACTTATGCTTTCAGAACCCTGCTCGATACTGGCGGAGTGTTGGCATTTGGCTCTGATTCGCCGGTCGCTCCGCTCAATCCGTTGTTTGGCATCTACGCGGCCGTCACGCGCCGGACCACCGATGGCAAAAATCCGAACGGCTGGCTGCCCGAACAAAAGATCACCGTCGACGAAGCGGTTCGCGGATTTACTTGGGGCTCGGCTTACGCGGAGTTTCAGGACGGCGAAAAAGGTACGCTTGAGGTCGGTAGGCGCGCGGATATCATAATCCTGTCCGACGACATTTTTGCGATCGATCCGGTCAAGATCGCCGATGCCAAAGTGCTATTGACGGTCGTGGACGGAAAAGTAGTATTTGAGGCGAAATAACCCCGCCTTTGTTATTATTTAGTTTTACTTTCAGAGGAGAGATTTATGAGATCGATTTTTAGTTTGGCAATTATCATTTTGGCGCTTTCATTTACGGCGTTTGCCCAAGAGGACATGAAAGAAAAGGCACAGCCGACCGAGCAGGATAAAACGGCGGCGATCCCGGCGGATAGCTATCTGAAACGCGGCGACGCGATCGGCAAGGCGAAGAAAGTTTCGCTCAACAAAGCACTTAAAGACCCGTCGAAATATAGCGGCAAGACCGTCCGTATCGAGGGCGTCGTTGTGCGTTCGTGCAAGATGGAGGGCTGCTGGGCAGAGGTTGCTGAGAACAAAGACAGCAAGAGCGTCCGCGTCAAGATGAAGGGCCACGCGTTCTTTATCCCGCTGCAATCCGCCGGGGCCAAGGCTCGCGTCGAGGGCACATTTCAGGTCAAAACCCTTACCAAGGCGATGGTCGATCACATGATCGAAGAAGACGGTGCAAAGTTTGAAAACCGCAACGCCGACGGCACCGTGACCGAGGTTTCGTTTGAGGCGACCGGCATTGAGCTAAAGCGAAGCGGCTCGTAGACTGTCATGAAAGGTTCGAACAATTTCCAACAACGCATATGTATGCTTGGGCTTTTGCTGTCTGTTCTATGCCTTTCGGCGATCGGCCAAGGTCCAACTCCAATTGAATGGAAGCGACTAGAAAGCAAAAACTGCGAATTTTCTATCAAGCTTCCGGGCGAACTTGCAGTTTTCTTGGATACTGAATCGGATAGGGCCGTCGTAATGGCGTCTGCAACGGATGCGTCGTTCCAGGTAACAATGTGGAACGCTGTAGACGGTAAGAAAATGCTTGATCAGGCTGTGAAATCGCGATACGGAATGCCCGGCGAAGGCAAGCTTTCGGTGGTCGGAAAACATGAAGTGGTGTTCGTTTTTGTGTCGAAGAATGCATTCAACGCTGAGTTGAATATTGGCAATGGTAAGGCTTATTACTCGTTAAAAATGTCCGCAAAGGCGGCAAACGAGATAGTTGCAGAGGTAATGAACTCAATTCTTCTTGATGGAGTACCTCTTTTGAAGCAATCTCAAGCGTCGACCCAAAATAAGACCGACGGCGTTATCTCAGTCAAGGATCTGAAGACGTCGATCGCCACAAAGGATGCGGGTAAAGGAAAAAAAGGTAATCCGAGCTTGGTTAAGGACGATTCTGATTTTGCGGCAGCGTATCCTGATGTCTTTCTCTCACGTCATCTGATGATGGTGAAGAAAGAGCGTCCTCGTTATACAGACGACGCACGTATTAATAATATTCAGGGCGAGGTCATTGTACATGTTGAATACATGTCTGACGGGACGATAGGGCGAATCGCTGTAAAAAAGGGTTTAGGTGGTGGGCTGACTCAGGAGGCGGTTAATGCGGCTCAGAAAATTGTATTCGTGCCGGCACAAGTGAACGGACAGAATATTACTACGAGTGGCTTCCATAGTTATTTTTTTTCGATCTTATAGGGTCCGCATTGAGCTAAAGAAAATAATGAAATAGTTTCTGAAAGGAGAACAAATTATGCTTTGGAAAGTGGTGATGATATTCGGTTTGCTAGGCGTTTTGCTCGGTCTGGCCGTGACGGTCATCTCTGCGGCACTCGTGCCAATGACCAACGGCCGCACCAGTTGGGAAGAGGCAATGCTCGGCATTATCCCAGGCATCATTGTTCTTTTCTTTTCATTTCTTGTTTTCGTGCTCGGGCTCATCTTTGTTATTAAGAATCGGAAGAAAGCCTGAGCTTGTTTAGATGAAGCCCTTTAAGATCAGAGACATCCTGATAGATCCGCCGCTTATCCTGTCGCCGATGGCGGGGGTGACGGACTACACCTTTCGCCGGTTGATCAAGCGGCGGGGCGGTGTCGGTCTGGTCGTGTCCGAGTTTGTCTCGGTCGAGGGGTTGACGCGGCATAATCCTAAATCGAAACGCCAAATGCGTTTTGATGAAGAGGAGCGGCCATATGCTGTGCAGATCTTTGGCGGTAAGGTCGATCGAATGGCATTGGGTGCTGAGATGGCCCAAGAGGTCGGTGCCGATATCTTGGATGTAAATTGCGGCTGTCCGGCGCCAAAGGTCGTCAAAAACGGCGGCGGCTCGGGCTTGCTTCGCGACCCGGCATTGCTAGAATCGATCCTAAAAGAGATCAAAAAAACCATCACGATCCCTCTGACTCTCAAGCTGCGAACCGGTTATTCCGATGCGTCGATCAACGTTGTCGATGTCGCCAAAATGGCCGAGCAATGCGGCGTTGAGCATATCCAGGTACACGGTCGCACACGCGAACAGGGTTATAAAGGGCTTGCCAACTGGGACCTGATAAAACAGGTCAAAGAGGCGGTCTCGATACCCGTTTCGGGGAACGGTGACATCACGACGATCGAATACGGCATGAACAAATGGCGTGAATCGGGCGTCAACGGCATCCTCATCGGGCGCGGCGCGATGCAAAACCCCTGGATCTTTCGCCAGTTTGCCGATGTGCTCGCGGGCAACCAGCCGTATATTCCTGACGTCTCAGAAAAGAAGCACGTTTTACTTGAATTCTTTTCGATGTGCCGTGAGGAGATGGCCGAGATCGTTGCACTTGGTAAGATGAAACAACTCGCCGGCCAATTTACCAAAGGGCTCGTCGGCGGTGCGCAGTTTCGCCAGACGTTGTATCATTCACATTCGGCAGAGGAAATATTGGACAATATCTCGATATATTTTGAGACGCTAGAGTCGCGTGATACGTTTGGCGACGGAGTGATCGAAGCAAATGAGGACGCGGATATTGAGATCTCATCTTGCGAGATCGAAACGCATACAATAGATAATTTGCCACAGAAAGTTTCAGCCGGTGCGGTCGGTCAAATTTAGAAATTTAGAAATAGTTCGGAGTTAAAAATGAATAAATTAAGATCGTTGGTTTTTTTCAGCATTGTTACGGTTGTCTTCGCGAGCTTCGCACAGGCACAGGAACTTAAGTTAGACGAGGTCATCGAAAAACACGTCAATGCGATCGGAAAAAAAGAGGTCAGAGACCTTATTAAAAATAGGCTTATCACTGGCGTCAACGAATTTAATTCGAAACTTCCGGTTGTCACAGGCGGCGGCAAGGCGATCGTCGTTTCTGACAAGGACAACTTTTTCTTTCTCCTGAGCCTTAATTCCAAAGAATATCCCTACGAAAAGATCGGCTATTTCAAAGACAAGGTCTCGCTTCCATTTGTTACAGCCGGAGCACGCTCGCCGCTCGGAGCATTTTTGGCCGATCACTCCAAGCTCCTCGATAGCGGCCTATTTATGGGTAGTATGACTGCACGATGGATACTCCTCGACCCGACTCGCTACGGCGGCAGGATGATGCTCGGAGGAACGCGCAAGATCGACGGCCGAAAGGCCTACGTGATCGAATTTTATCCGTCTGACGGAGCATCGTCAGAGTTTACCTTGCGGCTATTTATCGACGCTGAGACGTTCAATCACGTTCGCTCAGAATATCGTCACGAGATATCGCCAAAACAGGACACGTTTGGCCAGCTCGGACGTCAGGCCGGAGCCAAGCTCGAGTTGATCGAAGACTATAGTGATTTCAGGACGGTAGAGGGTGTTACTGCACCATATTTATACAAGTGTAAATTTGGCTCGAGCAGCCAGAGCGGCACGTTTGAATACACGTGGAGCATCAAGGTTGCCGGATATTTCTACAATCAAAACCTTGCAGCTGACTTTTACACGTTTGACCCTAAGTAGTTGAGCATTACGATACTGCGATCAAGGAATTGGTTCACTAATAGAAAAAGGCCGGGTAACCGGCCTTTTTCATTACCATAATGATGCGGTTAGTTGCCGGGCTTGTCTTTTCGCTCTTCGGCAAATAGTATCGGCGAAACGATCGGACGATATGTTTCGCTGATCTTGATGTATGCATCGGCACGCAGTTTTGAAAAGAATTTCACGCGCTCTGCCGGCAACTTTTCACCTGCGATTGCAGCTCTTACGGCATTTTCGTAAAAGAACGACTCGTTGCTTGCGGCCTCTCTATCGTCAACCCGAAGAATAACGACGCCAAGCTGCTCTGCGTCAAAAGGTTCTGTAAAACCGCCTACTTTAACGTCTTTAAGCGGCTTTGCTAACACATCCGGAATTGTCTTGACATTCAACTTTTCCGCTTTGCCCGTGCCTTGTGTAACCACGCCGGTGTCGCCATTTTCTTGTACGATCTTTGCCCAGACTCCGCCTGCCCGCAGTTGAGCCAATAGCTGTTTGGCCTTTTCGCGCACCGCTGTCTCGTCGCGTCCGGCAAATCCGAGAAATAGTTCGCTGATCGAAATGGTTTCGGGCTTTGTAAATTTTTCCTTGTGCGAGTCGTAGTAATCCTTAAGCTCTTTACCGCTAAGTCCCCAAAAGACCTTTCCCTCAACCTCACGCTGCAGGACCATGTCGCGGGTCGCCTGTTTTCTCCACGCGTCTTTCATTTCCTGCGGACTGACACCACTCTTTTCCATTTCGGCGTAGAGTGCCTCGACCGTTTTCATGTTATATTGCTTCATGATTTCCGTCATTCGTTGGTTGACGGAGGACTCAATGTCGCTTTCTAGGCCCATTTCCTTTGCCTTTTGAATAAGAAGCTCTTCGTTGATCAGATTTGCGATCAACTCGCCCTGCTTTTCGTCCACCATTTTCTGCACGTCTTCGCGTTTCTTACCCTGTTGAACCTCGGCGTCGACGATGTCTTTCATCTCACGCTTGATACGCGAGAGCGTAATGACGCCGTCATTGACCTGGGCGACGACCTCGTCAACGACGCGGGTCTGTGTTTCCTGTGCGAAAGCTGTGACGCTAATTGCACCAAATATTAATGCAAATATAAAAATATTTCCGATCGATCTCATTAAAAACTCCTCGTCGCAAATCGCGAAGTAAAATCTTATTATTCGTTCATTACATTATGCAACTTTAGGTTTTGATGCCGAAACGCCCTGGCGCGTTTCTTGTGATCCGAAAGTATCCGCAGCCTGTGATTCGCGGAACTGCGACCTATTAGTTGTTTTTAAATAAAGGTGCCAATAACGCACGATAGCTACGCTCTCCTGATGAAGAAAAAGTGCTCAAATTGCCATCTCGTAAATTTCCCCGATGCGGTCGAATGTGCCCGTTGCGAGGGTGATCTCGTCGCGGTCGAGAGCGTTTATGTTCCCTCTCGCAAGCGGCGCTCGGGTTTTGTGGTCCGGGCGGTGATATGTATGTTAGTGTGCGTTTTCGCCGTTCTCGGATTTTATTTTTCTCTGGTGGTTTCGGCATCGTCATTGACGATCGAACAAAAAAGCTCCGTCCGACGGGCAACGGCGATATTAAAAGAGAAAGGGTTTTCAGGCCACGCATTTCTCCTCGAAAACCTGACCGTCTATCGCAGTGACGACAACTGGCTAAACGCATCGGTCGCCAAAGAGAATGCTTATGCCGCGACCAATTTCCCGTTTGAGATAATGACGCTTTACGCCGATTTTTTTACGTATCCGGTGGATGATGTCGAGCGGGCCGCAATACTGCTCCACGAAGCAGAGCATCTGAAAGGGCACGACGAACATGACGCATACAAATTTGTCTGGGAAAACCGCAAGGCCCTCGGTTGGACGAAAGATAAATATTGGTCGTCGCCTGTTTGGCAAAATATCAGACATCAGACGATCGATCACGCACCCGAATTATTTAATTGTCCGCGAGGCGAATATCGCGACTGCACGGAATAAAACATTACCCGCGGATCAACGCCAGACATTCCATCGCGGTTTTGATCGGATCGCCGGACGTGACCGCAATACGCAAAATACCGCTAGGGCTAAAGCTCGAATATTCTCTTGTTTCTAACAACTCCATCAGTTTTTCCGGCGAGACGCGCGCCTGCTCACCAAGTTTGATCGCGATGCCGTCCACCGTTTTGTCCACAGAAACCAGAGCCATCTGCTCGGCAAGCTTCCTCAGACGGCCGTAATCAAACAGGTTCTCGACCGAGCGGGGAATTCGTCCGTATCGATCCTCGATCTCGGCGTGTATCGCCATCAGTTCTTCTTCGCTCTCTGACGAAGAGATGCGTTTGTACGTTCGCAGCCGCTGGCTCGCCTCGGCGATGTAGTCTTTTGGAATAGCAACATCAATGCCCAGATTGATCGAAACGCTCACATCGTCAGCGATCTCATCACCGCGCATTTCGGCGATCGTGCGTTCGAGCATCTTTGTATAAAGGTCAAATCCGAGCGCATCAAGGTGTCCCGATTGTTGCCCACCGAGAATATTTCCCGCACCGCGAAGTTCCAGGTCGAGAGCCGCAAGTCGGAAACCAGCTCCGAGATCTGAGAACTCGCGTATCGCACTCAACCTACGCCGTGCGATCGGCGTTAGCTCCAATTCACTCGGTATCAACAAATAGGCATACGCCCGTCGGTTCGAACGCCCGACGCGTCCACGTAATTGATAAAGCTGCGAGAGACCGTAATTATCGGCACGGTTGATAATAATTGTGTTTGCTCTCGGGATGTCGATGCCGTTCTCAATGATGGTCGTCGCGACCAGCACGTCGTATTTATAATCGATAAAATCGAGCATCACATTTTCCATTTCCTTTTCGTTCATCTGCCCGTGGCCGATGGCGACGCGGGCATTTGGCACGATCTTTTGGATGAGAGCGGCGATGGCCTCGATCGATTCGACGCGGTTATGGATAAAAAAGATCTGTCCGTTTCGCGACAGTTCAAGCTCGATCGCCGAACGAATGACGCCCTCGGCAAACTGCACGACCTGAGTATTGATCGCCAACCGGTCGCGCGGCGGCGTTTCGATGACCGACATGTCGCGCATCCCGAGCAGAGACATATTTAATGTGCGGGGAATCGGCGTAGCCGAGAGTGTAAGCACATCGACCTTCTTCTTCCACTGTTTGAGCTTTTCCTTGTGCCCGACACCAAAACGCTGTTCTTCGTCCACGACCACGAGCCCAAGCTTTGGCAGCTTTACATCGGCTGACAAGATGCGGTGAGTTCCGATCAGGACATCGACCTCGCCCTTGCCGGCGGCGTCTGATACGGCCTTTTGCTCTTTGGCCGAGCGAAAACGCGACAGCAGATCGACTTTGACGGGAAAGGCCGCAAAACGCTTTTTGAAAGTCTCGTAATGCTGGTACGCAAGCACGGTCGTCGGCGTCAATATCGCCGCCTGTTTGCCGTCCATCACGGCTTTGAAAGCAGCTCGCATCGCGACCTCGGTCTTGCCGTAGCCGACATCGCCGATTATGAGCCGGTCCATCGGCGTCGGCGTTTCCATATCGGTCTTGACGTCCTCGATGGCCGAGGCCTGATCGACGGTTAGGTCGTAGGGAAATGCATCCTCAAACTCATGCTGCCAAGGAGCGTCGGGCGGAAAAGCGTGTCCACGCACTAATTTACGTTCAGCGTACAGTTTCAAAAGCTCATCAGCCATATCGCGCATCGCGCGTTTTGCCTTGGCCTTGGTCTTTTGCCAGCCGAGCCCGCCAAGCCGGTCAAGCGTCGGTGCCGTCGCCTCACCCGACGAATACCGCGACACGAGATCCATCCGCTCGACGGGGACAAACAGCTTGGCGTCGTCCGTGTAAATGAGCAGCATAAATTCGCGGCTCGTCCCTTGCGAATCGATGGTCTGTAAACCGTCGAACCGCCCTATACCGTGATCGACATGGACGACAAAATCGCCGGCTTTGAGATCACGAAAATCTGAGATAAACGCACCGAGCTTGCTCTTGGAACGCTTTGTCTTATCCCGACTACCGCGGGTCTCGGCGAGGTCGGTCTCGCCAAAAATATCACTCTCCGAGTAGATGGTCAGGCCGTCCGGCGGCAGCTCAAAACCGCCCGAGAGGCCGCCGATCTGGATCGCATCCACCGGCAGATAAATGTCGTATTCGCGAAGCATCTCCGCCAAACGCTCGGCAATTCCCGGAGTATTAACGACGATCGTCGCCGTGCGGTCAAATTCACCGACAAACGCCGGCAGATCGCCGTGAAACTTACGCGTCGAACGTGATTGGATCTCAATATCAGTCGCCTTTTCAGCCGTCGCGAAAAGGAAGACCGGTGCCGTATCAGTCGCGTCGCCAACGGCAAATTCCTCATCCGTCGCCGACGCTGTCCGGCCAAGTGCCCGTAGTTCGAGGCTCGATCTTGTTTCCAGCAGATCTCGTAACTCTTCCGGCATCAGAAAAAGATCGTTCGGGGCCAGCCCGACATCGCCCGATTCCGTGATCGCCTCAAAATTTGCGGTGAGATTTTCGTACAGGTTAATGAGCGTATGTTCGATCGCTACGGGCTCGTCGATGACGAGAATATGGTCTTTTAGATGGTCAAATACGTTCGCCGTTAGCGGTTTGACCAGAGGCATGAAAAATTCCCAGCCCGAAAAAGTCTCGCCATTTGCCGCAAAATCGATGCGGTCTTTGAGATTGCGTTTAAATCTTTCGTCCGCAAAACGCTCAGCGGCAAAGAAAGCCCAGTCTTTGAGATCCTGAGGCGTAACCGCAAATTCACGCATTGGGGCGATCGACGTAATTGTAAGCTGTTCGAGTGATAATTGAGTATCCGCGTCAAACGTCCTGATCGAATCGACCGTATCGCCAAAAAACTCGATTCGTACCGGATTTACTGCATCCGGCGACCAGATATCCATGATGCCGCCGCGAACCGAAAGCTGGCCGGGGCCAAACAGAGGCTCTTCGCGAACATATCCACACGCAAACAGCCGCTCGACAAGATCCTCCGGCGGCATATCCTCGTCCCTGACGAGCACACACCCAAGAGCCTTGATCTCCTCCGGTGTGACGCTGCGTTGTATCAGCGACCGGGCAGTGAGGATAGCAAATTCGCCATTATCATTGGCAAGCTGCCACAACCCCAAAGCACGTTGTTCTTGCGTCTCGGCGTGCGGCGAAATGCCCGAATACGGATCGGCTTCGAACGATGGAAGAGTTACAATTGCGGATTGTGGATCGCGGAGTTTGGATTCAAAGAACGAAAGATCCGACTCCCACGCCTCAAGCTCCTGATTCGATTCCGTAACAACCGCAAACCGCTTACCCGTCTCAGCGCGCAGCTTTGTCAGCATATATGCCTTTGCCGGTATCGATGTCAGACCGCTCAGGCTTATGACCCGTTTGCCGGACGCTATTTCTTTTACCAACTGATCGAATTCATTCGCCATAAAACACACCTATCCGCAGAAAACGCGCGGGCGGGGGCACATGCCTCGCCGCACGTTCACCTGCGGTAGATTCATTTTGACATATTCGCGAGATGTTTGCTGTGATAGGGGCGGTTAACTATAATCAGAGATTCAATTATGAGCATTCCTTCATTTAACGAGATCATCGAACAAAACGACCAAACCGAGGCGCGTGCAGCTTCGCTTGCGGCGATCGCCGCTTTGGTCGGCAACGTCTATCCAAATAAATTTGTCCGCTCCGCGATCAGCGGCGGCGAAGACACGATCACGGCGCTAAAACATTTTGACAAGATCGCATCGGTCGAATCGCGAATGGCAGAGATCAAAGCCGGCCTCGGCGAGGGCGAACGTCCGCCCGCCGACAAAAAGGATGCTCTCAACGAAGAACTAAAAGCTCTCGGCACCGTCCGCATCGCCGGCCGGCTGACAACACCGACGCGCGGCAATTTTGTCCATCTGACCGACGGCATCAATAAATTGCAGGTCTATTGCAACAAAAAAGGCCCGCTCGCTCTGATAAAAAATGACGGTAATGACAGCTTGGACGAAGATAACGGCTGGGCTCTGTGGCAACTCCTCGACCATGGCGACCTGATCGGCGCCGAGGGCTACCTGTTCGTCACCAACACCGGTGAGGTCAGCGTCCACGTCGAAAAACTCCAATTCCTTGCCAAAGCAATGCTCCCGATGCCCGATAAAATGCACGGCATCGCCGACCCCGAATTGCAGCGACGCTATCGCTACGCCGATCTGATCGCATCGACCTTGCAGGTCGAACACGAAGGCCTGACGACCCGCGAAGTTTTCGAGCGCCGTGCAAAGCTCGTTTCCGGACTCCGCCGCTTTCTCGACGACGCCGGATTTATCGAGGTCGAAACGCCGATGCTCACGCCAAAAGCGACCGGAGCGGCGGCAAAGCCGTTCGAAACGCATCACAACGCGCTCGATATCCCGCTTTATGCACGTGTCGCGCCGGAGCTTTATCTCAAACGTCTAGTCGTCGGCGGCTTCGAGAAAGTTTATGAACTAAACCGAAATTTCCGCAACGAAGGCCTCTCGCAACGCCACAATCCCGAGTTCACCATGCTCGAATTCTACGTCGCATACATGGATGTGAACGGGATGATGGATCTCGCCGTGACGATGATCCAAGACGCGGTCGCCAAGGCGAATGACGGCAATGTGGTTGTGAAATATGGTGAGAACGAGATAGATTTCAGCAAATTTGAGCGGATCTCGATGCTCGATGCGATCGCTAAATACGCCCCCGGCGGTGAGGTCGAGGACAATAATATTATCGCGGCCTTTGACGCGCATGTGGAGCATCATTTGATCCAGCCGACGTTTATTGTCGATTATCCAAAATCGATATCGCCGCTTTCGAAGGCTGACCCTTCGAATCCGAACTTCGCCGAGCGTTTC
>JBGAUY010000048.1:0-19476 GCA_044228425.1 Pyrinomonadaceae bacterium | reverse complement strand
TCTTGGATTCGCCGCGACTAGTGGTAGACGGGAGGGCAATTATTGGTTTCCCGCCCTCAGACAGCGACGCTCCACGGATAAAGTCCATTTGTCCGCCGACGCCTGAGTATTGGCGGGTGCCGATCGAATCTGCACAAACCTGTCCGGTTAGATCGACCTCGATCGCGCTGTTTATCGCCGTTGCCTTGGGGTTCCGGCGGATCACGGCCGTGTCGTTGACATAGGCAATATCTAGCATCAGGACTTGCTGGTTATCATCAATAAAATCATAGACACGCCGGGTTCCCATAACAAAACCGGACACGATCTTACCCGGATGCTTTACCTTTTTAGAGCCGTTAACGACGCCGCATTCGACCAGATCGATAAGGCCGTCAGAAAACATTTCGGTGTGGATACCCAGGTCTTTGTGACCGGTCAAAGAGGCTAGCACGGCGTTCGGAATAGAACCAATGCCCATCTGCAGCGTCGCACCATCTTCGATCATGTCGGCGATATTCCGACCGATCGCTCGATCGATCTCTGTTAGCACAGGAGGTACAGCCTCAAGGAGAGCGTCATCAACCTCGACGACAGCGTCGAGATCAGCGTACGGGACCAAAGAATCACCCAAGGTTCTGGGCATCTGTGGATTGATCTGGGCAATAATATGATCGGCACACTCTACCGCAGCTCGGGCGATATCGACCGAGACCCCGAGCGAACAAAACCCATGCTTATCCGGCGGCGAAACATTTATCAAAGCGACATTGATCGGCAGAACCCGTTTTCTAAATAGGGCGGGAATCTCCGAAAGAAAAACTGGGATATAGTCTGCACGGCCCTCGTTTACTGCCGGTCGGACATTAGAGCCGACAAAAAATGCATTGACGCGAAAACTTTCGGAATGCTCCGGGTTGGCATACGGCGCGGCACCCTCTGTGTGGAGATGAACTATTTCGACGTCCTTAAGTTCGTCCGCACGGTCCGTCATTGCGCGGATCAAGGTTTGCGGGGCGGCAGCCTCTCCATGTATAAATACGCGGTCGCCGGAATTTATGATCTCAACCGCTTCGGCGGCATTTATTTTTATGGGCATAATCTATTCGCCTATATCCTCATTCCAAACTTCGGGATGCTCGTTGATGTACGAGGCAAGGATCTCTTTGCATTCGTTCGAATCGAGATCGATTATGTTTATCCCGTTTTCGCGGAGCCAATCGATCCCGCCGTGAAATGTTTGTGATTCGCCGACAATGACGGTGTCTATGCCGAATTGTCGGACTAGGCCGCTACAATACCAGCACGGAGCGAGCGTCGTGACCATTATCGTGTCGCGGTAGCTTCGCTGGCGTCCTGCCTTGCGAAACGCATCCGTCTCGCCATGAACAGACGGATCATTTTCTTGCACACGGCGGTTACGCCCGCGTCCGAGTAATTTGCCTTTGCCGTCAAACAGTGCGGCCCCGATCGGGATGCCACCTTCAGAAAGTCCCCTTCGAGCCTCCTCGATCGCGATGTTTAATAGTGTCTGCGGGTCAATTGATAGATCCATATTAACTGATTTTATATTCAATAGCTGTCCGTATGCTAATCTCGAAATATGTCGCAAAATTTTCAGCCGGGTGATTTTTTAGTATTTCAATTAGAAGCTGGGTATGCCTTGCTTCGCTTGCTTGCGATCGACGGGCGTGATGAGGACAAAATATGGCATCTCACGGCTTATAATGACTTTTACCTGGATGTTGATATGGCAGAAGCGGCTATCGGCAGCGGCGATGCTCTCAGCATGAGCCGATCGCACCTCGCTCTATCAACCAGAGCGTTCGAGAGCACACAGGTCGCAAAGATCGTGAATATTCCACTCAACGAAGCTGAGACTGCACCTTTAGCGGCATGGCGGAGCGACCCGAGTCGTGAAGTGTCAGATAAATCAATCCGTCTGCTATTAGGACTGAGATGAACTAGGTTTTTCGGAGAGGTGTTTGGTGGTGCGGTCGGTAACGCTGGCGGGAACAATATTCTCAAAATCCGGCGTTTCTAATTGTTTTCCGGAAATTGGCGATCCGATTCCGATAGGCTCGCTGTCGACAGGATTCATACGCGTTTTCCATTGCCTTTTTAATCGTCGAGTCCGGATAAAAGTCTGTATGTGCCAAGCTCCCATCGCCAACAGCAACCCTGCGGTCACGTATATCAGCGGATGCGTAGTTTCGCGAAATCCCAAAAAGATATACAGCAAAATTGCCAGCGTAAAACTGACGATCACGGTCATCATGGACAGAACCGTGTTGACCTTAATATTTTCTTCGGGTGGGGATTCGCGTTTTGTAGGTTTTGAGAGATCAGGTAAAAACGTACCGCATTGCCGGCAGTAAGTTTCTGCAGATTGGTCAGCTTTTCCACATTTTGGACAGAACATAAGGAACAGTGGTCATATCAAAGCAAAACCCCTTAAAACGAGTCAAGTGCCTTTACACTCCGTTAAAGTTTTCGCCGTTTTAATTCTTTTCCTATCATTTCAAGCTCGCGGCTTACATGTCCGGCGGCAGAGGAATTCTCTTCGGCCCGGCGCATCAGATAAGGTACGGCATCCGCGACCGGCCCGTACGGGACGTATTTCGAGACATTATATCCATCCTTAGCCAAAACATAGGAAATATTGTCTCCCATGCCATAGAGCTGCGAGTAGAAAATGTTTGGGTGATCCGTGGCAATCCCGTATTCCTCCATGCGTTCGGCGAGATTCTTTGTACTGGCTTCGTTGTGAGTGGCGGCGACAAACGCCATGTCTTTGTGGTGCCGCAAACAATATTCTAATGCCGCATCGTAATCGGCGTCAGTATCGGCTTTGGTCTCATGGATCGGCGACGGATAGCCCATCTCAGCGGCACGTTCCCGTTCTTTTTCCATATAAGCACCGCGGACAAGTTTAATTGCAAAGATATAGCCATCAGCTTTAGCCTGACGCCGGGAATCTTTTAGGAATTGCAGCCGGTCCGTTCGGTATAACTGAACGGTGTTGTAAACGATCGCCCTTTCGCGGTTGAACCGTTCCATCATCTCGGTCGCCAGTCTATCGATCGCATCCTGTATCCAGGAATCCTCAGCATCGATAAACACGGGCTGGCCTACCGAATATGCGAATTCGCATATCTCGGCGACCCGGTTGTGGATCCGTTCACATTTTGCTTGGCTTTTTGCGTCGAGTTTCTTTTTATTGCTGAGGCGTTCGAGTGTGCCGAGAGGCGCGATGCCCGTGACCTTGCGATGCCCGTGACCTTAAAGACTGAAAATGGTATGTTCGGATCGTCCTTAGCCCGGTCGATCGTCCGGATTATCTCGTCTTTTGTACGGTCAAAATCTTCGTCGGTTACCTTACCCTCGATCGCATAATCGAGGATAGTACCGATATTTGATCGCCCGAGCGTTTCGATGGTCGATTCACATTCTTCGATCGTTTCGCCGCCGCAAAATTGTTCAAATATCGTAGCTTTAATAAGCCCTTGGACCGGCAGTCCGATCGATAACGCAAACCTCGTTGCCGCTGTTCCGATCGCATTTAAGAACGGCGAGTTTAGCATTTTAAAGAGCTTGTACTTTTCTTTTAGCTGCGAATCAGTTTTATCCGCAAATGCAGTGGCCGTGTCCTGGAGATCCAGAGAGAAATCGCTCATAAAAACCGGATAATAACATATTAGCCTCAGAGTCCACAGAGAAAACTGAGCAAAAGAGCTCAGTAATGAGGCAGAAATTGTAAGTAACGTTAAATTGCCTTATTATTATCGTTTTACCTCAGCGATCTCTGTTATCTCTGTTGCAAAGGATTTTATGGCAAAAGGACTTCCTAAAAGATCGGAAAACTATTCCGAGTGGTATAACGAGATCGTAAAACGTGCTGACCTCGCTGAAAACTCGGCGGTGCGCGGCTGTATGGTCATCAAACCATACGGATTTGCGATATGGGAAAAGATGCAGCGTGCATTGGACGACATGTTCAAAGCGACGGGCCACGTCAATGCGTACTTCCCTCTTTTCGTGCCTAAATCGTTCCTAGAAAAGGAAGAAGAGCACGCCGAAGGCTTTGCGAAGGAATGTGCGGTCGTCACGCATTATCGTCTCAAAGCCAATCCCGATGGCAAAGGCCTGATCGTCGATCCGGCCGCAAAGCTCGAGGAAGAATTGATCATCCGCCCAACCTCCGAGACCGTTATCTGGAACACGTACAAAAATTGGATCCAGTCGTGGCGCGATCTGCCGTTGCTTATCAACCAATGGTGTAACGTCGTCCGCTGGGAAATGCGTACGCGTCTATTCCTGCGCACGACAGAATTCCTTTGGCAGGAAGGCCACACCGCTCACGCGACCGAACAGGAAGCGATTGAAGAGACTGAGCGAATGTTGGACGTTTATGCGACGTTTGCCGAGGAATGGATGGGCGTTCCTGTGCTTCGCGGCCTTAAATCGCCAAACGAACGTTTCGCCGGAGCGATCGAAACTTACTGCATCGAAGCTTTAATGCAGGACGGCAAAGCTTTGCAGGCCGGGACTTCGCATTTTCTCGGGCAAAATTTTGCCAAATCCTTCGACGTGAAGTTCGTCAACAAAGAAAACGAGCAGGAATATGCTTGGGCGACGAGTTGGGGCGTTTCGACACGTCTGATGGGAGCCTTGATCATGGCCCACTCGGACGATCAGGGCCTCGTACTTCCGCCGAAGCTTGCTCCTATACAGGTCGTTATCATTCCGATCTACAAGACTCCCGAGGAACTCGCCGCGATCAGCGAAAAGGTCAACCCGATCGTCGAGGAACTAAAAGCTGCCGGCATCTCGGTCAAATACGACGACGCCGACAATCAACGCAGCGGGTGGAAGTTTGCCGAGTATGAATTAAAAGGCGTTCCGATTCGTCTGGGCCTCGGAAATCGCGATCTCGAAGCGGGTACGATCGAAGTCGCACGCCGCGACACGCTCACAAAGGAATCGCAGCCGATCGACGGCATCGTCGAACACGTCAAAGCTCTGCTCGATGAGATCCAGACCAACATTTACCAGAAAGCACTCGCCTTCCGCGAGGAAAACACCTTCCTGGTCGACACCTGGGACGACTTCAAAGCCCAGATCGAACGCGGCGGCTTCGTTATGGCACATTGGGACGGAACCGCCGAGACCGAGGAAAAGATAAAGGAAGAAACCAAAGCGACGATCCGCTGCATCCCGCTTGTTTCGACAATGGAAGCTGGAAAGTGCATCTACTCGGGTGCAGATTCAAGCAAACGAGTTGTTTTCGCAAAGGCCTATTAACAGGTCAAAAAGTTGGAAAAATAGTCCGCGAAATGAGCGAAAATGGCGAAAGCGAAAGCTTTACGTCAGATTCGTTCATTTCGCGGTTGTTATTTGCTGCGTTAAGTATGAATTTATTCGACTTTTCCATCACTTTGACCGTCTAAGTAATTGACTGCGAAAAGTTTCGCATTTTGGACGTTATTTGAGATATGATTCTCGTGCCGGAGCGGCGTTTAGACACGAGCTTGATGTATAAAACCAGAACTGATGAGCAGTTAGTCGAATTAGCGGTCGGACAGGACCCGGATGCCTTCGGCGAGATCGTTAGACGATGGGAGCGTAAGATATTCGCTCTCTGCTTTGGTATGCTCGGACGCGAAGATGACGCCGGCGACGCCGCTCAAGAGGCTTTTATCGCTGCGTATCGTAATTTGAAAAATTTTCGTGGCGAAGCCAAAGTATCGTCGTGGCTGCATCGAATCGCGGTCAATCAGTGTCTGACGATAAAACGCCGACAGCGGACCCGTGCAGAAGATTTTTTTGACACCGAGGACGGATCGGAAGAAAGGGTGTTTGTCGCCTCGCCTCTATTATCCCCTGCACGTACGATTGAAAAGGCAGAGAGAACCAATCTTATCCGGCAGGCGGTCGGAGCTTTGCCGACCGATCTGCGGCAGGTGGTCGTGATGAAAGAATTTGAAGAGATGACGTTTCAGGAGATCTCAGAAACGCTCGACTTGCCGCTGAGCACGGTAAAAAGCAGGCTTTATACGGCGCTGAAACAGTTAAAGATGAGGTTAGAAAGAACGCCGGTCGAGGTGGTTTAGTTATGTTAGATAACTGCAATAAAAACGAATGCAAATTTACGGACGAGATCGTTTCGTATATGTACGACGAGATCGGCGAACCCGAACGTAGTGAATTTGAACAGCATTTGATGGACTGCACCGTCTGTACTGACGAATTTGCCGGCATTTCGAATGCGCGTTTTTCGATGTATGAGTGGCGTAAAGAGGAATTTGCCCATTTGCCAACGCCTAACATCGTGATCCCCTACCACGAGAAAGCAGAGGCGATCGGATTTTTTGCTGGGCTTCGCGATCTGTTGACGCTTTCGGGCTGGCCGGCTGCGGCTACTGTCGCCGCTGGGCTGATCGTAAGCATTGGCCTTGGATTTGTTGCGGTGAATTATTTTGGCGGCGGTCAGGAAATGGCCTCAAATACATCGACCGATGTCGCTGTCCCGCCGGTTGTGACTCCGGATAATAAAGTTCAAGTACCGGATCCGGTCAGGAATGAAACTGAGAACGTTGTAGTCGGAAATACCGATGATCGTCAGACGCCTCTATTACAGGCTTCGTTTAACGCACAACGTCCGAGAAATGAAAGGGCGGTAACAACCGTTTCTCAACGGCCAAATAATAAGGCGGCCCGCGATCCATCGGCTACGACCGCAAAGGCACCGGCCTTGACCAATTACGACGATACCGATGACAAATCTTTGCGTCTTTCGGATCTCTTTGACGAAGGAGGAGCGGAATAAACCCGCTGCAACTTTATGAAAACCATTAATTATTTTAGGGTCGTGGCATTATCGCTAGCTGTGCTGGTCTTTGTATCAGCAGGCTTTGCACAGGAGACCAAACCTGTCGAACCTCAGGACGGCCAAAATCAGGGTGCTAATCAACAGCCGGATATTCGTACAAATGCCTTGCGTCAGCTCGGTTTGTCGCGCGAACAGGTCCAGCAGATCCGTCGGATGAATATGGAGCGAAAGCCGCTGATGGATGCTGCACAACAGCGTCTGCGTGAGGCAAATCGGAGTCTGGATGAGGCGATCTATGCCGATCAGGTAAATGATACGGACGTACAAGCACGATTAAAAGAGCTGCAACTTGCACAAGCCGATGTTGCACGAATCAGATTTATGAATGAGCTTTCAGTGCGTAAGATACTCACGCCTGAACAGCTGGTACGATTTCGTGAAATACGACAGCGATTTGAACAAGTAAGGGAAAACATCGAGAAACGGAACGCTGGCCGCAAGGATGCAAATCGATCTGGCGATGCATTTGCCCCGCGGCAGACGCGTCCTGTCATTAGGGCAAACATCCAAAAGCCGCAATAGCATCCCGTTTGGGAATCCGACTGATTTGACCAGAGGCCGAACAAATACGTTCGGCCTTTTTGCTTGTTTGAAGTTTTGTTTGGGTTCGTTATATCCTTGAGCAGTCAAAGTTTCCAGCTACTTAACCGATGAACTTTATCGCGAAATTTCTTTCCGGAGTGCAAGAGATCACCTTTCTTTTATGGCGCTCGGTAAAAGGCCTGTGGAAGGGGCCGCGTTATTTCAAAGAGACCATCGAACAGATGGATCGGATTGGTGTAGGATCGCTTGGTATCGTTTCGCTCACCGGCTTTTTTACCGGAGGCGTCCTCGTCCTTCAAGCCTTTCCTACGCTCGAATACTATGGGGCACAGAGCAGCGCCGGACAAAGCGTAGCTACCTCGTTAATTCGTGAACTCGGGCCGGTACTAACAGCCTTGATGGTGGCCGGCCGGGTAGGCTCGGCGATATCTGCCGAGTTGGGGTCGATGGTCGTCTCGCAACAGATCGACGCGATGCGTGCACTCGGGACATCGCCGGTACGCAAACTCGTCACCCCCCGCATCATAGCGCTTCTCATTACGTTACCGCTGCTTACATTTTCTGCCGATCTTGTGGGTATCGTAGGCGGAGGTTTGGTCGCCAAGCAGATATATGGTCTTGACCCAAATCTATACATACAGTCTGCAAAGGTTGGTATCGCGATGACCGATATCATTGGCGGTATGGTCAAACCTATTATTTTTGGCGGGATCATCGGCTTGGTCTCATGTTATAAAGGTCTTAATACGAAGGGCGGTACTGTGGGGGTCGGCCTATTGCAGAGTTTGTTCAGCGCTACCATTTTTTGATAAAGGATCGTTGTATGACTTTAGACATCGAAGGTGTCCATCACCATCAGGCATATGAGACCGGCGAAACCCTGTCCGGAGAAACTGCGCTGCCTGCGATCGAATTTCGTAATGTGGACCTGGCATTTGATGATCAAGTGATCCTTGACAACATCAGTTTTACGGTCAGACGAGGCGAAACCAAGATCGTTCTTGGAGGCTCAGGTAGCGGCAAATCGACGATCATCAATCTTATCCTCGGTTTGTTAAAGCCTGACGCGGGCGAAATTCTGATCGACGGCGAAGACGTCACAGGCTTTGACGATCAGGAAATGATGCGGATACGAAAGAATATCGGCATGGTCTTTCAAGAAGGGGCGTTGTTCGATTCCCTATCCGTTTACGAGAACGTCGCCTATCGGCTTCACGAAGAAAATGTGGACGAAGATGAGGTTGAGCACGAGGTTGTCCGCATGCTGCAATTCGTAAACCTTGAAGACGCTATCGACAAGATGCCATCGGAGCTTTCGGGCGGTATGCGACGCCGCGTCGGCATCGCGAGAGCACTCGTCGGCAACCCTAGCATCGTTCTATTTGATGAACCGACTGCGGGGCTGGACCCGCCTACTGCGCGCACCATTTGCGAGCTGGCGATTAAACTTCGCGACCTCGAAGATGTATCATCTATTTTTGTAACGCACGAGATGAATAATCTCGAATATTTGTCATCAGAATATGCGACGCTTGACCGTGCCGGTGAAGTGCATTTTGAGCTCGAGGGCGAGCGGTTGTGCTTGCTCAATACAGAGGTGATAATGCTCAAACAAGGCGATATCATCTTTAGCGGTAAGGATGAGCAACTGCGAAAGGCCGAAGACCCTTATATTCGCAGGTTCCTGAGAGGAAAATAAATGCCTAGAAGCAATCAGAAACTTACATTTAGCGAGCTACGCGTTGGTATTTTCATGTTTGCGGCGCTCGTGGTCACGGGTTTTCTGATCCTCAATTCGAGCGGAGATTTCAACCCGTTTGAGAAAAGAATGCGGCTCAAGGCCCGCTTTGTCAGCGCGGATGGTCTTCGTGCCGGCGGGGATGTGCAACTCGCAGGTGTTAAGATCGGTAAGGTCGAGGAGGTTGTGTTCCTTCCGCCTGACGCTCCAAATGGCGAACGCGTTGAGGCGACTTTTTTAGTTGTGCAGCAGCTTGATAAAAAGCCGATCACAGAATTGATCCGCACCGATTCAACAGCCCAGCTTGTCGCCACCTCGATCTTGGCTAACGACAAGATGATCAACATCGTCCCCGGCACTACCAAGGGGCAGCCGGTAGGCGACAATGCGGTCCTTGCCTCAACTGCGTCTGCGTCATTAAATCAGCTCACATCGACCGGTAACGATCTACTTGCGCAGATCAATAAACTTGCGGTTCCTGCAAACGAGATCCTTCAAAAAGCGAACAATGGCCAAGGCACGCTCGGACGCATCGTTAATGACGAGGCTCTTTATGAAAGTTTGAACGCAACCATTAATGAAGCAAAGAATACTATCGAAAAGATAAATTCAGGCAAGGGTACGGCCGGAAAACTGGTAAATGACCCCGCGCTTTATGACAGTCTTAATAAAACGGTAGCCAATCTTGAATCGATCGCTGCCGATGTTAAGAATGGCCGCGGTACTGCGGGTAAGTTCGTGAATGACGATGCTCTTTATAACGATGCCCGCGATGCTATTGCTGACCTAAGAAAGTCTGCGGCTAAGATCAATGAGATCGCTGAGGATGTTAAATCGATCACCGTTGATCTCAAAGACGGTAAAGGCTCTGCAGGAAAACTACTAAAAGACGAAAAACTTTACGAAGACGCACGGACCGCGATCGAGAAATTTAACTCGATGTCCACGCGGCTCGACGCTATCCTTGCAGACGCTCAAGCTGGAAAAGGCACACTTGGTAAATTTGTCACCGATGAAACCCTCTACAATAGCATCAACCAGACCGCCTCGAACGTAAATCAATTCACGAGCGAAGGCACAAAGCTCCTCTACGATTTTCGTCAGAATCCCAAAAAATTCCTCCGCATAAAACTAGCCTTGTTCTAAGCGGGTTAAATATTCATTACATATTCCTTGTATAAATGCATCTCGTGATGTATATTATGCATCAGATAGCTTGTTTATGCGTTAAATCGGCATATGCAACTCTTTGTATGCAAAAGAAAGAAAGACAGAATTTCATAATCAAACTCATCGGCTCTGAACGGATATCAAGGCAGGATCTGCTTGCTGAAAAACTCGGTCAGGGAGGCTTTGTTGTGACTCAGGCGAGTGTTTCCCGCGATCTGGAGGAGCTTGGGATCACCAAGCACGATGGTGTCTATAAATTGCCGTCGGTTTCTCCTGGTGCAATGAGATATGGTCTGAAGTCCCTGATACCTGCCGGTGATAACCTTGTCGTCGGTAAATGTGATCCGGGGCTTGCTTCGGCCATAACAGTTCGTATAGACGCGGCTAAAATTAACGAGATCGTTGGTACGATCGCGGGGGACGACACGATCTTTATTGCTGTTTCAAACGCGGAGACTCAGGCGTCGGCGATAGCGAAGATATGGAATTTATTTGCTGAATGACGGCGGACGATATGAAATTTGTTGAGATCGAAAAAATGGGATCGGTGGTTTCGAGGCTTGCGCTCGGACGGGCGGTCGCTGTGATAACCGATGAGATCAGTCCAGCGGTGGGTGATATCGTCGCGGTGCGGGCGCTTTCGGAAAGTGTTACTTATGGCAATCTCGAACTTCCGTCCGGGCGGTTGGCAAAGATAAATACGGGCGATGTATTACTTGGAGCTTTAGGAAAACGGCGGGCATTGAAAGGTTTTGTCGGCGAAGTCCCGCAAACCGTCAAAGCGGGTGACCGCTTACACCTGCTCAATATGGGCGGCGTAATAGGGGTGTGCAAAGGACATCATTCGTCATTTTCTGATGCGATCGAGGTCGAAGTTATTGGCGTCGCGTGCGATGAAAGCGAGCGGGCTATCAACATTGGTGATGGTGCTCTCATCCCTGTCAATAAACTTTCCCCGACAGCTCAAGTCATAATGATCGCCGGGACGTGTATGAACTCCGGCAAGACTGTTGCGGCGACCGAGATCATCAAACAAGCGGCTAACAGCGGGCTTCGAGTCGCGGCGGCAAAACTTTCGGGCATCGCTTGTCTGCGGGACACGCTCCATATGCAGGATAACGGAGCTATCGCAACTGCGAGTTTTCTCGATTGCGGACTTCCCTCTACAGTTGACCACGATGATCTCGCTTCGATTGCCAAAGCAATAATCAATCATCTCAATACGTTCGACCCTGATCTGATCATTGTCGAGCTCGGCGACGGTATCGTTGGCGGATATTCCGTCGATGCGGTGCTACACGATGCCGAGATACAGCAAGCTATATCATCGTTTGTTTTCTGTGCGTCGGATTATGTCGGTGTAATCGGTGGAGCAGCGGTGATGGAAAAGTTTGGCATCGGCATTGATGTCATTGCTGGGTCAGTTACCGATTCACAAATGGGCGAAGACTATATCAAAGAGCATTTCGGCCTCCCCGCCGGAAATGCTCGTCGTGATGGCGCAAGGTTATTTGCATTGGTTCAAAACGCAACTCGACTTGCGGAGGTAGCGGCTTGAGCGAAACTAACATGATCCGCGTTGCAATATTTGGCGGCTCCGGCTACGGTGGGAGCGAACTGCTCCGCATTTTGCTGTTTCATCCAAACGCTGAGATCGTATTAGTCACCGCCAACGAACACGCCGGTAAGGCTATCGGCGAGGTCCATAAAAATCTTTTCGGGCGGACCGACCTTCACTTTGAAAGGGCACCTGATGATCTTTCGACACTAGCCAATATTGACGTTGCCTTCTTTGCCCTGCCGCACGGCCAGGCTCTCGATCTCGTCCCGCAGCTATTGCCGCATATAAAGGTCATCGACCTTTCGGGTGATTTCCGTATTGATGACACAGAAATCTTTACGCAGTTTTACAAGCTTGATCACACCGCTGCCGATCTGCAAACCAAGTTCGTTTACGGCCTGACCGAGACAAATCGCAAAGCGATTCACAATGCTCAATACATCGCCAATCCGGGGTGTTTTGCGACCGCGACGCTACTCGCCCTTGCTCCTATAGTCAAAAGTGGAATGCTTACCGGTAAGGTCATTGTAGATGCCAAAACCGGCTCAAGCGGATCGGGTGCTAAGGCGGCCGCAAACACTCACCATCCGCAACGGATGAATTCTTTCTACGCCTACAAACCGTTTACACATCAGCACGTGCCGGAGATCGAGCAACATTTACGCGAGGTTGGCGATTTTGGCAGCGAGTTTGTATTTATGACGCACAGTTTGCCGGTCGCGCGCGGGATATTTGCTTCGTGCTATCTCGAAACAAATGTGCAGCTTTCTAACGAGGATTTGAAGAATTTATACCTTCATTTTTACAAAGACTCGTTCTTTGTCCGCTTGGTCGACGGTTCGCCTGATATCAACTGGGTCAAGACAACGAATTTTTGCGATGTTGCGGTTCATGCCAGCGGTAGCCAAGTGGTTGTATTTTCGGCTATCGACAATCTTGTAAAAGGGGCTGCGGGGCAAGCTGTACAAAACATGAATTTGATGTTTGGCCTAGACGAGACGACCGGGCTGAGGATGGTGGGAACAAATCCATAAATGCTGCACAAGATCGCGGAAGAAAATTGGTTCTACATTTTTGAGCATGATGACGAGACAGATGAGTATTTTCTCGACGTCGTTTGCGGTACCGTTGCTGTTTTTACGATAAAGATCAAGCTTACTGACGAAGAGGTTGAGGCTTATAAGGCGGACGCCGCGAGCATTCAAACATTGGCATATAGCATCAGTGATCGTCCGTCGGAGTTTCTCGACCGAAGAGTTTAGAAAATGAATTTTACTGAGATCAAACATCAAGAGGACGAGTTTCAGCTCGCGACATACGCCAAGATGGATATTGCTGTCGAGCGCGGCTCCGGCGTTTGGGTATGGACGAGCGAAGGCGAAAAATATCTCGATCTGTATGGCGGTCATGCGGTCTGTGCGACCGGGCATTCGCATCCTCATGTTGTCAGGGCGATACAGGAACAGGCTGAGAAAGCTTTGTTTTACTCGAATCTTGTTTATTCCGAGATACGTGCAAAGGCGGCCGAGAAACTTGTTTCGATTGCTCCTAGCGGCCTTACCAAAGCGTTCTTTTGTAATTCCGGCACTGAGGCCAACGAAAACGCGATGCGTATCGCGCGGATGGCGACGGGCCGGGAAAAGGTGATCTCGTTTGAGGGCGGATTTCACGGTCGGACGTCCGATTCGATCTCGGCTACATTTCTTGGCAAGTATCGTGATATCGGCAAACCCAATGTTCCCGGCCATGTGTCGGCTGAGTTTGGAAATATAGAGAGCGTACGTGCTGTTGCTAACTGTGAGACGGCGGCGATCATTCTTGAACCGATACAGTCGATGGCAGGCGTTCGGGAGGCATTGCCGGAATTCTTTTCGGGCTTACGGCAGATATGCGATGAGCTTGGGATAGTACTGATCTTTGACGAAGTACAAACCGGGATCGGTCGGACGGGAAACTGGTTCTTCAGCGGTAGCGAGCACGCTGACGGCGTGGTGCCGGATCTTATCACGCTTGCGAAATCTCTCGGCAGCGGTGTTCCTGTTGGAGCGTGTCTTGTTAATGACAGCGTTTCAGCTCAAATCAAAACGAACGATCTCGGCACCACGTTTGGCGGCGGGATGCTCGCGATGGCAGCGGTTTTGGCGACCCTCGAGGCGATCGAGGACGATGATATGATCGCGAACGCCGAACACATTGAGAAATATCTGCGTGATTCCCTGTCCGGAGGTGCCAGCGTCAAAGCTGTCCACGGCAAAGGCTGTTTGCTTGGTATTGAGTTTGAACAACCATGCGGTCCAATACATAATAAACTCCTGTCACAGAAAATAATCACCGGCACGTCTAGCGATCCGAATGTCTTACGGCTATTGCCGCCGTTGATGGTCAGCAAGGACGAGATCGATATGCTGGTCGAGGTTTTGAAATCGTGAACCATTATCTAAAAACATCTGACCTTGGCCGCGCTGAGCTTGATAAGCTGATCGAGTCGGCGATGCAGTTCAAAGCTAGCGTGCGATCCGACAAACCGCTTGCAGGTAAGTCGATCGCACTTGTCTTTTTTAACCCCAGCTTGCGCACGAGAGCCTCGATGCAGGTCGGCATTTATGAGCTTGGCGGCAACGCAGTGATCCTTGAACCTGGCGGGTCGTCGTGGACTCTGGAGCATCGCGACGGTGTTGTCATGGATGGCAACAAGACCGAGCATCTCGCGGAGTTTGTTCGTGTGCTTGAACGTTACGTTTCGGCGATCGGTGTGCGGACGTTTGCCGAACTCAAAGACTGGGAAACCGAGCGGGCCGATCCGATCCTCGCGGCTTTCGAAAAATACGCGACCGTCCCTGTCATCAATCTCGAATCTGCGATGCATCATCCATGTCAGTCGATGGCGGATATGATGACGATCCGCGAGGAGCTTGGTCCCGCGAAGAAAAAGGTGCTGCTGACTTGGGCGTGGCACCCGAAACCGCTGCCGATGGCAGTGCCAAATAGCTTTGCGTTGGCTGCCGCTCAGTTTGGCCACGATCTGCGGATCGCTCATCCGACGGGTTATGAGCTGGACGAAGAGTTGGTTGCCGAGATCGAACAGTATTCTGCTGCCAACGGTGGGAGCGTCGAATTTACCAACGATGTCACGACAGCGTTCGATGATGTTGAGGCCGTGTATGCCAAGAGCTGGGGCGGAAAACAGTTTTACGGAGACACGGACAAAGATATTGAGCATAGGGCATCCCTCAGAAACGACTGGATCGTTGACGAGGCAAAGATGGAGCGAACAAATGATGCGATATTTATGCACTGCTTACCGGTTCGGCGAAATGTGATCGTGACGGACGGCGTGATCGATTCTACGCGTTCGGTGGTGATCGATGAGGCTGAGAATCGGCTGCACATCCAAAAGGCGATAATGAGCAAGCTGTTAGCGTCTTGAGTGCCGCAAGTTTTACCGCGATCTTGCGTTCAAATGGCATGAAAGATCTAATATTATTATTCATTGTCACTTTGTCATTCGCCGCTGCCGGCACCAAATTACAGGCACAGTTTTGCGGTCAGGGCACTAACCAGATCAACATTTATGTGCGAAATGGCCTGAGTGCGGTCAACCCGCAGTACCAAGTTTATCCGGCATCGCCGATCAGATACAAGAACGAAAACGGGACGTTGCGAAAAGTCGAATTTGTCGCCGAGTATCTGAGCACGACATTTTTTCCTCTCGACGAGGTCTATTTTTCGCGTTGGTGGATGCGTCCCAAACTGGTTCGTTCTGACCACGCTGAAAAATTTGTCAAAGACTATGACCCCAAGATGTTTGAGCAGCCGGTCGTCGGTGTTTACCGCGAAGAGCCTATCGCACTGGCCGGAAAGATCAAAGGAGATTCATTCTCATTTCGAACTTACGAAATGGATGACGTGCCTTATCTCTTGAAAGTGTGGGCCGATAATTACGAGCCCGTCTATGTTCTCGAAGCTATTCGCGGAGGGTGTTCGCGAAATTATGACCTGCTTTTGACTAAATACCGTTGGCCGCCGAGCCGATAAAATATGAATCAAGACACACTTGACCTCTTACGCGAATCGCTGCCCTATATACAAAAATTTCAGGGCAAGACCTTTGTCGTCAAATTTTCGGGCAAAGTCACCGAGGACAAAGAAAATCTTGCGTCCCTGGCCGAGGAGCTTGCCCTGCTGCACCAGGTCGGCATCCGCGTCTGTGTGATCCACGGCGGCGGCAAACAGCTTACAGAGCTTGCCCAAAAGCTCGGCGTCGTTCAAACCGTTATCGAAGGCCGCCGCGTGACTGATGATGACACGCTACGTCGTTAATAAACAGACGGGACAGACGGAGACAATAGATTTTGGACACGTCGGCGATGTTGTCGAGATCGATGTATCGCTGCTAAATACTCTACTCGACAGCGGCTATTTGCCGGTGATCTCATCGCTCGGGGCGGATGATGACGGCAAGATATTTAACATTAACGCCGACACCATTGCCGCCGAGATCGCCGCCAATCTTGGTGCCGAAAAGCTCATCCTACTCACCGACGTCAACGGCATCTACCTCGACGAAGGCAACGAGGATACAAAACTCTCACGTCTGACCGTCGAAGATGCACGCCACATGATCGATTCAGGCCGAGCCACCGGCGGCATGATCCCAAAGCTCGAAAATCTCATTGCGCTGCTTGCACGCGGCGTCGGATCAGCCCACGTCGTCAGCGGCACCACCCGCAACGCTATCTTAGCTGAGGTCTTTACGGACGAAGGAACCGGGACGATGGTTGTAAAATAGGCGAGAGAATTCTCAATCTCCACGCCCCCCAAACAACGTTCGTTCCTTTGTTCAAATTGACTCAGACCCGAATTTCCCGGATTCGCATTTCTTTTCCGAATCGTAATATCAAATCTCTGACCCAATTTTTCCTATTTTTCTTTAGCCTTTAGTTTTATCCAAGCGAAAGATTCGCTTGGCGGTTATTGATCGCGGCTATTGCCCGTCGTACCGGTAAAGTCAGCGTCGGCGACATTATCCGTAAGTGTGATGACGCGGCTTGGTAATTCAAAGAAGAACCGTCGTGCACTCACGGTAACGACATAGGTCTCGCCCGCTGTCAGGCCCGGAATGGAGTAGCGTCCGTTGACACCAGTGGAGACAGTGATCGGCGATGCAAGCAAATTGCCCGTAACCGTCACACGTGCACCGCGGATACCGCGGCCCTCGCCTGTCGAGACGCGACCCGAAATCGATACATCTGCCGCCGTCGGTCCGATCACCACCATCCGGTAATTAGTTGCGTTCGAGGCCGCTCCGTTGTTCGCGGTGATCGTGAAATTGTACGTTCCGGTGAATGTCGGCGTACCTGTCAACGCGATCACGTTGCTCGGAGCAAGAGGTGTCGACTGCAGGGTAATGCCCGGCGGCAGCGATCCTGCCGTTAAAGTGTAAGTAAATGCCCCGTTATTGGGAGCGATGACAAAGTTATACCCGACCAGCAACGAGCCGCCTGGCAAAGGTGCAACGAAATTACCGCTGTTCGGCGTGTTGTTCAGCTCAAATGCCCCGATGTCCGCGGTTCCCACACGTACGGCACCGCGTTGATCCGTCGCCGGTGCGCCGTTCGAACTTGCCGGGTTTATCGCCGTCGATGCCGACGTCAGCGGATGCGTGTAGGTCGGCCCACCGTAATACCCGAGCGGAGCGAGCTGCGGGTTCACATTTAGCTGATTGCCCGTCGTATCGCCCTCAACCGTTGTACCGGTGGAGGTGCCGATGATGTTGTAACCCTGTGAAGTGAGCGTGCCTGAGAAATCAGGGCTACCGGAAGCAGCATTTCCGGCGATGATCGAATTCTTAGAATTCGCCGTACCAACATTATGGATGCCGCCGCCGCTCGAGCCACCCGAATTCGCCGAAAGGGTCGCGTTGACCAGCGTCAGCGTTCCGGTATTAGCAATCCCGCCACCTGCGTTAGATGAATTGCCGGAGAACGTCGAATTTGTCACCGTCATCGTGCCGCCTAAGTTATAGACACCGCCGCCGCCGCCCGTTGTTGCACTATTACCCGAGACGGTCGAATTGGTCAAATTCAATGTACCGCCATCGACAAAAATGCCGCCGCCGTTGCCGTTGGAAATCGCACCCGCGCCGTTACCGCCAGACAGCGTCAATTTGTCCACAGTCAGGCTAGATGTTCCTGTGACCGTAAAGATACGGGTCACGCCGCCGCCGGATACAACGAGCCGATCTGCCGGTCCCTGGATCGTCACGTTCTTGCCAATGACTATCTCTGTAGCCAGAGTGATCGGACCGACCACGCCTGTGCCAAACGTGATCGTGCCCCCCGTACAAAGATCCGCAACCGCCTTGCGCAAGCTGCCCGTGCCGATGTCATTTGCGTTAGTAACTGTCTGCGGCGACGAACAGGTCGACACCACTTCGATCGTAAAGGTCTGCACGGCCGAGGTATCGACACCCGGACTCGTCCCGCCGTCGTCATGAACCGAAACCGAGACAGTCGCTATTCCGGTCGCACCTGTGGCGGGTGTATATGTCAGCGTTCCGTTTGACGCTACGGCTGGTTGGACGGCGAAGAGCGGATTATTGTCGTTAGTTACGATAAAGTCGAGCGCCTGGCCGTCTTCGTCCGGCGGGCCGGCTGAGATCGCGGTCGCCCATCCGGTGACGGTTTGAGCCGGTACGTCTTGTGGCACCGACTGGTCGGCTCCCTTTGTAAAGCTCGGCGCGTCATTAACCGGCGTGATCATCAGGCTGACCGTATCGGTCGCCGTCGAAAAGGCTGTCGTCCCGCCATTTGGCGAGGTGTTCGACACGCCGCCGTCTGTTCCCGTCGTGCGGTCCCACGCCCTGATGGTGAGTGCTGCGCTGATCGGGCCGCTAAAGTCCGCTGCGGGCTGGAAATACAACCGGTTATTCGGAACAGCCGCAAGTAGCCGGGCAGAGGTATCGCTGGGGCTGCCAAGAGCTGTCCAGCTAGTTCCGCCGTCTGTCGTGTAAAACCATGTGCCGTTAGCCGTATCGGCACCGACAACGGCTAGGCCGAGCTGTGCAAGAAAATCGGGGTCAGAAATGTTGTCGACCTGTCCCGCCGGGAACGAGAAGTCGACGAGATTCCCGATCGGCGCTCCGACCACACCGACCGGTGGAGCAGCATCCTCTAGTTCAGCCGTCATCTGCGGGCTCCTACTCGCATCAAGCACCGGGGCGTCGTTGACGTCCGTGATGGTCAAGCTCGCGGTATCTGTCGCGACCGAGAACGCCGTTGCGCCTCCGTTGGTCGATGGATCTGCAAGCTGCCCATTGGTCCCGCTGGTCTGGTCCCAAGCCTGGAACGTTATCGCTGATGAGACTATGCCGGTGAAATTTGGAGACGGCTGTAAATAAAGCCTCGTGCCCGCGTCAGCCGCAAGCAGCCGCGCACTCGTCGCGGATACCGCACCCAATGCTGTCCAGCTTGCTCCGCTATCGGTCGAGAAGAACCAAGTTCCGATCGAACTGTCAGCCGCGACGACAGCCAGGCCGGTAACCGCTCCGGTGTCGACGTCCGCGACGTTGTCGAGCCCGCCGGCTGGCAGAAT
>JBGAUY010000047.1:0-19623 GCA_044228425.1 Pyrinomonadaceae bacterium | reverse complement strand
GTTTTCAGCCTAAGATCTCGCTCATTTTTAATCAGGCCCGAATTTATTTTCGGGTCTTTTCGATTTTAAATGGAAGCCGCTGACGATTGAGCGTGTCTTGTGTTATCACAGGACAACTAAGGTGCTCAAAAGGCGAAAGAGTAGTGGGGCGGCGGGGCCTTTTCTATCGAAAGATAGAAGAGGCCCCAAAATATCTCATTTCGATTTCCGGCAACCCATTTTCCGCTTTTCCCATCTTAATCTCCGCCTCCCCGACCTATAACTAAGTTGATGCAATTGCATTTCTTTTGCTTATAGGTCATAATGTCAATTGTTAGTTTTCACTAGCGTTAAAACAAGGGATACATTTTGAATAGTTAGCAAGATCAGAATTTCTGATTTACTGGAATTCTTAGTGTGTTGGAGGTTTTTATTAAATAGGTGACCAGTTCACCACCCTCCTCAGGTTCCCTGCCTCATAAGATTTTTGGAGTTACAGTTTGAAAGATTTAAAAAAGATATTTGTTCTGTCGTCATTAGTTCTATTGGTTTCGGTATGCTTTACCGTAGCCGCTTCGGCCCAGGGCCGCGACCGCATCGTTAAATCGACCGGTAGCCAGCCTACAAATATGCCGCCGGCACAACCAAAACCGCAGCCCGTCTCACGCCCCACACTCACAAACGATATTAAAGTAGTCGGTAGAGATCAGGCTTGGGAGCCGCTTGTAACGAATACAGCGTCATCCAAAGCGATCAACGCACCTAGCGGATTGGCCGCCGGACGTACAGCTTATGGCCGTGCCGAGAGCGTCAGGTTAGACCAGGCGATCAAATCGCGTTGGGGTTTGCCTTACCGCTACGGTTCGACCGGTCCTAACAGCTACGACTGCTCAGGATTCGTCTGGAGCGCGTTTCAAGAGGCCGGCATTCCATTTACGAGAGCGAGTGCTCGTAGCCTGTGGGCACAGTCAGAGCCCGTTTCGGGCGACGACCGCTTTAAGTTTGGCACCCTTGTGTTTCTCAATGGTCTCGGCCACATGGGCATCGTCGCCGATGAAAATGGGTTTTACCACGCTTCGTCAAGCAAAGGCATCACCTACTCGCCATTTGCAGGTTACTGGTCAAGCCGCATTGTCGGTTTCCGTAAGCTGAAACCCGAGGGCAGTGTCTCGTCTAACGACGAAGGTAAATAGAATTATTTAGATTGGATCAAAAAAAGGCCCGGCGTTCGAAAGAACACCGGGCTTTTCTCATTGTTACAAATATCTCTAGCTTACAAATCCCGGCCGCGACGGATGGTCTTTGATCTCATAAACGACCGCGATATTGTCGATAGCAACATACGCGACCTTTTCGTCCTCGTCTCGCAGATAAAGCACGCCGCTTTTTACATCGACGACATCACCGCGAAACGCGGCATTTGTGCCGCACGAAACATCGATCTTTTTGCCAAGCAATTGTTTTAATAACTCTTCCATATCTCGATAGTATCAAAAGCGGCTGTTCATTGCCGCCATCCGTCCCGTCAACGCCCATTTGCTTGTCTTGGCCCCGCCTGTCGACGCCGAAGCGGAGATCGTCTTTTGCTTCTGCCTGTAAGCAAGTGCCGCCGCGATCACCGCCATATCACGGGTCACCTCGTCCGGCTCGACCGGCTTTTTGCGTTCGTTAAATCCGGTGATAAAACCCGTGTCGAGGTTGCCTTCGATAAAAACGGCATCATCCATTACCTCGCGGAAAAATGCGAGCGTTGTTTTGATACCGCCCACCTCATATTCCGCCAACGCCCGCCGCATACGGTCTATCGCCTCAGGCCGATCTCGGCCGTAAACCGCGAGTTTTGAGATCATCGGATCATAATAGATCGAAACTTCGCAGCCCTCATAAACGCCGCCGTCATCGCGAACGCCCGGTCCCTGCGGCAGCCGCAAACGCGTGATCGTCCCCGGACTTGGCATAAAATTAGCGTCAGGGTCCTCGGCATAAACACGGCATTCGATAGCATGGCCTTTGATCTCGATGTCATCCTGAGTGAACGAAAGCTTTTCGCCCCAAGCGACATTGATCTGTTCGCGAACGAGATCGATGCCCGTGACAAGCTCGGTCACAGGATGCTCGACCTGCAAACGCGTGTTCATCTCAAGAAAATAAAATGATTTATCTACATCCGAGACGAGAAACTCGACAGTTCCGGCACCGACATAATTCACGGCCTTGGCAACCTTGACGGCACATTCGCCCATTGCCCTTCGCAGCTCGGCCGAATTGATCGGCGACGGAGCTTCCTCGATTACTTTCTGATGACGACGCTGTATCGAACATTCCCGCTCGCCCAAATAAACGTGATTGCCGTGCGTATCCGAAAATACCTGGATCTCGATGTGACGCGGGCGGACGACCGCCTTTTCGACGTAAACCGCGTCATCGCCAAATCCGGCAAGCGCTTCGGACTGGGCACCGTCGAGCGCCGATTTGAGTTCGGATTCCTCAAAAACCAGCCGCATCCCCTTACCGCCGCCGCCGGCCGACGCTTTTAGCATCACTGGGTAACCGATCTCGGCGGCCGTCAATTTTGCCTCTTCAAACGAACGCAACGGTTCTGTCGTCCCCGGAACGATCGGCACACCCGCCTCAATCGCGATCTTGCGGGCCGACATCTTCCCGCCCAAACCTTCCATCGCTTCGGGCGGCGGGCCGATAAATGTAATGCCTGCCTTAGTTACCTCGCGGACAAACTCGGCGTTCTCCGACAAAAATCCATAACCCGGATGTATCGCCTCAGCACCTGACGCTTTCGCGACCTCGATGATCTTTTCCCAACGTAGATAACTCTCAGCCGACGGTGGCGGGCCAATGTGATACGATTCGTCCGCCATGCGGACGTGCAAAGCCGCCCTGTCCGCGTCCGAATAGACCGCGACCGTGCCGATCTTCATCTCACGACAAGCCCTAATGACACGACAGGCGATCTCGCCCCTGTTTGCTATGAGTATCTTTTTGAACATGGTGGAGCAGTCAGTATTCAGCAATTAGCTGTCAGTCCGAACTTTTGCGATCAGGGACGCGAGCATCCGTTTAACCTCGATAACACTTCTTTCTAATTCTGCATGATCCGATTCGTTCAGCAAATCTAGATCTCGGGAAAGGAGCAGATGGTACTCACACTCGTTAGCGGAACCAAAAGCTATTTGCAGATATTTGGCAAAGTCAGCGTTCGATGCCTTTCCGCAACCTTCTGCAATATTGGCCGGCACCGACGATGCGGCTCGCCTCAGTTGGCTCGTCAAACTATACAACTCTTCTCTAGGAAAGGTTTTGGTCCTCTTGTAGATCTCAAGCGTCACTGCGTGAGCTTTTTCCCAAACTACAAGATCGCGAAAGTCTTTCATGCTGACTACTGATTGCTGACCGCTGACCGCTATTCTACAATCGAATTGTACTGATTCTTAGGATCGAAACGTATCCCCACCTTGGCTCCGGGCACATAGTCCCCGGCTCGCTGCTTTTGCTCATCGGTCAGAACATCAGCCGATTCAAAATCCACTCCGTTCAGCGTGTAAACAAAAACCACAAGTTCCTGTCCGTCGCCGTCGACCTTAGTATCGATGATCGTGCCGTCGGTAATACGTCCGTTTTCCATCAGCTCGCGTCGCCGGGCACCCGGATCGAACGGCTTTCTGCCAAGTATCTTGTCAACAATTCCCATTATCTAATCCAGTTCGAGAGGCGGTTTGTCGTATTTTGCCCTAAGTTTGTTTATCGCCGACAGCACCGACGGGCGTTTGATAATTCTCGCCTCGAGCGGCCGCTTGCCCGGGATATCGAGAAAGATGAGCCCAAGCAAGATCGTCAATATCCCCTGACCCGGCACTCCTGGAAGCGACAACACAATGCCCAACGCGATGAGAATGACGCCGGCAATATTCTTTGCGATCACGGCTCCCCAACGCACGAGCCACGGACTGTCGGGCAAAAAGTCTCTCTGATGGTCGGCGGCGAAATAACGCGGCGGTATCTTGACCATTACAAGAGCAAGAGCCCCAAAACTGATAGCGAGCGAGCCGAGGAAAAGGCCAACCGTAATGCCGATACCACTCCAAGTGAGCGATTCCCAAAATGTTGTCAAACGTTCGATCATTCGGCAGGACTCACTTCATCCATCGCCCGTAATTCGCGGCGGATATAGACCATTCGCTGCACCAATGTCCACATCGATCCGATCGCGAGCACCCACAGCACCTGCGGCATACGGTTGGCTAGGAAATGATCGGATTCCCAATTCCACGTCGATAGAGCACCGATGATAAACAGTACAACGCGTTCCGGACGCTGTAGAAAACCGACGTTTGCCTTAACGCCAAGCCCCTCGCTGCGGGCGGTCGTGTAGCTCACGAGTACCGATGCGATCATTCCTGCACCGGCGAGAAATACGTTTAGTGTCGAATGATACTCGGTCAGCCGGGCATAAAATATCATGATGCCCATGAACGAGCCCATGTCGGACAGACGGTCGAGCGTCGAATCCAAAAAACTGCCGTACTTGGTAACACGGCCCGAGAGTCTTGCGACCCCGCCGTCGAGCATGTCAAAGAGATTTGCAAAGATCAGTACGATACCAGCCCAGAAAAATTCGCCAAAGCCAAACAATACGCCGCAGCCGAGATTGATCGTCACGCCGATCAGTGTCAACACATTTGGCGGAATGCCGGCGGACGCTAATCCCCGCACCATCGCATTGATGATGCTCATCGCCCCGCGTCCTATGTTTGCACCTATTCCAAGCATTGCTTAGTCAGCTTTTTCGTGAATGGTCGTTAACCGGCTTATCTCAAAATTGCGCCAACCGTTCGGCGTTTTGACCTTGATCTCATCGCCCTCTTGTTTACCCATCAACGCCTGTCCGATCGGCGAAACTGTCGAGATCAGCCCGTTGTCGGGGTCGCTCTCTTCGGATGTGACAAGACGGTATTTTATCTTTTCTTCTTTTTCGATGTCGTAAAGAACGACGTTCGAGCCATATGCGACTCTGTCGGTCGGAATCTTTGACAGGTCGATCGAATCGACCTCGATCATCCGCTGCTGCAGCATACTAATGCGCGCCTGGACCATCGACTGACGGTCTTTCGCAGCTTTATACTCGGCGTTTTCTTTTAGATCGCCAAACTCACGCGCGTGTTGAATGTGCTTTGGCAACTCAAAATGCAACTCGTGCTCAAGCTTATCAAGCTCCGCCCGCAATTTTTTCTTAACTTCTTCCATAAAAACCTGACCTATTTTACGCCGTTCGACCTGCTTTCATAAAGCGTCGACTCGCCATGCTTTGCCTCTTTTGGGGCGGCGAACGAAATGCCGATGTCGCGTGCGGTGCGTACTAACTGCCCGTCAACCTGCACGGTCTTGATGTTGGTGCAAGCCTCAGACAACGGCACCGTCACGACCGTGCCGGCCTGCAACGCGACCATCTTGCCTGTTTCGCCGCTCGCAAGAGCTCTGACGGCACACGCTCCAAAGTTGGTGCCAAGCATACGGTCAAATGCATTTGGGCTGCCCCCGCGTTGTAGATGGCCGAGCACGACGCATCGCGATTCTTTGCCCGTAAGCTCTTCAATTCGGCTGGTGATCGAAACGCCGATACCGCCAAGCCGCATCTCTTTCTGGTCCTGATACAGTTCCGACTTACCGACTTCAAGAGCTCCTTCAGCAACCACTATATTTGTAAATCGCGAACCGCTACGTTCCCGCGACTCAACCTTTCTCGCGATCGATTCGAGCGAAAATGGGATCTCCGGTATCAAGATAATATCCGCACTGCCGGCAAGCCCCGCATGCAAAGCGATCCAGCCCGTATTGCGTCCCATCACCTCGAGGATCATGACCCGATCATGCGACGCTGCGGTCGTGTGAAGCCGGTCGAGCGCCTCGGTCGCGATGTCGATCGCGGTCATAAAACCAAACGTCAGCTCGGTCGCGGCCAGATCGTTGTCGATCGTTTTTGGCACACCGATAACGGGAAAGCCGCGTTTGTGAAACTCCTCAGCGATAGCCAGCGTCCCTTCGCCGCCGATCACGACGAGGGCTTCGATACCGAGGATGTCAAGATTTGCCAGCGCCTCGCTGATGGGCATCTGGGTAAGATTCGGCTTACCGTTGATCATTTTGACAAACGAACCTCGGTTTCGCGTTCCCAAGATCGTCCCGCCTCTCGGCAGCAACCCGCTCACGCTGCGTGTTGTCAATTTTACGGTGTGCGTCTCGCCGAGTATGCCCTCAAAACTGTCCTCGATACCGATACAGCTCATCCCAAATTCACCGACAGCTGTCCGCACCACAGCTCGAATCGCTGCATTTAGTCCCGGTGCGTCACCTCCCCCGGTCAGGATACCGATCTGCTTGTACATATAAAAAATCTAGTCCGTGAAGCAAAAGGTTATTTTACTCCACGGACTTACAAATTAGAAACGTGAATAATTATGTACGTTTCGCCGAGTTTGACACCAACCCGCTTGCCTGTGCCATCGCCTCGATCGCCTTTAACACCTGCGGGTCCGCCTCAAGCAAAACCTGCACGCCCGCCTCGTTCGAATAATTGGCCGTCGCAAGCTCTTCGCGCAGCCGCATCCTTGCATATTCGCTCTGGCTATTGATGTTTTCCGGCGTGAGTCCGTTCTTTGGATCACCCGCCGCAAACGAGCGAAATGCTTCGAAAACTCGGTCTGTTATCGCAAATTCATTCGGCACCAGCGACACCTTAAAATTCTGCTTCTCAACGCGGAATGTATCGAGTCCTGCGATCTTTCCCGCCACGAGCTGCCGGGTAAAAAAGAACGCGGCTTCGTTTATCCGCCCTTTGACCGGAGAAAACGGTTGCGGAGCGACAACAATGTCAGGCTCGATGCCACGGCCTCCGTACAATGTGCGGCCGTTTGCCGCCGTTACAGGGCTGCCCGCCGGTTTTGGTTTAACGTCAATGTCCGCATTTTCGGGCGAGTCCTCGCCGTGAGTGTAGTAATCGTAGATCGAGCCGCTAGAATAATCACGCTGCAGCGAACGGCCGAACGGCGTGTAATAACGAGCGGTTGTGAGCGTAACACCTGTTCCATACGGCGTGCGAAAAACACGCTGGACGAGTCCCTTACCAAAGCTGTCGCTACCGACGATGATCCCGCGATCATAATCTTGTATCGCCCCGGCGACGATCTCCGAAGCCGATGCCGAACCGCCGTTTATCATTACGACCAACGGTATATTTTCGACCTTGCCGCCGGTGGCACGCAGCTCACGTCCAGCGGTAGCCTTGGCTCCTTTGACCGAAACGACCGTTTGTCCGCCATCAACAAACTTACTAGTTACCGCAATTGCCTGATCGAGTATTCCGCCCGGATTACCTCGAAGATCGAGGATCAGGCTCTTCATGCCCTGTTTTTTGAGCTCGTCCATCGCGATCGACAGCTCTTCGCCGGTCGTCTGCTGAAACCCGCCGGTCAGCCCGACATAGCCGATGTTATTCGGCAGCATAAAATAATTGCGGATCGACGGCAGCGGCACGCCGCCGCGAACGATCTCATAATCTATCGGCGTCTGTGACCCGACGCGTTCGACTTGCACTTTTACACTCGTGCCGCGCTCACCACGAACATTTTTCGACACCTCCGCACTTGTCCATTCCTTAGCATCCTTACCCGCGACCGTCACAAACCTGTCACCGTAGCGGAGCCCCGCCTTGTCCGCCGGAGTATTTGGCACGACCGACTGCACATAAACGCCGTCACGGTGCTGCAATATCGACACGCCGATGCCGTAAAACTGCGACGATTGCTCCTCATCAAGCTTACGCAACTCGTCACGTGAAAAGAACGAAGAATGCGGATCCAGCGTCCACAGCATCGCCTGCATCGATTGGTCGGTGAGCTTTTCGTGGTTGACCGCACCCGCGTAATTTTCATCGACGACATCGAGTATCTCTTTGTAATCCGCCGTCACCCGTTCATTGGTCACCGCCGTGCCCGACGCGGACCGAGTAGGCAACTTGCCGACGAGTCCCCCGACAACCGCTCCGATGACGATCACGACAACCGCTATCAATGCAAAATATCTATTCATAAACCCTAAAAACGAACACCTATTCAATATATCATAGACTCTGTAAGTTACATTTTCGTTGGCTTTAACCTTCTAAGCAGAACAAAATTCACGACAAATTTACTTTTCGGCGCCAAAAATTTACCATTAGCTTTTTGCAAAATGAAACCACAAGTTTCCATCGTCATCCCGGCCTATAACGAAAGCGAGCGAATCGTCGCGCCGCTTCGCACGATCCTCGATTTTGTACAGGCGGCCAAGACCTCGTACGAGATCATCGTCGTCGATGATGGCTCGTCCGATGACACCGCCGACGTCGCCCGCCGGATCTTTGCGGAACGCCCGGGTGTAGCGACCAGCGTTATTAGATACGAAAAAAACCGCGGCAAAGGTTTCGCCGTAAACACCGGCTTGCAAGCGGCAAACGCTGACATCGCGGTTTTCACTGATGCCGATCTTTCGACTCCGATCACCGAAATGGACAAACTCGTCGATCCGATCAGATCAGGTGAATACGACGTTACATTCGGATCACGTGCTCTCGACCGCTCCTTGATCGGAACGCATCAATCATGGCTTCGTGAGAATGGCGGCCGCGTCATAAATTTTATGATCCGCACGATGTCCGGGCTCGATTTTGCCGACACGCAGTGCGGATTCAAAGCATTTAACATGGTCAAATTCCGACCGCTGCTAAAGGTTATGGCGATCGATCGATTTGGCTTCGACATTGAGTTTCTTTACGTCGCGAATTACCACGGCCTGCGGCTCGCCGAGATCCCCGTCCGCTGGAACGATGTCGCCGGATCTAAGGTTTCGCCATTCCGAGACACGCGCCGAATGATGGGCGAACTAATGCAGATCCGCCGCAATGCTCGTCGAGGCGTTTACGACAGAATTCAAACAGGATAGACAGGATGTTCAGGATCAGATAAGGTCTCTGATTTTTATCCTGCTTATCCTGTCCATCCTGTTAAAATTTTTCTTATGACCGCAAAGCTAAACGTAAACATCGACCACGTCGCCACTATCCGCGAGGCTCGCAAAACCATCGAACCGAGCATCGTCACCGCTGCCGTCATCTGCGAACAAGCCGGTGCCAACGGCATTACCGTCCATCTGCGGGGAGACCGCCGCCACATACAGGATCGCGATATAGAAGTGCTACGTGATGTCGTTACGACCTATCTAAACGTCGAAATGGCCGCGACCGATGAGATGATCGGCATAGCCGAACGCACAAAACCCGATGCAGTTTCGCTCGTGCCCGAAAGTGCGAACGAGATCACAACCGAAGGCGGTTTGGACGTTGTCGGCAATTTTGAAACGGTCAAGAACGCCGTCGAAAGGCTAAAGGCCGCCGGAGTATTCGTCAGCATCTTCATCGACCCGAATATCGATCAGATCGACGCTGCAAGTAAAGTCGGTGCCCAGCAGGTCGAACTTTGCACCGCCGAATATGCGGAACTCACGCTCTCGGCGCGTGCTGCCCACGGCGAAGGCGCCCAAAAAGCCGCCGCAGAAGTAACCCGCATTCGCGAAGCCTGCGTTCACGCAAAATCTCTCGGGCTCATCGTCGCTGCCGGCCATGGCCTGACCTATCGTAACGTCGGAGCCCTAGCCGCGATCCCCGAGATCACCGAATTTAACATCGGCCACAACATCATCTCCCGTGCGGTTTTTGTCGGATTAAATCACGCAGTAAAAGAGATGATCGACGCCATCGCCGCTTGATACGCCGAACTATTTCGCCGCCGGTGTTCCCGTCACGGTGAACTTCATGTCCTGCGATGTTTGCGACAGCTTACGGTCGTTTGCGTTAAAAGCCTCGACCTTGGCGGTGTAGTTGCCGGGGGCCAAGGGCTTATCGAGACTGGCCGAAGTGCCGTCCACACGCTTGTTGATGTAATCGTAGTTGGTTTCCGCTCCGCTCGAGCTGTCGGCGTGGATGCTGTATTTGTAATAGGCGGCATCCGGATAGGCGTCCCACTTGACCTCGATTCCCGCACCCGCGACCTTTGAGCCGGCTTTTGGATTTACGAGTTTCAGATCATTTTTAAAGAGGTGCGTGTCGGGTGCAAAATAGGTCTTGCCGTCCTCGATATTGTATTTCGCGGCAGAGATAATACCCGACGTTGCAAACACATAATATGGCGTGTCAAAGACCCGCACGGTCAGCCCTTCGTACAATCCGGGCGGCACGTCCTTGATGAGGTATTCGCCCGCGTCATCGGTTTTTGCGGTAAAGGTCTCACCGCCGCAGCCGTTCATATACTGGCTAAATTTCGTGCAAAGCTTTACCTCGACGCCAGCGGCAGGCTTTTCGTTAAAAAACGCCTTGCCCTGAACATTTGCTTTACCCGCAGCAGGCTTTTCCTTTTCAACCCCCGTACCCGACGGTATCGTGCCGTCTTTGTTAGGCTGCACTGCCGCTTTATTCGCCGGGCCCGATCCGGCAAGATTATCAACCCGATCCCCCTTAGACCCGCAGCCGCCCGCGATCAACGAAACCATCACCAGTGCCACAAACGTTAACTTAAATACTATCGACATAGATCCTTTGCTCCCTGAAACTAAAAAGATAGGCGAATAAACCGTCTCGCCGGTAATTCTAAGAATTATAGGTTTGAACGGAGTGAACGCAAAACTCTTGCACTAGGGCGCACAAGAATCATTCAGAAAAGGAAATGATCGAAGACGTTTCGTTACCACTACCGGATGTCCACGCGTAATCCGTCGCTCAGCTGATTTGGCGGATGGAGTATGACGGTCTCGCCCTCAACGAGGCCGCCAAGAACCTGCGCATCCTGAGCATTCTGTTGGCCGATCGTGATCGTTCGTTGACGCGCTCGGCGTGATTCGACAACATACACACACCAATCGTCCCCACGCCGAAATATCGCGCTCGAAGGTACGGTCAACGCATCAACTGTCTCCCAAACTACGATGCTTACGTCAATTCTAAAATTGTCGCCAAATCTTGGCGGTTTGGACAGAAAGACGCCGACAACGTTAACGCGCTGTTCTTCAACGCCCAGTGCGGAGACCTTTGTTATTGCCTGCGGTTCTATTAGTTGAACCCGGGCGTTCACCGGCTCCGGGAATCCCTGACCTGTTATTTTGATCGGGGCTCCGGGCGGGATCTTTATCGCCTCGGTGGATAAAATATCGACCACGATCTCGATATTGTCAGGATCGCCGACCTCGACCAGCGGAGTTCCGGCTGCAACGAAACCTTCGCTCTTTTGTTCGCCGCACGTAGGTTCGGACGATCGTCAAATCTGTCGGGGAAGCGCTGGACGGGTGGATCCGGATCGATTTCTGTGATCGGAAAATCGTGAGGGATATTGTCGCCTTCAAGCAGTCGGATCCGTGACATTTTGCCGGCGATCGGCGCCGTGATCGTCGTCTTGACCCGGGCACGTGTTTTACCTTCGCCGTCAACGGTGACCGCCATGGGTCCACGCTTCACCGGAGATGTATCTACATGAACGGCCGTACCCCGAACTAGCCCCCAATACAATAGCAGTGCGATGACGACCGCCGCCGCGGCAAATACTATGATCTTCTTCCTATTCATTATTCCCTCGTTTTCAGGACTGCGATCAGATCCAGTTTATTCAACCGCAAAACCACCAACAAGCCCGACACGAGCGCGGCCAAAATAACAAAGATCGATGTCAGGATAAAGGTCCGTCGACTGAACACAAGCGGCAGCCGCATCAGTTCGTTATCCACCAAATTGTTCATAGTGGCACACATCGCGAGCCCGAAAAAAAATCCACTTGGGATCGCAATAACAGTCAGGAATGCGTGTTCGCCCAAGAGTATCGCGGCGATCTCGCGTTTCGTAAAACCTAGTACACGTAGCGATGCAAGCTCGCGGCCGCGCTCAGACAATGCGATACGAGCGGCGTTATACACGACGCCAAATACGATCGCGCCCGAAAAGAAAACTAGTATCGCCGTAAACAATCCGATCGTTTTGGCGAATGTTTCGTTAAAACTAGCCAATATCGCTCCCGGCAAGCTAACTCCGGCTACCGCCGGCATTTTTTTGAGGCGTGCGAACAGTTCGTCTTCGGACCGCGAATCGACCGCCAAATATGCCCCCGAGATCAGGTCATCTTCATTCATCATGCGATTAAGGGCACGCTTATCCATATACGCGTTCATGCCCATCAGTTCGTCGACCAGAACAGCAACCTCAAATTTCCTGACCGGACGCTTTCCTTCGAGAACCTCGACAGTGATCTGCGCACCGGCTCCGGTTCTGAGAACGTCGGCCAAAGCGTTCGAAAGGACAATGCCCTCCGGCGGAACGTGCAGGACGGACCCGTTCTTATCGACGATGCGGTGCAGATCCGGCGAACTTTCAACACCCATCAAGCCGACGCGCTTTGACTGGTTTCCGGCGACAATTCGCACCGGAACAGCCCGAAATGTCTCCACCTTACCAACACCCGGCATTGCTTCAAGCTCAAGACGCGCTCGCTGCGGGCGCGTCGTGTTGAACGTGATCACAGCGTCTTCGCGTATCGCCTTAACGAATTGGACCTCAATGATCTGGTTAATAGCGTCATAGAAATAAAACCCGGTGAAAAGGAGAGCTGCAGCAAGGGAAATACCGAAAACGGAAAGGAGTGCCTTGACCGGATGACGCGAAAGATTGCGGATAACGATCCGATTCTCAGGCGATAGGTACTCCTTGAGCCCGCTCTTTTCCAGCAACCCGGGTTTGAATGATGCGGGAGCTTCGGGGCGCATTGCTTCGGCCGGCGGCAGCAATACAGCCGTTCGAACAGCCGAGATCGCCCCGACTGTTGCAGAACCGAGCGTGATCAAAATCGAGTAGATGACCAGCGACGGACTTGCCCTAAAGGTGAGGACCGGAAAGCGGAAATAATCCGCGTATAAGCCCGTCATGCCGCTGCCCATCCAAATACCAAGCAGAACGCCGAGCAGAAGTCCGCCGGTTACGGCGACGATCGCGAGACTCAAAAAGTGAATACCTATCTCGTTATTTGAATAGCCAAACGCCTTGAGCAGTCCTATCTGTTCACGCTGGGTGTTGACCAGACGGGAAAGCACTAGATGAAGAAGAAATGCCGTGACGCCGAGAAAGATAAGCGGCAAAAATGTGCCGAATGTCCTGAGCTGGGAAAATTCGTTCGAGATAAAACGGTACGATTGCTGGTCAGTTCTGCCGTAGGCCCCGGTGCCGCCATATTGCTTCAGAACCTGGTCGATCTCCTCGATCACACTTTCTTGAGACGCCCCCGGAGCTAACGTTGCGGAAACGTCATTGAAGGAGCCCTGCATATTGAAAGCCGCGCCAACCGCACGTCGGTCCATCCAAATGATCCCAAATCGCCGATTATCAGGAAAGACGTCGCCGGGCCGTATTTCGTAAATATATTCGGGCGACAGTCCAATGCCAACGATCGTCAGCCGCCGCCAGCGGCCGTTCATAATTGCCTCGATCGAATCCCCCGGGGAAAAGCCGTTGGCTTCCGCAAAGGCTCCGCTGACGATGACCTCATCAGGCTTTCCCGCGGCAATATAGCGCCCGCTTATCAAGTGAATATCGTTTAGCATTGCAGCCTGTCGCTCCGGTATGGACACAATTTTCCCTTGTGCAGGTTCGCGCAGATCGGGCAGGCTGAGAACCGCGTCGGCGACAACACGAGTTTGTACGGCGACTATGCCGGGAATTCTTTCGATTACCGGCAGGACGCTTTCAGGCGCACGAGTCAGATGACCGAAGACATCGCCAAATCGATATTCAGCATAGTAGTCCCGCTGAGTCGCGAGCAGCGAATCATAAGTGCTCCGCATCGAGACGAACGAGGCTACACCGCATGCGACGACCAGCGCCGTTGCGATTATTTGTCCGCGAAGGTGCACAATGTCACGAAATAGCTTTTTGAAGAGGGCACGCTTCATGATCAATCATCGTCGTCATCTTTCTCTTTCTTCTTCTCAGCTGCCGGTGTTTCGGCACCGGTTGTGCCACTCTGAGCCTGACGGATCTCACTGTGCCGCACCTGCCCTCCCAAGTTTGAGGTATACGCTATCGACGCTCCGGCGATCAGGGCCACGAGCAAAGCAAAAAATATTCCGAACCTAGCGATCGTTTCGGACAGGAATCTCCGGGCGATAAGGGCTAAAAACGCAACGATCCCGGTCCCAATGCACAACACCAGCGAGTAGATCGCCGCGTCTTCGTGAAGTCCAATAACCTGCTCAGAAACCCCCGGCAGTTTTTCAACAACCTCCTCAGCTGGTTCGCCGGTCAGATAGACAGGAATTGCCACCAAGGACGTCACGAACAGCACCACCAAGCCCGTGTTCTTAACCTCGCCATAGTTACGGAGCGTTCCCCAGGAAAGGATCAAAAATCCGATCAAGAGTCCAAAGACCGGAATGTGATTGAGTAGTAAATGTATATGTACTAGATCCATATCGCACCTCCTTTTTATGTGCGTTACCAAATCAAGTCCGAAGGCCTCGCTTTGGTCTTGTTTACCTCGACCGACAGGATCTTTCCACTTCCGATATGGATGACCCTGTCGGCCATTTGTGCGATCGATGCGTTGTGCGTAATGATCGCTGTTGTTGTTCCTAATTCGCGGTTGACGAGTTCGATCGCCTCAAGCACGATCTTACCGGTCTGATAATCGAGAGCTCCGGTTGGCTCGTCGCATAGCAGAACGTCAGGACGCTTGGCTATCGCCCGGGCAATAGCGACTCGCTGCTGCTCACCTCCGGATAACTGAGCCGGAAAATGGCTCATCCTATCCTTGAGTCCGACGATCTCCATGGCTTCTTCGGCCTTCATCGGGTCGGCCGCGATCTCTGTTATTAACTGCACATTCTCGAGCGCGGTGAGACTCGGGATCAGATTGTAGAATTGGAACACAAACCCTACGTGATCCCGCCGGAATATGGTCAGTTGCTTGTCGGATGCTTTAGTCAGGTCGTGGTCGGCGTAAATGACCTCGCCAGAGGTTGGAATGTCGAGTCCACCCATGATGTTGAGCAAAGTTGATTTACCGCTGCCAGACGCACCGAGCAGCACCGTTAACTCACCCCGATAGAGATCCAGGTCCACCTCGCGCAGAGCATGTACCTCTACATCGCCCATCTGGTATACCTTGGAGATACCACGAATACGAAAGACCGGTACAGAGGTATTTATCTCCATTGCGGAATGCGGGGCAAAAGGATCTGGCGTGTCAGACAACTCTTTCACAACTAGGATATCCGCAACAATTATGCCAAGCGGTACCGTGCGCATCTGAGATTTGATGAGGTTTTAGTACAGATTTATCGATACCGTACCGGGACTGCGAGAGAATTCGCATCGCGCCGCGTTAAATTCAGCGGTAGTTCATCCCCAAGGATCCAACAGAAGCTACTTCAGAACTGCCTTCAACGCCTTGCCGGTGAAGGATTTTTTCACCTTCGCAACCTCTTCGGGTGTGCCGGTGGCGACTATCCGGCCTCCGCCGGAGCCGCCTTCGGGGCCGAGGTCGATGATGTAATCGGCGGATTTGATGACGTCGAGGTTGTGTTCGATGACGATGACGGTGTTGCCGGTGTCGACGAGTTTTTGCAGGACCTCGAGCAGTTTGTGAACGTCGGCGAAGTGGAGGCCGGTCGTCGGTTCGTCGAGGATGTAGATGGTCTTGCCGGTCGCTCGTTTGCTCAATTCTTTGGCGAGCTTGATGCGTTGGGCCTCGCCGCCGGAGAGCGTCGTGGACGACTGGCCGATCTTGATGTAGCCGAGGCCGACATCGAGCAGCGTTTCGAGGACCTTGCGGATCGACGGGATGTTTTCGAGCAGCGGCAGAGCGTCTTCGATGGTCGTGTCGAGCATGTCCGCGATCGAGAGACCCTTGAATTTGACAGCCAGCGTCTCGCGATTGTACCGATGGCCACGGCAGACGTCGCACGTGACGTAAACATCGGGCAGAAAATTCATCTCGATGCGTTTCATACCGCCGCCTTCGCACGCCTCGCAGCGGCCGCCTTTCACGTTGAACGAAAACCTGCCGGATTTGTAGCCGCGGGTGCGTGATTCGGGTAGCATCGCGTACAGCTCGCGGAGCGGAGTAAAAAGGCCAGTGAACGTCGCCGGATTAGATCTCGGCGTACGGCCGATCGGTTTTTGGTCGATCTCGATGATCTTGTCCACGAGATCGAGCCCCTCGATACTGTCGTGAGCAAGCGGTTCGACGGCAGATTTGTAAACGTGACGATAGAGCGCAGGGTAGAGGATCTCTTCGACAAGCGTCGATTTGCCGCTGCCGGAAACGCCCGTGACGACGGTCAGCAATCCCAGAGGAAACTCGGCGTCGATGTTTTTCAGGTTGTAGGCTTTCGCCCCGTTGACCTTGATGCGTTTGCCGTTCGCGAGGCGGCGAACATCGGGGATGTCGATCTTTAGCTTGCCGCTGAGATATTGCCCGGTCAGCGAGAGCTTATTGCTCGCGATCTCCTTCGGACTGCCAAACGCGATTACCTCGCCTCCGTGCGTTCCCGCGAGCGGCCCGAGGTCGATGACGTAATCTGCACGCTCGATCGTTTCCGCGTCGTGCTCGACTACGAGCACGGAATTACCAAGGTCGCGAAGCATATGCAGCGTCTCAAGCAAACGCTCATTGTCACGCGGATGCAATCCGATTGACGGCTCGTCCAGCACATAAAGCACACCGCGAAGCTGCGACCCGATCTGCGTAGCAAGCCGAATCCGCTGCCCCTCGCCGCCCGACAGCGAAGCCGACGAACGGTCGAGCGTCAGATAGCCAAGCCCCACAGCGTCGAGAAAACGTGTTCGGTCGCGGATCTCTTTGAGCACGAGGCCTGCGATCTTTTCGTCGCGGGGCGAGAGCTTTATAGCGTCGATCTTTTTCACCGCGTCCGAAATCGGCAAACTGGTGTAGTCGCCAATGCCAATACCGTTGACGCGAACCGCGAGACTCTCAGGCTGTAGCCGCTGACCGTCACAACCCGGACACGGGATCGGAGCTATCAGTTCCTCCAGCGCCGCTTTGACCTTTTCCGAAGGCGGATTTTCGATCCGCTCGCTCATCGCCCGCATCGCTCCGCGCCAGTCGCGTTCAAACTTATAATCGCCGTGGCGAAACGTCATCCGCCGCTTGGTTCCGTGAAAAAAAGCATCGCGGACCTCTTGCGGCAGATCCGAAAACTTCGTTTCCAGCAACGCTTGTACCGAATCGCTCGAGCCGCCATCTTTCGACTTTTTCCGTTTACCTTTACGTTCTTTTTCTTTTCCAGTTGGCGGTTCGAGTGCGTCGCCGTCGGTAAATTTTTCGATGATCGCGACCAGAGCACCCCGCAAAAACGTCGCTCCGGCCTTGTCCGCACCGTTAAGAAAATCGATCTTTCCCGCCGCCACGCTCTCGTTGGGCACAATCTTTCGGGCGTCGATCTCCATCACGGTGCCGATGCCTTGACAGCGTTTGCACGCGCCAAAAGCAGAGTTGAATGAAAAGGACCGCGGCTCGAGCGTCGGGATATTGATGCCGCAATTTACGCACGCCATTTTTTCCGAATATAGCTTTTCGTCGCCGTCGATGATCGAAATAAGCACCGCACCGCCAGTCAGTTTGAGAGCGGTCTTGACCGATTCGCTCAGGCGTTCGCGAACGCCCTCTTTCATCAGCAGACGGTCAACGACGACTTCGATCGTGTGATTTTTACGTTTGTCGAGGATGATCTCGTCGTCAAGCTGCCGCAGCTCGCCATCGATCCGTGCCCGCAAAAACCCGTCTTTGTGCAGCTTTTCGAGCTCTTTTTTGAACTCACCCTTACGCCCGCGAACGACAGGTGCGAGTATCATCACGCGTTCGCCGTCCGGCAGCTCCGATATCCCGGTAACGATCTGATCGACCGATTGCCGCGTGATCGGCTCGCCGCACTGCTGACAATGCGGCTGTCCGATGGACGAAAACAGCAGCCGGAAAAAATCGTAGATCTCCGTCACCGTTCCAACCGTCGAGCGTGGCGAACGCGAGACTGTTTTCTGCTCGATCGAGATCGCGGGCGAGAGCCCCTCAACCGAGTCAACATCAGGTTTTTCTAGCTGGTCTAGGAATTGACGAGCGTAAGCAGACAAAGATTCGACGTAGCGGCGTTGGCCCTCGGCATAGATCGTATCGAATGCGAGCGACGATTTTCCGCTGCCGGACAGGCCTGTGATCACGACAAACTTATCCCGAGGGATATCGACATCGATATTTTTGAGGTTGTGCTGGCGTGCTCCGCGCACAGTGATCTGTTTGATACTCATTACAGGCTAGATCCGGGCCATTGGCCGAAACGAGTATTTTAGCAAGTTGCACTAGAGAATGCGAAGCACGGCATAGAGCGAGACGCAGGAGATAACGATCCACAAAATAACGCCTTCGAAAAGTGCCCAGTAGCCAAATTTTTTGAGCGTTTCACGCGAGAGAGATGCTCCGATAAGAAATAGCGTGACCGTCATTCCGGCTTTGGCGAGATTGACCAGCGAATCATAAATGCTAGGCTGGATCCAAACCGGCAGATAGGTTCGCAATGCGGTAGCCGCGAGAAACAGAAAGATGAACCATGGGATTACCGATCCCGGGCTTTTGGTTTTTGGATTTTGGTCTTTGGTTCCAGACTCTAGTTCTTCGACTTGGGATTTGGGTCGGTAAAGGTAGGCGAACAGCAAAGCGAGAGGCGCTATCCATAGGGCTCGTGCGAGTTTGACCGTCGTTGCTATCGCCAACGCCTCGGCTCCGTATGTTCCCGCCGCTCCGACGACCGAGCTTGTATCGTGAATGGCGATGGCGGCCCACACGCCAAACTGGTTTTGCGATAGGTTTAAAGCATGGCCAATAACGGGGAACAAAAATAGAGCTACCGAGTTGAGCACAAACACCGTGCCCAGCGAAACTGACATCTCATCAGCCTCGGCATTTATCGCCGGGCCGACTGCTCCGATCGCCGAACCGCCGCAGATGGCCGTTCCCGCCGAAATAAGTGTCGATGTCCGGCTCCCAACACCGAGCAGTTTTCCGACAAAATAACCGAGCAACAGCGTCCCACATATCGTCGCTATCGTGAACAGAATGCCCTGTTTACCTGCACGATAAACCGAGCCGAGATCCATGCCAAACCCGAGCAGCACGACCGACGCTTGCAGCAGATATTTTGTAAATTTACCCTCAAGCTGCGGAAACGGATTGCCAATAGTGAACGCAAGCGCCAGCCCCAGAGCAAGAGCGACCGGCGGCGAGCCCCATGGGCTGAGGCAAAACAGTATCAGTATTATAAAGAGGGCTTTTTGCCAGAACATAGATGCCGTTATCGCAAAATGCCAAACACCTTGCGGAGCAGATCAGTCGTCCGCCCAAGCGGATTTTTGCGGATCTTTTTCTCTTCGTCGGCGACAAGCAAAAACAGGCCATCGAGCGCTTTTTGCGTGATATATCCGTCCAGGTCAGTGGCGTCGTCGCCGAGGAATTGTGCAGCAAACCCAGCTTTACCGACCATTGCTTTGTATTTCTGCGT
>JBGAUY010000006.1:0-99772 GCA_044228425.1 Pyrinomonadaceae bacterium | reverse complement strand
ATAGTCGCTCATATAAAAATCGCCAAAGATGAACAATTATCATCTTCGGCGACCAATATTCAAACGGATTCAGTTAACTATTTTTTATGGGGCGTCTTGGCAAAATATCCTTGGCGGTGGGTGACCATGACCTTGTCTTTCTGCATCTGCTGACTGGTCAAAGTGATCTCAATCTTACGGAACGCACCGTCGCGGTTCTGATTCGAAGGCTCATAGGCGACGAGATACTGCGAACGCATCTCGTCCTGGATCTGGCTAAATGCCTCGCGCAGTTCCCGTTCGTCCTTAGGAAAATAAGCCCTGCCGCCAGTCCGCTCTGAGATCCTTGTTAACGAACCACGATCAATTCCGCTATATATGCTATCGCCAATACCGATCGAATAAATGATCGCTTCCGATTTCAGGGCAGCTTGGACAGCATCGTCGAGCTTCTTCTTACCAAAAGTATTGACTCCATCCGACAACAGGATGATAGCCCTGCGGGTCTTTTCCGGTGCCGGGCCTAGTATCTCGTCGGACGTAACCCAGATCGCATCCCAGATCGCGGTAGAGCCAACCACCGCAGTGTTGTCGCCTGAGATGGGAGGTGTTCCGGTCGTGACGCCCCCGCCGATATAACCCGCTGGTGGAATAAATCTTACTTGATTGATCGAGCGCCTTAAGCGTGCCAGATTGTTGGTCATTCCCTGCTCAAGAGTTGCTTCGCCTGTGAAAGACACAATACAGACCTCGTCTTTTGCGGGACGAACGGCTGATTCCAAAAATGATATCGCCGCCGCTTTTTCATCGGGCAGCGTCCGTTCTTGTGACCAACTCGTGTCTATCAAGATCGCAAGGCTGCGGGACGAACGGCTGATTCCAAAAATGATATCGCCGCCGCTTTTTCTTCGGGCAGCGTCCGTTCTTGTGACCAACTCGTGTCTATAAAGATCGCAAGGCTTAGCGGCAGATCAACTTGACGCGAAAAAGCGACGAGCTCCTGTTCCTTGCCGTCCTCAAGAAGGCGAATATCGCCTTGTTTTAGATCAGTGAGCAATCGACGGTTGCGGTCTTGTGCTGTAAACAGGACATTGACGACCTCACTATCGACCTTGATAACCTCGTCATCGGGCGTCGGCGTAGGTGTCGGCGAAGGTGATTTGGTAACAGGATTTGGCGGATTTTGCCGTGCATCGGCGATCGAAAACCCGATCAGCCAAATTGCGGCCGCCGCGATCGTAAACGCTGTGATAAATCCCTTTTTCGTCAACATCTTACTTCCCTTCTACTTCAAACTGTCTTTGATCGCCCGATAGCTGGTCTTTGTCCGGACCTTATATTTCTCGGTCTTTGTCCTGTCGTTAAATCTCACCTCGACCTTTCTGACACGACCGTCGTAATTTTGGTCGGCAGGCTTATAGGTGATGATGTATTGCGAACGCAGCTCGTCGGATATTTTCTTAAACGCCCGTTCGAGAGCGAGCATGTCGCCGGTAAAGAAAACCTGTCCGCCGGTCTCTACGCAAAGCTGTTCTAGTATTTTGTCGCCCTTGTCCTTGGCGGTTCCAGCATCAACCCCCGGAACGGTGCCCAAAAAGCCCGCCTTTGTCGATATGCCAAATATGGTCGTCTCGGTTCGCTGGGCGATGTCGATCGCGTCTCTGAGATCGGCGCGGCTAAAGGTGTCGTCGCCATCAGTGATCATTACGATCACGCGGCGGCCCGGCACATTTCGCAGCTTTTCATCCGAAAATTGCCAGATCGCATCATACAGAGACGTCTGTGAACCGGTCGCTTTTACCTTATCAACCGCTTTATCAAGCAGGTCGAGCTTGTCGGTAAAATCCTGTCGCAGCGTGATCTCATGATCAAAAGTCATGAACGCCGCTTTGTCTTTGCGCAGACGCGTGACGGTATAAATAAAATTCTTTGCGGCTTCTTTCGAAAACCCGATCTTACCCGCCGTCGAGGGCGACGTGTCCATCAAAACACCGACAAAAATAGGCGGATTGGTCTTTTCGTCGGAAAAGAACGTGACCTCTTGCTGGACGCCGTCCTCAAAAACGAGAAAATCGTCCCGCGTCAGACCCTTGACAAGCTCATCTTTCCTAGGCTTGGCGGTCTCCGTCACCGTCACCGGTAGACGCACCTCAAAAACCTTGGTCGCACCAGTGTCGTCACCGGTGGGCGGCGTCGGGGTCGGAACCGGAGTTGGCTTTTGTGCCGACGCCCCGATCGCACAGGCAAACGTCAAAACAAAGCTGATAAATACAAATTTCAAACCCATTTTTGTCATAAACGGCAATATCCGATCAATAGATTGACGCATTCTTTCGATGCAGACCCACAGCCGCCTGTTGCCCGAATGCGCTGTCAAAGTATAGCAAAAATCGCTATCTCACACATAAATTGCGGAAACGACGATTGCGCCGCTCACTACCATAGGTAAGAATAGCGTTACTGATGGGCAGCATAGACGCAAATATCTTTAGGGAATATGACATACGCGGTATTGTCGGTCGGCAACTAACCTACGAAACAGTAGCTGTAATAGGGAAAGCCATCGGAAAATATTTGCGGCAACATGGAGCAAAACGGATCGCCATCGGTTACGACGCGCGAGAGAGTTCGCCCGGATTTTGCAAGATTTTGACTGAAAGCCTCCACGCGACAGGCTGCGACACCATACAGATCGGTATGGTGCCGACGCCGGTTTTGTACCATACGCTGTTTACAAAAGATGTCGATGGGGGCGTGATGATCACCGGTTCACATAACCCTCCGGAGCACAACGGTTTTAAGATCAGCCTCGGCACCGCAAGCCTTTTTGGTGGCGAGATCCGCGAGATCGGTGAGATCGCTCGTTCGGGCAGTTTTGCCTACGGAACAGGAAGCGATACAAAGATATCCGTACTAGACGAATACAAAACCGACCTCATTTCCCGCATCGAAATGGGAAGCCGAAGTCTCAAGGTGGTCATCGACGCCGGAAACGGCATGGGTGGCATCACGGCAGTGCCGATCTATCAAGCGTTGGGTATCGAGGTCGTCGGACTTTACACCGACCCCGATCCGACATTTCCAAATCATCACCCCGATCCGTCTATCACCGACAATCTAACTGATTTGATCGATACCGTCCGAAAAGAAAAGACGGATCTTGGGATTGCCTTTGACGGCGACGCGGATCGGATCACAGTTGTTGACGAAACCGGCCGCGTTATCTGGGGTGATGAACTGATGATATTGCTGTCACGCTCGGTGCTTGCCACACTTCCCGGAGCAACGGTGATCGCCGAGGCAAAATGCTCGCAAACGCTGTTTGACGATATCGAAGACCATGGCGGCGTGCCGCTGATGTGGAAAGCCGGACACTCGATAGTCAAGGCAAAGATGAAAGAAACCGGTGCGGTGCTCGCGGGCGAGATGAGCGGCCACATCTTTTTTGCCGACCGATTTTACGGCTTTGACGACGCGGCCTACGCCGGTGCCCGCGTCATGGAAATACTCTCAAAAACCGATCAGCCCCTGTCCGCAATGCTCGCCGACCTGCCAAAAACATTTTCAACGCCCGAACTGCGTATCGATTGCCCCGACGAGATAAAATTCGATGTCGTGCAACAGATCGGCGATCATTTTGCCCGCGACCACAAGGTCATCGCCGTCGACGGAGCCCGCATTATCTTCGCCCACGGCTGGGGCATCGTCCGGGCTTCGAATACACAAGCGATTTTGGTATTAAGATTTGAAGCTGATTCGCAAGACCATCTTGACGAGATCCGCAGCGAAGTGGAAACGAGCGTCGCCGGGGTTATTGCAAACCTTACGATTCGTTGACCTTGAGGACAGCAAGAAAAGCCTCTTGCGGTATCTCGACTCGCCCGACTTTTTTCATCCGCTTTTTGCCTTCTTTTTGTTTTTCGAGCAGTTTGCGTTTGCGCGAGATGTCGCCGCCGTAGCATTTGGCGATGACGTTTTTGCCCATGGCTTTGACGGTTTCGCGGGCGATGACCTTGCTGCCGATGGCGGCCTGGATGGCTACCTCGAACATCTGCCGAGGGATGAGTTCTTTCATCTTGGCGGTCAGCAGACGGCCCTTAGCGGTGGCGGTATCGGAGTGGAGAATGAGCGAAAGCGCATCGACCGGCTCGCCCGAGACGAGCACGTCGAGCTTGACCAGCTTGCTCGCCTGATAGCCCGACAAATGATAATCGAGCGACGCGTAGCCCTTGGAAACTGACTTTAGACGGTCGTAAAAATCGAGAACGATCTCATTGAGCGGCAGCTCATAGACGAGCATCACGCGGTTGGTCGTTACGTACTCAAACTTTTTCTGGATACCGCGTTTTTCATCTAGCAGCGGCAATATGCCGCCAAGGTAATCGTCATTGGTCAGGATCGTCGCCTCGATAAATGGCTCTTCGATCTTAACGATGCGTCCGGTGTCGGGCATTTTCGAAGGGCTGTCGATCTCCGACACCTCGCCGTCGGTCGTCGTAACACGGTAACGCACGCCGGGTGCGGTCGTGATCAGTTCGAGGTTAAATTCACGCTCCAGACGCTCCTGGACGATCTCCATGTGGAGCAATCCGAGAAAGCCGCAGCGGAACCCGAAACCAAGAGCCGTTGAGCTTTCCGGTTCGAAGAAAAACGATGCGTCGTTGAGCCGCAGCTTTTCCATCGCATCGCGTAGATCTTCGTACTGGGCCGCGTCTATTGGGTAAAGCCCCGCAAAGACCATCGGCTTTACTTCCTGAAATCCGGGCAGGGCTTCGGTCACGGGACGCGCGGCGTCGGTGATCGTATCGCCGATCTGTACGTCGGCAACCGTTTTTATCGACGCGGTCAAAAATCCTACCTCGCCCGGGCCAAGCTCATTTATCGGCGTCGGACGCGGGCGGTTAACGCCAATGGTTTCCACCAGATATTCGCGACCGCCGTTAAAAAACCTGATCTTTGTGCCTTTTTTGAGCGTCCCGTCGATGACGCGAAACAGGACGATCACGCCGCGATACGAGTCGTACCAACTGTCAAAAATAAGCGCCTTGAGCGGAGCATTACGGTCACCTTTTGGCGGCGGCACCTTAGCAATTATCGCTTCGAGAACGTCCGCAACGCCGAGGCCAGTTTTTGCCGATGTCATCACGGCTTCGCTGGCATCAAGCCCGATGATATTTTCGATCTGCTCTTTGATACGGTCGGGCTCGGCAGACGGCAGATCGATCTTATTGAGAACGGGGACGAGTTCCAGATCATTTTCGATCGCGAGATATGTATTTGCCAGCGTCTGCGCCTCGACGCCTTGCGACGCGTCAACTACGAGCAACGCGCCCTCACAAGCTGACAACGAACGCGAAACCTCATAGCTAAAATCGACGTGCCCCGGCGTGTCGATCAGGTTGAGCACGTACTGTTTTCCGTCTTTGGCTTTGTAATCGAGCCGTACGGCGTGAGCTTTGATAGTGATGCCGCGCTCACGCTCGAGATCCATATCGTCGAGCATCTGTGCCTCCATATCGCGGTCGGCGACGGCGCCCGTCAGCTGCAGCAGCCGGTCGGCAAGCGTCGATTTACCATGATCGATATGGGCAATTATCGAGAAATTTCTAATGAGGTCGAGATCCATACGCACCAAGCAAACAGAAATTGTAACAAATCACGGCGTTACGCGCATTTTCGTACGTTTATGCAAAGCCCGACCTGCTTTGCGCACTTTGCGGCTTTGCGGAAAAAATCGCCGTTTCACGCAAAATCGCTAAGATCGCTTAGACAAGAAGCAATGTAAGAAAAGAAAAGGCAAGACAATCGAATCTATTCGGCACGCTCGGAAATTTTTCATTGCCCGACACACGCTATTTTTGTTATAGTTAGCGCATAACAAATCGTTGTTATTTTTTTGACGCATTTTTATGCGTGGGAGGTTTTATATGGGACGTGATTACGAAAGAGAAGAAACAAGCGCAGCTACAAAGCTGACATATTTGATCGTTGGCGGCGGCATCGGTGCGATACTTGCACTGCTTTTTGCCCCAAAATCTGGCGAAGAGCTTCGCGGCGATATCGCTGACGCGACCCGCAAGGGCATCGAAAAGAGCAAGGAAACTGCGGCTCAGTTGCAGGAAAAAGCCGGCGAATATTACGAAGTCTCGAAAGAAAAGGCCGGTGAGCTTTATGAAACGGCTGCCGAAAAAGCTCACGAGTTGAGCGAAAAGGCAAAAACCGCAGCGGCCGCCACGGCAAATCCTTTTTCGGCAGCTATCGAAGCCGGAAAGGACGCCTACACCGCCGAAAAGCGTAAAAACGAGTCAAAGGCAATTACCGAAGGCCGTCCAACTTATCCGGAAGAAAAGAAATCGTAACGTAAACGATGAATACAAACGACCCTCAATTTTGGCAGATGGTATCGTCGATCGTGATCGCGGTGTGTTTCGTCTTTATGGCGATCGCTTTACTGTGGATCGCATTGACGGTGCGAAAGGTTGTTGCAACGGTCAAGAATGTCGAAGAAAAGGTCGAACCTTTGCTCGTCAAGGTAGATGCCATCAGCGCTCAGGGCCGCGAGATCTCAGTGCATTTTAACGAGATCTCGTCGAATCTTGCGACCACGACCAAGTATCTGGCCGAATCGACCGAGCTTATTAAAGACGAGATCGCCGAGCTACGACTGCTAGTCAACGATACCGCCATCGTCGCCAAAGACAAGGTCGAAATGGTAAGCCGCTCGATCGACCGGACGCACGGGCAAGTGGTCGATACAACTGAGTTTGTCCAGCAAAAGATCGTCGTACCGGCCCGCGAGATCGCCGCCATCATGGCGGGCGTCAAACGCGGTCTTGAGGTGCTCTTTGCTCCGGCTCCGAAACAGATCGACCGGGCCTACGAGGACGAGGAGATGTTTATCGGCTGATTTGTAAATTACGATTGGTTTGATCAAGAAAGGCTTCGCGTTGCGAAGCCTTTTGTTTTTGTCGAAGATCTCATTCTTGGTCCACCTTGGTCCACCTGGTCCGGACCGGACCAAGACCCAAATTCAAATTGTTGTTTTTGAACACAATATGTGCTAATAACATAGTCAGTTTCTTCTGAAATTTCACAGTTTGCGATCGTATCCTTATGTTGTCGGGTTTGCCCAAACTGACAGTCTGGCTCGTGGCTTTCGTGGCCGCTATGGCGGCGGGCGTTAGCGGGCAATCGTCCGGTGGGCGGCTGACGGGCAAGGTCACCGATAAAGACGGCAAGCCAATGGCGGGCGTCACCGTCGTCGCAACCAATCAAACCAACTCAACAAGTAAGGTGCAGCGAACAAAAGCCGACGGCAGCTATTCGATGCGGCTTGCTAATGGTGCGTACCGCATCACGGCCGCTGCTCCCTTTGAGGCGAGGTTTGACCGGGGCAAGACAGATGAATACGGGGCGTTTGCCAATCTGATCTGCGACGCGCAAAAGATTTGCACGGCGCTCGAAAATGTCATCATCGACGGCAGCGAACGCAAAATTGATCTCGCAGTCGCCGATCCGTCCAAAGATACGCCTGCAAAACCGGGCGAGACGGCCAAGTCGCCATTCAAAACCCGCGAGGTTCTCGACCGTTGGCGGATCGGTTTCCCCGAATACGACCGCTACGGCGATAAAGGTGCCCGCGGTCGGGATATACCTTTCCGAAAGACCAATAAATGGTATAACCCATACGATCTCAATGTCTTAAAAGGCGACAAACCTGTCATCGGCAACGACTATTTTATGGTGCTGTCAGCGGTCAGCACGACCGGCGTCGAGCTGCGTAGGACGCCGTCAGGCAATAACGTCAGCACGGCGAGTCCAAACAGCAACAACTTTTTTGGCCGTCCTGAGAGTTTTAGCTTGAACCAGACGATACAGGTTTCGTTCGAGTTTTTTAAGGGCCAGACCGTCTTTCGCCCGAGAACTTGGGCGGTGAAATTATCGCCAACATTTAGCCTGCCAAATTATCTCAACGCCCGCGAGAACGGCATTGTAAATGTCGATGTCCGCCGCGGCACGACCCGCACCGATTATCACGTCTCATTGGAGGAGGCGTTTGCCGAGGTCAAGCTCTTTGACGTCAATGATAATTACGATTTTGTCTCTGTTAGGGCCGGAATACAGCCGTTTAACGCTGATTTTCGAGGGTTCTTGTTTTCGGACAACAATCTTGGCTTTCGCGTCTTTGGCGGCCATTCGAATAATAAGTCGCAGTTTAATTTTGCTTATTTTCGCTCGATAGAAAAGGATACGAACAGCGGGCTCAATTCGATGAAAAAGCTCCGCCCGCAAAATATCTATATCGCCAATTATTATCGGCAGGATTTCCTGACCAAGGGATATACGATCCAAGCGGTAGCGGCTTTTAACGACGACCGTGCCGACAAACACTACGACGAGAACGGCTTTCTCGTCCGCCCAGCTCTGATCGGCAGCGCACGTCCGCACAACGTCAAGGCCGGATATCTAGGCTTTAATGGCGACGGACACATCGGCATTTTGAATCTGACCAATTCGTATTACTACGCTTTTGGCCACGACGACTTTAACCCGATTGCGGGCAAACGCACCGAGATCAGTGCCCACATGGCGGCGGTCGAGGCGTCGATAGACAAAAACTGGCTGCGATTTCGCGGCTCGGTATTTTTTGCCTCAGGCGATAAGAATCCGACGGACGATAAGGCAAACGGTTTTGACGCGATACTCGACGACCCCAATTTTGCCGGCGGTCAATTCTCTTACTGGAACCGCCAAGGCATACGGCTCGTCTCGACCGAGGTCGGCTTAGTGCAAAGCAACAGCCTGTTGCCGACGCTGCGATCGAGCAAAACCGAGGGGCAGTCAAATTTCGTCAATCCAGGCATCATGATCTTTAACGCCGGTATCGATGCCGAGCTTACGCAGACGATCAAGGCGGTCTTTAACGCCAATTACCTCCGTTTTCACCGCACAGACGTGCTTGAGTATGTATTGTTTGAGCCGGTCGTACGGCACGATATCGGTTACGACCTGAGCCTTGGGGCGGTCTATCGTCCGTTCCTTATTAATAACATCACGATGACGTTTGGCGGCAGTATGTTCTTTGCGGGTAAAGGGTTTCGCGATGTCTATACCGATCGCACCCAAAATTGCCCGATACCAAATTTCTGCACGCCGGGGCCGCAGATCGTCAATCCGAGCAAACCGCAATACTCATTATTTAGCCAGCTAAAGCTGATCTTTTAACGCGCGAGGGGAAAGATATAAATGGCCGGTCGAGCTAACATTAATGTCCGCATCAAGTTGATCGTTCTGGTTGTGTTTGCTTTTTTTCTAGCGGCGGCACTGTGGAAAGACCAGACGCTGGCAAAAAAGAATGATGATACGGCGGTCAAATCCGCTCCTCAAACGACCCAACCAGTTCCAGCACAGCCCGAAAAAAACTCTACGATTGAAACGCCGACAGCCGAAGACGTTAAGATCGAGGGCTGTGCCAAATGCCATGAAAACATCGAGCCGATGCACAGGTATAACAATAAGGGTGATGTTTTTGACAAGCTCGATGAGGGCAAAGATGCGCAAGGGTTGACGTGCACATCGTGTCACGGCGGCAATCCAGCGGCGACCACGCAAAAAGACGCGCACGTTCAGCCAAAGTTTCCAAAAGAATGGGGCTGTAAGAACGGCGAATGCTCGAGCCGCAACCCTGAACGCACAAACACTCTGCTGGCCAAAGAAACGCGCGAATTCGTCCGCTTTGTGAACCCCGGCGACTTTCGTGTCATTAGTCAGTCGTGCGGCCAATGCCATACGGATGAGAACGAAAAAGTGTCGCGCAGCATGATGGCACACAACCGGCGCCGACCCGTGAGCAACAGGCTTTTAAAGGCTGGCTATCGTCGCTCTATCCGCTTCCTCGTTGGGAAGTCTCGCAGCCGGGTAATATCCTTCGCGTATTCGAACGCGGCGGACGGCGTCGGCTTGAGATCGGTAATCCTGATAAAGAAGAAGAGGGCGGCAAACCTGACAAAGGCTTGAGTCCGCGTGGGCTCGGGACAAACAACCGCACCGATCCGGTCTATCTTGGGCTGCAAAAAACGCGTCTGCTTGACCCGACGCTCAATTTTCTCGGCACCAATGACCACGCGGGAGATTACCGGTCGTCGGGTTGCAGTTCGTGTCACGTTATCTACGCCAACGACACCAGCAAAGCCGCCTCAGGGCCATATGCGACAGCGGGCAATCAAGGCTATTCACAATCGGCTGACACCAAGATACCCAAAAACGAGTCTGGCCATCCGATCAAGCATCAGTTCACGTCTCGCATTCCGACGACTCAGTGCATGACCTGTCATATGCATCCGGGCACAAATATGGTCGCGACCTATCTCGGCCGCATGTGGTGGGACAACGAGAGCGACGGCAAAATGATGTATCCGCAGGATAGGCAAATCGACCCGACGCAAGCCGAGATGGCCGCCAAACTCGATAAAAATCCTGAGGGAGCCAGCCTGAGGGGGTTGTGGTCTGAATCGATATTTTTGCAGAATACCGGCACGGCGGATTTTAACAGCAAGCTAAAGAATGTACAGTTTGCCGATTCGCACGGCCATGGCTGGATTTTCAAGAACGTATATAAAAAGGACCGAAAAGGCAATCTGTTGAATGCCGCCGACCGCATCGTCCCGGCTGACGACCCAAACAAGTTTCAAAAGGCCGTTCATTTGCAGGACATACATCTTGAAAAAGGCATGCACTGCGTCGATTGCCATTTCCGACAGGACAGTCACGGCACCGGCATACTTTATAATGAGCCTCGTGCTGCGGTCGAAATTAGCTGTGTCGATTGCCACGGCTCGGTCAAGGCAAAGGCGAATGGCATCACGAGCAGCTTTGCCGCCGAGGCCCCCGAAAACAAGAACGAGCTAAATCAACGTAAAAACGCCAACAAACCGCTCATCGGCCGCGACCTGACGCGTCTGCGGTTTCGCTCGCCCGACGGCAGACGACAGGCGGTCCTTGAAGTGATCACCAAGGACGAAAAGCGTCCTAATCCCGTTGCTAAAGGCCGCGAAATACAATTAAAAAAAGGCGACATCGTCCAGCATTCGATCGTTGATCCGGATATGTGGTGGCGCGTCAAGCAAACCCGCGACACGGTCATCGAGGGCGAACGCGATTACAACGTCCAGTCGGCATACGCCAAGCTGATGCAAAAGGACAACACGACCTGGGACAACATCGACGCCGGTGATGACAAGCTCGCCCACAATGACAAAAATATGACCTGTTACGCGTGTCATACGTCGTGGGTCACGAGCTGTTTTGGCTGCCACCTTTCGATGGAGGCAAATAAAAAGATGCCTAATCGTCACAACGAGGGCGGCGACTCGCGTAATTTTACGAGCTATAATTTTCAGGTTCTGCGAGACGACATCTTTATGCTCGGTAAGGATGGCACGGTCACAGGCCACCGCGTCGCTCCGGTCAGCTCGCGGTCGGCCGTTCTCGTTTCTTCGCGAAATCAAAACCGCGAGTGGGTCTATAGCCAGCAGCAAACCGTCTCCGCCGAGGGATTTTCGGGCCAAACATTTAATACCCATGTTCCGCACACCGTTCGCGGCCGCGAGACCAAGAGCTGCTCCGATTGCCATGTCTCGAAAGAAAAAAACAACAATGCATGGCTTGCCCAAGTGATGCTCCAGGGCACAAATTTTGTTAATTTTATGGGCCGTTACGTCTATATTGCGGCGACGGATGCGCTCGAGGCGGTCGTTGTGACCGAACACGATGAACCTCAAGCAGTTCTCGGCAGCAACTTGCACAAGCTCGCCTACAAAGACAATTTTGATAAATTTGTACAGAGTGGACGCGAGCTAAAAGAGGCCTATGAAAACAAAGGCCGCCCCGAGGCTTTGTCGGTTCAGGTTCGCGGCGAATATGCATATGTCGCCGCCGGCAAAGGCGGGCTCCGAGTTTATGATGTCGCCCAGATCGACCACAAAGGATTTTCCGAACGCATAACTACCGCTCCCGTTTCACCGCTTGGCCAAAAATTTTACGTACCCAGCAAATATGCGACAGCCGTCGCCGCACCTTCGACGCTCGCGGTCGATCCGGCGCGTTGGCGAACTGTGCAGAACGAGGATGGCACATTCAAACAAGTTCCGCCCGACGAGGCTTTGCGGCTAAATGCCGAGGCTGCCAAGACCGGTAAACCGGCTCCCGCGATCAACGAAGAGGGTCCGATCCATCCGCTGTATGCATATTTATATGTAGTGGATAAATTTGAAGGGCTGATCCTCGTCAATGCCGCGACCCTGCTCGACGGCGATCCGCGAAATAATTTCCTGAGCCGGGCCGTGACCTTTAACCCGAACGGAGTGTTGAAAGGTGCTAATAATATTACGCTCGCGGGTAACTTTGCTTACGTGACGACAGACAGGGCTCTCGTCATCGTCGATCTTTCAACACCAACACAGCCAAAGGTCACCGCTGAGGTTCCGCTCAATGATCCGAAAGCGGTCGCCGTTCAATTTCTTTACGCTTTTGTCGTTGATCACGATGGCTTGAAAGTGCTCGATATAAAAGATCTACAGACGTCCGGGCAGGTAAAGGTTATCGATGGGGCTTCAGTTTCGCTCGCCCATGCTCACGATGTTTACATCGCACGTACTTATGCATATGTCGCAAATGGCGAGGATGGCATCGCGATAATCGATGTGGAAAAACCTGAGCAGCCAAAGCTCGACCAGACCTTTAACGCCGACGGTACGATCAACGACGCCTACGCCGTCAAGGTCGCAATGACCAATGCCAGCCTCTACGCCTACGTCGCCGACGGTAAGAACGGCTTAAAGATCTTACAACTCACCGACCCCGAGACGATGCCCAATTACGCGGGTTTTAGCCCGCGCCCCGAACCAAGACTGATCGCGACGTTCAAAACCAAAGGGGAGGCGGTCGCTATCAGCAAGGGCCTTGATCGCGATCGTGCTGCGGATGAGAGCGGTAATCAGATCGCCGTCTTTGGCCGCCGCGGTGCAAGGCCTTTTGGTTTCGAGGATGTAATGAAGATGCTCCGTACAAATGACGGAACAGGCGAGTTTTTCCAGGTGTCGGACGAACCGACTAAATAGCTCACAATTAACTATAATGATACTTTATTCGAGTCGGCATATATGCAAATAGTCAAAAATGCCCGAGCGTCGTAGGTTCAGACGGATTTTTCCGGCTTTGTCGTATTTTTCCGATTTGGTCCATCTTGGTCCACCTTGGTCCACCTGGTCCGGACCGGACCAAAAAAAAGGTGCCGTGTGGCACCCTTTTCTATTACATCGCTAACCGATGCCTATTTTCCGATCATCCGAATGATCATCTTTGATTCCTGCGAATCATTAGTTGCCGGGGCAAAGTTGTAATTTTTGCTGTTGTTTTCACCACTTTTCAGCGCGATCTTGAATGAACCCTGTCTGACGTTGAACATCGAGGCAAATTTATTTGCCATTTTCACCTCTTTGATGTCGCCATCGGACGTTTCAAAGGTGTGGATATTGTCGTCCGATTCGTAACGAACTGTATCTCTAGAAATGAACAGCGAACCTGTGCAGGTGTCTGTCATCAAAGCCCCGTGATCGTGAAAGACCCTAAAGACAGCACTGCCGCCCCGCTCAATGGCGAGCTTCATATACTTTTCGGCCTCGGCAAAATTCTTTTGGCCGTACAGGTAACTAAATCCGAGCAATTGATAAGCTCTCGATTCCGAAGCGTTTAGAGCAATTGCAGCTTGCAGTGTCGAAATCGAAGCCGACACGTTTTTCTGCGTGTCGTATTCGTTTACCGCTTTGTCCACCAGCGCGTCGTAATTACCGCCGCCTCCACCGGTGTCATTGTTGCCCGCGGATCCTTGATTGGGATTGTTGTAACTCTTGTCGATCAGTGCGATCAGGGCGGCGCTGCCGCCGGCTCCCTTGATCTCATTTTTGTCAGACGGAGATGGCTTAAAATTAACGCCTCGAGTGGTCACGTTACTGCGTACCTGAGCATCCGATATACCGTTATTAAGCAATGTAACGATAACATCTTTTGTCATCGGCTGCCCCGTATATGTCTTGCTCGGGGTTGAACTTCCGGTCTGTACAGGTGTCGCGACAGATGCACGGTAGTTAGCCTTTGCCGCTGCTATCACCTCGGGCCGCGCACCGGCACCTTTTAATTCCGCTTCAACCAGGTCAGTCACCCTAAAATCGACGCCGTTCGATTTGATCACCGCAACGATCTCGCGGGTTTGAAGCTGTCTCGAACGTAAAACGCTTACCAGCTTTTCCTTTTTGACCGGGAGCCCTTTGTATTGGGCAAGCACGACGAGGGACGAAGACAAAACGAGTAATATTAAGACGACATGTCGTAAAATTTTTGGGTATTTCATATCGATAAGATCCTATCTGTTGCCAATTGAATTGCGATTGATCAACTGCATGATCATATTTGCTTCCTGCGTAGTTCCTGTGTTGCCGGGTGTGTAATTCCAAATATCCTGCCTGCCATCCTTGTATGTTTGCATGCTGAAAACAGCAACCCTCATTGTGCCAAGTTCGTAATCAGTTTCATTGCGGAGATTTGACACCTCACTGCCGATGAACTGAAACAGTTTTTGATTAGATTCGATAGACAGCGAGTTTTTCCCGATATACAACGTCTCGAGATGCGGCGTACCGGAAAGATGGTAGACCGGAAAAGCGAGACTGCCGCCGCGATCCACAGCCATTTGGCAATTACGTTCGGCTTCGACAAAATTCCTTGTAAGAACATGATTCGTACAGATCAGTTTATAGGCATCAGGCCGCGTCGGGTCGAGCTTTATGGCCCTGTTACTAATTTCGATAACGGAACGGGAAATTTGAGCAGCTTGATCCAAAGACGTCACTGTGGCCATTTGGCTCAAAGTGTTATACCCCTGATCAAATAATAGATCGTAATCCTCGGCTGTGGTTTCGATCGGTGTCGGAGCGGGCTGTTTTTGAAACGTCGGAGCACGGTAATTTGCCGCAGCCGCGCTGAGCACCTCAGGCCGGGCTCCCGCACCGGAGAGCTCCGCTTCGATGAGCGGGGTGATCTTAAAATCGACTCCATTCGTTTTAATAACGGCGACGATCTCGCGGGTCGAAAGCTGTTTCATTCGGATGACCTTTACCAGCTTTTCCTTTTTGACCGGATTGCCCTTATATTGGGCAACCGCATCGGTTGAAGAAATCAGCAAAAAGCATAAGCAAAGGGCAATGACGGATCGGCTAAAGATTCGGCACTTCATGATCCAATACTCCTTTCTAGTTTCCTGTTAAAAGATCTTCAGCACTCTTCTTACCACCCTTAGGTTTTGCAGCCGGTTTTTTAGGCTGAACCGGTTTTGGGGCTCCACCCGCGGGGCTATCATCTTTTGGCTTAGACTCGATCGGCGTCAGGTCACCGGGCTGTCCGCCCTGTGACGAGCCTCCGCTGTTAGAACTGAGTGGCGGTGCCGTCTGCGTACTCGTCTGAGACTGTTGCGATTCCGGCTGCCGGGTAATAATATCCGGTTTTTGACTCGGTGTATTCGCTTTTGTCTCCGTGTTTGCCGGGGTCGATCCGCTTAGCAAAAAGAACGCCGGTATCGCGATCACCGCGCCGACTAGCACCAGCACAACCAAACCGGCTGCGGCGTAATGAACAGCCGTTAGCTTGCTAAAGAATGAAGCCGGGGCCGCCGAACCCTGATCGACCGCTTCGCTCATCGTGCCAAGGCGTGTCGCTTTCAAACCTGATGCTGGTGCGGTCACAGGTTCGCCAAGGCGTGTTGCCTTCATCCCGGCCGCCGCCGTTGACGGTGGCGGAGCTTCACCCAAACGCGTTTCTTTCATCTGCGGCGGAGCTATCTCAGCAGACACGATCGTTTTTGCATCGTTCACCGATACCGGAGGATTTGACGGGCGGGTGGCCGCTTTCTTGAACATCCCGGTTGCACCGTGCATCAGTCCATCGCCTGTGAACCCAGCCTCGATCAATGTTTCACGAAAATCACCACCCGTTTGAAATCTATCGTCAGGATCCTTTTGGATCGCCCGCAGGATCGCGGCTTCGACGGCCTCGGGTATTGCCGGGTTGATCTCACGCGGCGGTGTCGGCATCATCTCGGTCTGAGCTTTCATTAGCTCAAACTCGTTCTCGGTTTGAAACGGTAGCCGTCCGGTCAGCACTTCGTAGAGCATCATGCCGAGAGCGTAAATATCAGAACGGCCATCGGTTTCAAGCCCGCGGACCTGTTCCGGTGCCATATACTCGAGTGTACCGATAATATTGCCGGCACGGGTCATACGGGCACTGCCTAGCAGGCGGGCGATACCAAAATCGAGCACCTTGAGCGTGCCTTTTTCGGTGAGCATCATATTTGCCGGCTTGATGTCTCGGTGGACAATACCAAGATCGTGAGCGTGATCGATACCGTCGAGCACTTGGCAAAACACAGGTATAGCCTCTTCGGCGGGCAACGCACCGCGTTTTTGCATGATACTGTCGAGCGTTTCACCACGAACAAATTCAAGCACCATGTATAGTTCGTCGCCCTGGCGAAACATCGAATACAGCGTAGCAATATTCGGATGGTTGAGCTTGGCAAGCGTTACAGCCTCAGTGCGAAAGCGTTCGACGACCGATGTCTGGCTGGCGAGCTCGGGCCGCAAAGCCTTGATCGCGACCTCGCGGTCTAGCATCGTGTCGACGCCCTTGTAAACGGCTCCCATGCCGCCCTCGCCGAGCTTTTCTTCGATCTTGTAATTACCGACTATTTGTCCGATCATGGCTTAAACTAACGCCTCCACTTCCCTTGTAACACGGACATTTCCGCTAGATTCCATAACTGCTTCGGCACCGATCCGTACGATCCCCGCCGTGATGTTATCGTGCCCGCCATTATTTTTTGCCTCGGCGATCAGACGCTCACACGCGTCGTGGGCATTGGCTTCGGATCTAAGAATTGACTCGATCTCTGTATCTTCGAGCATATCACTTAACCCGTCCGAGCAAAGCAGAAAAAGATCGCCGTTCTCGACCGGAAAGGGTTCCGAAACCTCGACCTCTACAAAGCTCTGAGTGCCTACGGCACGCAGAATGACGTTCTTGTCATCATGGTCGCGGGCCTCCTCCATCGAGATAACGCCGTGTTTGACCATTTCCATCACTTGCGAATGGTCGAGCGTAAGCATTTCTAAATGATTGTCGCGAAAGCGGTAAAGTCGACTGTCGCCCACGTGTGCCGAGATCGCCGTGTCGCCAAGCAATGCTAGAGCAATAACCGTCGTGCCCATGCCAAAATATTGCTCATCGCTGGTCGAGGTTTGATAGATCGAACTATTTGCTAGCTCGACCGCCTCTCTCAAGGCATCGACCGCAGGCATATGAGGATCTGCGTAATAAAATTCGCTTATCAGTTCGACGGCCATCTGCGACGCAACCTCGCCCGAGGCGTGTCCGCCCATACCGTCTGCTACGATGGTCAAGGTACCTTTCGTGAGCCGCGTCGCGTCGTCGCCAGGGCTAGTGTGCCGTCCGCTGTCTTCGTTCGCCTCGCGGACACAGCCCGGATCGGTCTTGATGCTGGCGATCACCTTTCTTGCCCCATCGGTAATATCTATCTTTCTGGTTTCTAACATTTCTTAGTAGATCAATATCCTTAACTCTTTGGTTTTAGCGAAAAGGTAAAAACCTTTTTGCCGCTGCTGGCTTCGATCAGCACGTTCTTATCTTCAAAATTATCACGCCTGAGGGTCAGGTTTGGCTTTTCACCGGCATTGACATCCATATCAAACGGCGTTGTGCCGAGAACCTGTCCGTCTTGTACGACCTGGGCTTTTCCCTCGTCGACGTCGATCCGAATACGCACTTTCCCGCTTTTCATGTCCGCAGTTTGCGGCGAAACGCCGTTCGCAGCCGGCCGTTGGGGCGATGTATTGGCTGCATTTGACCCCGACGAACCGCTGTACGCCCATAAACCGATGCCGACAACGGCAACAATAAATAGCAGTAATATTCCGGCTCCGGCTGCGACAATAACCGTCGGGAAACTCTTTGTTTCCACAGGCCTTGGCGTATAGGTTTGAGGAGCATCTGCATATTCCGATGAAGCGATCGCAACAGGTTGTGCCGGCGGCGGCGCATTAAACACCAAAACCTGCTTTATTGTCGCCCCAACCTGAGTTGCTCCCGATTCTCTCGCTCCGAGCGTTAAGCGAACCGCTTTCAACAATTCGTCAGCCGTTTGATAGCGGCTGTGTGGTTCTTTTTTCAAACACCTCTTAATGATGTTTGATACCTCCCGCGGGATGCCGGGATTTATCTGCTCGGGCGGCGTGAATTGAGCATTTGTGATCTGCAGCACAAGCCCACCGAGAGTCTCTCCGTTAAACGGCAGCTTTCCGGTCAGCATTTCGTAAAGCAAAACGCCAAGCGCCCAGACATCCGCCGCCGCCGTGGCCTTTTCGCCGCTGAGCTGCTCAGGCGACAGGTAGTTGGGCGTTCCGATCACACCGCCCGTTCGGGTCAGGCCGTGGCTACCTGTCGCTTTTGCAATGCCAAAATCGAGCAACTTAGCCTTTCCGGCGGCAGTAAGTTTAATGTTCTGAGCCTTGATGTCCCGGTGGACAATACCGTTTTGATGGATGTATCCGACTGCCTCACAGACTGAAGCAAAAACCTCAAGCGACTCATTGATCGAAAATACACGCCTGGCGACAAGGTCGTCGAGACTCTCGCCATCGACAAATTCCATAAATATCAGCAGCTCGTTGCCCTGTTCTTGAAAATCGTAAAGAGCCGCGATATTTGGGTGATGCAGACTTGCCTGTAAGCGCGCTTCGTTAAAAAACCGCGTCTTAAAACTCTCGTCCGAAACATTAGAATGCAATATCTTGATCGCCGCCGGACGGCCAAGCTTTTCGTGAACGCCAAGATAGACCTCGCCCATGCCGCCTTCACCGAGAAAACTCGTGACGCGGTATTCGCCGATCATATCGTTGACCTGAAATCGCTTGTTCATTGCCGATTTTGGGGCTTAGGCCTTTAGATCTCGAAATATCTAAAGGCCCAAGCTGGCTTTTATCAATTAGTCTCCGGCAAGAAATTCCTTACCGTATCGGATCGGGACCGCGTAGGTGATCGCATTTGCCTTGTCCCCGGCAAAAAAGATGCCTATCACACGCCCCTGTGCGTCAAAGACGGGGCCGCCGGAATTACCTGCTCCGGTCGAGCCGGTTGCAAGCTGTATCACATCGCCCATTACACTGACGCGCTTATTGGCATTTTTTTCATCGCTATCGCGGATAATGTTACCAATATTCGTCGACGTAACCGTTGGGTCGGGAATGACCTTGAGCTGTGTACCCTGATTGAACACATCCTTAGATGCGATCACGCCGTAAACACGAGGTGATGCGGCCGGGTAACCCATGATGGTTACGTTCTCACCCTTTTTAAGCGTGTCATAGTTGTCAAACAGTTCGACCTTTGTCAATGTTCCGGGAACGTCGATCTTGATCAAAGCGACGTCGTGACGATCGGATACCTGCTTGAGGTGAGCGGCCATGCGGCTCTCTTTACCTGCAAGCGTGACATCTAGAGTGTCATCGACACCCTTGAGGCCGCCTTGCAACTGTTTGCCCTCTTGCTTGGTGTTAGCGGGAACCCAGTCAGATGGCGGCGGCACGAGTGAGGTGCTCGCAAGGTTTCCCATTGCGTTGATCACCACGCCGCGTGGCGTAGATTCGGGGAACTGGTACGTAGTCATCCAGGTAGCTGCAACGTGACGATTCGTCAATACGAATCCATCGGTCGTAACAATAAATCCCGTGCCAGTGTGACGTCCGCCGATGGGCACGGTTAGATCGCTCTTGTTATCGGTCAGTAGCGGCTCATACGTGTCGCCAACCTGCATATAAACAGGAACTGCACCGCCTGCGGTCGGGTCGATCGGACCCTTACCAAGATTTACACCGAGCAATTTGCCTAATACTTCGCGGCTGTTTGGCACGAATTGGTGATAAACCTGGGCCTGCTTTTGCGTGTCGATAAGCCGCCATGCGACCTCGATATAGACAACGGCCTTGCCGTATTTTTCGTTAACCTCGGTGGCATTTACAACCTTTCCGTCATCCACCTTTTTTTGAAGATCAGCTGTTTTGCCGCCGAGCTCATCTTTCAAAGCGGCTTCCCGTTTGCTGTAATACCAATATCCACCGCCGATCGCTGCGGCAACCAAGATAAGGACGAGAAGCCCGGCGACCGCACCGATCGCACCAAATTTACGGCCCTGTGCCTTTTTGGTCTCGGTAACTGTTTCTGAGATCATGCGTTCAACCGTTGCTTTACCGACCGTTCCCGGAGCTTTGCCACCGGTCGTGCCGCCTGCTCCGGCGGTTACAACGCGCGTTGCTGGGGCGCCGGTAGAACCGGTCTCAACCATCCGTGTCGCTTTAGCAAAGTTTTCCGGCCTAGGCTCGACGTCGAACGTAAATTCCGGCCCTCCCGGGCCAAACTGCACGTTGTCGCCGATGTTCAGCTTTACCGTTCCTGTCACTTTTTGTTTATTGACGAATGTGCCGTTCGTGCTGTTCAAATCTGTCAGCAAAAAGCCGTTCGGATTGGCAGGATCGATAGCGATCTTGGCGTGTTCGCGTCCGACTAGGTCGTCGCGGTCCGGGTCATATTTGACCGTCGCCGAAGTGTCGCGGCCAAAGATCAGCTCACTGTGATGTTTAATTGCAAATTCCTCGACCTGATTCGCTTTAGATCCGCTCAGGTGTTTGATAAGCATTCGTTCCATATATGTGCTCCTTTTTTTCTAAAAATAAAAAATGCCACAGACCGGTCAGCCAACAAAAACCTAAAAACAGCTTACAAAAGGCCTGGTTCTGCAAAGCTACCCGATACGGGAAACCTCAACCCAATCTTCAATGTCGAAAAATGTTCGATCGCGACCTTTTGGAGTCGCAAACTATGTATCAGTGTTCTACGAATGATTCTAGCCTGAAATGGTTCTAAAAGACAAAAAAAATGTGCCAATGACACATTTTAATGGATAAAAGATATGGTGGAGACGAGGGGGGTCGAACCCCTGACCTCTGCAATGCCATTGCAGCGCTCTGCCAAACTGAGCTACGTCCCCAATCAAGACGAATTACGAATTATAAATTACGAATTACGAATGAGCAAATAACCTGTCTCTAATTCGTAATTTGAGATTTGAAATTCGTAATTGAATCTATCTGCCTTTGAATTCCGGCTTACGTTTTTCGAGAAACGCCGAGACGCCTTCTTTTTTGTCTTCGGTCGAGAAACATATGGCAAACAGATCAACCTCGCGACGGAGGCCTTCGTCGAGGTTTGACCGCGAGGCAAATTTTACGGCTTCTTTTGATAGCTGCAATGCGATCGGGGCCTTTTCGGCGATCTTTTCGGCCAGTTTCATCGTCTCGGCCTCAAGTTGGTCGGACGGATAGACGTGATTAACGAGACCAAATCTTTCGGCTGTCGCGGCATCGATCATATCGCCGGTCAGTGCCATTTCCATTGCGCGGCCTTCGCCGACGAGACGTGGCAGACGCTGAGTGCCGCCGCCCCCGCACATGATACCTAAGTTTATCTCAGGCTGCGAAAACCGGGCATTTTCACTCGCCATACGCAGATCGCAGGCCATCGCCAACTCATTACCGCCACCGAGACAAAATCCGTTGACCATTGCGATCACGGGTTTAGGAAACGTATCGATCGAATTAAAAAACGAGCGTTCGTGAAAAGTGTTTCGCTGTGTAACCGGGGTTTGTCCCTCAAACTCACTGATGTCCGCCCCGGCAATAAACGCCTTTTCGCCCGCACCGGTTATCACCAGCACACGGATACTGTAATCGCTTCGCAGTTCGTCCAAAGCGGCAACGCCTTCGGCGTGGACTTTCGAGCTAAGTGCATTGAGTTTATCGGGACGGTTGATGGTCAGGACGGCTACCTTGCCGCGTTTTTCGACGGTTATTGTTTCGTAAGACATATATTTATTGTAGAAGCCCGCACAAGGAAAGGGCATCATCGACGTTACGCGATGCCCTTACTTCGTGCGGGCTTCCGCCACTGATCTTATTCGTTGACGCCCTCGACGATATTGTCATCGGCGATCCACGCAACAAAGAGCCGCAGCCAGCTCTCTTTTGGTTCTTCAATCGCAACACCGATGCGGTGCGTACCATAGCTAGCCGGCAAAACGCGAACGACCTGCGCCTTGACCTCGACCGGAACGCCATTTGGGCGGTGCGAGCGGATGTAAAGGCTGTCACCATTTGCGATTGGCTGATTAAGTTGAAATAGGGCTCCGAGCGTTGAGATATCGTCGGTTTCGGTCGGCTCGCTCCAGGTCGCGCCGTCCTCGGTCCTGCCTGACACCACAATAGGCAGACGGAGGGCCATTCTGAGGGCAAACCTTTTCTCCTCAAAATGAGGTTGGATGGAACTCATCGCCGGTACCTAAAAAGTGGTCTAGAAACACGAGATCTAAAAATAACATCATAACACGAAACCCTTTAACGTGTTACCGTTACAATCTGAAAACCAAATGTGGAAGGGGTAAAAATATTCGGGCGGCTTTGGAGCCTTACGGCTGCAACGAACCTATTAGACGAACCCGTTAGACGATAGTTATACTATAAGCAAAGGCGAAATCCAAAGTATATTTTGGTATATGGCCACAAGGAATCTATGAGCGAAAAGCAGATCCATCGCAAAGTTGTCATCCTCGGCTCGGGACCAGCAGGTTTGACCGCCGCTGTCTATGCCGGACGGGCTCAGCTTGAGCCACTCGTCATTGACGGACCTCAACCAGGCGGCCAACTCACCATTACGACCGATGTCGAAAATTACCCTGGCTTTTCGAAGGGGATAATGGGCCCGATATTGATGGATGAGTTTCGCGAGCAAGCTCTGCGGTTTGGCACCGAGATCATAAATGTCTGGATCGATCGCGTTGACCTAACGCAACGGCCATTTACACTTTTTGGAAAGGAAAGCGAAGACAGCACGGAGATCACAACCATTATCAAAGCCGACACGCTGATCGTTTCGACTGGGGCATCCGCCAAATGGCTTGGGATTCCCGGCGAGGCTCCTGTGCCGGAGGGTTTGGGTGGCAACGGCGTCTCGGCATGTGCAACCTGCGACGGGTTCTTTTTCCGCGACCGTCCGATCGTTGTCGTCGGCGGCGGCGACACCGCGATGGAAGAGGCACTGTTCCTGACAAAGTTCGCATCAAAAGTGACGCTTGTCCATCGCCGTCGCGAATTTCGAGCGTCCAAGATCATGCAGGACCGCGTGCTAGCCCATGAGAAGATCGACGTGATGTGGAACACCGAGGTCCGGGCGATAAACGGAACAAAAGAAGCGGGTGTCGAAAGTGTCACGCTTTTTAACAGCGAGACTAACGAAGAAAGCACATTCCCGACGCAGGGCGTCTTTATTGCCATCGGCCATCAGCCGAACACGGGGCTATTCAAAGGCGTTCTAGATATGGACGCCGTTGGCTATCTCATCACCGAGGGCAAAACGATGCGGACCAATATTGACGGTGTTTTTGCCTGCGGCGATGCTCAGGACGCGTATTATAGACAGGCGATCACCGCCGCGGGAACAGGTTGTATGGCTGCTATAGACGCCGAACGCTTTCTGGCCGAACACGAAAGCGAAACAGCAAACGCCGCCTAAGAGTCAATTTTTTATTTGTACTGAACCCTTAACGATCTCCGCATTCTGAGGGGTTTTTTCGACGCGATTGGGGTCAAACCCCATTGTTTCGGCTCGCCTCAAAATCGTTTGATAGGTCTCGGTATTCATTTCCGGTGATCGGCTTAAGATCCAAAAATAATCTCTGCCGGGTTCGCCAATCACGCTGTAGCTGTAGTCCGGTGCAATATCTATCACCCAATAATTCGCCCAAACGAATGGAAGAAACGATGTAAATCCCGGAGCGAATCGCACTTTGAGTTTGGCGTTATTCGATTTGTCGCCGATCTTTGCCTCGCCGACCGCTTTCACCGTAGTGCCGTCTTTTTTTACGCATTCGTTAAGTACCTCAATGCGGCCATTTTTCTTGACTGTGTAATTTGCGGTCGTATTGGCAGCGCACTGTTTTTGAAAGCGATTAGGATATTTCGCGATCTCATACCAACGTCCGGCGTAGCGGTTGATGTCGATCCCATTTACCGGCGACAGCGCGGGTTTTGCTGCTGACTGCGCCGACACCGTGCTCGCAAAAATAAATAAAGCCAGAAACGTAATTATCGTTGTTAAAAGATTTTCTTTCATAAGTTCTCCTGATCACCGTCGCTATAGTAATTCGCCATATTACCCCGACTGGATTTATGGATTATAATGTTAGATGAGATCTATTTGATCCGGGTTCAAGTTTTTATGCCTATCTACGAATATAAATGCCAGCAATGCGGTTTGCATGTCGAGAAACGCCAAAGCGTTTCTGATGCACCTTTGACGGCTTGCGAAAAATGCCACGGAAAACTCGAAAAGCAGTGGTCGCTGTCGGGTTTTCAATTTAAGGGCGAGGGTTGGTATGTTACCGACTACGCCGGTAAAAAGGGGAAAATGGAAAAAAATTCGTCCGCCGAATCAACGCCAACGCCCGACTCTGCATCAAAACCTGCAAGTGAGACAAGTTCGACAGTCAAGGACACCGTTTCTAAGCCAGACCAAGCATGACACGTGGCCGCAAAACATATTTATTTGCAATTGTTTGCACGCTGCTTCTCTCAGGCATTGCCGCCGCTCAGTCGCGGCGTAACGCAAAGGGAGATGCGGCCACAGCCGGAACTGTTTTATCTGTCGTAGCAACCCGTCAGGATAAAAAAACGGACATTATCCGCCCAGAAAATCTCAACCTTTACGAAAACGACATCGAGCAAAAGATCAAAAATTTCAGCTACGATCCGAGCCCGTCAAAGATAGTCATCCTCATAGATAATTCCGAAACGCTGCAGATATCTGTCGAAGCAATGAAAAAAGCGGTGATGGAATTTGCGTAGGAGATATTTGAAGGCGACCAGCTTTTTGTGCTCGCGTACGACACGCACGCAGAGATCATCCAGGAATGGACGGACGATGCCAAAAAGATGGAGGCGTCGCTCGGCACGCTCAGAAAAAAGGGCAACCCGTATCTCTTTGATGCGATTAACTCAACCCTAAGTGAGGTGCTTATACCGCTGATGCCGGGGACGAGGAAAACAGCGGTTATCCTCATCAGCGATGGTTTAGACCGTGGCAGCAAAACGCCTTATGACAAAATGCTCAACGAGCTGCAGGAACAGAATGTGACGGTGTATTCGCTGCAGATCCCTGACCGCTCTGGCGGAGCATACCGCCGCGACCAGCCAAAAGCCAAAGTGATAATGAACCAGCTTGCGGAAGAAACCGGCGGCAAGGTTTTCCCGTTTGAAGAAGCGTCAACCGCCGCAAAATTTATCTGCGACGAGCTTCGCAAGAACCGTTATCTGCTCTCTTACACGCCCGCAAACGCCTCAAGCTTCGATGCCCGCCGTCTGCTGCTGATCGGTGACGAAGGCATCACGCTACGTACAAAGACCTTTCAACCACCTAACGTAAAGTAGCTTCGTCGTAAGCAATTTTGATTGACGCTGATCGGACACTCGCGATAATATCCATGGTATTCACGGAGGTTAAAGCGATGTTTGTGCAGAGATTTGTTCGGTTATTGACTCTATCGGCGTTGACGTTGACGTTCTTTTCAATCGCGGTCACGGCCCAAAAGACTGCATCTCCAACTGGAACGGTCAGTATCTGCAAAGAGATCGATGACGACTGGAAATGCGTCGGCGAATCAGCGGAGTGGACCGCAAACACCAATTTTAATGTGCTGTTTGTAAACTCCGTGCCGGTCGGCGTCGATTTCATCGGGATCGTTTTTCACAACCAGGGCCCCGACGGCAAAGATACGGATTTTATCAACGAATTTCAACAGCAAATGGATCCGAAATACCGCAAATATGCGACCGTCGGCGATAATTTCAAGCTACCCGCAGGTAATTACAGCGTGTACATAATCTCTTGGGGTAAACGCGAGTCCTTAGTCCACAACGGCAATTTTATTGAGTATTTTGCAAAGACTACGCTGAAAGTAAAATGACCTAAACCGCGACGGGCGCCGCGATCTTTCCCCAGGATCGGTAATTATCTAATTTCAAATTCTCAAATTTGAAATTGAGGAGGCCGTCGAGGCCTATCAGACTTTCTGCATCGACAAACTCTAATTTCGGCAGTTCCATCGGTTCTCGTGAAAGCAGTTCATTGACCTGTTCGAGGTGATTGCTGTAAATGTGCAGATCGCCAAAAGTGTGAATAAAATCACCGACCTCTAGCCCGCAGACTTGTGCGACGAGATGTGTAAGCAACGCATAGCTGCTGATGTTGAACGGAACACCAAGAAATGCGTCCGCCGAGCGTTGGTATAGCTGACAATGAAGAGTCTTGCCGCTCTCAACCTTAAATTGAAACAGCGTATGACATGGCGGCAGGGCAACATCGTCACACACACGCGGATCCCAGCCGGAAACTAATAGCCGCCGTGAATTAGGGTTTTCGGTGATCTCGCGTATCAATCTTGCGATCTGATCGACCCCATTTATTTTCGGATATTCGCCGCCAAACGAACGCCACAAATAGCCATAAACCGGCCCGAGATCGCCTTCGCCCCGACCAAATCTCGCCGTTTGTTCGCCTGTCGCCCACTCAGCCCAGATATCGACGCCGCGTGCGTTCAGTTCCTTTTCATCCGTCGAGCCGCTCAAAAACCAAAACAACTCCTCCGCGACCCAGCGAAACGGCACACGTTTTGTAGTAACGATCGGAAACCCTTCGCGCAAGTTGAACCGTGTTTGATAACCAAACGCCGAGATCGTTCCCGTACCGGTGCGGTCCTCGTGACGTACACCGTTATCGAGGATATGTTTTAGCAGATCGTGGTATTGCTTCATCGTCCGATCGTCTCTAGTTCGAGAACTTAATTTGACTCATCGACCTCAAGCCCGATGGATTGCGAACCCCCTCTTTTGATCGCACGGACGAGTTCGACGAGATTTGCAAACGTCATATTCTTAGACAGCTTGACCGTGACCGTCGTTTCCGCGAACCCGCTCTTTTCACGATCCTGAAAAATCAGTTTTAGATGCTGCTCAAGTTTCGATGTGTCCGGAAACGAGCCTTCTTTTTCACTGTTAAGCGAAATGTTTGACGTCTCATCAACATTTACGACAAGGGTCAAAGGGTTAGGTTTTGGAACAACGTTTGGATCCACCTTTTTGGGAATGAAAACCGTAAGGTCCGAATCTACCTCGATCCTCATATCCGCTTTCGGCGACACGCGAAGTGCGTTTATTACGGAAAGGATATCTGTCATTCTCGCTCCCTTATCGGGCCGAATCACAAAACTCGGAGAGATCTTCGCGGATTGGTTCGCAAAACTGCTTAGCATCGCCGGAGTGAAGAGGCCCAAGCCCGACTTTCGACGAACAAGGATGCCTGCCAATCCCAGCGGCGTAATACTCACTTCGTATTCAAAATCTGACACCGCTTGACTCGAACCAGAAGTTGTTACAGGTTTTTTCCCGCCCGGTTGTGCGTTCGCAAAAATAGCCGACAGCAACATGAACGCCATAACGGCGAAATATCGAGTTCTCATATTTTCTCCTTCAACGTCTGACTTCGCAAAGTTGTGGAACTTTCGACATAAAGTTACCATAAATAGCTTATGTCGGGGAAACTTGAGGTCAGTTTTAACTCGCCGCAATGCGGATGGATGTCGATCGGCTTTGACGATGGCGCTAGTGAATTTCACACGACGACGGCTCATGCGCCGCACGCGACTGCCTTGCCCGAATTGATGCAGATTTTGACAGACCTTGTGTCAGAATCCGATTCACCGCGTGAACGCACCTTAAGATGGAACCGCGACCCGGAAGAGTTTGATTTTCGATTTGTCCGCGAGGGCAAACATGTGCTGCTGCAGATCTATCAGTATCCGACCGACGACCGATCGTTTGCCGAGCGTGAGCTTGTTTTTACTCATCTGGACATGGCGGATAATGTATTCAAGGCTTTTGCGACAACATTTGAACAACTATATGCTGATCGCGACACGGACGAATTTGAGTTCAACTGGCGTCAGCCGTTCCCGTTTGCTGAATACGAAGAATTTAAGAAAAGGATGATTTAGCCGCAAATTACGCGAATATTACGAATAGCAGGAAGCGGTCTTATTCGTGAAGTTCGTGTTATTCGTGGCTAAATTCTTATGAAAGAGAAATTACTAGACCTATTAGCATGCCCAACCTGCGGCGGCGATATCTTGCTGGCTTACGCGAGCAAATACGACGACAAAGAGATCATCGAAGGTGTGCTGACGTGCAAAAAATGCGACCGCGAATACAAAGTTGTTCGTGGTGTGCCGCGTTTTGCCGACCTCGGAAAGATCGAGGAAGACAAGGCCGCAACGGCTGAGAATTTTGGCTGGCAATGGACCAATTTTACACAGGAGGATCCAAAATATAACGAACAATTTCTCGGCTGGCTCCAGCCTGTCAAAAAGGAATTTTTTGCAGGTAAAATAATCCTCGAAGGCGGCTGCGGAAAAGGGCGTCATACAAAACTTGCGGCCGAATGGGGCGCAAAAGAGGTTGTCGGCATCGACCTAGGCGACGGAGTCGAATCAGCATTTGCACTGACCCGCGATATGCCAAACGCACACATCGTCCAGTGCGATATCTTCAGATTGCCGCTAAAAAAGGCATTTGATTACGCATTCAGCGTCGGCGTTTTGCATCATACGCCTGATCCGAAAAAGGCGTTTCTCTCGCTCGCAGGCAAAGTTAAAAACGGCGGCCATATTTCGGCGTGGGTTTACGGAGCTGAAAATAACGAGTGGATCACGCGATATGTAAATCCGGTTCGCACAAGTTTTACTTCGCAGATCTCCCAACCTGTTCTTTATCAATTATCAAAACTGCCGACGCTCGGTGTTTTCTTGACGACAAAGCTCGTCTATCGCCCGCTAAACTCTGCCGCCAAAGGTGTCGCAAACAAGCTTTTTTACAATGAATATCTCAATCACCTCGGCACCTTTGGATGGCGTGAGCAGCACAACATCGTTTTCGACCACTTAGTTGCCCCGACCGCTTTCTACATCGCAAAGGACGATTTCGCCGGCTGGTGGAACGAGATCGCCGCCGAAGACGTTAAGATAACGTGGCATAATGAAAATAGCTGGTGCGGCTTTGGAAAGATCGTATGAAATTCGATAAGGGAATAGACAAAAAATACCGCAAGTCTGTCGAGGACGCGTTAGAGACGATCGTTGCGAAGGGCAATGATTTTCATCGTCACATGATGAACGAGATAATCGAATCCGATATGCTCGTTCAGGTTTTGCCGGTCAGCAAAGTGAATGCTTCGGGTATTACCGGGGTCATCAATTCCGTTAAGACCAATTACAAGCTTGCGACCGAGCGACTGAGTTTACGCGTGGCTTTGGGCGAAATTTATATCGCCATTGCTGAGGAAACGATCGACACCGGCGGGCAGCGGGGGTGCGAAGGGACATTTGTTCACGAAGGGCGTCACGCTTACGATTTTGCCCAGACGCTCGAAAGCCTGTCGAACGCCGACATGAATCCGATAGGTATCTTTAACCCGACCCTCTACGAACTTGAGTGGGAGGCACACAAAACGGCCGGCGATTATATGCTATGTCGCGACCAACAGGATTTTATTGACGAGGGGCTGCAGTTGATGATCCTCTGCCAGACGGACGGCAAGTGCGAGGTCAGCGATGACGGCATCATGAAAAGGTTGAATGAAAGTTACGGACTTGATCTGACCGGCAATCCCGGTTCGCTTGCGAGCGAGATGATGGGGCTGAGGGTATAATAGCAGGTATATGAACGCAGCGTTGCCACAGGAAATGCAGCAGCACACATACGCTATCATGGACGAGGTTGAGGGCTCGCATTGGTGGTTCGTCGGACGGCGCGCGATCCTCGAAAGCTTTCTAAAACCGATCTGCTCCTCACTAAACACTCGTCACTCATCACTGAGAATTTTGGACGTTGGCTGCGGCACCGGGGCAAATATCGAGATGCTGTCGCAGTACGGCCAAGCGGAGGGCGTGGACGTTTCGGACGACGCTCTTGAGTTTTGCCGACGCAAAGGATTAAAGGTTCAAAAAGGCTTAGCCGAAACGCTACCTTACGACGACGAATCATTTGAGCTGACGACTGCGCTCGATGTGGTCGAGCATCTCGATGACGATATTGCGGGAATAAAAGAGATGTTTCGTGTGACAAAACGCGGCGGCTATTCGCTGATCTTTGTCCCCGCGTTTATGTGGCTGTGGGGCGTGCAGGATGATATTTCAAATCACCGTATTCGCTACACCAAGAAACAGATCGTCGAACGATTAAAGACGGCAGGCTACACGGTCGAGCGTGCGACATACGCCAACTGGACATTTTTCGCTCCGATCCTCGTTGGGCGGACGATCATGAAATTGACCGGCATAAAGCCCGAGTCTGAAAATAACATCACTATCTCCGGCTTGAACGGCGTTTTCGGAAAACTATTTGGAGCCGAGCGATTTTGGTTAAAGCACCTAAATTTCCCGCTCGGGGTTTCGATCGTCGTAGTAGCGCGTAAGAATTAGCCCACGAAACACACTAAAAACACGAAAAACAGGAATTCCTTTTCGTGACTTTCGCGTGTTTCGTGGGCAAAATAGGTTTTGGTAATGAGTCAACAAGCAACTAACAATCCCGAATTATCGCTATTCCTCCCCGTCTTAGACGAGGAAGAGAACCTCCGGCCGATGCATGCAAAGATCGCGGCGGCTCTTGACGCGCTTGGCAAGACCGCCGAGGTGATCTTTGTCGATGACGGCTCGACAGATAAAAGTTTGGAGATACTAAAGGAGATCGCTGCGTCAGACGAACGTGTCCGTGTGGTTTCGCTTCGGCGTAATTACGGCCAAACGGCGGCGATGTCGGCAGGTATAGACGCTGCTAAGGGTGACATCCTCATCCCGATGGATGCCGATCTGCAAAACGATCCGGCTGATATTTCTCGCCTTTTGGACAAACTCAACGAAGGCTATGACGTCGTCTCAGGCTGGCGAAAAAATCGTCAGGACAAGCTGATTTCCCGTAAGATACCATCGCAGATCGCCAACCGCATTATTTCGTGGATCGGTGGCGTCAAGCTGCACGATTATGGCTGTTCGCTCAAAGCGTACCGCCGCGATGTGATCCAGGATGTAAAGCTCTACGGCGAAATGCACCGCTTTATACCGATCTACGCAAGCTGGGCGGGGGCACGCGTCGCCGAGATACCGGTCGATCATCATGCCCGCACGATGGGCAAATCAAAATACGGCATCTCGCGCACGATCAAGGTGGTATTCGATCTTATGACGATCAAATTTATGGCGTCGTATCAGACCAAACCGATCTATGTTTTCGGTATGTTTGGCATGCTCGCGTTTTTGCTATCGGTCATCTCCGGCATCTGGGCGATCGTACTGAAATTTTACGGCGTCTCATTTATCCAAACGCCTCTGCCTGTCGTGACGGTAGTAATGCTGGCGATCTCGGTGCAATTTTTCCTGATGGGCCTGCTCGCCGAGCTCTCGGTTCGCACCTACCACGAGTCGCAGGACAAGGCCATCTACGCCGTACGCGAGAAAATAGGATTCTAACCAATGTGTGGCATCACGGGCTGGATCAACCTAACCAAATCTAAAGCAAATCACGCCGAATCCGTTCTGCATTCGATGTGCGAGCGGATCGTGCATCGAGGGCCAAATTCCGAAGGGTTGTGGCTCGACGACACCGTTGCACTGGGCATGCGGCGGCTGTCGATCATCGATCTGCATACCGGCGACCAGCCTGTTTTTAACTGCGACCGGTCGGTCATCGTGATGATGAACGGGGAGCTGTACAACTATCGCGAGGTTCGTGCGGAGCTCGAAAAGAAAGGCCACAAATTCACTACTAAGTCCGACACCGAAATTCTGCCGCATATTTACGAAGAGTACGGCGAAGACCTCGTTGACCATCTCAACGGGATGTATGCGTTCTCGCTATGGGATACGCGTAAGAAAAAACTCATCATCGCCCGCGACCGTTTTGGCGAAAAGCCTCTTTATTACGGCATTTTTGACGGCAAGCTGATCTACGCATCCGAACCAAAAGCGATGCTCGCCCATCCGTCGGTCAACGCCGAACTCGACACGGACGCTCTGCGCCACTACCTCTCATACGACTACGTTCCGGCTCCGATGTCGATATACAAAGGCATCTTCAAACTGCCGGCCGCCCACATGCTGACCGTCGAAAACGGCGAGATCAAAACGCGGCGTTATTGGAATATGAGCTGGTCCCCGACACAGACTGGTTCAATAACCGAAAAAGCAGCCGAGCTCCGCGATCTGCTCTCCGACGCTGTTCGTATGCGGCTAGTGTCGGACGTGCCGCTTGGTATCTTGCTGTCCGGTGGTATCGATTCATCGACCGTCGCGGCGTTTGCAACGCAACACGCGACGGAGCGCGTTAAAACATTTTCGATCGGCTTTGAAGAAGATTCTTTTGATGAGTCACGTTACGCTCGTCAGGTCGCAAAACATCTCGACACAGAGCATTACGAAGAAATATTGAGTGCCAATACAGCCGGTGATCTGATCTCTGAGATCGGCACGTGGCTCGACGAACCGCTCTCTGACGGTTCGCTAATACCGACATTCTTGCTTGCTCAGTTTGTACGAAAACACGTAACGGTGGCGCTCGGCGGTGATGGCGGCGACGAGCTTTTTGCCGGTTACCCAATGTATTACGCCCATACTGTAGCGGCAAAATACGCCCGCGTTCCGTCACTCATCCACAAAGGTCTGATCGAACCCGTAGTCAAACGGCTGCCAGTTTCGACAAAAAATATGTCGTTCGATTACAAAGCAAAGCGCTTTGTTCGAGGAGCAAATCTCGACACCGTCGAACGTCACCATTCATGGTTCGGTTCGTTTAGCCGCGAAGAGCAAACCCAACTGCTGACACCCGAAATACTTGGTGCAAGCAACGGCGATATCTATCGCGGGCCGCGAGATTTGTTGGCACTTTGCGACGCGACGACAGAGATCGAGCAGATGCAGTTTCTCGACATAAATTACTACATGGCCGAGGACATTTTGACCAAGGTCGATCGTGCGGCGATGGCCGTCAGTCTCGAAACGCGTGCCCCGTTCCTCGATCCGCGAGTTGGACAATTTGCCGCATCGCTCCCGCTTGAATACAAACTCAACGGCAAAAGCGGCAAGCACATCCTAAAACGAGCGATGGCAGATCTGCTGCCGGCAAACATTTTACACCGTCCCAAAAAAGGATTTGGCATCCCGATCGCCGAATGGCTAAAGGGTCGTCTCAATCCGTTGATGCACGATCTGCTTTTACCCGCGAAGCTAATAGATCAAGGCCTTTTCAATGTAGAATACGTCCACCAATTGATCGCCGAACACGAGAGCGGCATCGCCAGCCATCACAAACAGCTCTGGACGCTGCTCGTTTTTCAGCTTTGGTACGACAACTTTCTTGATTCTCGGGCATAATTGTTTTTCGGTCTGGTCCGGTATCGAGTATTATCAAATTTATGGCATCACTTTATCCTGAGATCGAACCTTTTGAGAGCGGCATGCTGCCCGTTTCCGACATTCACACGATCTATTATGAACGTGCCGGTAACCCTGACGGCATCCCCGTCGTATTTTTGCACGGCGGCCCGGGCGGCGGGCTGATTCCGATGTACCGGCAATATTTCGACCCGGCCGTTTACCAGATAGTTTTGTTCGACCAACGCGGCTCCGGCAACTCGACCCCGCACGCCGAGCTTGAGGGCAATACGACGTGGGATCTGATCTCCGACATGGAAAGGCTGCGTGAGAAATTTTGTATTGATAAATGGTACGTGTTTGGAGGCTCGTGGGGCAGCACGCTGAGCCTTGCTTACGCGGTCACACATCCGGACAGGTGTCTGGGGCTTATTCTTCGCGGTATTTTCCTGACGCGGCGAAAGGAGCTTGAGTGGTTTTATCAATATGGTGCGTCTGAGATCTTTCCGGATTTTTGGGAACGCTACCGCGATGAGATACCTGAGGACGAACGCGGTGATTTTATAACGGCTTATCACAAACGTCTGACGAGCGATGATGAGCAGATTCGCCTGTCGGCCGCACGGGCTTGGAGCGTGTGGGAAGGCTCGACCTCAAAGCTCTACCCGAGCGAAGATCTGATGAACCACTGGGAAGGCGCGCATGAAGCTCTGAGCCTCGCGCGTATCGAGTGTCATTACTTTATGAACAACTCGTTTTTCCCGACCGAAAATTATCTGCTCGAAAACGTCGACAAGATCCGTCATTTGCCGACCGTGATCGTGCAGGGGCGCTACGATGTCGTTTGCCCGATAACGTCAGCTTGGGATCTGCACAAAGCTCTGCCCGAGGCCGAATTTATCGTTGTGCCCGACGCCGGACATTCGGTCTCAGAGCCAGGTATTACCTCAGCTTTGGTTGAAGCGATGGACAGATTCCGCCCATAAGGTGCAAAATTTAGCGTGAAACTTCGCCCGATTAGCGGTATGATGAAAATATCTTGAAAACGCTGGGCCATAGCCCGCGTCAAAACGTCTAATATTTAGGACATTTATATGAACTTTGGAACTACAGAAATTTTACTGATCGTCGCGGTGCTGTTCCTGCTATTTGGTGCGACCAAATTGCCGCAGCTCGCTAAGTCGCTGGGTGCGACTCGCAAAGCTTTCAAGGACGGCATGCGCGAGGCCGAGGAAGAAGAAAAAGCGGAGGCCGTCCAGAAGCTCGAATCAAAAGCTGACACCCCGCAGATCACTAACATGAGCGACGAGGCTCTGATGGAAGAAATGCGTCGCCGTGCCGAGGCAAAACAGGCCTAAAGGTCACTCTTTTTCGCCGGTCAGCAGCGTAGCCTTAACCGAAAATCTAAAGCTGAGCGACTCACCCTCGGCGTCTATCAATTGAGCGAGTTTATCCGTAACTCGCTCTTTTTCGTTTTCGTCCAGCATTTCGAGCCACGTCGGTAGCAGGAAATCTGCGACGAGCGGCGAGGCGACAAATTCTGCTCCGTTCTCGTACTCAAAAGCCTCTAACTCCGTCTTTGTCTGAACATTTACCAGCCCGATCTGTTTGGCGATCTCTTCGACCCGCGAGACGGTCGGCTGATCACTGATCAGCTTTTCCGCCGCCGCACCATGTTCACCAAGCCCCTCAGTAAACAGAACTTCCCATAGGATCGAGGCAACCTCGCCAAAGCTGCCGGCAGTCGGCAGAAACAGAGCGACCTCACCGCCTGTGCGGGCGACGCGGGTTGCGTCCGCGATAAAATCTTCGACCTCGAGCGGCCTGACAAAAGTCCCGTCCGCCAGCACCGTATCAAATGCGTCACTCTCAAAACGCAGCATCGAAAAATCGACATTAGAACTCAGAGCCGCTGCTTTATCAAGCGCGATCTTTAGCACATCCTCATTTTCGGTTGTCGCGAAAATATCGGTTTTTGTGCCAAATTTTTCATCTATAGCAAGCGCGTGATTGCCTGTTCCGGCGTTGATGTATAGCAGGTTATCCGAATCGTCGAGGTCGAGATGCTTATCCACGAGATCGGTAAAACGCTGCGTCCACTCGCCCGCGACCGACAGGTCGAGCAAAAAGGCGAGTTCTTTTTGGGTCTTAGTCATTCTCTAATCGTAAATAGTAAATAGTGAATAGTAAATCGTGCATTGTGAATGACGCTTCAAACTTCTCGTCACTGAGCATTTACTATTTACTATTCACGATTTACTATTCACTAATCAATTATGTCAAAACACGTAAAAGACCTATTCGACCTAACGGGCAAGACAGCGATCGTCACCGGCGGCTCACGTGGGATCGGTAAAGAAATGGCCGAGGCTCTGGCCGAAGCCGGTGCGAACCTAATGCTCTGTGCCCGCCGACGCGAATGGCTGGATGAGACTATCGCTGAATTTGGAACGCGAGGGTTTACGGCAGCGGGCAAAGTTTGTGACGTGTCGAAACCCGATGAGGTTCAGGCCGTCGTCGATTCCTGCGTCAAGCGATTTGGCTCGGTCGATATCCTCGTTAACAACGCCGGTATCTCTTGGGGGGCAATGCCTGAGGAAATGCCGCTCGATCAATGGCAAAAGGTCATTGACGTAAATCTGACCGGCTGTTTCTTATTTGCCCAAGCCGTAGGTCGCGAAATGCTCAAGCAAAAAAGCGGGTCGATCATAAATATCGCTTCCATCGCGGGACTGACCTCATCAGCGAACGGACCTTTTTACGCGGGTTATGTCGCAAGCAAAGCGGGACTCATCGGCCTAACGCGCGAGCTTGCTGCAACCTGGGGCCGAAAAGGCATCCGCGTAAACGCTATCGCACCCGGATTTTTTCACTCGCGGCTAGCCGATGCCGTCATTGATATTTATGAACGCTCGATACAGGAAAACAATGTCATCCCGCGGGTCGGCGACGAAGGGGAGCTAAAAGGCGTGACAGTATTTTTGGCGTCGGATGCGTCGAGCTATGTCACCGGCCAGACGATCGCGGTTGACGGCGGCATGACGGTCTAGATCTTGGTCCGGTCCGGACCAAGTGGACCAAGGTGGACCAAGGTGGACCAAGACTGAGGTTATTTCACGAACTGGAATTCACCAAACGCCTTTGGCACGTGAAAGGCGGGTTCTTTTGTCTGGGTCGGCTGCCATGCGAGATAGCCGCGAGTAGGGTCTTTGCCAACGCAGCGAAACAGATTTCCGAGCCAAACATCGCCCTTTTTTGGAGTTTTGCCAAGCGATGCAAACGGTATTTTGATAGACATCACGACCTTGTCTGTGTCGATCCGTGCCGCTGATGTCATTTTCGATCTGTAATCCCAATCCGTAACGCGCTCTTTTGGCGTGACCTCGATACCCAGATCTATCCATTCACCTGTCGGGGCGATCTCAAACTCAAAATATTTGTGGGGGGTTTTCCTGTCAGGAGCGATAAATATCTCGCAAACATCGCGATCCCAAAGGCCGCGGATCTTTTTTGTCAGGTCGGGATTTTCGCTCACAACGAGCGGTTCAGTCTGAACAGCCTCAAATCTAACGTAAAGACCGGTGTTCGACCAGAGGAGTCTCGCAGTAAACTGCCGCCCCCTTGGCGCATCTTCGCCGGACCAATATTTATCGACCGTGACCGGCATGGCGGATGCCCAAACCTTATTATCGAGCTCAGTGATCTTGATCTCGCTTTTTGTGTGACGTATCTTCACTACGGTTTCGGTGCTAGAGTTCATGGCGGCCGCCTCACCGGCGCTAAGGTAACAAAATAGTACAGCGATAGCTGCGACGAGATAGTTTTTATTCATCAATTCGGTTTGTTTACAATGCGGCGTTTGAGCCAGCTTATTTCCGTTGCGATCGCCTTAGCGATGCTGCCAACCACGAGTTTTGATGTCGCATTACCGCTAAAAGCACTGCCGATCGCAGCCAGCGTCCTGAATGATAGCTTGGGTTCATTCGAAACGGCAAATACGGGCTCCCAACTTTCGGGGCGGAGCTTTGCCTTAAAAGCATCCAGCCCGTCAAAATTGTAAAACCTCTGGCCGTGGTTGCGCAGCCACGCAAGTAGCAGGCTCAGCCACAAGGGTTGCGCGGATCGATCGATCTCGGCCCGCTTAGACAAAGGTGACAGGCCAAGCGTTGCATATTCGCTACCCTCAGCTGCAAGCTTACGCATCGCGGTATCTATCATCAACTCAACTGTTCCGTTTGGTGCCCCCGGCCGATGCGGAAACTGTTCAAAGAGCCAGCCATTTCGCATAGCAACCGGTGAGAGAACCACAAACCCCACAACACCATTTCCACATTCCGCGACAAAGACCCGGCGATTATCTAAACGCGAGAGGGTGTCGGATTCGACCATAAAATGCAGTGGCGGCAAGCCCTTGGACGCCAGCCAAAGCTCAAGGCATTCGGCAAGTTGAGAGTTGTCACGGGCGGTTTCGACCGGCCATTCATTCACAACAACGCCCTTATTTCTCGCGCGATTAAGCTGTCCGCGCATAGAGCGATGCCCTTTAACGATCTCAGCCCAGCGAGACGGGTGCCACGTCGGTTGTGCACCCAAAAGGAACTTGGTGTGATCTATGGCCCCCAAAAAGATCGATTCGAGCCGCTTCTCAGCCGCAAAGTAGCAGACGCCCTCGCCGGCCGCGGTTGAATCGCTCTCAAATTCTATGACAACGTCCGAAAGACGGCCTTTGCCGCAAACCGGTGCTCCGGCAACGACCCGCACTTTTTTTGAAGTGACAAAGCCAACCACGGCGTCGCCATCACGCGAAAACCACCGTTCTATGCCAGGATTTACAATTTGAAATGAGGTAGAGTTCCAACCGTGGGCGAGCACCAAATCGCGGGCCCTCGCAACATTTGGATTTTCTTGCTTAGGTCCGCTTTTTGAGCTAGATGGATTCGAATGATCCATCATCCCGTGTTCAAAACGGTTCTAAATGCCATTTTAGCGAGCTTCCAAGTGCGATCCCAGTCGATCTTGCCGCCCTCGTCGCGGCCCATGATCTTATCGACAAAGATCTTGCGAAAATCTTTGCCCTCGCGGCGGAGCATAAACTCTTTGGCGTACGGTTTGGCCGTTTCAAAGAAATTGAACTCGGGATCCGTGACGATGCCGATGCCCTCGAGCGTCATCAGCGCACGCATGATGTAAGTAAAATTAGACGGCAGACGAAACGGATAATCGTACATCACGTCAGCGAGGTCGTAGGTCAGCTCTTTGAAGTTGACATCCTTGAGTTTCAAATTGAAATGAAACTGAAACATACGCTCGACGACCGGTTTGATCGAATCGTGGCTGGTGCCGGGTTTGAGAAAATCGAGCTCGATCAGATCTTGGGCGATGCCGCCGGGGTCTTTGTCGACGACATGGAAAAACGCGTCGATCATCTTTGCCTGCAGCTGCGGCGTGATGCGGCCGACCATGCCAAAATCAAAGAACGCGAGACGACCGTCTTCCATTACCAGCAAGTTGCCGGGATGCGGGTCGGCGTGAAAAAAACCGTCCTCTAAGAGCTGTTTGAGATACGTTTTGATCAACAAACGATTGACCTTTGCCGGCGAGATATTACGGCGCGCCTGTTCCTCGAGATCCGTGACCTTTGTACCGTGGATAAACTCCATCGTCAGCACTTTTTTGGTCGTCGCGTGCCAGTATATCGTCGGCACATGCACATTTGACCAGCTCTTAAAACTCTCGCGAAACTGCTCGGCGTTACGGCCCTCGGCGATGTAATCCATTTCTTCGTGGACGGTCACGTCAAATTCTCGTAGCATGCCGGGCCAATCGGCATTTTCGCTGAGTTGCGGAAATCGCTCGGCAAAGTTTGCGACCTTTTTAAGAATGACGATGTCGCCTTTGATCGTGGCGTCGAGATTTGGCCGCTGGACCTTGACCGCGACCTCTTCGCCGGAGTGCAAACGGGCTCGATAAACCTGACCGAGCGAAGCGGCCGCGACAGGCTCGAGTTCAAACTCGGCATAGACCTCGTTGATCTTTTTGCCAAGCTCGTGCTCGATGATCGCAAATGCAACATCATTCGGAAACGGCGGTACCTGATCGACAAGCGTTCCAAGTTCTTTTACAAATGGCAGCGGCAAAAGGTCAGCTCGCGTTCCCATAGATTGCCCGATCTTGATAAACGTCGGCCCGAGCTTGATTAGTTTTTCCTTGAGCCAGACCGCTTGCTTTTCCTGATTAGCCTCTTTGTTTAAAGTATTGCCGATAAAGAAACGCCGCAGCCCGAGCATGATGATGTGAAAAAACCATTGCTTGATGCCGTAAAGTTTTTCACCGTAATAAGCGGCCCTTGTTAACTCACGGGCACGCTCAAGTCTTACGGCCTGTCGTTTTAAATGCTGTTTGTGATGGAGGTCGTACTGGTCGAGATAAAGATACATCGAGAGCATCGAGATAACGCGGGAGATCTGAAACAAGCGAAGGTAGCCGCGAATACCAAAATAAGTACTCTCGACAGATTCCTCGACCTGCAGCAACTCACGCTCCTCGGCGATCAGATCTTCGTTCGAGGTGCGTTTAGCGATCTCAAGCCCATTTGTCGGGAATAAAACTCCGCTTTCAACGGCCGGTTCGGCTCTTTCTTTTAACGCGATATCGTTCATTATTCTGAAATTTCCTGCCCAAACTGCAGCATGTAGCCGTTGTTGTCGTAAATGGCAAATTCACGCATGCGGTATGCAAAGTCTTCGATGCCGTAGCAAACTCGGGCTTTGTCTTTTACTTTCACCCACATCGTATCGACGTCGTCCGTGTTGAAATAAAAGGTGCCGGTAAACCCGATCTTGTCATACGGCGTGTGCTCGTTAGGCTTGGCCAACATTAGCGAAATATCATCGACCGACAGCATCACCCACCCCCAATCTTCGTTCATCTCCGCGCAGGTGAACCCGAGCGTGCCGACGTAAAAATCGACTGTCGCCCGCAGGTCTTCGGTCCATAACATTGGCCTGAGATCGGTGATCTTCATAATATCGCCAGCATGTTCTTTACGCCCGGATGGCTAAAATAGTTCCTTGCACGAGCGCTGTCGCGTTCGATCTGGGCCTTTAATTCGTCGATGCCGCTAAACTTTCGTTCGTCGCGGATGCGGTGTAAAAATCTTACGCGAAGTACATCACCATAAAGGTCGCCATCAAAGTCGAAAATATATGATTCGATCGAGGGGTCGGCATCAGATTCAAATGTTGGGCGGACGCCTATATTTGTGATGCTTTTTCGCCAAGCTCCGTCGATCAAGGTCGCGGTCGCATAAACGCCGTAACGCGGGATGACGCGGTTGTGCGGTTTGAGATTTGCGGTCGGGAAGCCGATGGTGTGGCCGCGGCGGTTGCCGCGAATGATGACGCCCTCAACGCCATATGGACGGCCAAGCATGCGGCGGGCCAAGTTGACGCTACCCTCGGCAAGCAACTCACGGATCTTTGACGAACTGACCCGACGGCCGCGGAGTTGAACCTCATCAACCTCATCCGCTACAAAGCCAAGCTTGCCGCTCACCTCGCGGAGCAAAGCGATATTGCCGCCGCGGTTCTTTCCAAACGCAAAACCTTTGCCAAGATATACCTCTTTGGCGTGGAGCCTGTCGCGAACTATGTTTTCGAGAAACGCCTCGGCCTCACTGGCGGCAAAATCGAGTGTGAACGGGATAACGATGGCTTGTTTGACGCCGAGAACCTCGAAATTTGAGAGCCGCTGATCGAGCGTCTGCAACAACGGCGGGGCCGAGGCCGGATGCAAAACGGCACGCGGATGCGGGTCAAATGTTATCGCCGTCGGCACAGCTCCGGCCAGTTTTGCCCGATCGACGACGGTTTGCATGATCCGCTGGTGGCCCAAATGCAGCCCGTCAAAAACTCCGAGGGTCAGTACTGTCGGTTTCGAAATATTGGCATTTTCAGTCCCGTGAAATATTTTCATCGTTACCTAAAATGGTATTTGAGCGCCGTGTAATAGGCAAACGGGCTCATTGGACGCATTAATTGAGAGTCGCGATCAATTTCTTGTATTCGGTGGCGGTCAGAATGCGATAAGCGGGCTGCAACGCCTTGTTGTATGTCTCGCTGTGATGGACGGCAGGATAATTCTTAGCCTTCATCTCGCCGTCGAGTTTTGACCAGTCTTTGTAATTCAATCTGCCATAGGTTTTCTTTTTGAGACGCTTGCCAAGTTCGTTCCAAGCGGCGATAAAATTCGCACCGTCGGAGCGGTATTCGCGGCTGCTGGCAAGAAATGCGTCCAGAAGGTCGTCCGGTTCGCCGCCTCTGGATTTGAACGGCCGCAGATTTAATCTGCCGATCTCTCCGCCGGGACAAAGAGGCTCCCAAATAGCGATATTTTTGGCCGCCGTTCCCATGCTGCTCCATTCGTTATCAAGCCATTTGCGGGCAGAATCTGTGTCGGGAACAGCGTGTTCGCCGCCGCGTGTCGCCTGATATGTCCACTTGTATGCGTCCTCCACCCGCACGTTTTTGTCCGACTTCCATTTTGGAATCGCAAAATCGATGAGCGCCGACGGCAGGCATGAGAGCAGTAATGCTAGAGCAAGTACATTCATTGTTCTGATGTTTACTTATCCGTCTGGCCGTGTGCGGCGAAAAATTCCGTTTCCATCTGCTCGATGACGGCGCCGATCTCTTTGACTGCGGTGATGCTCGCGAGTTTTTTTGACGATCCGTCAACACTTGGCTGTATCACTTTCATACGCAGGTCAAATTGCGAACCCTTTGGCGGATAATTCGAAAATCCTTTCTGCGACGGGCTGCGCAAATATACACAAAGCACTCTCGCATTTTTGAGCGAGGTCAGTACCTTGCCCGTACCAAATCTCAAACGTCCGCTGTCAAAACGCCCGTCGCGGCTGCGTTGTCCTTCGGGAAAAATGAGTACGATATTGCCTTTGGCGAGCAGATAACGGCAAAGATTAAGTACAGCATTTTTGTGAGCTGGCGAGCCTTTGCGGTCGATAAACATACATTTTGTAAGATAAAGAACCGCGTGATAATGCAGCTTTTTCTTAAAGAAATCACCCGCCGGGACATTCCAGGTAAACGCTTTGTAATTGAACAGATACCAGAAATTTGACGCAAGTGCCCAGATGATCAACGCCGAATCGATAAAGGTCAGATGATTTGAGCAAATGACGAGCGGATATTGCCCTCGCTCTTTTTCCTGCCAGATCTCTTTGAACTGCGCGCGGATCGCCGCCATATCGTTGATACGATAGCCGCGAAAATATTTCATCAGCACGACCAGCAAACCACCGACCGGCAACAACAGCAGCCGACAAAGGTTTGACTGAAACCGCGTCTTTTCGATCTGCCACGATGGCGGATCGTCCACGCCGCCGGTCAGCTTTGCGGTCTTGATTATCTGTATCAGTTTTTCGGCCCTCATCATTTCTCTTTACCTCAGATTTTGATTTCCGGCTCCAAATACATTGTGTGGGTCTAGGCCGTGCTTGATCTCTTGCTTCCATTTCAGGGCGGTCTCGGACATTATGTCGGGCAAATATGATTCGCGGATCTTGCCGATGCCATGATGATGTGAGAGTGAGCCGCCACAGCGTAGGATCTCTTCGCGGGCGATGTTTTCAAGTTCGAGATAGACCTCTGACGGATTTTCGACGCCCTTGTAATAAAAGCCAAAGTAAAAATAGATCGCGACACCCGTGCGATAGACCTGCGTGATCCGCGATGTGACAAATGGCTTTCCGGGAAGCCCGCGTTTTGTGTATTCGTCACGCAAAACATTCTTAACGTTATCGCAGATCTTTAGCGCATCGCTCCACGAACACGACGTTTCGAACGACTCGGCGATGATGTAATAGTTCATCAAAAAATCGCGGATATAGGCGATGCTGTATGTCAGTTGGTAGCCGCGGCGGCCGTTTTCGGCACCGGCTTTCATGCCGCCGTGTTTGGCGGCGATGCGATAAACGTCACGCTGCTGGCGGTCGACCTCGTCTTTTGTTCCCTCAAAAACGAGAGTAAGCGCGACCATTTTGTAGGGGTCAAACCCTTTGACCTTGGTCACAAAAAACTTTTGTGCCTTGCTCATCAGATCAGCTGCGGCACTATTCGACGCGGGTTTTAGGGCCTGCCCGAACTGAAACTGCAGATTATCGACCAGCCTAACGCTCGCCGGCGGCGTCGATGTGTGTGCCAGCTCGTGCATGAACGCGTAGCCGTCCTCATACGACGGAAACAGTACCGAACCGTAAGCCTGAGATTCGGGCAGCGGAAACAGCTTGACGATAGCCGAGGTCACAATGCCAAGCGTCCCCTCCGAACCAAAGATCAGACGGCGGAGGTCGGGCCCGACCGATTCGCGCGGAGCTGCGGAGCTGCGTTCTAATTTGCCGTCGGCAGTAGCGACGGTGATATCGACGACGATGTCCTCGATATTACCGTACTTGTTCTTTTTCATCCCGCTCGCGTTGGTCGCGATCCAGCCGCCGAGGGTCGAAAACTCAACGCTGTCAGGCTCATGCCCCATCGAGACACCATATTTTGCAAGCCCGGACATGATGTGACGTCCAACGGCACCGGCTTCGATACACGCCATCATGTTCTCTTTGTCGATCCATTTGATGCGGTTCATCCGCCGCATATCGACCGAGACGATGACGCGTTTTTCGTCATTCCGGCAACGGAGGGCATCGGTAACATTCGTCCCGCCGCCAAAGGGTAACAGGACGGCGTCATGCTCTTTTGCAGCGGAGATAAGCGAAGCAACTTGCTCCTCAGTTTCGGGGTAGACGACCATGTCGGGAATGCGGCCGAGCTTTTTATGCTTGATCGCAAACATCTCCTCTTGCGTGTGGCCATGGCCGTGGCGCAGGCGGTTCTCGCCGTCGGTGTCGAACTGTTTTTCACCTAGGAACTGACGGACAGCATCGGTGAATTTTGGTGACTCGACCGGTGGAGGGATCTCGGTCGGATAGGCGTTTGTATGACGGTCTTTGGCGTCGATGTCGATGGCGAGGGTCTCGCGGATCCACGGCAGCAGACGCGGCAGTTCCTTACCGCTTAGCTCGTAACGCGTGCCAGTGATCTCGACCACATCACGCTCGTTTATTGCAAAGCTCGTGTCGCGAAAACCCCAGTTTTCCCAGCTCTCAGTTTCGTCGGCGCCGATCACGACCGGCTCCGGATAGATCAGTTTGTCTTTGTCCATTTGGACAAATCATAAATGCCCGGGCCGAGAAATGCTTGAACGCTCCTGCTATCGGAGAAAAGATGTGATCGAGCTTTCTTTGGTTAATGCAGATGGAGCGATGCCGAGCAGTGAACGGAATGTGCGAGCCAGATGTGCGGAATCGGAAAAACCTGCTTCGTGCGCGGTCTCGGTCAGCGAACGCCCGTGAGCAAGCAGATGCATCGCGTCACGCAGACGCAGCCAGAGCAGATAGCGGCGGACGGGGATGCGGACGTTTTCGGTAAAAAGATGCGAGAAGCGGCTTTCGGAAAGCTCGACACCAGATGCTATCTCCTGTACGGAAATGCCTTCGTCGCGGCTCGACCTGATCCACTCGATGCTCTGAGCCACACGGCTGTCGATCGGCAGGCTGTCACCGCCGCCGATGGCATCGACCATTTGATGACAGACATTAGGCTCGTCGCCCGCTTTTGTTTGATCGAGATCGGCAAAAATTGCACGTATCTTTTCGACAGCAACTTGCTCAAGTCTAGTGATCCCGCTTTGTGAAAATATCGGTGCGAGCGGCTGGGCGAGCGTCGTCTCGGGTGCGAGGAGGAGCATGACCATTCGATTCTGCCGCCCGTCGATCGCGTGCGGCTGGCCCGGGGCAATGATAGCCGAGTCATAGTTCGACCAATCTTCAGCATCGTTTGCCCGCAAGGCAAAATCGCCATCGAGCGCGACGCATACCTTGATCGCGGGCGATTCGTGCAGGCTCGCGTCGGCCGCGTGGCCGAGAAAGATCGCCTGCTCATCCCAGACGAGCACGAGCCCTCGCCAATTGGGATCGTGTTCAGTTGTCACCGAGATTTTTGCCTGTAGCGAGATAATTTTGGAAGTAATCGGCAACGGCCGCATCGAGCGATGTCAGATCTGCCGCGCATCCGACACTTCTGATACGCGTAATGTCAGCCTGTGTGTGGTACTGATATTTGTCGCGGAGCACCTCGGGCATTTCAATGTATTCAACATTGGTTTCGCGGCCCAACGCATTAAAGATCGCATCTGCCAGAGCGTTCCAAGTGTTCGCTCTGCCTGAACCGACATTGAACAAACCGCCCGCATCGTTGTCGAGAAAAAATAACGTCATCTCGACCGCATCTTTTACATAGACAAAATCGCGGCCAAATTCACCGTCTGCGTAATCGGGATGGGCGCTTTTGAAAAGCTGCAGCTTGCCCGTCTCTTTGATCTGGTCGTATGCCTTATTTACGAGAGAACGCATGTCGCCTTTGTGGTTCTCGTTCGGGCCAAAGACATTGAAATATTTCAGCCCGACGATGCGGTCAAACATGCCGTTTTGTGCAGCGTATTGGTCAAAAAGATGCTTTGACTCGCCGTAAAGATTGAGCGGTTGTAGATTGTCGAGGTCGTCAGTGCCGTCCGCCATCCCGGCTGAACCATCACCATAGGTCGCCGCCGACGACGCATAAATAAATCTGATGTCATTGGCAACGGCAAACTCCGCTAGGTCGATCGTGTACTGATAATTGTTCCGCATCATCCACTCACGGTCCGTAGCCGTTGTTGATGAGTCCGCTCCCATGTGAATGATCGCGTCCGTTCCTTTGAAATCATCGAGCCGAGCTATAAAGTCATCCGCGTCGACAAATGAATCAAATTTCAAAGGTCTAAGATTCTTTTCCTTAGCCAGGTCATCCCGTCGGTCAACAATAATTATGTCGTCATGGCCCAGCTCATTGAGCCGCCACACGATCGCGCTGCCGATAAACCCGGCTCCGCCTGTAACGATGATCTTTTTCTGAGACATTACGGTCAATGATACAACTTTGGCCTATGTTGGTGAATTGTCCGCCGTGGGTTCGGCAGGGGAAGGCTTGAATTCCATCACGCCATCATCCAAACGGGCATATCGCAGCATCGAGAGGTCTTTGAAATAATTTTGATGCAGCCGCCACGGGTGTTTTGATCCCTGACTGGGCAGCTCGTCGAGGACCTTAACAATATATGTCGAATTAAAATCGAGCACCGGCGTACGCGTGACGGTCGGGTCGTTGTCGCGTGCGACACAGAGATCAAAGCCGTACTTGTCCATGTGTTTTAGCAAGCGGCAGACGTACTTTGACGTAAGGTCGCATTTGAGCGTCCACGAAGCATTCGTATAGCCAAACGCCTGTGCGAGATTTGGCACGTCGTTGTACATCATGCCCTTGTACGCCATCTTTGTTGAGAGATCGACCGTCTCGCCGTCAACAACGAGGTCGAGTCCCGACATGATCTTGAGATTTAGGCCGGTTGCCGTTACGACAATGTCGGCTTCGAGCAATTCTCCATTGGTGAGCCGCACACCGCTCTCAGTAAACGCCTCGATATTGCCTGTCACGACCGATGCCTTGCCCGCTTTCATCGCTTCGAACAGATCCGCGTCCGGCACGACGCACACTCGTTGGTCCCAAGGGTTGTAGCTCGGTTCGAAATGATGTTCGAGATCCTGATCGCCCAGCTCTTTCCGCACGCCTTTCGCGATCAAACGCCGCATAAAAGCTGGGTATCGCTTGGAGGTTTCGTAAAAGAATGCCTGCCGGATGATATTTTTCCAACGCGAAACTGCGTATGCGGCCTTAGCCGGAAACACTTTGCGAAAGAAATTTGCGATCTTGTCCTGCGACGCCATCGACACGATATACGATGGCGAACGCTGCAGCATCGTCACGTGTGCGGCCTTGTCCGTCATTGCTGGTACGAGCGTGACGGCCGTCGCCCCACTGCCAATGACGAGCACATTCTTACCGGTGTAGTCGAGATCCTCAGGCCAAAACTGCGGGTGAACAATCGTCCCCTTGTAATCATTAAAACCCGGCCAATCAGGCGTGAAACCGCTTTCGTATTTATAGTAGCCGGTGCAGAGATAGATGAATTTCGTGGTGAGTTGCGTTGGGCCATCGCTCGTTTCTACTGTGACATTCCAAAACGAATCGTTCGACGACCACTCCGCTCGTTTTACCTTGTGGCCATACCGGATCTCTTTCTCGAGGTCATATTCCCGCGCAGTTTCGCGGATGTAATTGAGTATCGAAGGGCCATCAGCGATCGCTTTTTGCTCTTTCCAGGGCCGAAAACTGTACCCGAGCGTGAACATATCCGAATCCGAACGGATCCCCGGATAGCGAAAAAGGTCCCATGTTCCGCCGCTCCGCTCTCGCCCTTCGAGAATGGCAAACGTCTTGCCCGGACATTCCGTACGCAGATGTGCACCGGCACCGATCCCCGACAATCCCGCACCGATAATTAAGACGTCAAAATGTTCCATTTACCAACCAAGGATATACGCAAACATCAGCGGAGCGACGATCGAGGCGTCGGATTCGACGATGAATTTTGGGGTTGTCTCTTCGAGTTTGCCCCAGGTTATTTTTTCGTTCGGGACAGCGCCGGAGTATGAGCCGTAGCTCGTGGTTGAATCGGATATCTGACAGAAATAGCCCCAAACGGGAACGCCGTCGCGTTGGAGATCCTGGTGCAGCATCGGCACGACGCAGATCGGGAAATCACCCGCGATGCCGCCGCCGATCTGAAAAAATCCGATGGTCGAATCGTCTGTTGCGTTCGCGGTGTACCACTCGGCAAGCATCGTCATATATTCGATGCCGGTGCGGACGGTGTGAACGTTTTTGATGTCGCCGGTGATGAGGTGGCCCGCGAACATATTGCCCATCGTCGAATCTTCCCAGCCGGGTACGACCATCGGCAGATTTTTCTCCATCGCGGCGTACATCCACGAGTCTTTGAGATCGATCTGGTAATACTCTTCCAGTGAGCCGTTACTCAGGACCTGATACATAAATTCGTGCGGAAAATATTGCTTGCCCTCGGTGTCGGCTTTGGTCCAGACATCGACCATAGCTTTTTCGAGCCGCCGCATCGCTTCGTGCTCGGGGATGCAAGTGTCGGTGACGCGGTTCATGTGACGGTCAAGCAGCTCTTGCTCGTCCTGCGGCGTCAGGTCGCGGTAATGCGGCACGCGTTCGTAATAATCGTGTGCGACGAGGTTAAAGAGGTCCTCTTCGAGATTGGCACCGGTGCAGGAAATGATCTGCACCTTGTCCTGACGGATCATCTCGGCGAGAGACAATCCGAGTTCGGCCGTCGACATTGCACCCGCGAGTGTGATCATCATCTTGCCGCCTGCGTCGAGATGTTTGGCATAGCCCTCGGACGCATCAATGAGCGCGGCGGCGTTGAAATGGCGATAGTGGTGCTTTATAAAATCTGTTATTTGGCTGTTCATAGTGCTTCGTATGATCGTATCTAAATCGATAATACCTAGCAACCGGCCTATTATCCACGAAGACAGATAGTTAATATGCAGCAAGTGCGTTAGGGTAGAGGCTGCCGCAAATTAAATTATCTGACAAGTGGGAGAATCATGAAATTATCCACGTTCCCGTCCGCATTTACCGCGTTGTTGGTGTTGCTTATTTTATATAGTGTTCAAGCGACGGCCCAGGGTTCGCACGGTCATAAAGGTGACGATCATTCCCTTGGACGAGTAACCTTCCCCGTCTCTTGCAGTCCGCAATCGCAGACTCAATTTAACCGAGCCGTGGCATGGTTGCATTCTTTTGAGTACGAGGAAGCAGAAACAGCATTTGGCGAGATCGCCGCCGCCGAACCTAAGTGCAGTATGGCGTACTGGGGCATCGCCATGAGCAACTACCATCCGCTCTGGGCACCGCCGAGCACGGCAGAACTGCAACGCGGGTGGGATGCTGTTGAAAAAGCAGTTGCCAACCAATCTAAAACGCAGCGAGAACGCGATTACATAGTGGCAATGCGAACCTTTTACGCGGACTTCGATAGGATCGGGCACAGGGCCCGATTTCTTGCGTACAACGAGGCGATGGGAAAACTTCACGCCAGTTACCCGACAGATAACGAAGCCGCCATTTTCTATGCCCTAACTTTGATCGCGAAAGGTACGATCACTCCTGACAAGGGTTACGTGAATGAAAAAATCGCGGCCGAGATCCTGAACGGCATCCTTAAAACGGAACCGCAACATCCGGGCGTGACTCACTATTTGATCCACGGCTATGACTCTCCGGCGCTTGCACATCTTGCCCTGACTGCAGCACGGAGCTATGCCAAGATCGCCCCGGCCTCCGCACATGCTCAGCATATGCCGTCGCACATCTTTACGAGATTGGGACTGTGGCAAGAGGCGATCAGGTCGAATCTCGATGCCAGAGCGTCAGCAAAGGATTATGCGGCAAGGCATAAGATGCCCGGTGCATGGGATGAGCAGCTGCACGCGATGGACTATTTGGCCTACGCATATCTCCAAGGAGCCCAGGACAAAGCGGCCCTTGGCGTCCTAGATGAGTTAGCAAAGATCCGGAGAGTGGATCCGCCAAATTTCAAAGTAGCCTACTCCGCTACCGCGATACCGGCTCGGTATGCGCTTGAGCGGAGACGGTGGGCGGATGCAGCAAAAATGCCAATGCCGGCAGATATGGAAGGCTTTCCGTGGCAAAAATTTCGCTGGGCCGAGGCCCACATTCATTTTGCCCGAGCGATCGGTTCGGCTCGGACCGGTGACGTCGTTTCCCTTCGCCAAAGCGTTGAGAAATTAGCCGCTATTCGGCAGGCTCTGTTAGAGGTCAATGATTACGATTGGGGGAAACAGGTTGAGATCGAGCGTCAGATAGCGTCTGCCTGGCTTACGTACGCATCGGGCAACACTGAAGAATCAATAAAATTGATGCTCGCCGTCGCCGAACTCGACGAAGCAACTGAAAAGCATCCGGTTACACCCGGAGCCATCCTTCCCGCCCGCGAACAGTTGGGCGAATTGCTGCTCGAACTCAAACGGCCGGCGGCCGCATTAAAGGATTTCGAGAAAGTGTTAGAAACTACTCCGAATCGATTCAACGCGCTATACGGAGCGGCACGTTCGGCCAGGGTTTCGGGAGATCGAAAAAAAGCGATATTCTACTACCGCAAGCTAGTTGAGCTATGCCGCCTTGCCGATACAGTGAGGCCTGAGCTCAAAGAGGCAACAGAATTCCTCGGGAAATAGAAGGTGAAAGTCTTATTTCGAACACAAATACTATTACTTGCTGTCTTGCTCGCCGGTTGCGGCCAGCTTTCGCAATCGGGAAGCGGCGATGTCGAACGCGCTTTCAATACCCACGCGACCAACGTACAAGTCACCGGCGAAGGCACCGTTTTGCGAACACTTGACGACGACCGCTCCGGCACACCGCATCAGCGGTTCATACTAAAACTCGCGTCTGGCCAGACAGTGCTGATCAGCCACAACGTCGCGCTCGCACCCAGGGTCGACGATCTTAAAACCGGCGATACCGTTAGTTTTTCAGGAGAATACGTCTGGAACGAACAAGGCGGCCTGATCCACAGGACGCACCGCGATGCGCGGTCTCGTCTGGTGAGCGGCTGGCTAAAACACAATGGCCGGACGTATGAATGACGCCTGGTAAACTTCTCTCCGTAAGCATCCGTATAAAGAACACAAAATAGCAAGACCCGTGACTTACGGCAGGAGAAGATATGAAGAGTATCGGTCGGAGAGAATTTGTAAAACAGGCTGCGTCCTTTGGCGCGGCGTTGATGTGGGCGACGAGCGGAGCACATGCCTCATCCGTCGGCTGGCAAGAGCGGCGTGACCTTTTCCCGCAAGGTGTTGCCTCGGGTGATCCGGCACCCGACAACGTCATTTTGTGGACGCGGCGACCGCCGGTAGATAAGGCTGCGACTAAATTAACTGTTGAGATCGCAACCGACCCATCCTTTAAACGCGTGATCGGTAAGCAGGAAGCAGCGATCTCCGCAGATGCTGACTGGACCTGCCGCGTTCTGGTTGCCGGGCTTAAACCACGGACCGTTTACTGGTACCGCTTTACCGACGAGCACGGGTTTGGGAGCCGCGTCGGCAGGACGATCACCGCACCGGCAGACAAGGACGCCGCACCTGTCAATTTCACATTCGTTAGCTGTCAGGACATCAACGAAGGCAAGCTCAATGCGTACAGACGGATGATCTTCGAAGACGAACGTGCTAAGGCGACGGATCAACTTGGCTTCGTGCTGCACCTTGGCGATTTTATATACGAGGTCGTTCAATATCCGGAAGAGGTGAAGACGCGGTACGACCGTACGATCTACGAAGTCGCACGCATCGAGGGCGGAGGAAAAACAAGCAATTTCCACTACCCTCTTACGGTCGATGGCTTCCGCGCCGTGTATAAGGGGTATCTCGCCGATCCCGACCTGCAGGATGCCCGCGCACGCTGGCCGTTTGTCTGTATTTGGGACAATCACGAATTTTCGTGGCAAGGTCGTCAGAGCATCGGCCAGTGGGGCGGCCCGCCGCAGCCCAGCCAGACCGTCAAGGTCTCGGCCAACCAGGCCTGGTTCGAATACATTCCGGCGCGCGTCAAGCCGCCGAGCGGTTCGCTGACCAAGTTTGGTAAGGTCGATGTCAAGGACGTCAAGATCGACAAATGGGACGAGAACGGTCTCGGTCAAGAGCCGAACAATCTCGCAGCGATCCGCAGCCTGATCGCCTATCGGTCGCTCCGCTACGGCAAGCATCTCGACCTTATCCTCACCGATAACCGCAGCTTTGCCGGCGAAGATCCGTCCGACGCTGAGGAGGTCGGAAAGATCTATGATCCGTCATTCCGGGGATACTTTTCGGAGGAAGCGATGATCGCGCTCGATGCTGGCAAAGCTCACGATGGCGGTAAGCCGCCTGCAGAACTCCAATTTCGCGATGTGAAAATACCGAACCCCAGCAAAGAAAAACAGGCGCGGACGATCATGGGCATCGACCAAAGGGCGTGGTTCAAGGAATCTTTACGCAAATCAAAAGCTACGTGGAAGATCTGGGGAAATTCGTATAGCGCTCTCGATAACCGCGTGGACCTGCAAAACCTGCCAGCCGGAATGGTCAAAAATCCTTGGCCTGCTGACACTTACGGTATGGCGGGCAACAACGGTTACGGTGCCGCCTATGCCGAACGTAAGGAGATCTACGATCTCGTGCGTGACTCAAAGATCACCGGATTTGCTATCGTTTCGGGAGACCTGCATACCTTTTGGGCCGGATACGCCGCAGCGCATTTGCCGCCCCGTAAATTCGAACCTGTCGGATTGAGTTTCGTCGGAGCGTCGCTCGTGAGCCCCGGCACGATGGAGGCCTTGGAGCACGGCTTACGCAAAGATCACCCGCTGCGTGCGCTCTTTCTGGCTGATCGACCTGATGGCGGAAAACCGGATTGGACCTACAACATGCTGCTCCGTCACGGCGTTCGCTCGGCGCTCGAATATGCGAAAAACTTTGACCTCAAGAGGGCACGCGAGCTATCGAACCCGCAGCTTGCGCCGCATCTCGAGTTTGTCGATCTTGGCGGCCATGGTTACGCAAAAGTAACTCTATCCTCCAAAGAGATGCGGACGGAGTTCGTATGCATCCCGCGCCCCGTAACCCGCAGCGATAGTCCCGACGGCGGCCCGCTGCGCTATCGCGTCGCCCATGTCGCGAAGTTATGGAAAGCAGGGGAACGGCCGCACCTCGAGGTGAAAGTTCTAGAAGGTAACGTCGGACTGTCGATCTGACGTTCAACAGGCGCCCACGAAACACGCGAAAGACACGAAATGAGAAATTCTCTTGTTTCGTGTCTTTCGCGTGTTTCGTGGGCTATTTCTTAGAAGGTTTCGGAGAAACTGACCTCGCCGGCGACCGCCACTTGATAAGCCGAGACGCGGCGTTCGAAAAAGTTTGCGAGTTCCTGTACGTCCTGCAGATCCATGAACGAGAAGGGATTTTTTGCTCCGTACACTTTCTGCATGCCGAGCATCGCCAGCCGCTGATCGGCGATGTACTCAAGATACTGCCGCATATCACCTACGGACAATCCCGAAATGCCGCCGCTCAAAATGTCCTGTGCAAACTGCATCTCGCAATCTACCGCTTCGTCGATCATTGCCGCCACGCTGCGTTCGAGCTCGGCGTCAAATAGCAGAGGCTCTTCTTTTCTGACGGTGTTGACTACCTCAAGGGCAAATTTCATGTGGGCCGATTCGTCACGGAATACCCAATTTGTACCCGCCGCAAGTCCGTGCAGCAACCCTTTTGACCGTAGAAAATAGACGTATGCGAACGCCGCAAAGAAGAAAAGCCCCTCGATACACGTCGCAAAACAGATCAGATTGAGCAGAAACATCTTGCGATCCCCGGGACCTTTTAGGCTCTCAAGATTGTTGATCGAGTCGATCCATTTAAAGCAAAACTCAGCTTTTTTGTGTATCGACGGGATGTTGTCAACAGCCGCAAAAGCAGCTGCCCGCTCGTGGTGGTCGGGGATGTACGTGTCGAGTAGCGTCAGGTAAAACTGCACGTGGACAGCTTCCTCATAAAGCTGCCGCGAGAGATACATCCGGGCCTCGGGAGAGTTGATGTGTTTGTACAGATTAAGCACGAGGTTGTTCGACACGATCGAATCGCCGGTCGCAAAAAACGCCACCAGACGATTGATCATATGCCGTTCGCTCGGCGTCATCTTGTTTTTAAGATCCATCACGTCGGTCGAAAAATCGACCTCTTCGACGGTCCAGGTGTTTTTGATGGAGTTCCGGTACATCTCGTAAAAGTCCGGGTACTTCATCGGGCGAAGTGTTAGATCAAATCCAGGGTCTAAAAGCATAATTTCCTCTACTGACAGGCTTCACAGGCTTCAGGGTTTTCGAGCGAGCACACAAGTGCTTCCTCATCGGTGTAAACCTTTTTCGGCTCGTCGATAACCGATGCAATATTATCTGCGGCAGCAACTTGGGCGATGCGGGTTGCTGGCCGCGAGCGAAGGTAATACGTCGTCTTCAAACCTTTTTGCCACGCATACATATACATAGATGAGAGTTTGCCGATATTCGGGCTCTCCATGAACAGGTTGAGCGAAGCGCTCTGGTCGATAAATGCACCACGGTCGGCCATCATGTCGATGAGGGACCGCATAGGGATCTCCCATGCCGTGCGGTAGATCAGCTTTAACTCATCGTTAAATTCTTCGATGTCCTGCACTGAACCTTCGGCGAGCTTGATCTTGTTGCGGATCTCGTCGGTCCAAAGGCCGAGAGCCTTGAGTTCCTCAACGAGATACTTGTTGATCTGGACAAAATCGCCTGAGAGCGTCTCGCGTTTGAACAGGTTCGACACTTGCGGCTCGATGCACTCGTAACAGCCAGCGATCGACGCGATCGTCGCGGTCGGTGCGATGGCGATCATCAGGCTGTTGCGCAGGCCCGTCGCCTTGATCTTTTCACGGATCGCGTTCCAGCGGCCCATGTCGTCGGGCGTTACGCCCCACAAGTCAAATTGCAGATCGCCCTGTGCGGCACGGGTCTCGATAAACGCCGGATGCGGGCCACGCTCTACAGCCAGATCGCTTGAGGCGTCGAGAGCGGCGTAATAGATCTCTTCTTGAATTTTTGCCGAGATCTTGCGGGCCTCATCCGAATCGAAAGCCAGACGCATCTGAAAGAAAACGTCCTGCAGGCCCATTAGCCCGAGTCCGATGTTTCGCCAGCGGTTGTTCGAATCGGCCGTGCTAGGTATTGCGTAATAATTGAGGTCGATCACCTTATCAAGCTGACGCACGGCGAGACGCACGTTGCGGTGCAGCTTTTCGTAGTCAAACTGTCCGTCCTTTACGTAGCGGGCGGCGTTGATCGACCCGAGATTACACACGGCGGTTTCCTTGTCGGACGTTACCTCGATTATCTCGGTGCAGAGATTTGAAAGATGGACAACATTCTCCGGCCGGGCAGTTTGGTTCGATTTGCGGTTACTCGAATCTTTGAACGTCATCCAACCGTTGCCGGTCTGAGCCATCGCACGCATCATCTTAGCGTAAAGATCACGAGCGTTTATCTGACGCACAAAGAGGCCGTCGGCTTCGGCTTGAGCATACGCAGTTTCAAATTCTTCGCCGTAGAGGTCTGGGAAATGCGGCACGACCTTTGGGTCAAACAGCGACCAAACGCCGTCGTTTTGGACCCGCTTCATAAAGAGGTCGGGTATCCAGTTCGCAAGATTTAGGTTGTGTGTGCGGCGGGCATCGTCGCCCGTATTTTCGCGAAGCTCAAGAAAATCCTCGATATCAGCGTGCCACGTCTCCAAATACACACAGCACGCACCTTTGCGTTTGCCGCCCTGATTTACTGCCGAAACCGACGAATCAAGCGTCTTGAGCCAAGGCACGATGCCGTTCGAGTGGCCATTGGTGCCGCGGATCAGCGAGCCCTGTGAACGGACGCGGTGATAGGCGATTCCGATGCCGCCGGAAAACTTAGAGAGCATGGCGACATCGGAATATTTTTTGTAGATGCTATCGAGGCTATCCTGCGGGCTATCGAGCAAAAAGCACGACGATAATTGCTCGTGCCTTGTGCCCGAGTTGAAGAGCGTTGGGGTCGATGGAACGTACTCAAGCGACGAAAACAGGTTGTAAAGATCGATCGCCTCATGCGGGCTCTCTGCCAAGCCGCATGCGACTCGCATCCAGAAAAACTGCGGCGACTCGATCACATCGCGCGTCTCAGGGTTTTTCAAAAGATAGCGGTCATATAATGTGCGCAGGCCAAAAAATTCAAATTTTGCGTTACGCGTCTGATCGATCGCATCATTAAGCTTGCGGCTATTCTCAGTTACGAATTGCGCCACACGCTCGCCGATCAAACCTTCCTTTACACCAAAGGCGATCGATTGTGAGAAAGAATGTATCTCCTGATTACGAACTTCTTTCTCAATATATTGATTGAGCAGACGGGCAGCGACACGCGAATATTCCGGTTCCTCAAAGATAAGGCTCGCTGCAGTCTGGATCGACAGCTTGTCCAGCTCGCTGGTCGTTGCTCCGTCATACAAGCCGCTGATGGTTTTGGTCGCGATCCGCATCACATCGACATTTGGCAGCGTATCGGTGCAACGCGAGATGGCCCGGACGATCTTATTAATATCGACCGGTTCGAGCGAACCATTTCGCTTTTTGACCTGCATCGTCGTCTGGGTAGAATTATCGGTTTGACGGGCGGTGGCGGTTCCTATTTGTGGTGAAAAATTATCCATAACGAGTCGTCAATTCTCCTCACGTTGAACTTCGAAAAAAGGTAACGCTATAGAGCCAGTCGGGGCGAAAAAAAGGGGCAGAAAGTTCTGCCTCCCTGCGTGACGAAAGCGGCAAGCAGGGCCGTGTTTCACACCTTGATTTTTGTGTAAATGTAGGCGGGTCTTTGGATAAAAAATCAAAGGCTTTTCCTACAGTGTTATAGACTATATGGTAGTCAAAAGCCTTTGTCAACACAAAATGTAGTGGTTTTGAAATAAAATTCTAAACCCTGTTTTTGCAACATTTACAGCGCGTAGGGTGATGTAACGCCTTAAAATCGCGGCGCTGTAACATGCTCAAATTATGCAAGTCTAATCTTGTCAAGAATTAAACATTTCGCAACACAAAATTTACCGGAAATTAACTTATTTTTAGGCTTGTTCGACGACTAATTCGTCGAAAGCGAACTGTACATTTTCCGGCAAATGACGCGAATCGCGTTCGTGCAGGATGTCGTGGTTGAGGTGCGTGAGATAGGCTCGCTTCGGCTTTAGATCCTCGATGATGGCAAGCGCTTCTTCGAGGCAGAGATGGGTCGAGTGCGGTTTGATACGAACACAATCCAATACGAGAACGTCGAGATCGCGAAGCCCGTCCATCGATGCAGGCGGGATCACCTTGAGATCGGTTGCGTAGGCAAAATCGTTAAATCGATATGCGATGACCGGCAACTTGCCATGTATTACCTCAAGCGGTGTGATCTCAAGATCGTCGCCTATGTAGAACGGTGCATTTGGCGTAACGGTGTGCGGGACAAGTTGCGGCAAGCCGCCGCCGAAATGTGTCGGATTGAAAATGTATTGAAAGATACGCCGCAGGTCCGTCCAGGCGATCTCGTTGGCATAGACACCCATCGCTCCGTGCCGAAAATTGAGCGGACGGATATCGTCTAGACCGAATACGTGATCAACATGACAATGCGTTATCAATATCGCATCAAGATGGCTGATCTTTGCTCTGAGGGCTTGTTGGCGAAAATCGATCGAGGTATCGACGAGGATCTTTTTGTCGCGATGCTCAATGAGAATGGAAACTCGCAGACGTTTGTCATGCGGATCGTCCGAGAGGCATGTCTCACAGTCACAGCCGATCGAGGGAACGCCGGTCGATGTGCCTGTGCCTAAAAAAGTAAGTTTCATTAGGAATATCAGCCACAGAGAACACGGTTTTCTCTGAGATTATGTCTAATTCTAATCTTGCTCTGTGATCTCCGTGGCAAATTCTATTTCTTGCCTAAAATATCCGCACCGGAGAATTGCTGTGCCGCTTGTGCCTTTAGCTTTTCCTCAGTCGCACGGACGAGTTGGACGTACTGCAAACGAAGGTCGGCGAGCAGGCCTTCGAGCAGGCGGTCTTCCTTTGGATGCAGATTTCCCTTTGTCTTGTCGCGGATCATCGCTAGCACATCGAGCCAGTATTTGCCTGTGTCGAGATCGAGCGAACGTTTGCCCGTTGCCGGATGCGGAACTGCTCCGAGCGAAGCGGCGGCGTTTGTCGCAAGAGTCGAGAGAAAATTAACAAAGCTCGCGGGGTCACCCGCTCCGGGGATATCGTCTCCGTCGGTTGCGGCCGAGGTCTCCGCCTCCTCATCCATCGGCTCGGTAAACGTTTCCTCGACCGCGGCCTGAAGTGGAGCGGACGTTTCTGCCGCCGGAGTAGCAGCCTTTACAGGTTCGGCGTCGAGTGTCACGCCCTCACGCAAGCTGCCGTCAGAGTTGAATTTACGCTTGTCAGCGACCTTATAGTGAACTTCTTCGTCGTTATCGTCGTGGCCGATCATATGTTTTTTATCCTGTTTCGATAGTAGCATTTTGGCTAAAAAGAATTCAAAATTTAGGCTATGTCCAAAACCTTTGACGAACTTGTTGCCGTGATGCAGCGGCTTCGCGATCCGGGCGGGTGCCCTTGGGATCACGAGCAAACTTATCAGTCTCTGTCACAATACCTGCTCGAGGAGGCGTATGAGACCTTTGACGCTATCCAAGAAGCGGACGCGACGGGCGACACGACGAACCTGCGCGAAGAGCTTGGCGACCTGTTGCTGCAAGTCGTATTTCATTCGACGATCGGAAAAGAGCGCGGAGATTTTAATATCGACGATGTCGCGGCGGGCGTAACGCAAAAACTGATCCTGCGTCACCCGCACGTTTTTCGCGACACAAAACTGGAGCGTGCCGCCGACGTTCTAGATAACTGGGACAAACTAAAAGCCGACGAGCGAGCCGCGTCGGGCAAGGTAGAAAAGGTACGCGACTCGATATTAGACGAAGTGCCTATCCATTTTCCGGCGCTTCTTGAGGGACTAAAGCTGACCAAAAAAGCAGCCAAGACCGGCTTTGACTGGGAAAATGCCGATCAGATTTTCGCCAAGCTGGACGAAGAAACTGCCGAACTGCGTGCTGCGATCGAATCGGGTGACACCGCAAACGCAGCGGAAGAGATCGGCGATCTGTTGTTTGTCGTGATGAACCTAGCCCGTCATTTGGACGTAGAACCCGAAACAGCGTTAAAGAAAACGAACCGTAAATTTCGCGAAAGATTTAAGTTTATCGAGGATGAGTTAAAGCGAAAGGGAACGACGCTTGACGACGCAAGCCTTGGTGAAATGGACGCTCTTTGGAATGAGGCTAAAGCGGCGGCAAAGTAAGACAATCTACTCGGCAAACATCTCTTGCAGGCGTTCGAGCGTCGCCTTTTGGGCGGCTTTGCTGATCTCACCGATCTTTTTTACAAGCCTGACAGTGTCGACGACGCGTATCTGATCGAGGACGATGGCACGTTCGCTGTTGAGAAAAGTGACCGGAATGCGGGTCGGATATTTTGGCCCGGCGGATGAAAGCGGGGCGATGATGACGTTGGTTATGTTAAGGTTCATCTCGTTTGGCGAGACGACGACGCATGGCCGGGTATTCTTAGCATCCTTCGAGGCTTGCTCGTCTAGATTGACAAGATAAACTTCAAATCGTTTTACCATTGCCACTCCTTTTTCTCGAAAGCGGTCGGGGCATTTCCGTCCGGCAGCTCGTCATCCTCATTTTCTGCCATCGTTTTAAAAGCATCGTCCCAACCGGCACGCGCCTTTTGCGTGTTGCGGATAAGGATGCCATCGGGGTGAAGTTCGAGATCGACCTCGCCAGTTATGCGGGTTTCTTCGAGCAGCACTTTTGGAATGCGTATCCCCTGTGAATTACCGATCTGTATGATCTGGGTTTTCATAATTACATCGTAATTACATCAATTATCTTCGTCAACCGATCTTGGTGACGCCATTCATATATTTGTGCAATATTTCGGGCACGAGAATGCTGCCGTCCGCTTGCTGATAATTCTCGATTACCGCGATCCATGTCCGGCCCACGGCGAGGCCGCTGCCGTTGAGCGTATGAACAAACTCGGGCTTTGCTCCACCCGCACGGCGAAACCGCAGGTTCATACGTCGGGCCTGAAAGTCACCGCAGTTTGAGCAGCTTGAAATTTCACGAAATGTCTTTTGCGAGGGAAGCCAAACCTCAATGTCGTATGTCTTTTTCGCACCAAAGCCCATGTCGCCCGTTGAGAGAACCATAGTGCGATATGGCAGACCCAACAGCCGTAATATTTGTTCGGCATTTGCGGTCAACTTTTCGTGCTCTTCCTCAGAGTTTTCCGGCATCGCAAGTTTTACAAGCTCGACCTTTTCAAACTGGTGCTGCCGGATCAGCCCGCGTGTGTCTCGTCCGTAACTGCCCGCTTCGCTGCGAAAACACGGCGTGTACGCGGTGTAGTGTTTGGGCAGATCGGTCGCGTCAAGGATCTCTTCGGCGTGATAATTTGTGACCGGGACCTCGGCAGTCGGTATTAGCGCAAAACCGCGATCGTCCTTGATATGAAAAAGATCTTCTTCAAATTTTGGCAGTTGGTTCGTGCCGAAGAGTGCGGTGCGATTGACGAGAAACGGCGGCAAAGTCTCAGTGTAGCCATGCTCGGTCGTGTGGACGTCGAGCATAAAATTTATAAGAGCACGGCTCAGACGAGCACCTGCTCCGTTGAGGATCGCAAAGCGTGAACCAGCGATCTTTGTCGCACGTTCAAAATCGATAATGCCGAGGGCTTCGCCCAGATCGACGTGATCCTTTGGCTCAAAATCAAATTCGCGGGCCTCGCCCCAGCGACGGATCTCTTTATTTGCAGATTCGTCCGCACCGACCGGCACATCCTCGGCAGGCAAGTTTGGAAGTCCTGACAACAGCTCACGCATTGCGGCATCAGCCTCGTCGCGTTTTGTTTCCAGCTCCGTTTGTTGATCCTTGAGTCCGGCGACCTCAGCCTTTTTTGCCTCAGCCTCGTCGCAGTTTCCAGACTGCATCAGAGCACCGATCTCTTTGCTTGCGGCGTTGCGGGCTTGATTGATATTGTCAGCCTCGCCGATCACACGGCGGCGTTCGGCGTCGAGCTCGACAAATGTGTCGAGGGCGTCGGCGGGGAAATTACGGTTCGCAAGAGCAGTGCGAACGGCATCGAGATTTTCTCTTACAAAATTGAGATCCAGCATACAAAATGTAACTACAATGTTATCACACGGCGAAACGGATACCTGAGCGTACAAATAAAGGTTTGTTAATCGGCCGCTTTTGACCTAAAATCAACCATTCGTAGTCGGCAAAAGACGATACGAATTTACCAAAGTTTAGTATGGCCAACAAAATTCGCAAAGCTGTTTTCCCCGCCGCAGGTTTAGGCACACGGTTTCTACCGGCAACCAAATCGAGTCCTAAGGAAATGCTCCCGCTGGTGGACAAACCGCTCATCCAATACGCCGTCGAAGAGGCGGTCGCGAGTGGCATCGAGTCGATCCTGATAATCACAGGCCGCGATAAGAGCGCGATCGAAAATCACTTTGACATTTCGTTTGAGCTTGAGCAGTTGCTCAAGGAGCGTGGCAAGGACGAGATGTTTGCGCAAGTGAGGGCAGTATCCGATATCGCCAAGATAAGCTATACCCGGCAAAAACAGGCTTTGGGGCTAGGCCATGCGATCTATCAGGCGAAAGATTTTGCCGGTAACGAACCATTTGCCGCTCTGCTGGCGGACGATATTGTTGACAGCGAGAAACCGGCTCTCAAGCAGATGGTCGAGGTGTTTGAAAAATACAACGCACCGGTCATCGCGACGATGCAGGTCGATGGCGAGGCGATCTCTCGTTTTGGAGTCATCGATGCGGACGAGGTCGAGCCCGGCGTTTATAAGATCAACGACATGGTCGAAAAACCGGCATTTGCCGACGCCCCGTCGGATCTCGCGATCATCGGCCGCTATATTTTCACACCGGATATTTTTGAAGCTATCGAACAAACAACCCCCGGCTCGGGCGGCGAGATACAGATCACCGACGCGATGCGTCTATTGCTCAAAAAACGTCCATTTTACGCCGTCAAACTCGACGGCAGACGCCACGACGCAGGCGACAAACTCGGATTCCTCATCGCAACGGTTGAGCTTGCACTAAAACGTAAGGATCTCGGCGATGAGTTCAGAAATTATCTGAAATCTCTAAACCTAAATGGCTAATCACACAGCTTGACGGTTTGCTTTTACTCCCAATCCGATCTGCAAAACGATCAGCAAAACCACGCTGATTATCAGTACATACATCCCTGAGTTGAGGCTACCCGTGCGGTCGGATATAAATCCGATGAGCCAGGTCGAACCGGCGGCTCCGATCGTGCCCGCGATAAATAGTGGCGACGAGCGGCGGCTGGCGGCCGGGCCGAAGGTTTTGTAGAACCGCGAGACGTTTGTCGGGAATATCCACGACGTGCCAAATCCGGCGATGGTTGCACCCAGGCTGAGGCCCAAAACAGTTCGGGCGGACAGCACGACGACCATTCCGATCAGGATCAGCCCGAGGCCGAGCAGGAGCATTTTGTTTTCGTTGAGAAAGCGGAACAACAACGGAGCAGCACCACGGCCGATCACAAAAAACAGAAAATAGAGCAGTGTCGGCGATATCCAGTGAACGATAGGTTCGCCGTCGAGTCGGCCGGTGTATGTCGTGAGCCAACCGCCAATCCCACTTTCAAAACCGACGTGGATAAGATTGAATAGCGCGATCAGCCACGCTATTGGCTGTCTCCAGATCGGTGCGGCGTCATCGTCATCAGCCGTGGCAGTTGTCTGATTGATCGTCTCAAAATCGCGGTTTACAAACAGTAGCAAAAGCGAAGCGATCAGTATCGGAAACGCGAGGATGACGGTCGTCGCACCGATACTCTCAGGCGTGCTGAATAGATCTACGAAAGGTTTGCAGACGATCGCTCCGACGCCCCAGCAAAAATTGAGGACGCTGAGAGCTGACGCCGAGCGTTCGGGATCCATCTCAAGCACGAGCATGTTGATCGACGGCAGAGTCATTCCGATGCCGATGCCGTTTATCAAAAACCCGACGAGACAAACGGAAAACAGATCGACGTTCATCAGCAAGATGCCGCATACCATCAGGACGCCGCCGACAAAGGAAGCTGCTAAATAGTTATTACGGCGGGCAAAACGGCTGGTGAAATATGTTCCCGCAATCGAACCCGTAAACTGTGCGGGGAAAAAGTAGCTCACCTGGAGATCGCTGAGCGAAAAATGCTTTGCAAACACAGGCAGAACCTGCCCGATCAGCACCGTAACGATGCCCGACAGGAAAAAAAGTACGTGCAGGACGAGCCTTAGAAAGCGATGCGTTTGCGGCATAAAAAGGTATTGTGACAGGTCGAAACCGCGTGTTAAAGCCGAGAGTTGTTTTCGCCCGCTTGCGACCTTTGGTCCGGTCCGGACCAGGTGGACCAGAATGGACCAAGGTGGACCAAGAGGCTCCCGATCTAATATTCGCTAAAATAACGCCGATTCGATAAAATTTAACTAATTTGTCCGTTACCGTGCGTGTGAACGCCGGATTTGAATAATAAAAAGATGCCGCTTTCCACTATCGAAGACGCCGCCCGCGACATTCGCGAGGGCCGAATGATCATAATCGTCGATGACGAAGACCGCGAAAACGAGGGCGACCTCGTCTGTGCGGCTGAAAAGGTCACGCCAGAGATCGTTAATTTTATGGCGGTGCACGGCCGCGGGCTGATCTGTATGCCGCTGACCGAAGAGCGTTGCGACGAGCTGCAGCTTTATCCGCAGACGACCGAAAACACGTCGAGCATGGGCACGGCATTTACGACTTCGATCGAGGCCCGTGTGGGTGTGACGACCGGTATCTCAGCCGCTGACCGCGCGAAAACAATCTTGACGGCGGTCGATCCAGCGTCAAAAGCATCTGATCTTGCACGCCCGGGACACGTCTTTCCGCTAAGAGCAAAACGCGGCGGTGTGCTTGTACGCGTCGGCCAGACCGAGGCGAGCGTCGATATCGCTCGCCTCGCCGGTTTGCAGCCGGCCGCCGTTATCTGCGAGATAATGAATGACGACGGCACGATGGCAAGGATGCCGGAACTTGAGGTTTTTGCGGAAAAACATGATCTGAAGATCGTGTCTGTTGCCGACCTTGTGCGCTATCGCATCGAAAAAGAAACGCTCGTTCGCCGCGTGGTCGAGACCGACCTGCCGACCGAGCACGGTACGTTTCGAACGATCCTGTTCGAGAACGTGATAAATGGCGAAACGCACGTTGCTTTGGCCCTCGGCGATGTTTCTAGTGCAACCGAGCCGGTGCTTGTTCGCGTCCAAACTGAGAACGTCACGTTTGCAATGTTTGGCGCCAGCCTTGGCGAAGCCGCCGCAGCTATGCAGGCATCTCTCAAAAAAATATCCGACGCTAAGTGCGGTATCATACTGTATTTACGGCAGAGAGAGAATAATCTAGATCTGGTAAATCAGCTCAAAACTTATGCGTTAATGCAGGAAAGACAGGTTGATTTTGCCGCCGCCCGAATCGAGACCGGTTATGGAAAGGTCCACGATTACGGGATCGGTGCACAAATATTAAAGGACCTAGGCGTGAAAAAGATAAGTCTTTTGACTAATCATCCGCCAAAGATCAGCGCTCTTGAGGCGTACGATCTGGAGATCGTAGAGACCGTAGATCTGACTTCCTAGTAATGGCCAGCAGCGACAACGAAAAAAGTGAATTGGCGAGCGACCAGCCGACCGGCAGGAGCAGTTTTTTCAGGCGGCGAAATGTGTTTGTCGCTACGGGCGTCGTCTTGCTCAGTGTTCTGGTGACGGTCGTGATCGCGGTAATAATGTTTCGTGCTGGTGTTTTCGACACATATACTAAGAACCAGTTCACAGCAAAACTCGCTGACATCGGTATCGACTTTAAGGCCGACGTTTTCCGCGTCAGGGCATCGCCTCTCGAACTCGAACTCAAAAACGCTACATTTAACGACAAGACGACGGGCGAAAAGCTCTTTTTTATCCGCGACGCGCATCTTGGGATGACGATCGTCGATCTTTTTGCGTTGAGGATGAGCCGCGATATCAATATCGAAAAGACCGACATCAGTGGTGCCGAGGTGTGGGTCAAATTTGACGAGAACGGCAAGTCAAACTTTTCAAACCTCAAGATCGTCGAAGACCAGGCCGGTTCGGCGGTAAATTTTAAGTACGACTCGGTCAAATTTTCGCTAACGGACAGCGTCGTACATTTTGGGGATGCCACGCGAAAGATATCGGCGGATGCGAACAATATCACATTTCTGCTATCGCCGATGGAAACGACGGTGCTCGGCGACCCGAAACGCTACAGGTTTGACTTTACATCCAAAGATTCCAATTTTGTTTACGACACGAGCAAGATCGACCAGATCAATATCAAAGCCGTCGGCATTGCCGATAATAAAGGTGCAGAGCTGACGAGCCTAGAACTTCGCACGCCGATCGGTGAATCATATCTCTCGGGAAACCTGACCGATTGGGCGGCACCCAAATACAGCTTTGACATCCAGTCGTCGGTTGATATGACCCAGGCGTCGAGCATCTTTATGAGCGGTACACCGATCGTGGGCGTCGGTAATTTTAAGGGCAAGGTCACCGGCGAGGGCGAAAATTATCATATCGAGGGCAACGCCGATGCGGCCAGTTTACGTGCTGCCGGAATTTCGTTAAAGGCTCTGAATGTCGCCGCGACGGTCGAGGGGACGAATACAAATTACACGGCGAACGGTACCGCGATCGCCGAGATGATGACGTTTGATGATTTTCGTATCGATCTCGTCAAAATGGCGGGTAACGTTCGCGGCAGCGGCACGGATTTTCGATGGGTCGGCGAATTGCAGGCGGCGGCGGCTAAGACAAAATCGATGACCATCGGCGGATTGTATCTGTCGGATGCTTTGGCAGAATACAAAGACAAGCAATTTCGTGCTGAGGTCGGTAACGGGCGGGCGAAAAAGTTTGCGATCGGTGATACAGAATTTGCCGATCTGACCGCACGAAACTTACGCCTTTCGACACCTAATGGCGGGATGAATTTGACATCGACGAGCGCGGCGGCGAGGTCGTTTTCGACACCCGATTACAAACTAAATGGTGTCACGGGCCGCAATGTCCGCGTCAAAAACGGCAACGGCAGGACGAGCGTTGATGTTGATGGGCTCCGTTCGGACAACGCCGAGTTTAAGGGCAATAAGCTAAAGAACGTATCGGCGGATAGGTTTAACTTTACCGACCGGCCAAATTCGACCGAGTTGACGGCAAACAATCTACGGGCCGATCGACTGGATGCCAACGGCGTGGTCATCGGCGGGCTTGATGCTCCGATGGTCGAGCTCAACGACAATGGCGGCACGACGGTGATTTACGCCGACAAGCTGCGGGTCGCAACGATCGACGCAGGCTCTGCCATACTTGGCAGTCTAAATATCGGCGGCGTCCGCCTCACCATCCGCCAGGGCCGCGTCGAGGGGCGGACAAATGATATCGACGCCGGAAAAGTAACCCTCGCCAAAACGAAAAGCTTGCCCGAAGGCGGATCGCTCGATGCGGTCAAGCTGACAAAGCCCGTGTTTATCCTCGAACCGTCAGGACGATATCGTGCGTCGGCGGATATGAGCCTCGGCGGCGGTGCGGTCGGCAGCATCGCTCTCGGAGCGGCGACGGCAAAGGTCGATGTCAATAACGACCGCGTTGCTTTGAACGATCTGACCGCCGCAGTGATGAACGGCAGCCTCAACGGCTCGGCCGCCATCGCATTTAACAACCGCACGCAGTCAACATTTAACGGCGATTTTGCAAACCTTGATATCGGTAAGCTGCTGGCATTGCAGGGCGGACGCGTGATCCCGCTTGAGGGCGAGACGACCGGGCGTGTCGATATTACTTTTGCGGGGACCAATTTTCGCACCGCAAGTGGGACAGTTAACGCTGACATTAGAGCCAACGCCGGAAATGCGAGCGGCGGTTCGATACCGGTCAACGGCCAGGTGAAACTTACAGGTGTTGACGGACTATTTAATGTAGATCTCGCCGATCTAAATACCGCAAGCAGCAAACTTACAGCGACGGGGAAATTTGACCTTAAGGACGAAAATTCCGATCTGACGGTGGCGTTGCGTTCGACAGACGCGAATGAAGTCGACCGGCTGATCCGCGTACTTGGTGTAATTCCGAAGATCGAACCCCAGCTCGATTCGATGCAGGTACAGTTTGCCGGGAACCTGTCATTTGACGGCAAGGTAACCGGCAATCTGTTCGACCCGGATGTGGACGGGCGTGCGTCGCTTGATTCGCTGGTGATGCGCGGGCGCAATGTTGGCAGCCTCTCCACCGAAATACTCGTTACACAACTCGGCACCGATCTTAAGAACGGCAAGCTCCAGCAGCCTGACGGCGGCAGCGCTGTGTTTGCCGTAAATATCCCGCGTCTTATTCCAAACGGCACGGCGGTAAACGCAACGCTGACGGGTGTCAATATCGGCAATCTGATCGCCGCTTTGCCCATCGAACTGCCCGAACGTATTCGTGATCTCAGCGGCAGCACGACCGGTACTGTTGCTTTGAGCGGTTTGCCTGACAAGGCTCAAGGCGAGGTCAATCTAAATGCGGCAAAGGGTATCATCGCCGGACAGTCATTTGATGATCTGATCGTCAAAGCGGTCTTTACCGGCACGACGATCGATCTGCAGCAGGGCGATATGAAGATCGGTTCCGGGCGTCTGACGGCAAAGGGAACATACGACCGCGGGTCGACCGCATTTAATTTTGACCTTGGCGGTAATGCGATCCCACTCCCGCTGCTGGTGGCTTTGGCTCCGCCGAACGACGGGATACCATCGATCTCGGGCGACGTCGATTTTACAGCTAAGGCGACTGGTAACTCGAACGCAACATCTACATACAACGTCAATTTTAGCGGCTCGGCGCCAAATGTGCTGGTCAGCGAAAGCTCGATCGGTAGTGTGAACTTTAAGGGCACGACCGTCAATCAGATACTCACCGCCGACCTGACCGCCGATCTGAACGGCAACCCGCAGGTGATTTCCGCCCTTATTAATCTTGGCAACGAGGACCTGCCTTTTATCGTGACTACTGATTTTAACCAGAGCCCGGTCGCTCCGTTCCTGGCGTTTATTCCGCAGCTAAAGACTGTGCCGATCACTGGAATTGGAACGGGCCGCGTCGAATTTGGCGGCAACCTGTCACAAATAGACGGCAAAGGCGTTCGCGTGTATTCAGCGGCAGGCTTGAGCGGAACTGCGGCATTTTCGCAGCTTGCACTCCAAATACAGGACACGCCGCTGTCGGCGGCCGAGCCGATGTTGATCCGTTTCAACACGACCGAGATCAATTTTGAGAACGCCAAATTCTCGGGCGGCGGCTCAAACATGACCATCGCGGGGACCAAGGCCCTCAGTGAGAACGGAACAAATAATCTGTCGATCGATGGCCGGGTCAATATGAATCTGGTCAATCTGTTTACCAAAGACACGTTCTTTTCCGGCTTTGCCGATGCGTCAATGAGGCTCGTCGGGCCAAATGCGACGGCGAGGCTTTCGGGGACGGCCAACCTCGTTAATGCGTCCGTCGCGGCATTTCTCGGTTCGGACAGATTTACATTTGACCGCGTAAACGGCCGCGTCATCTTTACGACAAACCAGTTTGAGATCGATGAAGCCTCAGGCTATCTCGGCGGCGGCAAATTTATTGCCTCCGGCGGCGGCCTGCTCGAAGGGTTAGCGGTAACGGCGTACAATTTTTCACTTAACGGTACTAATGTCACCGTCCCTCTGCCAAAAGATTTTCTGACAACGGGCGATGCACGGCTTGAGATATCAGCTCGCCGTGAGCCTGGAACGACCGCTCTGATACCGACGATACGCGGACGTGTGTTTGCCCGCCGCAGTCTCTACTCAAAAGATATCGACCTTGCAAATATCGTAAGCGGACGCCGTGATGTCACACTCTCATCGAGCTCCGGTTCGGGGGCCTCGCCAAGGTTTGATCTCATTATCGAGGGCCGCGACGCTCTCGTCGTTAGAAACAATGTCGCCGATCTGACGGCGTCGGTTTCGCTCGTGCTGACCGGTGATGCGTCCGATCCGCGGATCACCGGCCGCATTACGGCGAATAGCGGCACGATCTTTTTCCGCAAAGACCGCTATGTCGTTCAGCGAGGCGTGTTAGAGTTTCCGCCCGACACTGCTTTTGAACCGATCATCAATCTACAGGCCGAGAGCGATATCGGCGGCTATCAGGTCTTTGTCGACCTCTCAGGGCCGCTAAAGGATTCCGAGCAGCTTACGGCGACGGTCAGGTCAAGCCCGGCGTTACCGCAAGCTGATGTCGTGTCGTTGATAACAACCGGTAATCTCGCCAACACCGGCGGCGGCATCCCGACCCTCGCCCAGGGCGGTATTAATACGGCGGCTGAAATCTTGACCGATTCGATCATCAATAATCCGGTGCGAAAGGCGACGGACAAGTTATTTGGCCTGAATGTTTTTGAGATCGACCCGATTATCTCCGGCCAGAGGGCAAACCCGACGGCTCGTCTGACGGTCGGACGCCAGATAAACAACAACCTGCGTGTCACGTATTCGACCAATTTGTCGCAAGACCAAAATCAGGTGCTGGCGTTTGAGTACCGCGTTTCTAACAAGCTGTCCTTCGTCGCGCAGTATGAACAGCGTCCGCTGAGCAACGTTACGCGGGCACGTAACAATTTTAGCTTCGAGGTCCGTTTCAGAAAGAGATTTTAGCATTAGGGATAAATGAGAGTGTCGGCGAATAACAAGTCAAATGCCTCACGTCTCAAAAGGACGTTTTTTGGCATGGCCGTTCTCCTCGTCTGCGCGTTCGGTGGGTTTGCACAAAACCAGTATGACAAAAAGCGGATCGACATCATCGAGATAAATTTTGGCGGCGCCCAGGCAAACATCCCGCTCGCCGACCAGTATCGTCTGCTTGTCAAAGACGCCCTCGGGCCGGTCTATTCGGCACCGCGTATCAGAGATGCGATCGAGGCTCTCTACTCAACAAAACGCGTAGATACGATCACGGTGGCTGCGTCGTTGAATAGCTCAGGCGGCGTTGACCTGAGATTTGATGTCAAGCGAAAGACACAGGCGGAAAAGGTAACTGTCGTCGTCGGCGCCACCACAGGGGATAAAGTGCTTGAACAAGACCTGCTCTTTAAGCTCAACCTCCTCACGCCCGGAACGGCGATCACCGATCAAACGTTGCGGGCGAACGCCGACGAGATACTCGATTATTTGCGTGAGCGCGGCTTTTACCGATCTGAGGTCAACTACGAGCGGCGGCCGCTGCAAAATGAGAATGAGGTCGGCGTGACGTTTCGCGTGATGCCAAACGCCCAGGCCAAGGTCGAGGCGTTTGAGATAAAGATCGACGGCTACAGCAAACCGATCCCGCCAAGTGACCTCAAGCTAAAAGTCGGCGGCAATTATTCCCGCGATCGGATGGTTGCCGATATCGCGAAGATCCGCGAAATATTGCGGGAGGACGATTTTTTTGTACCGCAGCTCGACGAGCCCCGCGTGGTGTATGACAGTGATAAAAACACCGTCGCGGTCGAGCTAAAGGGAAAGGTCGGCCCCGCCGTGACAGTCAAGATCGAGACCGAAAAGGCGAAACCGAGCAACTCAACGTTGAATAAACTGTTGCCGATCAAACGCGACGGGTCGCTCGATTACGCCGCGATCGTCGAGGGCGAACGCCGGCTCGAAAACTACTATCAGGAACAGGGATATTTCTTTGCCAATGTTACGCCGTTTTGTTCGGTCACCCCGGGTTTGAACGATAGCGAAAACAATCCGTTGGCGAACGGGACGCAGTTTCTGTGTTCGTTTCTTGGGGGTGAGGACCTGATGGGCCGCGCGGTCGAGGTCACCTACAAGGTCGATCTGGATCGCCGTCTGACGCTTTCAAAGATGCGGGTTCGCGGCACGGATAAGCTTACTATTGAGGATATCCAGACCGTTTTGGGTTCGCGTGTTGCGAGCCTGCTCGGTGTCGTGCCGCTGCTAGGTTACGGTCGAGGGTACACTAGCGCGGCGATCCTTGAGGAAGATGTGGCGACCGTCAAATCGCTAATGAACGAGCTTGGATATCGCGATGCCGTCGTTTATGCAAATCAGGGTGTTTCGACCAACGGTGAGGACCTGATCATCACATTTATGGTCGAGGAAGGCTTGCCGACCGTCGTCAGCGAAGTCAACATCATCGGCAACACGGCGATCGATACGGCTAGGCTGATGGGCGAGCTGCCGGTGCTCATCGGACGTAATTATTCGCGTGCACGCTTAAGCAATGCCACGCAAAAGCTTTTGCAATATTACTCCGACCAGGGTTATTACGATCGCAAAGTAACGTCAAAGTTTGTTGACACCCCCACGGCTCCCGGCGCCGTCAAACGCGAGGTCAAGATCGAGTTCAATGTTGAGAAGGAGGGTAAAAAGGTCCGCATCAATGAGGTGCTTATCAATGGCGATGGCCGCACCAAGCGATCAGCGATCAAGCGTGCTCTCACGCTTCAAAACGGTGAGCTGCTGCGAGCGACCGATATCTATACAAGCGAGCAAAACCTTTATTCGACCGATGCTTTTTCCCGCATCGACATCAAACCGATCTCAAAGGGCGACGGCCCCAACAACGAACGCCTGACCGATGTCATCGTCAATGTCGAGGAACAGCCCGCACGGCTCGCGACATACGGCGGCGGTTATTCGACCGATGTGGGAGCGAACGGCTTTTTTGATATTCGCCATGTCAATCTATTTGGCAATCTGTGGCAGGGCGGAGCCCGCGTCAAGATGAGCCAACGGCAACAGCTCGTGCAGTTTGACTTTGTCAATCCGCGATTTTTACCTGACGGCGAAAAGCGTTTCACGCCGCTCACATTAACTGCCCAATACCAGCGTGATACGACAGTGACGCGGTTTTTCCGTTCGGCTTTTGACAAAGGCACATTTGGCATCGTCCAGCGGCTCGACGCCGATGGAAACCCGATCGACCAATATGGGGTCAATGTCAGCAGCCCGACGCTCAACCGTCTTTCGCTGTCCGCCGAGACCAGCCGGACCATCAGCCGCAAAAATCGTAGCCTGGTATTCCTGCGTTACCGTTTTGAGGACGTACGGCTTTACAACATCGAGAGCCTCCTGATCAAAGATCTGCTTGAACCGGATTCAAAGGTTCGTATTTCCGGTTTTGGGCTGACGTTTGTCCGAGATACGCGCAAAAATTGCTCGGTCAAATATTCGCTCCTTGACCTGATCGCCAAGGGTGAGCCGTCCGAGCCGTGCCGCTATAATGCAAGCGATCCGACAAAGGGGGCGTTCCTCACGGCCGACTACAACGTCTCGCTGCCACAGATGGGTGCAAACATCGGTTTTCACAAGTTTCAAGCGAGCTACAATGTCTACTACACCCTCCGACAGCTTAATAACACCACGTTTGCCGGACGTGCACTGATCGGTTTAGCGACCGTTTTTTCGGGTGGTGACCGTTTTACCGGCTCACAATATCCGTCGCTAAATGGCCTATTGCCGATCAGCGAGCGTTTCTTTGCTGGCGGCGCCAATAGCTTGCGCGGATTTGATTTCGAAGAGGCGGGGCCTCGTGTCGCTATCGTCCCGACTGGTACATTTCGTGATAGCAATGGTGAGCCGATCTTTCTCGATCCTTTCACCGTGCCGTTTGGTGGCAACGCCATCGCGGTCGTAAATCTCGAGGCACGCATACCCATTACCAGATCGATCCGTGCCGTGCCGTTTTACGACGGCGGTAACGTCTTTCGCCGCGTGAGCGACATCTTTAAGCCGCCTACATATCCGCCGGGAAACGTCGAGCTGCAAAACCAACGCGCCGTCTGGACGCACACCGTGGGCCTCGGCCTGCGGATCAAAACCCCCGTCGGCGGCGAATTTGGCATCGATTACGGCCGTCTGCTAAACCCGCCGCGTTTCCTGATCCCCCAGACCGTCCCCCCAAACGCGATCTACCAACTCCGCCAAGACCACATCCATTTCCGGTTCTCACAGGCTTTCTAGAACGAGTCAGTGATCCTTATTTTTGCGCCGTTCGGGATAATATAACCTCTCTGGTTGGGAACGATAGGCGACGAGTTGGCCTTGGTTAGGTTCATTTTTTTGGTTTGGGCGTCGTCGAGGGTTGTTAATATTCTTATATCGAAACGTTCGGCTTTTTGGAGGAGGCTCCAGGCGGTTTGGCAGTTGACTTGGTATTTTTCGCAGAGACGGGCAGCGAGGTCGCGGCTGTTTGGGGCTGTGAACCAGTTGAGAAAGTCTTGGCGGCCGAGGCCGTCGCAGCATTCTGCGATGAGAAAGATGGTTCCGCCTTCGCGGCACGCGTGGGATGAGGCCTCTAGCGTTTTGTGTGCCTGTATCAGGTTGATGTCGTGCGGGTAGCCGCCGCAGCTGGCGATCACGACGTCGCGTCGTTCCGTGATCTGAACGGTGTGTTCGGCGGCGAAGGCTTCGCACGCCGCACGGTGTGAGGTGATCCAGTCGCCGCAATAGAGATCGACGGCTTCGCCCGCTTCGTCTGTGATGGTGTTTATTGCAAATGCCGGGGCAACCGGGGCGACGGCCTCCATAAAGGCTTCGTGGACGGCGTTGCCATCAAGCACGCCCGTATCTACTCCCGTACGGCGGTAGAGAGTTGTGCAGTCAAATGCAAGTTTGTGTGTGCCGGACACCGTTCGAGTTGAGGCGAGCCCGGGGCAGATGAGTTTGCGGCCGCCGGTAAAGCCGGCAAAGTAGTGAAAATTGACACCGCCGACCAGGATAATGCGGTCATACATGGTGAGGGCACGGTTGAGCTCGATGGGTATGCCGCCGGAGGTCTCGCCGAGCCGGATGATCTGTGCGAGATCGCGGGGGTCATGGTCGAGCGTTTTGATACGCTGGGCGATAAACGGCGTGAGGATCGCCGCTTTTTCGGTTTCGGTCACGCGGCGGTGGATGCCGGTTGCAAAGATGATGTTGATCTCGTGTGGGGCCGAGCCGTTCGCGATCAGGCGGCGGACGAGTAGATTGACGATCTGTCCGGCGGCGGTCCGACGGGTGGCGTCGGGCACGACGATCAGGACGGTTTCGCCGGGGGCGACGATGTCTTCGATAACGGGCGTGTCAATGGGCGCGTCGAGCCGGGCGTTGATCTCAGCGTCGGAGAGCGGTGGGGGTTCGACGGCGGTTGTTAGGATGTCAAAGCGGGCGGGATCGTATTCGATAGGGATCGAGGTGCGGCCGTATTTGAGATCGATCGTTGGCATAAGGCGATTCAAACAGGATGTACAGGATAGGCAGGATAAGAAAACCGAAATACAGCGTTGTCGCTCAACATATCTTGTAAATCCTGTTTATCCTGTTAAAATTCTTCGCCTCGGCATCAATAGCGTCTCAGCACGGCGCCGTTGCGTAGCGAGATTATAAATCCAGTGCGGTTGCCGCGGTCGTCGCCGATCTCGACCGCGACCTCGATCGACGGGGTGGATATCTGCAGCTTGAATCCGCCGTCCGGCCCTGCAAAAGTATCGCGTCCGGCGGCCCGCACGATCATGCCGGGACGCGTGCGGCCGGTCAGGATGTGGACGTTGCCGCCCACGCGTTCGACTTTAAAATCGGTGGCGTCGATCGCCTGGCTTTCGCCGGGGCGGACGACCATAAATTTCCACGCGTCGTTCCAGTTGGTGACCTGGCCCGAAACGGCGGTCGCTTTGATTCGCCAATAATATGTGCCGGGAGAGAGGCCCGACAGCCGAAATTCGCGTGCCGTCAGCCCGCTGCGGTCAACCAGGATCGAATCGGATGCAAAGATCGGTGAGCGCGCGACTTGTACGTAATAGCTTTTGGCCGGGTTGCCCTCGGCATCTTGCCAGCTAAATGCCGCACTTACGCCGCCGCCGGTATCGATGATCTGGGCGGAGTTTGACGGGGCCAGCGGACGCGGTGCGGCCATGAGGCGTTCGCGGGCGGACAGTTTGCCGTTGTTGACCGACGCAAATTCGTTTTCGCCGATGATCGTCTTTTCGCCGCCGATGGTCGTCTCGACACCGCCGCGGCTGATGCGGATCTCGCCGCCGTTCGCACCGTCAGCGTTAAAGCTCGCGTCCGTCTTTGGCAGCAACTGGTTTTCAGAATCGGCGACCTCGACGATGTTTCGGGCGTCCGCCGTCTGGTCGTCGGTGCGGACATTTAGCTGGCCGTCATCGAGCGACACGCGGACGTTTTTGCCGCCAAATAGCGATGTCGTGTCTTTGACGACGACGGTGCTGTTTGGCCCGATCTTGTACGACGAGCCGTCGATCATTTGGATCGATGCACGCCCATCTGCTTGCGTTTGGATGGTGTCGCCGGCCATTACAAAAGTTTCTTTGGTAACGAGTATCGTCTCGCGGGTTGCCGCACGGGTGACGCGGACCTCGCCTTCGAAAGAGATGATACGCGCCGCGTCTTTCGGTATCTCGACATTGTCTTTAGGGATAAACCAATTATTTCGCGACGCGTACCACAAACCCCCACCAAGCGCCGCCAGCAAAACAACCGCCGCGATCAGTCCATAGATCGTGCTTTTGCGGATGTTCCACCAGTCGACGTAAAATTTGCGGTAATTATTTTCGTCCATTAGAACGGGAGTTTATTCGGTGTCGGGTTCGCTTTCGACCGTCTCATGGTTAGGCGGAAAGATCAGCGACAGTATGATGGCCAAGAGCAGCGCACCCACCACCACTCCGAGCGATATATTGATGACGCTCTGCTCAAATTCGTGATTAAGATACCGCTTGACGAATACGGCAAACGCCCCTTGGTTCTCGGCTCCGAGTAGCATCATCGTGCCGTGTGCGGCCAGCGGCAGCAGCATCTTTACACCAATAAAACTTAGCACAAATGCGAGGCCGTATTTCAAAAAATGAAAGCGGTCTGCAAGATCGGACAGTAGAAAGAAAAACGTTCGCAGGCCGAGGATTGCAAAGATGTTGGATGTGTACACGATAAAACGGTCGGTCGTGATACCAAAAATAGCCGGGATCGAATCGACCGCGAACACGAGATCGGTAAATTCGATAACAATCAGCACGAGTAGTAAGAGGGTTCCGGTCTTAACGCCATCGACCGCCGTGATAAACCGTTCGCCGTCATAATGCTTGCTGATCCGTATGTATTTTGTCGCAAATTTGACGATCGCGCTTTCATGCGGCTCAAAATTGTCTTCTTGGTTCTGAAACATCTTGAGGCCGGTGTATAGGAGAAACGCCCCGAATACGTAGATGATCCAGTGAAATCGCTCGACCAACTCGGCCCCGGCAAAGATCATCACCATGCGCATTACAAGCGCACCCATAATGCCCCAAAAGAGCACGCGGTGCTGATATTTCTTTGGGACTTTAAAGAATGTAAAGATAAGGAGGATGACGAAAAGATTATCGACCGAAAGCGACAGCTCGATCAGATACCCCGTCAAAAAGAGTTTTGCTTGTCCGAGAGCCACGTTCCAGTCGCCGGTGTGATTGCCCACCTGAAAATAGACGAACACATTAAATGCGAGTGCCAGTGAAACCCAAACAATGCTCCATACGATCGTTTCTTTACGCGTAGGAGCATGCGATTTGCGGTTGACGATACCAATATCGACAAACAGCGCTGTCAGTACGACAGCGAAAAACAGTATCCAGACCCAATAGGGATGATCAACAGGTGTCATTTGTTAGCTAGTATTCGTGTTGCGCTAAACGAATCTCTCAATTGTTTTGACGACGCGGCCCAGGCCGTCGGCGTCGGTTTGCGAAAAATCATCAAGCCGATCGCTATCGACATCGAGCACGCCAAAAACGCTGGCGTCGCGGCTAATAATTGGCACGACGATCTCGGATTTTGACGCTGTCGCACAGGCGATATGGCCGGGAAATTCGTCAACGTTTGGTACGATCACAGTTTCCCGTGTCGTGTACGCATGGCCGCAGACGCCGACATCAAAATTGATCCGAGTGCATGCAAGCGGCCCTTGGAACGGTCCGAGGACAAGTTGGCCGTCCTTTGCCGCGTAAAAACCGACCCAGAAAAAGCCAAACGCCTCGCGAAGCACGGCAGCTATATTGGCGAGATTTGCGACGACATCGGTTTCGCCAAGTACTAGCGAGTCGATCTGCGGCACGATCTCGTCGTAAATAATTTTCCTATCAGCATTTGCCGTGAACGCGATCGATTCCGCCATAAACAGCAAGTTTAGCCTGTGCTTGCTACGGTGTGCAAATGATTTAAGTGTCTGGAAAATGTATAATTTCGCCGATGGAAGCTGCTCTAAAGATATTTGCGGTCGCTGTGGGCGGTGCTTTTGGCGCCGTGGCACGTTATCTCGTCAATATATCGCCGCTTGCGGGTGTGTTTGGCAAATTTCCTTTTCCGACATTTGTGATAAACATCGTCGGGTCATTTCTGATCGGCTTTTTTATGATCGTGTTTGCGGACAAATGGGCGGTCAGCGAAAATGTCCGGATCGCGCTGATCGTCGGCTTTTTGGGAGCTTTCACGACGTTTTCGACTTTTGAGCTGGAGATCTATTCGCTGATCCGCGATCGGGAATTTATCACAGGATTTCTCTACCTTTTCCTCAGCATATTCGTCGGATTTATCGGTGTCGTAGCCGGTGTCGAACTAGGCCGCCGGGTTTAGCCGCTCGCGGGCGGCACGCGCGATCTTTGTGGCATCACTTGCCGTATCAGCAACTGCTGTTAGATGCCCCATCTTCCTGCCCTTTCGCGCTTCCGTTTTGCCGTAAAGGTGAAGTGTGATGTTTGTGTCGGTTAACGCTGCTGCCCAATTCGGTTCGCCGTTTGCCCAGATATCACCAAGCAGATTTGCCATCGCCGCCGGACGGTAAAACTCGGTCGAGCCGAGCGGCAGGCCGCAGACGGCGCGTAGTTGCTGTTCGAATTGCGATGTAACGCACGGGCCAAATGTCAGGTGACCGGAGTTGTGCGGACGCGGGGCAAGCTCATTTACCAACAATTTGCCGTCTTTTGTCAGGAAAAACTCGACGCACAGAGTGCCGATATAACCAAGTGTTTCCGCAATGCTATGCGTGATCTCGATGGCGTCGTTGAGCGTAGCTTCCGAAACGATTGCTGGCGCGAATGAGACGTCGAGGATGTGGTTCGCGTGTTCGTTTTCGATCACGCCGTAGTGAGCGAAATTACCATCCTGGTCGCGCGCACATACGACTGAGACCTCTTTTTCAAAATCGACAAACGCTTCGAGCACAGCGTCCTTACCATTAAGGGCAGCGAATGCGAGGTCGATATCATCGGCGGTTTTTATCTTGCTCTGCCCTTTCCCGTCGTAGCCAAACCCGGCTGTTTTTAGGACGCATGGAGTGCCGAGTTCACCGACAGCAAGTTTCAGATCGTCGAGAGTTTTTATATGGCGAAACGGCGTGACGGGAAAGCCATTACCGGACAGAAACGTCTTTTCGCGCAGACGGTTTTGCGTGGTGTGGAGTATCTCGCCCTTTGGAAAAACATCGACAAATTCTGCTGCCGCCTCGACACACGCTGACGGCACATTTTCAAACTCGAACGTCACCACATCGACGCTCTGCGCAAACGTTCTAACTTCATACAGGTCGTCATATGACGCGACCGTCTCAACATCGGCGACTTGGCCAGTCGGCGTATCGCTCTCTGGCGAAAAAGTATGTACGCGATAACCCATCTTGCGAGCCTCGATCGCAAACATCCGACCGAGCTGCCCGCTGCCGAAAACGCCGATGGTTGAATTGGGAAGGATGACCTTAGACATTCTTTTTCCTCGCAAGCCGTTCGCGGACAGCATTGTTTTTTAACTCGCGCAGTGCGTCCGCGGCGATCCATCGGCCCGCCTTTGTGCCGGCTGCCTTGATCCGTTCTGCCGATTCGATCGCTAGGATATTTAGAGCGTGGTTGCGCTTGCCGATCTGACGAAGAGCCCAATTTACAGCTTTTTTGACAAAATTGCGTTCGTCGTCCGAGTATTGCTCGATCACAGGCAAGAAAGCCGCGAGCTTATCGTCAGGAGCCTTTTTATCGTGTACGGCTAGATACGCCATCATCGAAAAGCCGGCACGTTTTTCAAACTCGGGTTTACGCTCCGCCCACTCAAAAGTCTTGTCATACGCATACGGCGTGCGGCAGAACAGGTGGCCGCAAGCGCCGTCAACGGTCGCCCAGTTATCAAAATCCGAGCACCATTCATCCATCTGCTTTATTGTGACTTTCTTAGGATCGTCGATCAGAAACGCAACCGCACGGGCATCGTAGATGCCACTTTGCCATAATTCGAGAGCGGTGGCGTGACGGTCGGGGACGAGCTTTTTGACCTCGCGGGCAAATGATTTCAATTCCGGAGCACGGATGCCAAATGCCTTAGCGGTTTTTATCGCGTAGCGGTCGAGATCCATCAGCTTGGACGGATCGGACAATTGCCGCAGTTCGTCGATGATCTCATCCGTCGTCATTTTGTGAGTTTGGTCTGCAGGACGGTCTTGGTTTGTTTGGAACGAAATGTATGCAGCTTTTGCCGCAGTTCCGGCCGTGAATTAGCAAGTATCGCGATCGCAAGGAGCGCGGCATTTTTTGCACCGGGCTGGCCAATAGCAAGCGTTCCGACCGGAACGCCGGCGGGCATCTGGGCGATCGACAATAGAGAATCGAGTCCTTTCAGTGCTTTGCCTTCCACGGGCACGCCAAGCACAGGCAAAACGGTTTGCGACGCACACATCCCCGGCAGATGAGCGGCCCCGCCGGCTCCGGCGATGATGACCTCGATACCGCGTTCTTCCGCTTCCTTAGCAAATTCAAAAAGCAGATCAGGCGTGCGGTGGGCCGAAACGATCTTGGTCTCATGCGCGACCCCAAACTCGGTCAGCGTCTGCGAAGCGACCTCCATCGTGGGCCAGTCAGACTTGCTGCCCATGATGATCGAGACGACCGGTGCCGAGATCTTTTCAGTTTTCTTCGTCATACGGTTCGATGACAATGCCGCCAAATCGTGCCTCGTCGGCACGACATCTCACACCGTCAATATAACATTCGTGGCTGTTCCTTTCCTCACGAGTATCGCTGTAAATGGCAGTGAAACCACCCGATAACGACACGTTCGAGAAGCTTAATGATCGGCCCGCTTCGTCCGTGGCCCGCAGATAGCAATTGTCACAGACATAACGCGGGTAGCGTTCCGATCTCGGTATTTTCGCGTCGCATATCGGACAATCTTGAACTTCAGCCATTGTTTACACGGTAAAGGAGATAAGTGTCGAACGCAAATTTGCCCGCCCATTTGCGTAAGCGAAACAGCCGGTATGGGTGCGTACTTTTTTGACTCGATGACGCGTAATGATAACGTAGATTATTTGCTATCCTAGAGGCGGACACGTTTCATCGAAGGGCTGTTATTTGGTGATCAAACCGAGCCAATTGATCCGGGATTTTGAATAGGAACAGGCATTTATATGACAGAAAAATCAACGATCTATTACACACTGACGGACGAGGCTCCGATGCTCGCGACGTTTTCTTTCTTGCCTATAGTTAAGGCATTTACCCGGTCCACAGGCATCGACATCGAAATTCCGGATATCTCCCTTTCCGGGCGAATTTTGGCTAACTTTCCCGAATATCTGAAAGAAGATCAAAAGATCCCCGATGCACTTGCAGAATTAGGCGAATTGGCGACAAAACCCGAGGCCAACATAATAAAATTGCCAAATATTTCTGCATCCGTCCCTCAGCTCGAAGAGGCGATCGCTGAGCTGCAAAAACAGGGTTACGCAGTTCCAAATTATCCGGTCGAGCCTAAAACGGACGAAGAAATAGCGATCAATAAAAAGTACGCAAAGGTGCTGGGAAGCGCGGTAAATCCTGTGCTGCGCGAAGGAAACAGCGACCGCCGCGCGCCAAAAGCGGTAAAGAATTACGCCAAAACAAACCCGCATCGTATGGGTGCGTGGGCATCCGATTCTAAAACCTCGGTCGCACATATGACGAGCGGTGATTTTTTTGGAACGGAAAACTCGACCACGGTCGAATCGGACGGCAAATTCAAGATCGTATTCTACGGCAATGACGGTTCGTCAAAAGTTCTGAAAGATCTCTCGCCGCTCAAAGTTGGCGAGGTCATCGACTCCTCGGTCATGACGCTCTCCGCGTTGAGAGCTTTCGTAAAGGATGCGATCACTGAAGCTAAGGAAAAAGACGTTTTGCTTTCGGCTCATCTGAAAGCGACGATGATGAAGATCTCGGACCCGATCATTTTCGGGGCGATCGTCGAAGTCTATTTCAAGGATGTTTTTGAAAAATACAAAGACACTTTCGCCGCGTTAGACATTAATCCAAATTACGGATTGGCAACGCTTTACGAAAAGATCTCCGGCCACCCACAGGAAGCCGAGATCAAAGCAGATATCGCCAAAACCATCGCAAAAAGTGCGAAGCTTGCGATGGTCAATTCTGATAAAGGCATTACCAATTTCCATGTTTCATCAGACGTGATCGTCGATGCGTCGATGGCCTCGCTCGTTCGCGGCGGCGGGAAAATGTGGGATGCGGACGGCAAAGAGCAAGACACCCTCTGCATGATCCCCGACCGGACGTACGCGGGTTTTTACGCTGCGATCATCGACGACATGAAGCAAAATGGGGCGATCGATCCGAAGACTTTCGGCTCAGTTCCCAACGTCGGCCTGATGGCCCAAAAGGCTGAGGAATATGGTTCGCACGACAAGACGTTTCAGATCAAGGGCGAGGGGACTGTAAAGGTCGAGGATGAAAGCGGTAATGTTTTGCTCTCGCAAACCGTGCAGAATGGCGATATTTACCGTGCTTGCCAAACCAAAGACGCTCCGATCCGCGACTGGGTGAAACTGGCGGTCAATCGAGCAAGGCTTTCCGATACGCCCGCCATTTTCTGGCTAGATAAAGACCGGGCCCACGACGCGCAGATCATCAACAAGGTTAAGGATTACCTGAAAGATCACGATCTGACCGGCCTCGATATTAGGATCATGGACGTCAAAGATGCCGTGCTCGAAACGTTGAAGCGTGCGCGCGAAGGTAAAGATACCATTTCGGTCTCGGGCAATGTTTTGCGGGATTATCTAACCGATATGTTTCCGATCCTGGAGCTTGGAACCTCGGCAAAAATGCTCTCGATCGTGCCGCTAATGAATGGCGGCGGTTTGTTTGAGACCGGGGCAGGAGGCTCAGCACCTAAGCACGTCCAGCAATTTCAGCAAGAGGGTTATTTGCGTTGGGATTCGCTGGGTGAGTTTCTAGCGTTGCAGGCGAGCTTTGAGCATCTGGCTCAGACTCAAGGCAACAAAAAGGCCCAGGTTTTGGCCGATGCCCTCGATGCGGCAAATGCAAAATTCCTCGCAACGGACAAATCCCCCTCCCGAAAGGTCGGCGGGATCGATAATCGCGGTTCGCATTTCTATCTCGCGATGTATTGGGCAGAGGCACTTGCCAACCAGACGGACGATGCTGAGATCGCCGCAAAATTTGCCCTTGTTGCGAGTGCGATGCGGGAAAACGAGGCCAAGATCAACGAAGAACTGATCGCCGCCCAAGGCAAACCGCAGGACGTCGGCGGCTATTATCATCCCGACCCGGCAAAGGCATACGCTGCGATGAGATCGTCGGCTACGCTGAATGCGATCGTTGACGGGATCTAGTGAAAGTTTGGTCCGGTCCGGACCCGGTGGACCAAAGTGGACCAATGTGGACCACTTAAATTAAACAGCCGTTTACAGTAGAATAAAGGCTTCGCGCATCGCGAAGCCTTTTTTTATTTCAACAATATCTAATTTTGCCTTTCGGACGGGAAGACGGGGCGGGTTGTGTCAGGTTTGTCGGGTGATGTGTGGCGGTGGGTTATTTTCCACTCTTTGCCTACGAGTTTGTAAATGAGCGTCATGCGGCCGGACGAATCTTCTAGCTTGCCGTCAAATTCCTGTGATTGCCGCCATTTGCACGAAACATAGGCGTTGGTTTTGCCCATCATCTCGACACGCAGGCCGGTAATGTCCATCGTGACGTTCGAGACTTTGGCATAGGTGTTTTCGACGTTGGTCTTTACAGTTTCCCAGCCAATTGTCGCGGTGCCGTTGTTATTAAAAATGAGCAGCCGGTCGGATTTTTCATAGGCTGCCATTACCTTTTCGGCGTCGACCTGTTTGATGCCGTCGATCAGACGGTCAAACGCATCGCGGACGCCTTTGGACGCGTCAACCTTTGCCACACCTGCCTTTTGGCCAAAACCGGCAACCACCATCGTTAAAATAAACAGAGAAATAAATACAGTTCTTTTCATATCAGTAACCTCTAACGAAATGTTAGACGGAAACGCGATTTCCCGCAAAGTCGCAAAGGACGCAAAGAAAACGCAAGGTAAGAAAGATCACGGTGATGCGCACGATTTGGTCACGAAAGTGTAGGTTCTGCACGATTTAGGCGTCCGCCTCCTATCACCATCTGGTCGCGAGTCAATAAATACCGATGTTTGAGCGTTGCAACGCGCCAATTACCTGAACGGTATGATTTTTGCTGTAAATATGGTTAAAGGCTGTCATCTCAGGATCCGGCTGCTTTCCCCTAAGGACAAAAATTTAATGATCAGATCGGAGGAAACTCTTATGCGTAGGTTGGCAAAGATGTTTTGGCTCGGCATTTTTGCGGTGACGAGCGTTGGTTTTGTGTTTGGTGCGAGTGCTTCGCAGACGGTTAATCTGCCCGAAAGCGGCCGAGATGCCGTGGTCGAAGACGACACCGACCCTGAGGTGACGGATCGCGTTGCCCGTATCAGTTTTGTAAGCGGCGATGTCAAGATCCGCCGTGTGGGCAGTGAAGATTGGGAAAAAGCGGTGTTAAATCTGCCGCTAATCGAGGGCGACCAGATCGCGACCGGCGATGATGCTCGGATTGAGATACAGCTCAACAGCTATTCGCATATACGGCTCGACCGCAATGCGTTTCTAAAATTTTCGACGCTGAAATACGACGGCATTGCCGTCAGCCTGTCACAGGGAACGATGGCTGTCAGGGTCACCGATCTCGAAAAGGCAGGTGGTTTTTTTGAGATCGATGCGCCAAATACGACTGTAGCGATCCAGAAAGCAGGCTCGTATCGCATCGATGCAGGACAGTCCGGCGATCAGGATATGCTTGTGAGTGTTGCGAGCGGCGAGGCTCGTGTGTATTCGGACAATGCCGGGTTTACGCTCAAGAGCGGCCGCGGAGCGCGGGTATTTATTGGTGGTGCGAATGCCGGCGAGTGGGAAACGCTTGATGTAGCACGCATGTCGGACGATTTTGACAGCTGGTCGCAGGACCGCGATGTTACGATCGCGAAGCGTCTGAGCAATGCATATTACGATAAATATTACGATCAGGACATTTACGGTGCCGATGACCTCAATGGTTACGGTGACTGGGTTTACACGAGCAATTACGGTTATGTCTGGCAGCCTTACAACACGTCGATCAGCAATTACGCCGATTGGTCGCCTTATCGTTACGGGCATTGGCGTTGGCTGGGGGCTTACGGTTGGACATGGGTCAATGACGAGCCTTGGGGCTGGGCAACGTACCACCACGGACGCTGGATCTATCACAACGGCCGCTGGGTTTGGGCTCCGTACGGCTACTATCGTCAACGCCGCAGTTGGTGGTCACCGGCGATGGTCGTGATAAATATCATCAGTACGAACGTCTATTGGTACCCGCTACCGTATAACTGCCATTTCTACGGCTGGAACCGCGGCCCCCGCAATCCTCGAGGCGGCGGATGGGGCGGCAACAACAATGGCAACAATAACGGCAATGGTAATGGAACGATTCGAGGGCCGTGGGTCGGGCCACCTATTCGTGTGCCGGGTGGAGCTGGGAGCGGAAATGGTCCGATCGACCCTAATATAAAGGGCGGCGGTCGCAAGATCGATCCGGGGATCACGCCACCGATAGGTGTCATAACTGCATCGGAAGAAGATTTTGGCCGTACCACCAAAGGCGTGCGCCGGGCGCCGGAGATTATAGCCAGAGAGGTTTTGTCAAAAGATCCAACGACAGTATCATCTCCGATCTTGCCGGATCCTACGACGAGAAAACGCCCGATGGACCGGGAGATAATTGCGGCAAAACCGCGTTTTGAGCCGACAACAAAGATCGGTGCCGCCGAGCGTCAAAACGACAAACCGCTCGATCAGGAGCTGCGTCAAAAACGGATCTATGGCGAGCGTTCGCCGGTTGTGATCGGCGATCGCAAACCTGTTCAGGTGCAAAACGGTGAACCGACGGACAAGCGTCCAACCGGAGCGGTCGAGCGGCAAAAGCCGGTAAGGCGAGACGATACGCCTACGCCGATCATCAGACAAGAGCCGACTTACACGCCCCAAGAAAAGCCGCGTGAGCGCCAGCCGAGGCCGGAGGTCGTACCGGAGTATAAACCGCCTGTCAGGCAGACGCCGAGACAGGATCCACCGGTCTATTCACCACCGATCCGTCAAGAACCGCGGAAGGATCCACCGACACGGCAGCCAACGCCGCGTAACGATCCACCGCAAAAGAGCGAGCCAAAGCCGACGGACAAGCCTTCGCGTCAGCCGGATAGCGAACGGAAAAAGGACAACCGTTAAATCAAAAGCTCCGTGAGAGGTGAATTCTCACGGAGCTTTTTTTAATGAAAGTATCATTATTCAGATGTGACAAAAATACTGCGGTCGATCTGGGCCGGGTTACCAATGACGACAAAGCGAATATTTTTGAAATACGTTTGCGACACCCGTTGGACATCTGCGGGGGTAACACTGCGGATGCGGTCTAGAAAATTCCCCGAATTGCGCCATCCGCCGCCGATCAGTTCGTAGGTGGCAAGTTCGGCAGCCTGGGCGGCGTTGGTTTCCTGTTTGATATAGTAGGTGGTCAAAAAGTATCCGCCTGTTTCCAAAATATCGGACCTTTCGATCGGGACGGTTTTGAGTTTATCGATCTCCGATAACATTAAACTAACGGCGCGATTGGCTTCGATCGCAGAAACCGAGATGTTAGCGGTATTTGCCGCCATATTGCTCATCTCGGCAGCCGGAGCATATGAGAGATTATTTTTGACGCGTACCTCTTGGAAAACGCGGCCCGCTAGGACCGAAACAGCTACTCGCATTGCATAGTAATCAGGACTGCCGAGCGAAGGGGCAGCAAAAATGCCCTCAACATAATTTGTCTGCAGAGCCCTCGAGGTCACGTCCAACGTTGGTTTGCTAAAACTAATCGCCGGGACCGGTTTTGGCTTGTACGTGCCGCGGGGCAGTTTGCCGAGCGTGTCGGTAACCATTTTTTGCACGCCGGCGGCATCAACGTCGCCAACTATGATCAGCAATAGCTGCGAGGTCTGCATAATTTTCTGATGATATGCACGCAGGTCCTCAGCCTTGAAACGGCTAACAGTTTCGATCGTGCCGGACGGGTCGTTGGAGTAAGGATGACCGGCGTATATGACCTTTTCTTCGAGGGAGGCGAGTGAGCCCTCGGGGGAGTCCTCGGAACCGCGCAAGCCCGTCACGATCCTTTCGCGTACCAGATCGACATCTGCGGCGGCAAAGCCCGGATTCATTACAAGATCTGCAAAAACTTTCCAAGACCTCTCAAAATTTTGTCGGGTCGACGCCAGCGACATGACGCTGAAATCCTGATTACTGCCCGCTCCGACACTGCTTCCGGTACTCGACATTTCCTTACGGAGAGCCGCTCTTGGATACGATTTGCTACCCTCGGCTGCAACGTTGAGCGTCATGTTTTCGATCCCGGCGGTGGCGCCCGTCAGGTTTTGAGAACCGCCCCGAACGAAAAGCCCTGCTGCGACCGTCGGTGAGCTCGGACGGCGTTTGACCAAAACCCTTAGGCCGTTAACATTAACCTCAGTCACTGCGTCGGTCGACGATCTTGTAACAGGAGCGGTCGTTTGGGCCGGAACATTGTTCAGGCAAAAACATAGTGCAAGCAATAGAACGATGCTGAAATTAAACTTTTTCATTATTTACCCCCCGTCAGGTCGGCCGGCGTTAACTTAGCAACTTTCTGCGATTCGCTTGAGATCAGAGCGACTCCGATATGCGGCTTGTTTTGAATGTAGGTTTTGATGTAACGGTCGATATCCGCACGCGTGATGGCTCTCAGATTTTTGTGGTATCCGCGAAAATAATCAACGCCGGTCGATGACCACCAAAAACTCAGTGTATGCGAATATTCGCTCAGTTTTTCGCGGCGATAAAGGTCCTCGGATTCGAGCAGGGTTTTGGCATTTTCGAGCTCTTCATCTGTGAAATACGTCGGGTCAGTAAATTTATCGATCTCGCTGTACAGGGTTTTCAGTGCCTGTTTAGCTTTATCGGGCGAGGTCACCAACGTGATCCTGATCGGTCCGACGTTTCTCTGGGTGTAATAATTGACGCTGGCCACAGTCGCCAGGTTTGAGTCGACCATTGTTCGCTGCAGACGCGAATTAGGCTGTTCGACAATGTACGAAAAAACGTCGGCTGCATAGGTCGACTTGTCATCGACACCGATCGACGGGCCGTGCCAACCAACCTGCATGATCACGTTACTAACGGGCTGTTCGACGATCACGCCTTCGCTTTTTGGCAGCGGCGGGTGCTGGACCATCGGAAACTGCTTGAAAGGATCGGGTGCCCGCTGCCAATCGGAAAAGAGTTCGGCCGCAAGCTGAAAAACCTTTTGAGGATCAACGTCGCCGGTGACGATAAGGGCAGAATTATTTGGGACGTAATAACGCGATTGGATGAGCCGCATTTGGTCGGTTGTCGCGGCGGCGACTGTCGTGCTGGTGCCACCGGGCTGCTTGCGTGTCGGATATTTGTAAAAGAGTTTATCCATCATCGTCTTTTCCAGGTAAAGTCCCGGCTGCGATTCATGACGGGTCAACTCGGCTAAAACGACCTCGCGTTCGCCCGCGAACTGATCCTCGTCAAATACAGGAAACCGGATCGAATCACGAATAACTCGCATCGCCGTCGTCAGATGGGGCTGCGTGGTGGTGAAATAATAGTTGACCACCTCTTCGTGCGTTTCGGCGTTGTTGACGATGCCGATCTGGTCGATCTCGTTTAGATAACTGACATCACCGATCTGCGATTTTAATTTTAACTGTGGGCCACATACTTGCTGGCCACGGGTGCTCAGGCCGCCCTGACGCATCGCCTCTTCGCATTGGCCGATCATGCGGGCACTGTTCGGCTTAAAGAACATATGCTCGTAAAGATGCGACAGGCCGTTCAGCTCAGGCGTCTCGGTAAATGAACCGTTACGCACCGCGATCTCGACCGTCACCAGCGGTATCGAACTGTCCGGTAAAACGATGATCTCAAAGCCATTTGGCAGCACTTTGTTGACGAACGGTACCTCGATGCCCTTTTGAGCAGTTGGGGTTGTGGGCGGTTTGGTTTGAGCCAAACCCGCGTTTACAAAACTCGCTAAAATTAAAAATATTGTTATTGTTCTTTTCACGGAGGACCCTTTTTCGCAGCTTGAGAGGAGCGGCATTTGTTAATGTCAGTTTCGTCTAATAATCTACCACAAGGAGTAAATAACTATGGAACGCGATAATTTGATGCACGGCGCCCGCACGGCGTTGAATACAGATATGGATACCCGAGCCTGGGCGGAAAATTTTCTAAAAGAAAAAACCCGCTCAGAGAATACGCAGATGAGCGACGAAGAGTTTGAAAAGTACTGGAAATATCATAAGCCGGAGATCATGCACGCCGGAGCAGCTGAGGCGATGGAGGCGTTTCGCGAAGCGAAACGGAGTGGGGGAGTAGAGGGGTAGGGGAGTTGGGGAGGTGAGGAAACTGATTGCTCATTACCGGCAGAAATATAAGGGGAGCAGGAACGATCTCCTTACTCCCCCACTCCCTTTCTCCTCTACTCCCCTACTTCCTACACTCCCGGCATCGCCTTTTTTAGCGGTTTGAGCAGCAGCGCAAGGACGACCGCCATGACTAGAGCCATTGACGCCAGTACTAAGAAGAACGTCGATTGCAGCCAGATATCCCAAAAGACACCGATTTGCGTCAGTTTGTTGCCGATAGCCGTAGCGACAAACCAGCCGCCCATCATTAGGCCGCGGACGTTGATCGGGGCGACCTTAGACACGAGCGAGAGCCCCATTGGCGACAGCATCAACTCGCCTAGGGTAACGATGCCGTAGGCGATGATGAGCCATAGTGCGGACACCTTGAATAGAAAGGCGTTTTGCAATATCGCGGCCTTGTGAGTGTCCCCGGCACCCGGAGCGACCGCATTTATCGCTGCGACCAATTGCTGTTCGCCCGAGGTCGCAACCTTAGTGGCCTCGTCCGTTTTGGGTTCAAATTTAACGCCGAAAATGGCGTTTTTACCCTCAGCATTTTTAGCCGCGACGATCTTGTCCAAAACGTCTTTTGGAACACCTGCGGCTCCAAGATTTGTGATCACGCGTTCGTTGATGCGAAACGCACCAGTCGCAAATTGTTCTTGCGTTTTTGGAGCACTTTCACCGTACGAAGCCCCAAAGTACAGAACAATAAAGGAAAGTCCGGTGAGAGTCATACCGAATGCCATCTTTGTCGGCGTTGAGGGCTCCTTACCGCGTTTGTCCAAAAATCCCCAGAACCATACCAACGGGAACGTGAGGGCCAGTACCCAAAAAGCGTTGATCGAATTTGAGATCGTTCCCGTAACGTTCCACGCCGTGTTGTCGTCTGCCCAATACGTGAGCGTCGAGCCATTTTGGTGAAACACCATCCAAAAAACGATCACGATCAGAAAGACCACAATCAAGGCGATGATGCGTTTCGAGTTTGGCACCGAATCCATAAGCGCCTGTTTGAGCCTCGAATTTGATTCATCGCTGCCTTCTTCTGCGGGCGGCAGATCAGTGACGTCGGATTCGATGCCGGCCGATTTGTCGGCACGTGCTTTTTGTCGGGCGGCCAATGCATTTGGATCCTCAACAAGGCTGCGGAAATACCAAAGGATCGTAACCGAAATGACCATTCCAAAAGCCGCCACGGCAAATGCCGCGTGGAAACCGGCGTACTGACGGACGATCTCCATCACGATCGGAGCCAGAAAGGCCCCGACGTTAATGCCCATATAAAAGATGTTGTATGCACGATCTTTAAGGTGGCTGCCCTCGGGGTATAGATTGCCGACCATCGTCGAGACGTTCGGTTTAAAGAAACCATTACCGATAACCAAACAGGTCAGAGCAAGATAGACCGCCCAAATTGCCGGTATCGAGAGCAGGCCGTGGCCCGCCATAAAGAAAAATCCGCCGATCATCACAGCCTTGCGATAACCCGTAAACCTATCAGCGATAAAACCGCCAACCAGCGGGCTTAAATAAACAAACGCTAGATAATTTGAGTAAAGAGCAGTTGCCTCACCTGCCGTCCAGCCAAAACCTGTAGTTGTGTCGCGTAGGTAAAGCGTGAACAGTGACAGCATCGAATAGAAGCTGAACCGTTCCCACATTTCCGTTCCAAACAGGACATAAAGCCCCTTTGGATGTTTGCCGCTGTCAACACTAAACCCTCTGCTATCTATCGTGTCTGCATTTGCGCTCATCGATATTCCCCTTTTGGATGTTTAAATTTACGGAAGAGTTAGGCAAAATATAGCAGATATCTCAGATAACGGAAAGAAAAACTATGAAGAAATTTATTTTCTTAATGATTGTCATCCTTGCTGTTACGGCGTTTTCGGCTTTCGCTACAAATGCCCAGACATCGCGCAAGAGCGTGTCGGCGGCAGAGGTTAACGGTACTTTCCGGATGAATTTTCAGGGAAGGTTTCGCAAGTTTTCTAATGAGGTCAAGATCCTCGCTCTCGGGGGCGGCAAGATCCGGATAGCTCTCGATCTGGTTTATCCCTACACAACCCGCAGCGGCGAGCCGTCGGTGAACATGGGGGGACTCGACGGCGAGGCGGCTATTGACGCCGACGTAGCCAAATACACCAGCGAAGATGGTAAATGTACGATCACGATCAAATTTGTCAAAGCCGGTACGATCAAGATAACACAGGACGGTTCTGATGGTGAGTGCGGCTTTGGACATAATGTTATGGCGGGCGGGACGTATACAAAGGTCAGCAGTAAAAAGCCGACGTTCGAAGAAACAAACTGAGGGTAATGCCAAATGTTATTTACTATACTGGCGATATGGTTCGGTTATAAGAAAGGCCGCGATTCGGGACGCAATGGCGTACTGTGGGGTGCGATCTGCGGTGGAGCATTTATCGGTACACAACTGTTGTTAACGTTTGGTGCAGGCGTATTCATGGGTCTTGGGATAGCGTTTTGGGGTTGGCCTGAAACACTATTTGAGGACTATCAGATATTTATTACTATTGCCGCGATCATCGCGAGCGTCGGTACGCTTTTTTTCATCTTCAAATACCTCGATCGTATCCCGGATGATCCAATCGAGACGGCACCGCCCCCACCGCCGACATTTGATCAGAATTAATATGGAATTATTCCAAAAATTAGGCAAAGAGATCGAAGGTCTCTGGCTCGAACAAAATTACAACGAAGATCTTTTTCCGGCGATCGCTAAAGATGCTCTGGAGCGTGCGGATCTGCCGTCAAAATTGTCGGCTTGGGATGTGGTCGAATGGGCACTGTCGGAATACGAATTGCCGCGGCAGCATGATCTGAGGGCTAATTTTGCGGACCCGCCGATCACAATATTCTCCGGGTTGCGATTCAATATCGACGTCTATTTTTGGTTCGAAGGCACAACCGCTACGCACCAACATTCATTTTGCGGGGCATTTCAGGTGCTGTTGGGGTCGAGCATACATAGCTGGTACCAGTTTGAAACGCACGAGGTCATCAACGCATTTACAGAGACCGGCGAGATGAAGCTCAAAGAATGCCAATTGCTAAATGTCGGCAACGCGCAGGAAATATGGGCCGGTAACCAGTATATTCACGCCCTGTTTCATCTTGATCAGCCGTCGGCGACAATAGTTGTTCGGACTGATCGTTCGCCGCTGCATCTGCCACAGTTTTCGTATCACAAGCCGGGTTTTGCGATCGATCCTTTCTTTGAACAGGACACGGTTATTAAGAAATTGCAGGTAATGGGGACGCTGATCCGTGCAAAGCGCGAGGACGCCGATGTGATTATCAGCAAGATGCTGGCAGGAACGGATCTGCAAACGTCGTACACGATCTTGTCGCACCTGCGGCGGTTGCTGAAAGCAAATCAAATCAGCCAACTCTTTAAGCTGGCGGGGCCGAAAGAGAGGTTTGATAAATTCCTGCAGATCGTGGCCGACCGCCACGGAGCGTCGGGCGAGATGCTGAAGGCAGTTTTTGAGCGGGATGATATGCTCGACCAGATCATTGAGCGGCGCAATTTTGTCGCTGATCCCGAGCATCGCTTTTTTATGGCTTTGCTGCTAAATGTCGATGAAAGCGAGAGGATCTATTCGTTGATAAACCAGCGTTTCCCTGACGTTGACCCGATCGAAAAAGTGCTCGACTGGGTGTTTGACCTGTCGCAGACACGCGTTGTCGGGGTCGAGGTGTCGAACGCGTTGGGCATACCGGATTTTGGCGAAAACGAAATGTTTGTACTAGAACACCTACTGCACGGCAAGACCGACCAAGAGGTGATCGCAGCTGCAGAACCCGGCGTAAGCCCGGACGATCTAACCGTAAGTATCGAGCGGATACGAAATGCCGTCATTTTCCGCCCGCTGCTCTCATAAACAGCAACCGGTTTGCGCGTCGTTAGTGATTAAATTAAACTTTTCCTTTGTGCCCCTGTAGCTCAACGGTTAGAGCAGCAGACTCATAATCTGTTGGCTGTAGGTTCGAATCCTACCGGGGGCATACCTCTTTAATTTTGCTCATAAAAACAAAAAAGGCTCCGAAGAGCCTTTTTTGTTTTGTTTTAGGTCGGATCAGACCGCCGGGGCGTCTTTCTTTTCTTTTGCGTGGGCACAACATGCGCATGAATGGCCTTTGCCATCAGCTTTCATTTCGTGCTTCATGCCAGCGTCCATTTTATGGTCGGCCTTGCCGTTCATCATCGGACAAGATTCACCGTTTTCCATTTTCATTTCGCCATGCATTTTCTGTGCAGCATCGCCTTTCATCATCGGGCATGAATCGCCGCAACAGTCACAGTTTTCGTGTTTTGTCGCGGTACCTGCCATCGCATTCTTGTCCTTCATCGGACACGAATCGCCGCTACAGCAGCAGCAAGCCGCTTTAGCAGCCGCGTTGGATGTGTTAGTCGTATTGAGTGCGTAAACTGCTATTGCAAGTCCAAAAACGAGCACCGCAGATGCTATTACTAAAATTCTCTTTTTCATGATATTTCTCCGTTTCTATTGATCTTTGCGAGTCCCATCGGCTCGCGAAATATTCGTCTTTAGGTGCGACCGTTGTCACACCCGAAACGGATCTTTAGATCCGGATCACACAATTGAGCAGTCTTTCACTGCGGTGGTCGAGAAGCGGAAGCATGTAAACCGGAGTGGAAAGCTGTTCAGTTTTGACAGTTAGCGGGGCGGCGAAACTGGTAAATGTCTCGACGCTAGTCTCAACGACCTCGAACGTCGGAATAACACGATTTTCGACGGGGGCAGCAAAAAAGCTGACCGGCATCGAACAGCAAGTTGCCGCTCGGGCCTCAACACTTTTACTTTCTGCTGAGGGGTCTGCTGACTGTTTCGCTCTATCACAATGGTCGGATCGTTTTGCGAGAGGACAATGTTCGTTGGCGGCTTGAACCGCCTGACCGCAATAGGTCAGACACAGTACGCCGCCGACGTTGAGGCAGAGAAACAATAAAACAAAAAGCGAGAGCTGTTTTGTACTGTTTCTAGAAAATCTCATAGCAATACGATAATACACCCAAATCGATTAGGCTGTTAATAAAAAAGAACAACCCATCGTCAGCGTAGCACCGCCTATAATAAAGGGCGGTGACCTATATCACACTACTTAGACATTAAAACGAAAATCGACAACATCGCCGTCCTGCATGACGTATTCTTTGCCCTCGAGACGAGCGAGGCCTTTTTCGCTTGCGGCTTTGCGTGAGCCACACGCGACCAGGTCGTCGTAGCTGATGATCTCGGCGCGGATAAAGCCGCGTTCGATGTCGGTGTGAATCTCACCGGCAGCGGCAGGAGCCTTGGTTCCGATAGGGATCGTCCATGCACGCACTTCTTTTTCGCCAGCGGTAAGGAAACTCATCAGGCCGAGCATGTGATAGGCGGCTTTGATGAGCTTATCGACGCCGCTGGATGCGAGGCCAAGGTCTTTGAGATATTCGTCACGCTCAGCTGGGTCGAGGGCGACGAGTTCGGCCTCGAGTTTGGCACAGATGACGACGACGTCGGCGTTTTCGCTCGCGGCATGTTTCATTACCGCCTGAACGTGGGCGTTGCTTTCCGGGTTGGCAAGTGTTTCTTCGTCAACATTTGCGGCGTAGATCGTCGGTTTGGTCGAGAGGAAAAACCACGTTTTTACGATCGCACGTTCGTCGTCGGTCAGATCGGCGGCACGAGCCGGACGGCCCTCTTCGAGCAGCGGCAATAGCTTTTCGAGGATCTCAAGCTCGCGTTTCGCGTCTTTATCACCCGACGATTTTATAGCCCGGGCGGCTTTTTCCTTTCGCTTTTCGGCAGATGCAAGGTCGGCAAGTGCGAGTTCGATCTGGATCGTTTCGATATCGCGGATCGGGTTGACCGAGCCCTCGACGTGGACGATGTTATCGTCGTCAAAACAACGCACGACCTGAATGACGGCGTGGGTTTCGCGGATATTGGCAAGAAATTGATTACCTAAACCTTCGCCCTTTGACGCACCGCGTACCAAGCCGGCGATATCGAGAAACTCGACCATCGCTGGCACGGTTTTTTGGGCGTTGTTGAGCTTTTCGAGCACTGCGAGTCGTTCGTCAGGCACGGCCACGACGCCGACGTTGGGCTCGATGGTCGCAAAAGGATAATTTGCCGCGAGCGCCGCCTCTTGAGCGGTCAGCGCGTTAAAAAGAGTAGATTTTCCGACGTTGGGCAGGCCAACAATTCCAGCTTGTAACATAAGAACGTTTCCCCGTAGGGGTTCAAAAACTCCAATTTTACAATTTATCGCCGAATTTGCGAAGACTGCGTTCTATTTTCTCGCGTAAAACATACCGATCCCGGTCAGCCGTGCGGTGTTTTGTGCGTTGAGCCACGGGTGTTTTTCGACGGCCAATTGAGGTATTTCGTTCTCGGAAATCTCGCCCGCAAGTTCGCGTTCGGCAAGCGAGTAGATAAAATACTCGGCCTCGCGGGATATCTTTGTTAATGCGGCGATCTCGTCAGGCGTGAGTCGCGGGTATTTCGCCAATATCCGTTCATTAATCGGTTTGCCAAAATTTTCGCCCCACTCGGTGGTTAGTTCGAGAGCAGCATTTAGGAGCTGAGCTGAAAAACCAAAGTATGTTTTGTATTTTGGAGTCTCAACCTCTTGAGTTCTTTCGGGCCGCATAACGGTTTTGGTTTGTGGTTCGATCGGGATACATCGTTTGGCAAATGAGTCGGGAAAATGTTTGATAAATGTCAGACGAGCACTCTGACCGTCCGCCAACTCAAACATGGCCGCGTAAAAGCCTGGCCGCAGGTGGCCGATGTGGAGTTTGTAGTGCAGATCTTCGTCACCGGACGGGGCTTCGTAATGATCGGCCTCAAAGTCTCTGGCGCGGTCCAACACGGCGATCGACGAGATCGCCGACGGAGCTATCGGCACTTCGAGCTTTTGCCAATGTATAGTCTGGTCCAGGCGCACATGGCTCAGTTCGCCCAAACTAAATGAAGTGATCTGGACGGGGCACTGTCCCGGCGGCACATTTTCGGCAAAGGGGTGACAATCGACAACGATCACAGGGTCGACCTCAATGCTCTCGCCATCACCGCGATCGGGGAGCGTGTATGCGGAAAGTTCGAACAGCGTTCCAACGGGAAAATACGGATTTTGTGCAAGCGCGATCAAGCGGTATGTCGGGGGATCAGTCATCGCATTACGTTTGCTACCGTGTCGACGCGGGATAGACCGGAACTTTGCCCGACGCGATCGAATCGTGAGCCGGGACCATCTTGATCTCGGGAAAACGCTTGTGAATAGCGGCGATGCGGGCGATATTTTCGCGGACGAGATCGTCGTCTTCGCGAACCAAACGGCGTGAGAGCCACGGTCTTTCCGCAGGGATATCAACGCCCTCATTTTGCCAGACTAGATCTCCGAGCAGCGCGTAGCGGGCACCGGTGGGCAGCGAGATGAACGCTATTATGGATCCGGGCGTATGGCCGGGAGCGGGAACAAGCACTATCGAACCGTCACCCCATACGTCGTAGCTGGACGGAAATCCTAAATATGGCCCGTCATCAAAGCTATATTCTTTGTAATTTACACTCGGAAAGCTATTGACCAAAGCGGTCATCGACGATCGCGAGGAGATAAATGTGCGTTCGGCACCCGACACCCAAACCGGGGTCTTTGGCGGCAAGCTGTCGAGCCCGCTCACGTGATCCCAATGAGCGTGGGTCAGTATGATGCCGGCCAGCTTGTCCGTCGGATAATCGGTTGACCCGAGTTGGTCACCGACGCTGCGGCCGGTTTTATATGTGGTGATCTGCCGCATCAGCCACGGCATCATTTGCGTGTGAGCCTCGATATTACGGCCAAATCCTGCATCAAACAGCAAATCGCCTTTTGGGTGACGGACGATGAACGAGGTCATCGTAAATTCGCGCTTGTTACTGAAACTGCCGCCACGATATGCAAACATCTCGTTGCTCGACATTGATCCGGTCGGCAAAGCGCTCATCGTCATACCGGCGGGCGGCGAGGCGGCGGGCAGCGATTCGGCCGCCAGCGGTGTAAAATCAAGTTTTGCGGAGGTAAATGTCCACGCCAGGAAACCGAGGCCGATAATTACAAGTACGCCCAAAATTTGTGCAAACCTTTTCATAAATTGGAGCGGCCGGCGGGATGAACGACTATTTCCGAAAAGGTTATACCAATTGCTTGTTTTCGACAAGTTCGCGTCAATGCGGTGTCGTAAATTGTGTTTTTATGCCGACTTAAAGTAACTTAATCTAGAGTTTCGCGTGGGTTTATGTTGATCTCGGCCCTCTTAATAATATTGATCGCCCTCGGCGGCATGATGCTGACGTACACTGTCGCAAAAGACGAGCGGTTTATGTGGCGCCTGGCCGCCGGAAATATTGTCGGATCGGCCATTTTTGGGCTGACCGCGTTTGCCGCGGCTTGTCTTTTTGGATTTGGCCCGGCGACGATACTATTTTCGCTTGGCGTCACGCTGCTGCCGCTATTGTTATTGCAGAAAAAGGACTTACGCAATAATTTTCTGAGCGACTGGGCGAAAGCAAAAGGCAAACTGCAGGGTGGCGGCGGTAAGCGGATCAAGAGTGTCGCCTATTACGCGTTTTTTGTCTTGCTGTTTTGGTTCTTTTTTGACCAGGCGATGTACACGCGGACGGACGGTATCTACACCGGCGGGTCAAATAATCTCGGAGATCTGCCGTTTCACCTCGGGGCAATATTTGGCTTTACCGACGGCAATAATTTTCCGCCTCAAAACCCGTCGTGGGCCGGTGCCAGATTCTCATATCCGTTTATCGCAGACTTCCTGACAGCGTGTTTTGTAAAACTGGGCGTCAGTGTACAAGACGCGATGTTTTGGCAAAATTTTTCGTGGGCATTGTCGCTGCTCGTTATTCTCGAACGCTTTGCCGCTGAAGTAACGGGCAGCAAACTAGCCGGACGCATCGCTCCGGCGTTATTGTTTTTTTCCGGGGGGCTCGGCTTTGTGTGGTTTTTCAAAGACTATTGGGAATCGGGCCAAAGCATCGTCAATTTTCTGTGGCACCTGCCAAAGGATTACACCATCGGCGACCATTTCCGCTGGGGCAACCCGATGGTCGTGCTGTTTATTACGCAGCGGAGCCTGCTACTCGGAATGCCGCTTGCGGTGCTCGTGCTCGGATGGCTTTGGAAAGTGTTTGCCACAGAGGACACGGAGAAAGATGGGGCCGCTCCTTCATTCCTCAACTCCTCAACTCCTCTACTTCTTGGCCTCCTAGCCGGTATGCTACCGCTTATCCATTTGCACAGCCTCGCGGCGTTGTTTGTTGTGACGGGCTTTCTTTTCGTCATGCAGCCGGCCAAATGGAAAACGTGGATCATTTTTGGCGTCGGCGTCGCCGTTATCGCGATACCCGAACTGCTCTGGTCGATGTCGGGCAGCGCTAGCGAGACGGCGAAATTTTTTGAGTGGCACTTTGGCTGGGACAAGCGTGATGATAACTTTTTGTGGTTTTGGATCAAGAATACGGGAATTGTGATCCCGGCGGTGGTTGCGGGCGTATGGGTTTATTTAACGCAAAGCCGCAAAGATGCAAAAGACGCAAAGACCGAGGACCAGAAGCCAAAAACCCACTATCTTTTATTATTTTATCTGCCTTTCGCTGCCCTATTTATAATCTCAAACGCCGCAAAGCTCGCACCTTGGGAATGGGACAATATCAAGGTGCTGATCTACTGGTTTGTCGGCTCGATACCGCTGATCGCTCTTGCGATCGCGTGGGCTTGGGGACAGACGGGGTTGGCAAAGGTTGTTGCGGCGGCGTGTTTTGTCGTGCTGACGCTTGGTGGGGCATTGGATGTTTGGCGAACGGCTTCGGGGCAGATCAAGACCCGCGTGTTTGACCGCGAGGCGATGCAGGTTGCGGCGGGCATTAAACAAAAGACCGAACCCAATGCTTTGTTTCTAAACGCACCGACGTATAATTCGGCGGTGGTGCTGTCTGGACGTCGTTCGTTGATGCGTTACAGCGGGCATTTGTCGTCGCACGGCATTGATTATCTGCCGCGAGAGGATGACGTAAAACGCATTTATGAGGGCGGCGGAGTGGCGGAGATCCTCATGCGAAAATACAATATCGAATATGTGCTCATCTCGCCGGAGGAGATAAATTCGTTGAAAGCGAACGAGGACTTTTTTAGAAAATATCCGGTTATTGCCGAGGCAGGGCAGTATCGGGTTTATAAAATAAAAAATTAAAACAGGATGGACAGGATATGCAGGATAAAAACCATGTCTCATCCTTTTCATC
>JBGAUY010000046.1:0-20939 GCA_044228425.1 Pyrinomonadaceae bacterium | reverse complement strand
AACCGACGCCGACATGTGCACAGATATCCTTGATCTCCTGCGCCATAAACAGCGCGTGCTGAGCTGACTCGACTACGCATGGGCCAAGCAGAAACGACAGACCGCCTCCGCCAAACTTCACATTACCAACGTCAAAAGAAGTAATTTCACTCATTTACAAAAATAATTAACAGGATTTACAGGATAGTTAGGATAAGAAAATAATACAAATCCTGTTCATCCTGTGCATCCTGTTCTAATTTGCTACCAAGTTATTCGTCCGCCGTCACTTCGGCTCGCTCCGGCACTTCGACCTGCTTGTCGCTCGTAACGTCGTGTTCGAGATTTTCACTCCTCAGTTTATTCTGCCACGCGGCGCTGACGAATGAGTCAAACAACGGATGAACATCGAGCGGCTTTGATTTGTATTCCGGGTGAAACTGGCACGCGATAAAATACGGATGCACGTCACGCGGCAGTTCGACCATTTCGACAAATTTGCCGTCCGGCGAAACTCCGCTGAAAACGAGGCCCTCTTTTTCGAGTACGCTTCGGTATTCGGGGTTAAATTCGTATCGGTGACGGTGGCGTTCGCCGATCTCTGCCTGGCCGTGATATACGTCGTGGGCAAGCGAACCCTCTTCTAATTTACAAGGATAATTACCAAGCCGCATCGTGCCGCCGAGCTCGTCAACATCTACGAGGTCACGCAGCTTAAAGATGATCGGAAATGGCGTATCCTCGTTAAACTCGGTCGAGTCCGCGTCACGCAGACCGCACATATTGCGGGCAAACTCGATACACGCCGTCTGCATACCGAGACAAATGCCAAAATACGGCGTGCCCGACCGGCGGGCATATTTTATCGCCTTGAGCATACCCGCGATGCCGCGTTTGCCAAATCCACCGGGCACAAGGATGGCGTCATAATCCTGAAGCGTGGTTTCGTAATCGTCCGCCATCAGATTTTCCGACTCGATCCAGTTGACGTTGACCCGCAGATTATTGGCGACTCCGGCGTGGGTCAATGCCTCACGCAAAGACTTGTAAGAATCCTCAAGCTCGACGTATTTGCCAACGATAGCGATACGCACGCTGCCGCCTGTCGGCTCTTTGATGGTCGAAACAAGTTCTCGCCACCGCTTGAGATCGGCGGTCGGAAACCGTTCGGTAAGATGGAGGTTGTGGACGATCAGGTCGTCGAGAGCCTGTTCGTGAAATGCAAGCGGCACCTCATAGATCGACGGCACATCAAGCGCCGAGATAACGGCATTGTCCTGCACGTTACAAAACAGTCCGATCTTTTTACGCAGATCCGACGGCAAAGGCCGATCCGAACGGCACAGCAAAATGTCGGGTGCGATGCCGATCTCGCGAAGCTCTTTGACCGAGTGCTGCGTCGGCTTTGTTTTCAGTTCACCCGCGGCCGCGATATATGGGACAAGCGTTACGTGAATAAAGATCGCGTTGTTTCGCCCCTCTTCGTTACCGATTTGACGGATCGCTTCCATAAATGGCAGCGACTCGATATCACCGACTGTGCCGCCGATCTCGACGATCAGCACATCCGGCTCGTGCATCTCGGCGACCTTTCGCACGGCCATTTTGATCTCGTCGGTAATGTGCGGGATAACCTGTATCGTCTTGCCGAGATAGTCGCCGCGGCGCTCTTTTTCGATAACCGAAAGATAAATGCGACCCGATGTCCAGTTATTCGCCTGCGACAATTTGGCATGCGTGAACCGCTCATAATGCCCCAGATCAAGATCTGTCTCGGCTCCGTCGTCGGTCACAAAGACCTCGCCATGCTGAAACGGCGACATCGTGCCCGGATCGACGTTGATATAAGGGTCGAGCTTCATCATCTGAACGCTCATGCCCCTCGCCTCAAGCAAACAGCCGATCGAACTCGCCGCCAAACCCTTACCCAAACTCGAAACCACACCGCCTGTAACGAAAATGTATTTGGTCATAATTATTTCTCCGAGTCTCCTTCTGCTTTCCCTTCCCGCTTCTTCTTTTGAAACGTCCCGTCTTTCATCTGCATAACGACTTCTTTAGCCCTCGCATCTGCCGGATCAGTGATCTCTTGCAATGCACTCAGCGTCGCACCAAGCATTGTCTTTTCCTCTGCCGCCCGCCGTTCAAATTCGTCAGAAGTCGATACGCGTGGTTTCGATAGAACCTTAAGACCGACGACAATACCGACGATGAGCAGAACGAGAAATGCGAGTCCGATCCAATCTTGCATTGATAAATACGCCTTTCACCTGTCGGCTTTCTCCACAATATTTCGTACCCTCTCGAGGTCTTCGATCGTATCGACCGCGATCGAACTTTCGTTCGTGTGAACCACTCGTATATTCGCCCCGTTTTCCATCGCTCTAAGCTGTTCAAGCATTTCGATCTGCTCAAGCGGTGACGGTGGCAGCTTAGTAAACTCCAGCAAATATTCGCGGCGATAAACGTAAATGCCTGTGTGTTTGCGAAAATTATTAAGCAGTTCGGGCTCGGCCTCGATCGCTTCGTTCGGGCCGCCGTGTCGCAGAGCCGCTTCACGCGGAAACGGTATCGGTGAACGCGAAAAGTAAAGAGCGTAACCGTTTTCGCCGACTACGACCTTTACGACGTTGAAATTCAGGACCTCATCCCAGAGGTTTTTGATCGGTTCGGAAGCCGTAGATATATCCGCGTCAGAATCGTCGATCAATACCTGAACAGCAGCGTCGATCGTGTCCGGCGAGATCAAAGGCTCGTCGCCCTGAACGTTAACGATCAACGAACCGGCAGGCATCATTTCTGCTACCTCAGCGATCCGATCGCTGCCAGACTGATGCTCAGACGAGGTCATCATTGCCTCGCCACCGGCCGCGACAACTACATCAAAGATCTCTTGAGAATCGGTAGCCACGATCACACGATCTACGAGCTTTGCCGCACGAGCACGCTCCATCGTGTGCAAGATCAACGGTTTCCCGGCGATTTCACACAGCATTTTCCGAGCAAGCCTCGTCGAACCGAGTCGTGCCGGGATCACAGCGATCACATTTTGTTGAGGTTTTTCCCCGTGTAGCTCCACGGGATTCTAGACTATCCTGTCTTTGTTCGAAACTCAAGAACGAAAAGACGAACTTGGAACTCTCTCGCCGTTTGGATAAACTCTTTTGGTGCAGAATACAGATCAAACCGCGTACTATTCAGAGCTACCTTTGCCGGTCGAACCCGCAATAACGCCGGAACCACCAACGCCAAACAACCCGCCGTGGGGATCTTGGGAGGCTATCGGCGTTTGGGGATTCAGCGTCCTTATGATTATTGTCATACCGACGCTATTTGTCGTACCCTACCTTGCGTCATTGAGCGAACCGATCACAGAGAGTGAAAAATTAAAAACATTTTCCCTAACTGATCCTACCGCAGTATTTCTACAACTTTTAGGCATAATTCCTGCTCATATTCTCACGATCTTTCTCGCCTGGGTCGTGGTTACGCGAAGGCGCAAATATGATTTTCGCAAAACATTAGGTTGGAGTGGTGGCGGCTACAAGGTATGGCTCTCGTATCCAGTGATTCTAATTAGTTTTTACATAGTTGCCTACTTTACGGCAAAATTTTTCCCTCCTCAGGAAACCGATCTTGATAGAATGATGCAAAGTTCTCGATCGGTTATTTACCTTATCGCACTAATCGCCACTTTTGCGGCACCATTTGTGGAGGAAGTTGTTTATCGGGGCATTTTGTACTCTGCCTTGCAACGAAAATTTGGCATTATAACTGCGTTTATTGTAGCGTCCGTTCTTTTCACTGCAGTTCACGTGCCGCAGTATCTTGACAGCCCCTCCACTCTATTTCTGCTTCTTCTGTTGAGTTTTACACTCACCGCTATCCGAATAAAAACCGACAACCTACTGCCTTGTATCATTATGCACACTATTTTCAACGGTTTTCAGTTAGTCATCCTTATTCTCGAACCGCTGATGCCAAAACCTGAGGTGCAACAACAGGCAGCTACCCTCTTTCATCTTCTAAAATAAAAAGACGGGAGGATCAATATCCTCCCGTCCCGTTCGTGTTTAGTTCGACCTCGTCTAATTATCCTTTTTCCGGTCAGTGTTTATCTTGTCGGTTGGAATAGGAGCGATGATCGGAGTGTTATTACGGATCGGTCCGCGGATCGGACCACGAATATCAAAATCACCCGGATCATTTTCCATTCGCGGCTGACGTTTACGTTCGATCACTTTAAATGGCGGATCCTCGTTACGAATTATCCCGCCAGGTCCAATGCTCCGCGGCTGTTTACGATTCGGATCGGCAACAGCCACCGGCGGCGTTGTCATATACCAAGGTAAATTATACCAATAGGTCCCGGAACCGAGTCCAAAGCCGTAAGGCGAACGCCACCCATAACCAAATGGCAAAAAGCAATATGACATAGAACGCGGATTGAACACCCACAAGCCAAAAGAGTCAAACATGCTCCAACGGCCAATGTCGAATGACATGATCAAACTATCGCGAACATCGCGCTCTTGCAGCGACGATGTCATCTTAGCCAGATCTTTCGAACGGCTTTTACTCCAGTCGCCCAAATCGCCGCGTTTGTCACGGTCAAATTTGGTGACGGCGGCAGATGTCGACCCAATAACGCTCGTGCGTCCTTTCTTGATCAACGTCATCTTTGGGTCAGCCAACTGGGCCTTACCCTCAAACACCGCAACAGTCGCCAAACCGTTCTGCGGCACATCGATCTTATAGACCCCCGTTTCGATCAGTGCGATGCTGCCGGTCGGAGTTTCAACCGCAACTTGAAACTCGTTCGCCGCAAAAACCTCAAACATCGCCGTCCCGCTTTCGACGCGGATCTTTAAGTCGTCAAGTGAAGTGGTTAGAAAATGAAAAGAGGTGTTTGAGCCAAGACGGATGTACGAGCCCGGATTAAGGAGGATCTCGGCCTTGCCGTTTGCTCCCGTCGAAACCCGGTCGCCAATCTCAAGCTGGTCGCGTCGCAATAAAACGCCGCTGCGGCCCTCTTTCCTCTCAACCGTCACATCGCCTTCGATAAAATTAACGCCACCCGCCTTGGCAGATATCGTATATTTATCGGCGATTGCCGACGTTCGCACCTGCTGCTGTCCGAAACCAAAAGACGCGAGGGCTAACCCGGCCGCAAATATTGTGAACATCTGAAAAAAACTTCTTTTCATACCACTCTCCCCTTAAAAACCTGTGTCAGCTTAAAGAATATTCGCTTTCTATACGAAACTCAATCGTTTTTCAACACGGTTGACGCTTTCTTAAATTACGCGAACAACCTTTACTGACCATTCGTTATCTAAGTAGATGCCGGAACATTCCGGCGAGGTGCCCGCGATGGGCAAATCCTATGGCTACTCATAAAGATCCAGATCAATGTTTTGCACCGCTTGAGGTAATTGAGCGGTTATTGAGCATCAGGGCTGAACTCGGTTTTTCCGAGACGCTCTATCTTGATAGGTCGCAAGAATTGACCGATTTTCTTGATGCCTACGGGTTTGATGCGTATGCGTTCTCGACTGAGAACGACAAGATAAACTATGACGATTATTCAACCCCCGTTGTACCCGGTGGCGATAATCTTCACGGTTCGTTCACGGCACACTAGTTCACAATTTCCAACAACTGAACGAACGCTCGGGTGTCAGTAGCCCGCACGTAAGTAAGGGCACACGTAATGGGTAATATTATTGCGCTTTGATAATAAAGAGCGTGCCGTCGTCGTCTAAAAATTTTCGCTCGGTAAAATCAGCAACGCCTTTGCGGACATGGTCGATCATTTGCTTGGCCGAAAGATCAATACCCGACAAGATCCGTTTGGCAAATCTCTCGTTGCCATATTCCTCACCACCCGGATTTGCCGCCTCTGTAATACCGTCGGTGTAGATGACCATCACCTGGCCTTTTTCAAACCGGATGAAATGCTGATGATAATGACTGTCGGGAAACATCCCCAGCGGCATATCGCCGTACTCGATAAAACGGTACTCGCCGTCAGGCTTAATAAGCAGCGGCGGATTGTGTCCGGCGTTCGAGAATACAAATGTGCGGTTGGTCGAATCGAGTAATCCGTAGATCGCCGTGATGAACTGATTGTCCTCAGTCGAGTCGCTCAGTAACGCACCGACCTTGCCAAACGCAATGTGCGGAGCGTAACCGATCTGAGCACTTACGCGTAGGCTGGCTCGCAAGAATGCCATGAGCAAAGCAGCAGGAATTCCCTTCCCGACGGCGTCAGCTACGACGATGCCGATCTGGTCCTCATATAATCGCACCCAGTCGTAATAATCGCCCGAGACCTCTTCGGTAGGGAAAATATAAGCCGAGATATCAAATCCCTCAACAACCGGGTCGGCTGACGGCAGCAACTCAAGCTGCACCTGACGGGCGATCTCAAGCTGTGCTTGCAGGCGTTTTTTCTCAACGACCTGTTCGTGCAGACGGACTTTTTCGATGATTATGGCGACCTGCGATGTTAGGAGCTGCAAAATAGCAAGGTCGTCTTCGGAATACGCATCGAGCTGATCGCTTTCGAGGTCAAATGCTCCAATGACGTGATCATTTGAAATGATCGGAGCAACCATCTCGGACCGCGTCAATTCGCGTGCGGCAAAGTATCGCGGATCTTTGCTAACGTCATGCGAAATTATCGGTTTGCCGGTCTGGGCAACAGTTCCCAGAAATCCCTCGCCCATCTTGAGCCGCGGCTCAATCAACTCAAAGCTGATCTGGTAACCACGAATCGCACTCGACTTAAATATATATGGACTTTTGTCTTCGTCGCTAAACTCGATCAGATAGATGCCCGCCGCATCGTAGGGCAGCAGCGAACCGAGCGTGTCCATCACGAGGTTGAGCACCTCTTCGAGATCGAGCGAGCGGCTGATCGTTTTGGTAATATCGAGCAGCATGCGCAGCTTATCGACGGTCGCTAGCCGTTCCACCTTGCCACCTGCCGGTATTATTTGCTGATCCATTGCTCTACTCGCCCTGAAAAATTCGCTCTTTGTAAGCGTCCCATAACCGCGAAACTTTGATCCTATACTCTACCAAAGCCCGGCTGACATTAAAATGCCGTGCGATCTCCTGCGCCGTCTTGCCAGCGTTGACCATTCGTTTGAGCCCCGTGTAAGGGACAAGAGCTGCGGCACCGGTCGAGTATGCCTCTTCTTCGATCGAGTGATTATAGTCGCGGGCGATGATCTTGCCGTCTTTGTTTTTATTTTCGATAGCCAGACGGCTTGGTTTATGGCCGAGGAAAAGGTGACAGACCTCTTCCATCAGGGTAGCGTTTTGTCGGGTTCGGCTGTGGGTCGGGTTTAGAATGATCAGTTTTTGCCCATTTGGTAGCGTGACCGAAGCGGCACCGCCCGACCACATCTCTTTGCCGTCACCAAGCAGATGCTTTTTTGTCTCGTCCGTAAGCAGCGGCTCGATCTGATCGAACGGAGCAACAAATAACTTGGCAACACGCGCAAGCTCAAACGGATCAAGCCGCTCGTCGTCACGCCTCAGCCCCGCAAATTGGCGAAGCCCAAGCGCACGCAATTCGTGATGTCGTCCTTTTTGAGTTGGCGGGAGTTCGGATGAATCCACGGCAATGATTAGCTAGAATGCAGTTCGAAACCTATCTGTCGGTTTTTTCGCCGCCCTTGGTCCTGATCTTTTTGAATTCCGAATCTACATCCTCGCTGGAGAGTGCGACGCGGTAATTCTTTGACTGAATCTGTTTTGTGATCAACAGATCGTCTTTAGTTTTCAAAAGATCGGCGCGGTTATAAACCGAGAGTTCGAAATTGTAGCCGTGGGTGATCGCGTCTTTTGGGCAAGCCTCGACACAGAAACCGCAAAAGATGCAGCGGCCGTAATCGATGTTATAGACCTTGGCGTAACGCTCGTCGCGGCCGATGCGTTCGGCATATGGGCGAGCGTCGTCCTCGGCTTCGATATAGATGCAATCTGACGGACACGCCGCCGCGCAGAGATAACAGGCTACGCATTTTTCCTTGCCCGCTTCGTCAACGTGCAGCAGATGCTGGCCACGATATCGCGGCTGCACTGTGATCGGTTCGTCCGGATACTGTACCGTCCAATTATGTCGCGGTATCTCGGAAAGAGTACGCTTCATCCCCTTGAGGATGGCGACCGTTGATTCAATTACGTCGGCTACGACTGACATAAATTCCTATCTAAAACCACCGCTCATGGCGGCAAAACCTATAACAAAAATGATGTAGATCCAGTAAACGATACCCAGCAGAAAGAAAATACCGCCGCAGATCATACCGGCCATAGCCAAGCCCTTACCGCCGAATGTATTCGGGTCGTTCTTGATATTTTTCATACCAAGATAACCGGTTATCAACGCAGCAATGCCCGTGATCGGCGAAATATAGCAACATAACGAAATAATACCCAAAACCAGCGATACTATCGGCAATGTCTTGTTCTGTCCGCCAACGCCGGCCGGAGGCGGTTGAAACGGTGTGTTAGAACCGATCTGTTGATCTTGCCAGTTTGCATCAGGTGCCGGCGGTGGAGTCCATTCGGCAACGGGTGCCGGAGCCTCGAACGGAATATCAACGCTCGGTTGGATCATCGTCGCAGGTTCGTCATAAACCGGTGCTGCCGGAGCGGGCTCCTCATATGTCAATGGCTCAGGAGCAGGTTCCTCTGAAATCGAAAAAGGTGACGGCGGCGGCTCAGGTGCGATAAATGCGGGCGGTTCCGGTGACGGGATCTCTTCGGCTACAGGTTCATTGTCGCCAAGGATCTCTTTCATTTCCGTATCCGACGCATACATCGTCTTTAACGGATCCGCCTGGTCCGGAAGCTCAAGAACCTCATCCGGCGGTGCGATCGCTATCGACCCGACCGTCTGATGAACATCAGGTTCCTCAGCAACAGGGTCTGCGACAGGTGCCTCAACTTCTAACACCGGCTCCGGTTCAGTCTCGATCGGCGGTATCTCGATCGGCTTTGCCGGTGTCGAAACTATCGTCGCATACGGGTCAAATGCCGGTTCGTCGTCCACCAGAGTGGCTCCGTCGAGCTGACAGAACTTCATCGAATCTTCGTATGTTTTATCGCAAGTCGGGCATTTTTTCATAATGTTTTAAGTTCCTGAGTTCCAGTTAGTTAGAGAAGTTGCAGATAGTTTACCCTCAATCTGTCGTTATGCAAAAATGAAACGCTCAAACTTTCTATAACTATCCGAAACTTTCTGAAACTCGGCAAACTCTAGACTAATTCAAGTTTGCTAAAGAAATATGCGATCTCGATCACTGCATTTTCGTCCGAGTCCGATCCGTGAACGGCGTTTTCGCCGATCGACGTGGCAAAGTCTTTACGAAGCGTGCCGTCAGCCGCCTCAGCCGGATTTGTCGCTCCCATCAGCTCACGCCAAGCCGGTACGGCATCCTTTTTCTCAAGTGCCAGCACGACACAAGGCCCGCTCGACATAAATTCGGTCAGCTCGTCAAAAAAACCTTTGCCCGCGTGAACCGCATAAAATCCCTCAGCCTGTTTACGCGTCTGATGTATGAGTTTCATCCCGCGGATCTTAAATCCGTTTGCGAGGATGCGATCTACGATCTTTCCATGATTCCCTGCCCGAACCGCGTCGGGCTTGATGATTCCAAATGTTAAATTGCTCATTTATAAATAATTACTTTCCTAATTTAGTGATTTCCGCGACTTTCGCGGTTAACTATCTCAAACTTTCTTGCACGGCAATCCCAATGTCCGCAGGAGATTGCACCACGCGAATACCCGCTGCGGTCAATGCAGCCATTTTTTCGGCCGCTGTGCCCTTGCCGCCCGAGATGATCGCACCGGCGTGGCCCATGCGGCGTCCAGGAGGTGCTGTCTGGCCGGCGATGAACGCTACGATCGGTTTGGTAACGTTATCTTTGGCATATGCCGCAGCGTCCTCTTCGGCAGTGCCGCCGATCTCGCCGATCATTACGATCGCGTCGGTTTCGTCGTCCTCCTGAAACAATCGCAATGCGTCGGTGTGATTTGTTCCGATGATCGGGTCGCCGCCAATGCCGATGGCAGTCGATTGGCCTAGGCCGAGAGCGGTCAGCTGTCCGACTGCCTCATAGGTAAGCGTTCCTGAACGCGATACGACACCGATACGGCCTTCTTTATGAATATGGCCGGGCATAATGCCGATCTTGCATTTGCCGGGCGAGATGATGCCGGGGCAGTTCGGGCCGATCATGCGGGTCGAGCGGGTCGATAGATATTCATTTACCTTGACCATATCCGCGACCGGGATGCCTTCAGTGATACAGACGACTAGCGGTATTCCGGCATCGGCGGCTTCCATGATCGCGTCGGCTGCGAATGCAGGCGGCACATAGATGACAGACGCATTCGCACCGGTTTCTTTGACCGCATCGGCCACCGTATTAAATACCGCGACGCCTTCGTGAGTGCTACCGCCTTTGCCGGGCGTCACGCCGCCAACGACGTTCGTCCGGTGATGCCCTGGACGATCAGACGCGTATTTTTATCTACTAAAACGCTCAAGTGTTTTCTCCTGATTTGCTGTAAAAAGCGAAGCAAAAGTATAACACGCCGCACTTGAGCCTACGCAATTCGCGAATCCTAACTTTTTTTCTGAACTATTTCGCCGTTTATTACGTTTGCAAATTAGTTCAATATCCAGCGTGCGAAAGATCGCACACTCAAAGCCCGTCAGTTATGCGCGAAGTTTATTCATTTTATCTTGATGCCTTTTGGATCGCCGTTAAATCGATCCTTGAGCATAAACTCCGTGCGTTTTTGACGCTGATCGGTATTATTATCGGCGTAGCGGCGGTCGTCGTCGTCGGTGCGTCGATCAGCGGACTGAAAACTTACGTGGTCGATAAAGTGGGCAAGATACTTGGGTCAAACCATTTCATGATCACGCGAATGGCGTCGACCGGGCGAATGTCGGACGAGGAATTTGAACGCAAGAATCGTTTGAATAAAGACGTGACGTGGGCGGAATATCAATACGTTAAGGCTAACTGCAAATCGTGTATGTATGTCGGGGCCGAGATAGGTGCAAACGCCGATATCACTCAGGACGGTATCGAAATGCCTTCGACACAGATCCTCGGCTCGACCGACAATATGTACGAGATGACCGACAAGACGCTTGAAGACGGCCGTTTCTTCACCGCCGACGAGGTCACCCGCTCCGCCCAGGTGTGTGTCATTGGAACCGACGTCAGGGATAAATTCTTTACAAGCGGCTCACCCGTCGGAAAAACGCTTAAGATCCGCGGCGTTCCGTTGCAGATCATCGGTGTCGAGGCAAAACGCGGTTCGTTTTTTGGCCAGTCTATGGACCGCCTCGTTTACGTACCAATCACGCTGCACAATCAGATCTTTTCGCGAACAGGTGGGATCCAAATACACGGCAAAGCTGAAGATAAAGAAAGCTTTCAGGATGTGATAGACGAGGCGCGTCTACACCTGCGAAACCACCGTCAATTGATCGGGAGTGCCGAGGAAACATTTAGCGTCGTCAACACCGACGAATTTGGCTCTCAAATGGATCAAATTACCGGTGCGATCGCGGCGGTCGTTGTGCCGATCACAATGATCATCCTCATCGTCGGCGGCATCGTCGTGATGAACATCATGCTCGTCTCAGTCACCGAGCGAACATTTGAGGTTGGCCTCAGAAAAGCTCTCGGGGCCACAAAAAAACAGATCTTGTTACAATTTTTAATCGAATCATCGCTGCTGTGCGTGATCGGCGGCATCATCGGCCTAATATTGGCTGTGGGCGTCACACAATTGATAACCGTGCTCGCCGAAATGACGATGACGATCACCATCGGTTACGTGATCTTGTCCGTGACAGTTTCGAGTTCGATCGGAGTCATCGCCGGATTGTACCCGGCATGGAAAGCCGCGAAATTAGACCCGATCGTTGCGTTAACTCAGAGCTAAAGTTTTTATGCGATTTACGACATCTCTGCCATACGAAGTACTAAAAATGTCGATGGACTCGATCCGTTCGCATAAGTTTCGTTCGTTTTTGACGATCCTCGGTATCGTCGTCGGCGTCATCACGGCCATTGTCGTCGCTTCGATCCTAACGGGTATGCGCAATTCGATCGTCTCGATCGTCGAGGAATACGGCACAAACAACATTTACGCGTATCACCTCTCGACCGGTTTCGGCCCCCGCAGCCGCGACGAACGCAATCGCAAGCCTTTGACCGACGATGACGCGACCGCCATTCTTGCACAATCAACCGCGATCGAAGACATCTCGACTCGCGCACCAAATATCGGTTCGTTCAACGGCGGATTTGACGACAATCTCGTCTATGAAGGTAAAAATTATCGCTGGGCATTGACCGACGGAGTAAATCCGAACTACGCGCCGATGACAAATATCGTCATTAAACAGGGCAGATTTATCACCGACGCCGACAATTATCAACGCCGCAACGTGCTTGTCGTCGGTGTCAACTGCGTCGAAGCTCTCTTCGAAGGCCACGAGGACGATATAGTCGGTAAATTGGTCCGTATGAACGGAATGACCTGGGAGATCATCGGGGTCATCGAAAAACGCAAGGCCGGATTCTTTGGTGAAAACGAAGAGGACCGCAAGGTATTTATGCCTTACCGCACCGCTCGCAAGGTTGCCCCTGAACGCGAAGAGACCGTACACATCATTCAGGCCAAACAGGGCCGGATCACTGAGGCGGTTCAAGAGGTCGAAGGCATCTTGCGTCAGCGACGCGGCGTCCAGTTTGGCGAACCAAATAATTTTGATGTTAAGACCGCCGACAATTTTATCGCTCAATTTGACGGTATCATCGGCGGTGTCGGCATCGCGGCCATCGCCATCTCATGCCTCGGCCTGCTCGTCGGCGGCATCGGCGTGATGAACATCATGCTTGTGTCGGTCACCGAACGCACCAAAGAGATCGGCATCCGCAAAGCTATCGGAGCAACAAAAAACGCCATCGTTCTGCAGTTTCTGCTCGAAGCGATGACGCTTACATTTTTTGGCGGGATTATCGGTGTTTTCGTCGCGATAGGCATCAGCAATTTGATAATGCTGTTTGTGCCGAGCATACCTGCGCAAGTTCCGCCCTGGGCCGTAATCGCCGGCCTCGGCACATCTATCGGCGTCGGCCTCGTTTTCGGCGTGCTCCCAGCCCGAAAAGCATCAAAACTCGACCCGATCGAATGCCTGCGTTACGAGTAACTATTCACACTTAACGCGTTTGAACGGAAAGTCGATCGCCATGTCCTTTTCACCGTTCTTGCCCTCGATACGAGCCGCGAGTTTGTCTGGACCCGCATTACGATAGATCACTCGATGCGGGAAATCATTTTGAAGATTCTCAAAAACAAGCTCGTCTTTTGTCGCGGCTTTTAGCGCAAAAAACGTCGCTGTTGCTGCGTTTGGCAATTGAGCGGAAAACTTTGCCGAATCGCCATCTTGGGCGATACGCATCATTTCCCATGATGCAAGTTTGCCGCTTTTGAATGTTCGCCCGACGCCAAACATCGTGCCGCCGTCCGACGTCGTCCACTGTTCCAGCGTAATTGTCCCGACCTTGTCATTATCCTTTTGCCAACACCCGGTCAACCATTTCACGCCCGCGATGTCAGCTTTGCCTTGGCCGTAAGCCGAAGATGCGGCAATGAAAACAACTAATGTCAATACGATCTTAAACTTCATAGATTTTCTCCTTGACCCGATATTGGGTATGCCGAAAATTTACCGTATCGGCACTGCAGCTGTATTGTAAAAATCCGACAAAGGTCATGTATCTACAAAGAGTCCCGACAGCATCAGGTCGCGGCCAAAATATTCCATCGGCGTCACGCCTGCAAAATTGCGAAAATCCCGGATCATGTGAGATTGGTCATAGTATCCGGCCGCGAATGCATTATCGAGCAAGTTCAAATCGCCCTTTTCGGCGTTCGCAAGAAATGATTGAAATCTTATTATTCGTGCAAAGAGCTTTGGCGAGAGCCCAACCTGTTCGTTAAATGTACGCTCCAGTCGACGCTCTGACCACCGCAGATGAGCCGCACAGTGAGCGATCTGTTTCGCTCCGTTGGTTAAACGTAAGATTGAGACACACTCAGTCAATTCCGCACTGACCGGACGCGCCTTTAATGCGAATAGATATTTTTCAAATACTGCGATTCGACCATCAAAACCGTTTGCAGCGGCAAGCTTTTCGAAAAGCTCATCCTCGACCGGGCCCAACACGTCATGCAGATCAATCACTTGATCGCGTATCTCGGCCATCGAAATGCCGAGCAATGAAAAGGCAGATTCCGAACGAAGACGCACACCAAAAATATCTGTTTCCCCGCTCGGCCCTATCATCAAACGCGAAGTCAACTGGCCCGCGACGATCGATCTTGGCTGGATCTGGGTCACGTCAGCGGAAAGGTATGTCACAAAACGATCGCGGAAATCGAAAATTATCTCCACACAACCGTCCGGAAGAACGGGTTCCGGTCCACCAGCAATTTCCGTGGGGTTGTATGAGAGTTCCCAATACAGCTTTACGAAACGTGCGGAAAGTCCCCGCGGCTTTGTTTCTGAATAATTCATCAGGACAAGTCGAGTACCTGTTCATACCCCATACATCTTCAATCTAAGCGCGGTCTGTCGTTTATTTTGTAATCTTTTGCCTCGGAATTAAACTCGCTGAATTTTGAATATTCAAACGTCATCACGCGGTCGCGTTTTACGATCGGAGTCGCAACCGACCCGCTGACCTTGTTTATCTTCATAGTAAATCTTTTCGGCAGGAGGATCTTAAACCCATTCGACTGATATTGGAACGACAGATCCAATACCTCGACCGGCGCTTTGCTGCCCGGTGGCGACAACATTACTTTATATTCGTTTAACCACGTCTCAAAAGTCGTCGCATCCAGCCAAATTTTACCTTTAATAAATGGGTTGTGAGGCCACATTCCCGAAGACACGTCAGCCGCGTACTGTCTCCCAGCCGGTTCATTTCTCCAATCTTCCGACGTCGGATTAAACTTTACCAATAAGGTCGGTCTTGTTTGCAAATACTCGATAACGATCAAATCCCGGCCTTCGAGCTTTTCATGGCCGACAATCTTATATTCCACAAAGGGCTTTAGTATGCCGAAGGGGGACTCTTGCCATAACGTCATCCCCCAAGCTGAAGCACCGCCGTCAAACCGGTTACCGTCTTTTTTTATCCGGCTCATTTCGTCGGATATCGACTCCGATCGGGCAACCTTTTCAAAAAAATCAGCGACCTCTCTGTCTTGACGCGCGACAGACTTGCCATTAAATTCGACGACATTTCTAAGCTCGCCTGTGGTTCCGTCCTTAGGCGATTGATAGACAATAAATACCGATCTGATCCGTCGTGTCTCTTTTAGTCTTCCGTCGCTGTCATACCTATCAAAAATCTTGGTCTCCTCTGTGGACAGGTTCCTAAAAGTCTCTGTGTAAAAAGCATTCGCCTTTTCAGCACGGTCGATAATTAACATTAAGTCTGCGGATAACGCAGATATTTGGGCGTGCGCAAACGCTGTACTCATCAGCATCATCACCAACATTGCGTTAATTCGGGCCATGTCTTATCTCAAAGTTCAACAGTCTGCTCATACTCCGGCACGACGACGTTCCAGCCAAATTCGTCACGAATATGCTCTGCCATCGCCTGAGCCGCATCGGGTTCGCCATGAGTTGTGAACACCGTTTTTGGTAGTGACTGTAGTCCGCTCAGCCATTTGATAACCGCTTTCCAATCGGCGTGGGCCGAAAATCCTTCGACCTTTGCGATGTGGCATTTTACCGGGATCCAATGCTTCATTATGCGGACCTCGCGTTCGCCGTCTTGGATGCGGCGTCCGGTCGTTCCGGCGGCCTGATAGCCGACAAATACAAGCGTTGCGTTTTCATTTGGCAGCAAACGCATCGCATGATGCAGCACGCGTCCGCCGCTCAACATCCCCGACGCAGAGATAATTATCCTCGCGCCCTTTAGCTCGTTAAGGTGTTTTGACTCATCACGGCTCGATGCGGTTGACATCGATGCGGTCCGTAGCGGATGCCGCTTGTTTGCGAGTATCGAAGCGTATTCGCGGTCATGCTCTTCGTGCCAGCGATTATAGACCTGCGTGGCTTGTGACGCCATTGGGGAATCGACAACAACCGGCAGAATTGGGATCCGTTTCTTCTCCTCGAGCTCGCGGATCATATACAAAACTTCCTGTGTACGCCCAACGGCAAACGCCGGGATCAAGATCGGTGCGTTTCGTTTGGCGGCATCGTTGATGATATTTGCCATCTGCGTTTCCGAGTCGATCTCGCCATGCAAACGGTTGCCGTATGTTGATTCGCACATCAGGTAATCGCAATCCGGCGGCGTTGCCGGATCATTGACGATCGCCTGATCATAATGGCCTAGATCGCCGGAGAACAGGAACTTTATTGACGAGCCGTCGTCACGGGCGTTCGCCATCTCGATAAGTACGAGGCTCGCACCCATTATATGGCCGGCGACCATAAAGCTCGCGGTCACGCCTTCGCATATCTCGTACGGCTGGCCATCGTTGGGCACCGGACGAAGCAACTCCAAAGCCGCACGTGCGTCATCCTCGTCGTAAAGCGGCAATGCCGGCGTATGGCTCGTCAGGTCGTGGCGGTTGCGGTAATCAGCCTCTTCTTCCTGTAGGCGGGCGGAATCGGGCAGTAATATCTTTAACAGATCGCCGGTCGCACGCGAGGTAGTGACCTGGCCGGTAAAGCCAAGTTTTACGAGCCGCGGCAGCCATCCAGTGTGGTCGATATGGGCGTGCGTGATTATAACCGCGTCGATCTCAGACGCGATGAATGGCGGATCTTGCCAATTGCGTTCGCGCAGCTCTTTCAAGCCCTGAAACAATCCGCAATCGACAAGTATCTTTTTGCCGTTATGTTCGAGTAGATATTTTGAGCCGGTAACTGTGCCGACACCGCCGTAAAACGTTATCTTGGCCATTGCCAAAATATACAACGTCTGCGGTTAATTTACGAGTTCTTTTGGAAACCAGAGCACCTTGTTTGGGTCTGAATATTTCGCTTGATCTTTTCTGATGCGTGCAATGTTTAGGAGCGTATCGACCGTTTCGCCGTCCTCGCCATAAGCCGCCCAGCCAAAATTCATTTCGATCTCGATCGAGTCCGTCTCAGAAAGCTTTAGCTTGCGGCCAAAAAATCCGGTGTGTATACGGGCAATGACCTCGGACGACATTTCTTTTGACGCGGTCGGCAGCACGGCGAGGAATTCGTCATCTTGCGATCGTGCAAAGAAATCCATCTGCCGCAGATTGTCCTTTATCGTGTGAGCCACAAAATTGAGAGCACGGTCGCCCGCCGCGTGGCCGAATTTTTGGTTGATCTCATCAAAGCCCTTTATGTCCATCGAGAGAATCGTCAGTGGCCTGACCTCACGATTTCGCGATGCCTCGGCGATCTGATTTTCAACGATCAGGTAAAACGCACGTTCGTTTGGCAGGTCTGTGGTCGCGTCCGTCAATGCATTGTGCTGACTGTGTGCAAGCGCGACGGAGCTTAGTATCAGAGGAGCGACCCGTGTGCCTATCGATTCGAACACCGAAAGATCGACATTTTCGAGATCAAATTTCGGGTCAAAGTTGAGCCGCAAAACGCCAAAGACTGCCGCCTCACGGATCAGCGGTATCGCGATGCTCGGCAACGCTATATCACCCCTCGAAAACTCTTCGCGGCCGATCTCGACGATCTGGCTGTGATAGCATTGGCCCGAAATGCCGGTGTCAAAGCCGGACACCTTACCTTTCTGATCGGCGACTCCGATGCCCTCAACCTCGGAAATAACAAAATGGGACCGCGACTGGTCAAGCAGCAAGAGCGCGATCGAGCGATATTCGACCACACCCTTAATACGGTTTGCTACCAACCGGAAAGTATCGGCAGGTCCAAGTGCACCTGTAAAAAATTCGTTTGCTTCGTCCAGCGCCTCAAGCCGTCGATCGAGATCGGGGGCAATTCCAGCGCCGGACAAGGCCGAATCGTGCCTATTTCGTTTTTGCCAGAAATAGAAAAGAGCACAGACCGCCAGAAAAAAGCCAATGATCGCCGAAAAACCTCGGGTCTTTGACTCGACACCGATCGATGAATTTGCGAGAAAATACGTCGCAACGATCGCGGCCAGCGACGCCGCAATTATTAAGACGGGAAATGTTGACGCGGTTCGACCGCTGTTAGACGCCGCAGGCGTTTCGGTGAATTTTTCCATTATCGAGAGAGTGGGTGAGATGTGAGATCAAAGGGCGGGAATTCTTCCCTTTTCAAAGATAACTTTTCCGTTCAAATTAAGTCAAGAATTTATTTTTCGAGCCAGTAAACATCGGCATCTCGACCTGCCAAAAAATTGACCGAAAATCGGCAAAAAAAAATCTTTTAAAATAGTGATTTTTTGGTCAAATTTAGGTTGACAAAGCTCTTTGTAATTTCTATTGTTACGTTTGCCTTGAATAAGAAAGAGTTCAGGGCAAAACGGCTGTGTTTGATCAGCCGGGCACCTGGCAACAGGGTTTATATTCTTTGAGAAAGATTTAGGAGTCTTAATAAAATGAAAAAGGTAATTGTACTTTCAACTGTTCTTGGATTGAGCGCTTTGGGTATGGCTTGCGGCGAAGCTGCTAGCAACAACGCTGCTAACAAACCTGCTAACGCAGCTAACACGTCGACGACCACAAACACGACGACGACCAACGCGACCACAACCAACTCGACCACAACCGCTCCGGCTGCTAACGCACCTGCTGCTAACGCAACCAACAAACCGGCTGCTAATGCCCCCGCTGCTAACGCTCCGGCTGCTAACGCAACCAACAAACCGGCAAACAAATAGTTTGGCCTTGTTTGAACTTGAGAAAGCACCTTGTCCTAGGACAGGGTGCTTTCTTTTTATTCTTAAGCGTGGTTTTTACAACAACATCGGCGCAAAAAAAATCTAATTTTCGTCATTTTGGGGTTGACTATCACCGCTCAGATGACTATATTGTCGATTGTTCCGAAAATTAGAAAGACAAGGGAACAAGGACTGTGCTTGCACGGTCTTCGGTAAATAAATTAGATCTAATCTTTGAAGAAGACAGGAGAATCATTATGAAGAAAGTAATCGCACTATCAGCAGTTCTTGTTATGGGTGCTTTAGGAATGGCTTGCGGCGAAGCTGCTAGCAACAACGCAGCTAACAAAGCTGCTAACACGGCTGCAAACGCAATGGCTAACGCTGCAAACGCAATGGCTAACGCTGCTAACGCAGTAGCAAACGCTGCTAACACAGCTGCTAACGCTGCTTCGACCGCTGCTAACACAGCTGCTAACGCTGCAAAGCCTGCTGCTAACGCACCTGCTGCTAACGCAAACGCTGCTAACAAGCCAGCTAACAAATAATTTAGCTTTTTAGTTAAATTGAAAAAGCCCGGTCGTTCTAGACGATCGGGCTTTTTACTTTGCACTTTCTTTTAAGTTCGCGATTTGAAATTCGAACTTAGCCTCGTGTCAGCAAAACATCTAATTCCCCAACCGCGGTCACGGGCCGCTGACAGACAAAATCCTCGCACACATATACAGCCGTTTTCCCGTCCACCATTTCGCGATCCTTCAGCAACGGAACGGTAGCTACTTCAGAATCCGCATCCGACGACAAAACAATAACTGCGTTAGGCAGATACCGCCGCAAAATATCCTGCTCCACCTCACTGCCCTTTTCACCGATGACAACGATCTCTTTCGTTTTGCCAAGATGAAACTCTAATGCTGATAGAGCCCGTCCGAATCCTTGCGGGTGCCGCCGAATCTGCGAAGCCGCGAGCCTCAAAACAGTCACCGCGAACCGCTCATATTTGTCATCACCTGTCAGCTTCGCAAGCCGTAGCAATACATCCGCCGCAACCGAATTTCCCGACGGTGTCGCGTTATCGTAAAAGTCCTTGTTACGGACGACAAGCTCTTCGTGGTCATTCGAAGTAAAGAAAAATCCGCCTTTTTCCCCGTCCCAAAACTCGGTGATCATTAGATCGGCGAGTCGTTTTGCTTCGGACAAATATCTCACCTCTCCAGAAACCTGATAAAGCACGATCAACCCGTCCGCCACATTCGCATAGTCCTCGACGTAACCATTGAGCTTAGCCGCCCCGTCTTTCCAAGTGCGATAAAGCCGGCCGCCGTTTTGCATCTTAGTCATCAGAAAATCGGCGTTGTTCTTCGCGATCTCTAGATATTCCTCATAACCCAACACACCGGCCGCGTCCGCAAAAGCCGCCAGCATCAGACCATTCCATGCGGTCAATACCTTTTCGTCACGGCCCGGCTTGATCCGCTTTTCACGCACATCAAACAACTTTTTCTTCATGTCAGAACCGGGAGCGATAGCGACTGGGTTCTTAACATTTAGGATATTATGCCCCTCAAAATTGCCCTCAGCCGTAACATCATAATAGGCACAAAATTCCTCCGCGTTGTCACCAAGAATCTCCCCGATCTCATCCCTCGACCAAACAAAAAACTTCCCTTCCTCGCCCTCGCTGTCCGCGTCCTGCGTTGAATAAAATCCGCCTGATTCGTCGAGCATCTCACGCCGAATATATTCGAGAGTCTCGGTGGCTATGCGTTTGTAGAATTCATTTCCGGTCACCTGATACGCATGCAAATAAACGCGGGCGAGTTGTGCGTTGTCATATAGCATCTTTTCAAAATGCGGCACGAGCCAAATCGCATCGACCGTGTAGCGGTGAAAGCCGCCGCCAAGCTGATCGTAGATCCCGCCGTTCGCCATCTTGTCGAGCGAATGTGTGACGATCGACAAAGCCATATCGTCTCCCGTCCGGTGATGATAGCGAAGCAAAAATTCGAG
>JBGAUY010000045.1:0-21818 GCA_044228425.1 Pyrinomonadaceae bacterium | reverse complement strand
CAAGAATTGTTGAAGCCAGGTCGATCCCAGTAGTCGAATTGACCAATGCTTGTGTTCCGTTCCGGTTTGTACCGACATAGTTGTTGAAAATGCCCACAGTGCCGGGGCCGCCGGCCATTATGGCGGATGCTAAAGTGTTGTCGACGCCGTCATTGCCCGAAACAAGATTGCAAAAACCAGTGCAGGCCCCGCCCTGCGTTATTCCGCCGGGTGCTCCGACGGCCGACACGGAGATGTTTGAACCGACCAAAACCGCGCTGGGAGGACCAGAGATCTGAGGAATGTTGTGAGCATCATTTGGGATATTGAAATTTCCGGCGGTATCTGTCCCTACATTGTTGCCCATGATCGAGCAGAAACCGCCTTCCGTCTGATTTGCACTACCGACAGCCTCGCACCAGACGCCGCCCCAACCGTTACCCGAAATGATATTACGCCCCGATTCGGCTATCGATCCGATCGTCGTACCAGTTAAAGGCTCAGCATTGATACCCTGCCAGCAATTGCCTAATCCAGTGCCTCCGGAGGGGTCCGTCCCGATCTTGTTGCCAAGGATGTTATTATCATGACTCAACAATTCTTGAGTGGCCAGGTCGACAAAGATCGGAACGACGATCCCATAACCCACGCAAGGAGCAATGTTACTTACGACCCCATTGCCTGAGATCGTATTTTGAGCTCCTGCAAAATCGCCGCCAACCCTATTGTTAGCACCGCCGAGAAACATACCTCGGAAATTTGGCACTTTTGCACTACCCGAGGCATTTAACCCAAGAATATTGTTGGAAAATGAGTTGGTATTGCCACCCTCGATCGCGATACCGGTATTGTTTCCCGAACCTACGCTATTAGTCACGTCGTTTTCGTCGGAGTCAAATATCAAGATTCCCGCGGCCATGTTCCCTTTCGCAGTGGTCCCCGTAACATCAATGCCCAGATAACATTCAAGTATGGTATTGTGTGCATTATTTGGCCGCGCAGAGTCGCTCTCGATCGCGATCCCGTTTCCACCCACCTGACTGCCATTTAGCGTCTGACTCTTGAACTCGGTGATCGCCAGGTCGTAAATAAACGCATTGCTGGTGCGGATTTTCAGGCCGTCCACGGAAGTGCCCGCCATCTGGCCATTGATCTCGATCCGTTTTGTACCGCTGGCCTGGTGACTACCCTGGATGGTTATTGGCTGAAGCAATGAAGGTAGCGGCGTTACCGGCGAAATGACTGATGGCGTATCAGAAATATTGAAGTAGATCGTACTGCTGCCGCCGATCTGATTGGCCCTACGGATAGCATCACGCAGGCTGCATGACCCGCCAAAATTGCAATCGGCGTCGTCGGCGGTCGTATTGACCACGAAAGTGGCTGACGGAGCCGTCATCAATAAAGATGGTCCATAGGCTCCTTGTCGCAACACAACAAGATCGCTTAATCCGTCAAGGTTGAGCCGGGTCGGCAAAACTGCAACGATCCCGCCCGTGCCGTCGATCGCGACGTTTTCGGCGGAAGGTTTTCCATTCTCATTTCGAGGCCGGAGAACAAAATCCATCCGTCCCGAATTCCACGAAGTAACAATAAGATCGTCAAACGGACTATCCGACACGCTTGCACGCGTTATTTTGGCCCGATCCGACACCGTTGCCGCATATCGATGATCCGTCGTTATGTTTTGTATTTCCCATTTCGCAAGACCTGTAAATTTTGCCGAGATGCCGCGAATAAAAGAATCTTTCGTTCGCTGTTTCATTGCAGCTTTTCGAGGAGCGTCTGCCGTATTTTGTCGGTTGATCTCGTCAAGATCGACCTTCGGTACGGGTTTACTCGCGACGAGATCCGCCATCAACTGGTCCGGTTCTTTACGCTTCGATACATCGGCTACGGGGTTGCCAAATGGGTCGAGCTCGCCATGCTCTTTTGGTTCCTGCGAGATCATTGCCATTTGGCGTCCCTTGCTTTCAGCGGGTACGAACGGAGCCGTCTGCAGCTCAGGAGCCATTTTGGATCCCAGCGTTGTCCCGGGGGACGTCGCGTTTTTCGGAGCTTGTAGATTGTAGAGATTTCCATCGCCTCCCAGCATGGCGAGAGATGTGCCGCGTTTTTCGCCAAAGCGTCCGACGGCCATCGAGGCGATCGAGAATGGCATTCTACGAACTTCGACTACTGCGGGCGGGCGAGTGATTCCGCTGTCTTTCACGATATCCCACGGATACGCCTGGCCGCGTTCGTGAACGATGACAAGGTCGTTACCGCAACCAACAGCGATGTCGGAGTAGAAATCCTCGTCCATGTTTCCTGCGGCAAGCGAGGTTGCGGCCGACGGGAGTTTGATAATTTCTGGAGCATGTTTGAATGCACTTTCCGGATGATCGTAAACAGCGAGGAAAGATCCATTTTTGTTTGAATATGTCACCGCAAGATCAGCCCGACCATCAGGTTTTCCGATCTCACCCGCTTCGACTGCCGAAACAATGCCGCCGACTTTGATGTCTACCGGCTGCGAAAAATGCCCAAGTCCGTCGCCAATAACAACGACGATGCCATTTGCGCCCTTGACCGCTCCGAGCACATCCTGCTTGCCGTCGGCATTAAAATCACCGGCGAATAAGTAGTCCGGAGAAATGCCTAACGATGCTCCCGTCGCAATCGCCGTAAACGGCTCCGGCATCCCTCGCTCTTTTTGTGTCGGATCGATCGCAAAATTTGCCGGGTCTATACCCTTCAACAATAGCAATGAGCCGCTTGTGTCTGCAGTAATAACGTCAGCAACGCCGTCAGAATCAAAATCTGCCGAAATAAGGGCTATGGGCTGCGTGGCAGCAGCATTTTCGCCAAGGTTGAGTTCACGTGTGTCGTCAAAATTGATATGCGGATTACCTTGCTTCGAGGCGTTGATGGTTATCAGGGAGTTCCCGGCCGTTGTAGCCCGATCGCCGTCGGTCGCTTGTAATCGACCAATTCCAGTCCACACGAATAAACAACCTGTGAGCAGTAATATCGATGATAAAAATGAAAGATTCCGACGGCTGAATGAACTGCATTTCATAACTGCAAACTCCTGAAAATATTTCCTTCGACCTACAAGGCAAAAAAATGACAACAATCAGCTCAAAAAAATGAAAAATCTTTGATATTTCGGGTTTTCGCCCTATAATGACGCTATCTTGATATTGATATATGTCTGGACGCGAAGAAGTCACGGCTCTGCTGCAGGAAATCAATGACGGTGCGGTGAGTGCTCCCGACACGCTCTTGCCGCTCGTTTATGACGAACTGCGCAAGCTTGCGCAGAGTTACATGCAAAATGAGCGGCCAGATCACACGCTGCAGGCGACTGCTTTGGTGCATGACGCGTATATTAGGCTGGTTGATTGGGAAAACGTCTCATGGCAAAATCGGGCTCACTTTTTTTCGGTCGCGGCCCAAGTCATGCGAAATATACTTGTGAATCATGCTGTAAAGCGAAAAACGCAAAAACGCGATTTTGGCCGGAGGATCGAACTTACCGAAGAGATCAGTTTTACCGGGGGCAGCGATGTAGACCTGATCGAATTGAACGAGGCACTCCAAGCACTCGAATCATTTGAGCCGATCCAAGCCAAGATAGTTGAGCTGCGGTTCTTCGGCGGGCTAAACATAGACGAAACCGCTCACGTATTAACGATCTCGCCCGCCACCGTGAAACGCGAATGGACGATCGCAAAAACGTGGCTTTACCGACGGCTAAAAAGTGAATAACGAAGCAGACTGGGAAAAGGTCAAAGATGTCTTTTCTTCGGTTCTTGAGCTAGATCAAGAGCGGTGGAGCGCTTTCCTTGACCTGCGTTGCGGCGATGACCATGTTCTCCGCACCGAGGTCGAATCCTGGCTTGCCTCCCACGCCGAATCTAAGGGATTTATCGAAAATCCCGTATTCTCCGCAAATTCGCTTATCGATGCGCCGTCGCCGATGGCGGGGCGCCAATTTGGCAATTACCGAATCATCAAAGAGATCGGCCACGGCGGAATGGGGGCCGTTTACCTTGCGGAACGCACCGATGGTGAGTTTGAACAAGAGGTCGCACTCAAGATCGTTCGCCAATCGATCGCTGAGAGCCAGATGATCGAGCGTTTTCGACGCGAACGCCAGATCCTTGCATCTCTTAACCATCCGAACATCGCAAAACTCCTCGATGGCGGCGTTTCCGATCTTGGCGAACCTTTTCTTGCGATGGAGTTTGTCGAAGGTAGAACTATCGCCGCCTTTGTCGAAGAACAGTCGTTAACGCTAACCGAGATCCTCACGCTTTTCTTAAAAGTCTGCTCAGCCGTCGCTTACGCCCATCGTAACCTTGTCGTTCATCGAGACATCAAGCCCGGCAATATCCTCGTGACGGATGATGGCGAGCCGAAACTGCTCGATTTTGGCCTCGCGAAACTCAGGATTGATGACTTTTCAGGCCACGGTGATTCAAAAACTGCATTCAGAGCTCTCACCCCGGCATATGCAAGCCCGGAGCAGCTTCGGGGCGAACTGATCACTACCGCTTCCGACATCTACAGCCTCGGCGTCGTGCTTTTCGAACTCGTAACCGGCCAGCGGCCGTTCCAGTTCGATGGTAAAAGCCTTGATGAGATAATCAAAACCGTTTCCGAATTTGAGCCACTTACTCCCAGCAATACGATCGCAGCCAGCAAACAGCTCAAAGGCGATCTCGACAACATAATCCTCACTTCGCTCAGACGAGAGCCCGAACGCCGCTACACCTCGGTCGAGCAGTTTGCCGATGACATCGAACGCTATCTTGCAGGTAAGCCCGTTTCCGCCCGGCCAAACACCTTCAGTTATCGATCTTCAAAATTTGTTAGGCGTCATCGGATCGGTGTGGCCGCCGGAACATTGATCATCGCGAGTCTCGTCGCAGGCATCACCGGAACGCTTTGGCAGTCGCGTCGGGCGCGCCTAGAAAGGGAAAAGGCTCAGAGGGTCAGTTCCTTTCTCGAACAGACTCTGAAATATTCAAACCCCTTTCTCAGTCCGTTGAAAAAAAGCGGGCGCGAAACGACGGTAAATGAAGTTCTGGAAGAAGCCGCCCGGCGGCTCGAAAATGGCGAATTTGACAACGAACCCGACCTTAAAATGGAGCTCGAAAAGACGATCGCGTCAATTTTCTTTGGACAGGGCCAGTACATTCGCGCGCGACAACACATGTCCGAATATGTAGATCTAACAAAACGAAGTTTCGGCCCGAATGATCCACAGTTCGTCGCCGCATCGGTTTCGTTTGCAGCAGTTCTTTTCGGGAAAGGTGAAATGGGAGAGGCTGAGGCCGTTTATCGTGAGTACGTTCCCAAGCTCCGGCTTGCTTACGCCGATGGCGAGATCGCCCCTGCTCAAATGGCTGACGCCCTTAATAACTTTGCATATCTGCGCCGGACTCAGGGCGATTCGCACGAGGCCGAATTGCTCTTCCGCGAATCGCTTGACATTATCCCGCGCCTAAACGATCTTGACCGGACGGTCGTTGCAACCACCCGCAGTACGCTTGCGTCAACGATCGCCGATCAGGGAAGATTTGATGAAGCTTTGGAAACTGCTGTTTCAGCGGTCGAGGAATATCGACAACGCGGCGAGACCGATTCGCCAAGCTATGGATTCGCTCTCAATATTCTCGGTGGATTTCTGACGGAACAGGGGAAATTTGGTGAGGCAGATGCCGCCCTGATCGAAGCCGGTTCGATCTTTTCCAGATACCTTGCTCCGGCCAACCTTTGGATCGGAGACAACCTTCGAAACCAAGCGATATCTCTCGAACGTCAGGGAAGGTATGATCTCGCAATACAAAAAGCCGATACTGCGGCCAAAATGTACCTTGAGAGTTTCGGCAAACATTACGACAATTACCCAACCGTGTTGATCGCCAAAGGTCTAAGCCTCACTCATTCGGGACGTATGAAGGAAGGTGAGATACTTCTACAGGAGGCTGTCGATTTGCGCAACGCGTCGCTTCCCGCCGGGCACTTTTGGGTTGCCGCCGCGAATGGAGCTCTGGGCGAATGCCTCACTGTTCAAAAACGTTTTGATAAGGCCGAGGAATTGTTAATAGGCAGTTTTGAGAGTTTAAGGTTGTCGCAGGAACCTAATAGCCCCCGACTGCTCCTTGCCCGTTCGAGACTGGTAACACTTTACGAAGCTTGGGGGAAAAATCAAATTGCCGGCCCATATCGACAATAGATCGGGCATCCCGGCAGATAGATAGACTATAATCTGAAAAACGACTGTACAAAGATAAGCAAATGACCGAATCCAAAAAAACTGCCGATCCCTGTGTAATGGTCATATTTGGTGCGACGGGCGATCTGACCAAACGCAAGCTATTTCCCGCGTTATATAATCTTGCCAAAGAGGATTTTCTGCCGCACAAAATCGCCATCATCGGCGTCGGGCGTCAGGAGATGACGACTGAGGAGTTTCGTGTGCAGATGCTGGCGAATCTCAAAGAGTTTATCCCCGGTGGGCCGGAGGAAAAGCTGGCCCAGTGGTTTGCGGAGCGTATCTATTATACGGGCGGCGATTTTGACGACGACAAAAAACTTTTTGGCGACCTCAAAGACCTCATTGGCGAGGTCACGGCTACGCATCAGATACCGGACAATTACTTTTATTACCTCGCGACTCCGCCGAACCTTTTTGCAAACGTTACGCAAAAGATCGTAAAGAACGGGCTTGGAAAAGAAGAGGGCAGCAATTGGCGGCGGTTTATCTACGAGAAACCGTTTGGCCACGATCTCGCCTCGGCTCAGGCACTCAATGCCGATCTGCTAAAGATCGTCAAAGAGCGGCAGATCTACCGCATTGACCATTATCTTGGTAAAGAGACCGTGCAAAACATTTTGGTCTTTCGTTTTGGCAATAGCATCTTTGAGCCGATCTGGAATCGTAATTTTATCGACCATGTCCAGATCACCGTCGCCGAATCTCTCGGCGTCGAACGTCGCGGCGGATACTATGATTCGGCCGGAGCTTTGCGCGACATGATACCGAATCACATCTTACAGCTAGTCACGCTCACTGCAATGGAACCGCCGGTATCGTTCGACGCCGATCCCGTTCGCGATGAGCAGGCTAAGATATTGCAGTCCATCCAGCCATTCACGCCTGAGGACGTCCTAAAGAAAACGAGCCGCGGCCAATACGGCGAAGGCGAGATCGATCGAAAGGCGGTTCCAGCTTATCGTGATGAAGAGATGATCGCCGCTCATTCAAACACCGAGACATTTGCGGCCCTAAAACTCACGCTAGATAACTGGCGCTGGGCCGACGTGCCGTTTTACATCCGCACGGGCAAGCGTATGCCAAAGCGGCATTCGAGCATTGTCATTCAATTCAAACAGGCGCCGTTCACGCTCTTTCGCGGCACGCCGGTGGAGCGTCTGCGGACGAACCGCATCGTCATCCACATCCAGCCGGACGAGGGAATAACGCTGCATTTTGGTGCCAAGATCCCCGGCCCCATCGTGCAGATCGGCCCCGTCGATATGGATTTTAACTACGTCGAGCATTTTGGCGAACAGGTTTCAACCGGTTACGAACGCCTCCTATTCGACTGCATGATCGGTGACGCGACGCTCTTTCAACGAGCCGATATGGTCGAGGCAAGTTGGCGAATCGTCGATCCGGTTCTCGACGTTTGGAGTGCGTTACCACCGCGAAGTTTTCCAAATTACGCTGCGGGCAGTTGGGGGCCAAAAGAATCTGACGACCTGCTGGAAGCCGATGGCCGTGCCTGGAAAAACATCGAATAATTTATGGAACTCGAAATTTTCATAGCGGCGGCCATATTGCTCGGTCTCGTTTTTACGGCGACAGTCGATATGGCGTTTTCGCACCTCTCTGATGTTGGTCTGCGTCGCCTGGCGTCGGACGAAGAGGCAGCAAACAAAAAAGATTCGGCCAGTTTCTTGCGTGAGATACTAGAGAATCGCCCGCGATTCCGCTTTGCCTTGTCGTCCGTGATCCAAGTGTTTTTGATCTGCGTCGCGGTGCTTGTGACCGTCATCGTATCCGAAGTTATTCCTACAAAACTTAAATTACTGGTCGCCTCGCTTGCGATCAGCGTTACCGCCACCGTCCTCGTTCGGCAGATCATACCGCGGCTGATCATTCGTAACGAAACGGAGAAAAAGCTGCTCTTTTTGCTGCCGGTCATACGTCCGATGTACGCATTTGTCTCGTATTTTGTCGACCCGATCGCAAACCGCAAACGTGCTAAAGCCCTGCAAAGACTTGAAACCACGGTCGCACCCGACAGTGCCGAAGACCGTGCCGACGACAACGCCGAAGACTTTCAGGCCCTAATGGAAGTCGGCGAGGCCGAAGGCATTATTGAAGAAGATGAACGCGAGCTGATCGAGACGATGATCGATTTTGGCGACACGCTCGCCGGCGAGATCATGACACCGCGCACCGGGATTGTCGGCATCGCGGTGGGCACCTCGATCAAAGACGCCCGCGATGTCATCATCGAAGAAAAATATTCGCGTCTGCCCGTCTATCGCGACACCATCGACAACGTTGAGGGCATGGTATACGTCCGCGATCTGCTCGCGGCACTCGCGACCGGGCAAAAGGAAAATGCGGTTGAGACCATCATGCGTGACGCGTTTTTTGTGCCCGAAACAAAAACGGCTGCCGACCTGCTCAAATCGATGCAACAAAATCACGTCCAGATCGCCGTCGTAATTGACGAATACGGCGGCGTCGCGGGCTTAGTCACCGTCGAAGACATCATCGAAGAGATCGTCGGCGAGATCGAGGACGAGGATACCGAACAGGAAGAAGTCATCGAGATCATCGAGGGCGAAGACGGTTATTACGACGTGCTCGGCTCAACCGAGATCGATAAGGTCGAACGTATCTTTGAGATCGAACTAGAGGATGACGAATATACTACCATCGCCGGACTCGTCACCTCCGAAGCCGGCTACGTACCAAAAGTCGGCGACAAACTCGAACTGAAAGGCCTCGACATCGAGATCCTCCGAGCAGACGAAAAACGGATCACGCTCCTCCGCCTGAGAAAAGCCGACCCGCCCGAAACAGACGAAGATGAGGACGATTAAAATACAGTTTGGGTTATAATTTTTGACAATGACGGAGGCAATATTATGGCAATACGATTAGGAGACGAGGCACCGGATTTCACGGCGGTGACGACGCAGGGGACTATTAATTTTCATGAATGGCTGGGGGATAGTTGGGGTGTTTTGTTTTCGCATCCTAAGGATTATACGCCGGTCTGTACGACCGAGCTTGGAATGGCGGCGCGGCTTAAGCCGGAGTTTGATAAGCGAAACGTTAAGGTCATCGGGTTGAGCGTCGACCCGCTTGAATCGCACATCGGCTGGGAAAAGGACATTGAGGAAACGCAAGGAACGGCCGTTAATTTCCCGATGATCGCCGACAGCGACCGCAAAGTCGCCGATCTCTACGACATGATCCACCCGAATGCGAGCGACACATTCACGGTACGCTCGGTCTTTGTGATCGGGCCGGACAAGAAGGTAAAACTGACGCTGACCTATCCGGCTTCGACGGGACGGAACTTTGCCGAACTGCTGCGAGTGATCGACTCCTTGCAGCTAACCGCCAGCTACTCCGTCGCCACCCCCGTAAACTGGCAAGACGGCGAAGATTGTATTATCGTACCTGCAGTCTCAAACGAAGACGCTATGGAGAAATTTCCAAAAGGCTGGAACGAAATAAAACCATATCTCCGAGTCACGCCGCAGCCAAATAAATAAATGAAGCTACAAGCAAAGATCGACGGCGAAAAACTCGATGTTGAGATCGTCGAGCAGGACAGAAAAACCAGAGCGGTCGTTGGCGGGCGCGAATACGAGCTTGGGGTGTCGCAGCCCGAGCGTGGCGTTTTTGCTCTGCGAAACGGCCACAAAATGACCGAAGCCTTTGTTTCGCCGGACGGCAAACAAGTCGTCATCGGTGGCCACGAGTTTGAGGTTGAGATTGCCGACCCAAAACGCCTCAGGAGTGCGGGATCAGATTCCGAACACGTCGAAGGTGTTGCTGAGATCAAAACCGCAATGCCGGGCAAGGTCGTGCGGATCCTTATCGAGGTTGGTGCCGCGGTCGAAAAAGGCGACGGGGTCATCGTCGTCGAGGCGATGAAAATGCAAAACGAAATGAAATCCCCAAAAACCGGCACCGTCACAAAGATCAACGCCGCCGAGGGCGACACCGTGGCCGCCGGCGATATACTGGTCGTGATCGAATAAGGCATCAGATGACCGAGATCATCGCCCACGCGGATGGCGAGTTGCACATCACAGATATCGACAACGGGCTTCGCCGCGTAACCGTCAAACCATCAGACGCCCAGCAATTCATCGCCGTCCATTCCTGCGAAACAGCCTATCCGACCGATCTCATCGAAAAGATCCTCGCCGTAAAAGGCATCGCGTGGGTCTGCGATGAGTTGGGCCGCGACGAAGACCCCAATTACGTCTCTAAATATCTACTTAATGATCTAGCCGCGTATTTCTCTCCGGCGGACATTGCGGGCAAAAATATCCTCGATTTCGGCTGCGGCAGCGGCGCTTCGACTGCGATCCTCGCCCGCGAGTATCCGGATGCTGAGTTTACTGGCGTCGAGCTGCGTGCCGACCTGCTTGAGATAGCAAAGTCCCGTGCCGCTCATTATGGCTTGGCAAATTGCAAATATATCGTCTCCCCCAATGGTTCTAGCCTGCCGCCGAAGCTTGGTGAATTTGATATTGTCATGATGAGCGCCGTGGTCGAGCATCTGCTCCCTGACGAGCGTCCCGTAATTTTGCCTCTGCTCTGGGATCAAGTAAAAAGCGGCGGCTATCTATTCCTCGACCAGACGCCTTACCGCTATTTCCCTATTGAACTGCACACGACAATGCTGCCATTTATCAACTATCTGCCCGATAGCTTGGCATTTGCGTACGCAAAACGATTCTCAAATCGTGTTGATGCAAGCGAGACCTGGGCATCGCTTCTCAGACAAGGCATTCGCGGTGCAACAGAAAAGGAGATCGGAGGTCTGCTGACTAATAGTGAATCGCTACGATGCACTGGCGATGTCCGCGACCGCATCGATCTTTGGCACAAAAGCACAAACCCAAACAACATGGCCGCCGCAAAACGCCTGACCAAAGGCGTATTAAAATTGCTCTATAAAACCACAGGCATTTGTATGGTTCCCGACCTCGCTCTGGCGTTTCGCAAGCTTTAGGTCATTTTCCTCTAGGCATACTCAGCAGATTTGCAAATAATCGATATGCTCCCGGCACGCCCGCCGGCAATTGTCGAAAGAACGAGTAGCTACAATATACCCAATTCCCTTTCCCAACCTTTGCAATAACCAGCCCGCCTTTGTTTTCCTGCTCGCCAGCGTCATGCGCTTCGAGCAGAGGCGTGTATAGCGGGTCAAAAGTCACCAGGTTATAAGCATTACGCTCCTGCACCCAGCCCTTGAAATCGTCATCCGTTATCTTGTTCGGGGATGTGAAGACCGAGTGATTCGGGTCAAGGATCGTTACCTTGGCGTTCTCATCAACGACCCTCGCGATCGAACCCGCCGCTGTCTTTTGCGTATCAGCGATCGTGACCGGATGGGGGGCAAGGCCGATCCAGTTGCCGCGTTGATACTGCATTATCACGTTGCCGCCGTTTTTTGCATAATCCAGCAACCGCTGATTATTCGCCAAAAGGTCAGGCCGCGTCTCAGACGCCCGTACCCCGACGACGATAGAATCAAACCTGGTCAGGTCGCCCGATGCGACATCTTTTTCCTCCAGCATCGTGACATCTCCCCCCATCTGCCGTATCGCCTCCGGCACCTCGTCGCCGCTGCCCATGATGTAACCGACCTTTACGGGAGCGACCTTGAGATCGAGCACCTCGACCTCAGTCTCGGCACGCGTGTAATAGCGATGCGTCTGGATGTGCGGATAAGCGATCGTATTCATCGTCTGCGTTGCCAGGCCCTCTCCGACCGATGCATTTGCAAAGATGTTGTAGCTTCCGGGCTTTGTCTTTGCGGGAATCGTGATCTCAAATGCAACGCTTGTCTGTTCACCTTTTTTCTTTAGTTCGAACGTCCGGTTCGCGGCAGTCACTTTCCATTCGTCAGGCGTGTCGATGTTCAGCCCGGCGACGCCGGTGATCGCTTTGGACGAATTGCTTGTAATACCCACAGTCAAAGTTCGTGTCTGTGGTTCGTTACTCTGTGGCACCACGAGCAGCTTATGGTCGACGCTGACGGAAAGAGCCGGGACAACGTTCAGATCACGCCGTATCTCTCCTCTCGTGGAATCAGCGTAGCGGAATTGAATTGCGCGTTCGAAAGGTATTTCAGTACCGTCGATATCGACCGTTACCTTTGCCGTGATATCCGCCGGAGAAAATGGTTGGTTCTGAACTCCGTTAGCGGCCCATTGAAATAAGTCGCCGTCTCGCTGGTCCTCGAGCCAATATGGCTGTGTCGGCCTCGCGTCAGTGGGCACTTTGACATTGAAGTATGCAGACTGGTTTGCCGCTTCACGCCGGTTAAAACCTTGTGTCGTTTCCTTCGGAGCTTCCGCGTTAGTCACTTCCCATCCGACCGGTTTCGCGAGCGAAACGTCCTTTATCGTGATCGCCGCTGACTTCGGAAAAAACACATTCACCGTCGAAAAAATGCTCTCGCCGGGAACGGCCGTCTCACGATCAGCAAGTACGTCGATCTGGATCCCCGCTGCATTTGCGATCGCAGCGGCAAGATTTGCCTCAACGACACGGAACATTGCCTTCGTCCGCGGCTGTCGAGTTGACCACTCGCACTCGACAGCAAGTTTGTAAGCGGCGACGAGGTCAGACAGTATCGCTGATTTGCCCAATGGCTGATATTTCGCTGCTACCGCTTCGATCTTGGCCTGTAATTCAACTGCCTTCTTTTTGACCGGTTCCTCGGAGTTGTTTGTGATCGCGGGAATTCCCGCTATCGAAATATCGATCCCACTGAACGGCGACACCTCCGTCGCATTTCCGGACACGGAGCTTTCCTTAAGGTTCAACCCTGAGAAAAGATCCCCCTTGAGCTCGAGACGGCCTTCGCCCTGGGATTTGTGCTGGCTGCGGCCGTCCATGGCTATTTCGAAATATGAGCGCCCTAAGACAGTATCGTACCTACCGGTGTTTAGTCTGAGCGTTGCGGTCGAACCCGCGGAAAATCCTTGTCCGGCATAAAACTTCAAGACTTTCCAAGGCTCGCCCGACTGCGTGCATTGCTGAGGATCAGCGGCGGCTTTGACGGCCAGCGGCGAGATGTAACCGGCGCACTGGTGTTGCCCGTGGCCGTCGGCAGGCGTACCGGAAAAACGCGAAATGACAACAAGCGGACGAAACGAGCGGATCGCACGAACTACGTCGCACGTTATTACTTCCTGCGGCCATTTTGACTTGGCTTCGTCGAGAGTCTTAGAGAAACCGTAATCGAACGCCCGGGCAAAATACTGTTCTGCACCGTCAAGCCGTCTCGCCTGCAGCAATTCTTCCGTTCGGATAACGCCTAGCGACTCGAACAACTCAGGGCCAATAATATTCTGCCCACCGTCGCCGCGCGTCAATGAAAGGTAAGCTGTGCGGGCATTTTCGCCGCGAGCGAGATATGCGATCAAAGCCGAGTCTTCATCGTCGGGATGGGCACCGATCATCATTACGCTGGCTGTAGTGTTGAGGCGTTTTAATAGCTGGGAAAGGCCGATCGCTCCGTAATCATTTACTGGACGGACCTGTGCCCGCGTGTGCGCAGGCATAAGCAGTTGCGAAAAAACCGACAAAAACACGACTGTTTTCAAAGCGTTGGCCAAAATTCTAATTCTCATATTAAGGTCTCGACCGGCTCATCGGATTTTGGGTCGTTACGAACCGTTAAGCTAATTACGTAGCCGAAAAATACGGTCACAAGGCAGCCGATTACGTTGAACCAAAGAAATTCGATATCCGTAAATAGGCTTGCTATCCAAACTGACGTAATACCACAAAGCAGGCCAAAAAATGCTCCTCGGGCCCTAGCCCGTTTTACGACAAAAGCCAGCACAAAAACTCCTAGCAGCGACCCGTAAAAGAACGAACCAAATTTGTTCACAACCTCAATTAGCGAGCCCAGATTTGTCGCAAACAACGCTACTATGCATGCAAATATCCCCCAAATGAATGTGGTCGCCCGCCCGATCATAACGTAATGTTTGTCCGTCGCCTCCGGCTTATACAATCGCCGGTAAAAATCAATGGTCGTCGCGGTCGCGAGAGAATTAAGCTCAGCCGAGATGGACGACATCGCCGCAGCAAAGATCGCAGCGATCAACAGTCCGATCACTCCGATGGGCATATTTTCAAGAATAAACGTCGGGAAAACATAATTGACGTCGTTAAAAGTAGGATTGCTCGTCTGTCGGACAAAAGCAACGGCTTCTTTACGGCTTTCATTAAAACGTTTGTCTGCGTCGATGTAACTCTGCCTCGCACTTTCGCCACCGGTCGAAAAATTAATTGCCGCCTCGCGCCTCGCCGAATGGGCCGTATCATACCGGCTTTTAATTTCCTGAAAACCCTGCGTCTGTTCCGCTTTAGCAACTTCGGCCCGGTTAAATACTATCGGCGGGGCAGAAAACTGATAGAAAATAAAGACCATTATCCCGATCAGCAAAATGCCGAACTGCATCGGTATCTTAAGAAACGCGCTCATCAACAGCGATGTCCGGCCCTCGGCAACAGATTTAGCCGTCAAAAAACGCTGCACCTGACTCTGATCGCAGCCAAAATAGCCGAGCATCAGGAATAGCCCACCGATCAAACCCGACCAAATTGTGTATTTCTCCTTGAGGTCAAACGTCGTATCGACCATGTTGAGTTTTCCGAGACTGCCCGCAAGGTGCAGCCCGTCACCGAGCGATACACCGGTCGGAAAGCTCCACAGTATGACCACAAAGCAGACACCAAGCCCGAAAAAGATAACGATCATCTGCTTGACGTCCGTCCACGTCACAGCCTGGACCCCGCCGAAAACAGTGTAAATTGTCGTCGAAAGTCCGATCGCAAAGATCGTCGCTGTGAGATTCCAGCCAAAGACGATCGAGAGGACAATAGATGGTGCCGAGATGATCGTCCCAACACCGAGTCCGCGTGAGATCAGGAAAAAGAAACTGGTGAGGATGCGGACCTTTACGTCAAAGCGTTTTTCGAGATATTCGTAGGCCGTAAAAACATTGGCCCTGTGAAAAAACGGCACGACGGTTAGGCAAAGGATTATCATCGCGAGCGGCAGACCGTAATAAAACTGGATGAACCGCATCCCGTCGCTATACGCCTGACCGGTCGTACCAACAAGCGTTATAGCTGAGAGCTGCGTGGCCATTACAGACAGGCCGACTGCCCACCACGGCAGCCCGCGATCGGCCAGAAAATAGCCTTCTTTGGTACCGGTGTGCTTAGTCATCCGAATGCCGTCCCAGACGACATAGATCAGATACGCAACCACAATTGCCCAATCGAGTGATCTCATTTCTTATCGGAAATAACGCCCAAACGCCCAGAGCGCGGCAATCACGATGACCGTTGTTATCACGACCGCGACGTATATCTTTCTCCAAAATTGATCCGGCATTTCCGGACTCGGCCCCTTGCCTTCGCTCATTTGTTTACGTCCTATGGAATCCGCGTTCGATGTCTTTCATCGACAATCTCAGAATGACAGGCCGGCCGTGGGGACAGGTCGTCGGCGAACTTGTAACAAGCAAACGGTCGATCAGCCAGTGCATCTTTTCCGGCGTCAGTTTCATGTTGATCTTAACGGCTGCTTTGCAAGCCAAGCTCGCAGCTATATCGTCCCGCAAGGTGGATTTCGGTGAGCCCTTTTTCTCATTCTCGATGGTGTCGAGTATTTCGGCAAAAAGATTTCTTGCCTCCGAGGCAGGCAGATCCGTCGGAATACTTTTAATTGCAATGGTTCGGCCTGACAGCTTCATCACGCCAAAACCGAGAGTTTCGAGATCATTCTCTATTAATTGAAACGCCTCAGATTGTGCAGGGCTAAGATCGATCGTCTCAGGGAGTAGCAGATTTTGCGACTCGATGGGACGGTCAGTTTCGCTCTTGCGATATTTGTCGAAAAGAATACGCTCGTGGGCGACGTGCTGATCGATAAGCAAAAGCCCCTCGTCATCGACTGCGATAATAAAACTCTCGTGTAGCTGGCCCAGGGGCTGTATCTTCGCCGAAGATATCTGCTCGACCTCGATTGACTTAGCCAACTTGCCGGCAGAATTTACAGGCGGTAGCTCTGCGTAGCCTGCGGCACCAGTTGTTGCAGTTTCAGATGCACGCGATTCAAAACTGAAAGAAACCTCTTGCCGCATATTTTCAACCGACTGAACTTCCCTTTCAAATGACACCGGCGGGGCAATCTCGCTCAAGGCGGTCGCGGAAAATGATCTCTCCTCCAAGTGCAGAGGTTCAGATGCAATAACTGATGTTTCGAACGCAATATTAGCCTGCTCCGGCTGTGGTTCATCAACTCTTACAGGTTTGCTTTGACGTATCTCAGGCTCGTACCTATCGAACTGCGGCCTAGCGTCCCCGGTGATTCCTGCTTTTGCCAACGCATTGCGGATCGCTTCAGCGATCACATCTTTGACGGCCTCGCCGCGTCGAAAGCGGATCTCGGTCTTGGCGGGATGGACATTGACATCGAACTCTTCGAGCGGCAGTTCGAGAAACAGAAATGCGATCGGGTAGACTCCGTGCGGCAGCACGCTGCGATAGCCTTCGAGCAGGCCGCCGGCGATGGTCTTGTCGCGGACAAAGCGATTATTTACGAAAAAATACTGACCGTCGCGTGTTGTCCGCCGTTCACGCGGAGCCGACACGAATCCGGTAACACGAGCAACATATTCACGTCCGCCCTCGACCGGCAACAGGCTCTCTAGCAATCCGCCGCCAAAGATCTGGAACGCGCGTTCGCGGAGATTATTTGCCGGCGAAACCCGCAGCACTTCGCGTCCGTTGTTCGTCATCGTAAACGCGATCTCAGGATGGGCTAATGCGTAATGGGTGGCGATACTCGTCAGATGATAATTTTCGGTCGCCTCGGAGCGCATAAATTTGCGGCGGGCAGGCGTGTTAAAAAACAGGTCGCTAACCGTGATCGTCGTACCCGTGTCACGAGCGGCATCTTTCACATCGACCAGCCGGCCGCCCTCGACATTGACGCGTGTCGCGATCTCATCGTCAGCGGTCTTTGTAATTAATTCGACCTTTGCGACCGATGCGATCGACGCGAGTGCCTCGCCGCGAAAGCCAAGCGTAGCGATCGCACTGAGGTCTTCGAGCGTCCGGATCTTCGACGTAGCGTGCCGCTCAAATGCGAGTATAGCGTCATCGCGGGTCATGCCCTCTCCGTCGTCGCTGATACGCATCAACCGCCGCCCGCCAAGTTCAATATCGATCTGGATACGCATGCCGCCCGCGTCGATGGCATTTTCGACAAGCTCTTTGATAACGGACGCCGGCCTCTCGACGACCTCGCCGGCCGCTATCTGATTTGCCAAATTGTCCGGTAAAACCTTGATCTTATTCATCTTATAGATCCACTATCCTATGATCTTTATCCTCAAGGTCGATCGCCTCATACAGCCAATCGATAAAATTCGACCCGAATTTATTAAGAAATGTATATACGTTCAGGCTACGTTCCTGCAATCCGCCATTCGGCAACAGCGACGTAAATAGGCTCGCAAGCTGACGACTCGCGACCTCGTCATTACGCATCTGGGCAAGCAGGGCTTTCTTTCTTGTTGCTCCGATATGATGAATCATTTTGCGTCGACGTTTGGCAAAATTTGCGGCGCCTGTTGGATCGATCGTCGCGAGCTTCTCATCGATAAGATCAAGCTCGCCATTTATTCGCGCTTCGGTATCGGCAAACAATTGCCCCGTATCCGAAGAATCTCGTTCTGCAAGTTTTAATGATAGCTGCTCAATGCCCCCGAACAGGTCGCCCACCTCGAGGTCAAACTTGTCCAACGCCCGCCGGTGTTTATGTTCGACAATAGTAAAACTCTGTCGATGCAGGATCGGTGTGACAGGCCTCTCCAAGACACGATACGCCTCACTGTTTTGGGCAAAATACGCTATCTCTGCCGCACCGCCAAAATAGCAAACGGTCGGCAGCAAGTAGTCCTGAACTACAGGCCGCAGCATAACCCCCGGACTCAAACGCTCTGGTTGCTTATTAGCAAGCTCGATCAGATCGTCGCGGGTCAATTCGAACCTCGTTTCTTTTGTTCGATAAATACCCTCGCCGGTTTTCCTTAAGGAACGTCTTTTGCCATCGTCGTCGTGCCAAAAGAGGGGGAAATAGTCTTCATCAACAAGCACCTGCGTATGATAGCCATCTGTTTCGAGCACGCGGCCGCGTTCGCGAATCGCCGAAACCATCTCATCTGCCCTTTCAATCGCACGGACATATATCGGCGAGGCGAGACGTTTGATCCCGGGATGCATCGGGTCAATAAATATGACACCGAGATCTGCAAAAATTGACGCGAGCGACCTAATAAAGGCGTCGCCAAATCCCGCACCTTCTTTCCACGCATCACATAGTTGCGCTTTTAGATCCGCTGAGTACGTCGTGTCGCTCATTTTCGAGAACATAAGGTCGATCACGCCGGAGACGGGGCCATCAAGCTTAACATCCCCAACAGGCAAGCCATTAGATCTATCATTCGCGACGTAGGCAGACTCGACCAACCCACCATCATTAGACAAAGTGTAAGTCTTGGAAACTTCGTCAAGGTCATGATCCTCGGTCGCCGCCCAGAATACCGGCACGGCAGGAGTTCCCTGGATCCGTAGTTCATCGGCGAGTTTGATCGCTGACAGCGCTTTGTAGATCGTGTAGAGCGGACCTGTAAAGAGTCCCGCTTGTTGGCCGGTCAGGACAGTAACGGTCGAACGCTGACGCAATAGTTCTATGTTGGCAAGCGTTTTTTCACCAACTCCCGCTTTTATATTTATCTCGGCAAGTGCATCACATAGAGCCGTTCGATCGGTCTTGTAATTAGCCAATACCTCGGGAGCAAATTTGCCAATGTCAGACGGCAAGGTGACGGCGTTGGGATAAAATCGTTTTAGCGAGAGAGGATCGGTTTGAAATTCGAGAAAGAGCCGCGACTGTGCGGGTATTTGCGCAAATGGCAGATCCGAGATTCGGAATTGTGTTTTTCCGTGTAAGGATTCGCGGGCTGATTCCTGCTTCAAGATGTTGGCTCCTCGTTTCTAAAATTATAGATTTCAGTCAGACAACTTCCAAACTCAAAAACAAAAAGAGGCGGCCTTTGTGAGCCGCCTCTAAAATGAGCACAGGGAAGAAGAAATTATTCCGCTGCTCTCTGGATCCGATAAACTCCTGACGAATGTGTCGCCGCGAAGATACGGTTGGTATCCTGCGGGTCAAAAGCGATCGACCATAGACGTCGGCTCGCGAGTTTCATTTCCTTGCCGTCAACCCTCTTCCATTTGTTACCCGCGTCGGTCGAGATAAACATACCGCCATCTGTATCTAACGCGCTCGAAACGATGACCTCATCAGTGTTATTTGGATTGATCAGGATGCTGGTGAAATTACCAAGCGGCAACCCTCCGCCTCGTCGATTCCAAGTGTTGCCACCATCACGCGAAGTGTAAAATGTCTGTATAGTGCCGACGTAAACATAATCGGGGCGTTCCGGATCAGTTCTGATCGAACTTACCGGGACATTATCAGGCGCTCCACCCGCTTTCGTCCACGTTTTACCGCTATCACGCGACACGATCACACCAGATGTCGCCGTACCTGCCCAGATAGTTTCGGGACGTGCAGGCGAAACATGGACTGCAAATATGCTTTCGTTGATACCCACACCCAAATAAAGTTTCTCCCATCCCTTAGTAACATCGTAGGTTCGGTAAAGCCCCTTGTCGGTGCCAACGAAGAGGCCTTTGCCATCCGGCAGGTTCTCAATGACCCTAACCTTGTCCGTAATAGACGGGACCAGTTTTGCGGCTCCCAAAGCCGGCGTGCTAGTAGCGACAACGGACGCCGTCTTCTTTACAGGCTTTTTCGCGACCGGTTTTTTGACTGGTTTTGCCGGAACCTTGGCGGCGGTCAATTGGGACCATGAGGCTCCGCGATCAACCGATCGGTAGATACCGACATTGGTGCCGAGATACATCAGGCTCGGGTTTGTCGCATCCTGACGCACAACGAAAGGTCGGACTCGGACGACATCGAGTCCGCGTGACTGTTGCCACGTGCGACCTCCGTCGGCACTTACAAAAAAGAATCCACCCCCCGTCGCCGTATTATGCGTCGCGGCATAAAAGCGATTAGGTTGGCTGGCGTCTGGAGTAACAAAATAGGTAAACCGGCTCGAGAAATTAGTATTGGTCTGAGCAAAACTTCGTCCACCGTCATTCGAAACCATTACGCCGTAATTATTCGTACCGATAAAGACCCGGTTTGGGGCATCGGGGTGAACCGCGATCGAGTTAATCTCGAGATCTCTTTGTGTAGTGAGCGACCAGGTTTTGCCGCCGGTGCTACTCATCCAAAAGCCTTCGGTCGTCGCCGCGTATATCGTTCCCGGTATTGACGGATGTTGCACGATGTCACGCGTACGTCGCGATTGCGACGGGATACCCTGAATCTTTGTCCATTTCTCACCTGCATTTTGTGATTCGTAAATACCGCTACAAGCAGACGCTACGATGTACTCGGGGTTTTTGTTGTTGATAGTGATGGCAAAGACGTCGGAGTCGTCGATCATACCGTTCTTAATGAGTCGCCAATTTTTACCCGAATCAGTCGTCTTATACGCACGCCACCATGTGCCAGCATACATTGTCTCCGTAGAACGAGGGTCGACTGCGACCGAATCAATATTTACAGGCATCGTTGCGGATGAGATCTTTTCCCAATCTCCGCCCGAATTTTTTGATCTCCAAACACCATGAATAGTCCCCGCGATCAAAATATTTGGATCAACCGTTGACTGCGTAAGCGCGTGGATCGATTCGTTATGCAGTTCTTTTGATTCTTTCCAGGTCGCTCCGCCGTCGGTCGTTCGGAAAAATCCGCCCGGAGACTTATGTCTATGGCCGGATGCGTAGATCTTCAGAGAGTCACGCGAATCGACGAACATATTATCGATCACCAGTTCCGGCTGATTAAGATTTACCAGCAACTGCCAGCTCTTGCCGCCATCGGCAGACGTATGGATCTGGCCATCCAGCGTGCTCGCATACAAACGATCTTTATCCCTAGGGTCGATCGCAACGACCCGAACATCGCCGCCGCTAGGCCCGACGACCTGCCAGCTATCAAATTTTGGTGCCTCAGTTTCTGTGTCGGCAGCCACGATGGCCCCGGCGTAAAAGCTAGTATTAAATATTGCTAGCAAAGCAAAAGCGGTTATCGCGGCTCTGTTTCTAAAGATCTTGAACATAACTGGTAAATCCTCTGAATAAAAACGTTGCGGAATATGAAATGGAAGAGCCCCTTCGCTAAGGGCGTATTGCAGTAACTGCTTTCAAACATCACCTATTTTACAGCAACCGCAGGTCAAATCAAACAAAAAAAGCAGTTGAGGCTTGGTGATGACCGCCTCAACTGCTTTATTAGATGTCTGCATCTCTAAAGAGATGCAAAGCTATTTACCAATTGCTAGCCTCAGCTCCAGCAGGAACGAGGTAGAACTTGGTGTTGATACCAGCAGCACCC
>JBGAUY010000100.1:0-2695 GCA_044228425.1 Pyrinomonadaceae bacterium | reverse complement strand
CGACCTCGACACGGCGTGGTGTCTTCTCGGCAGTCTTCCAGGCGGCCTGAAAAGCCCACTCGTAATCACGCAATTTCAAAACGTCACCCTTGTTTTCGCACGTCGACAACGCCCCGGTGTCATAGATCACGGCACCGGCAGATCCAGCGTAACACTTGAGTTGAGCCTTTCCCTCCTCTTTAGTTTTAGCGATGATATCGTGCATATAGATATCGACCGCCGCCTTGAAAAAGCCTGAGTCGCCGCCGTAATTGTTCTTGAGGGTCGCGTCTTTTGTATCCTCAAGTATCATCTGCGACAGCTTTTGATAACGCTTGTGGTCAAACTGCAGCTCGATCGGGTCAGCTGACGGCGGGCGAATGTAGTTAATATTCACCTTATCCGGTTTGAGGTCGTATTTGAGGAAATCGTACCAGTCAAAGATCGTCTCCTCGTTTGAATGCATCACGCAGGTGCAAGTCTGAATATCAAGCCTCGGATACTGCTCTTTTTTCATCTGCTGCAAAGTGCGGGCCGTGTGGATCGCTTTGTCCCAGCTTCCCTCTTTGCGGCGAATTTTCTCGTGAGCGTCCTTCATCCCGTCGATACCGAGAGCAACGCTTACATTCAAATTCGGACATTCGTCCATGATCTGGGCGACGTCGGGAAAAATACGCGGATGTATCTGGCCGTTCGACATCAGATAAACGCTGTCGAGCTTGTTGTTTTCGTAGAATGCACGTACGATCTGCGGCAGATCTTTTCTAGTAAACGGCTCACCGCCAGCAAGTACCAACACACCAAGATTACCCCCAAGGGTTTCCGAGATCTTAGCGATCTCGTCGGTCTTCATCTGCAGCTTTTTACGCGGCCTGTCGTCCAGCTCTTCAGTAAAGAAACAATGCGTGCATCGCATATCGCAGACGCTCGTCACCAGTATGTTCAAAAACACCGGCGAGATCGGTCGTCCGACTAAAATACTTGCGTATCGTTTGAAAATTTCCTTTGTCGCAAAATCCATATTTCATCCCCGGTCTATCGTTCGCCAAGCGTACTTCAGGCACAATAAACCATTCTCTAATTTATATCATCGGCGGTTGTTTCAGCAACACAGCAAAAGGCGTTAAACTTAGGCTATGTTTCGCCGCGTCTATCTCGACAACAGTGCCACAACGCCGATCGACCCCGCCGTGGTCGAAGCCATGCTTCCTTATTTGATGGCAAAATTTGGCAACGCGTCTAGTATTCATTTCTACGGCCAGGAGGCAAAAGCCGCTCTCGACAAAGCGCGGCATCAAGTCGCGGCTCTAATAAACGCGCGACCAAACGAGATCGTATTTACCTCAGGCGGCACAGAAGCAAATAATCTAGCCATCCGAGGATTGATCGAGGCGAGACAGACCCGTGACGGTGACATTGCCGCCACACCTCATATCATTACCTCTGCAATTGAGCATTCAGCGGTGCTAAATGTTTGCGATGACCTTGAAAAACAGGGCGTAACGGTCACATATCTGCCTGTCTATGAAAACGGCATTATCCGTCTCGACGACGTCAAAGCAGCGATCACCGACGAAACAGTCCTTATCTCAATGATGGCCGCTAACAACGAGATCGGAACGCTTCAGCCCATCGCTGAGATCGGTAAATTAGTTCGAGAAATGAGAGGCGATGGTAAAAAGATCTGGTTTCACACCGACGCCGTCCAGGCCGCCGGAAAGATGCCGCTCGATGTCGAGGCTATTGGGTGTGATCTACTCTCGATCTCCGCCCACAAAATATATGCGCCAAAAGGCGCCGGAGCCCTTTACGTCCGCCGCGGCGTTCGGCTCCATCCCCAAAACCTCGGCGGACACCAGGAACGCGAGCGGCGCGGGGGCACCGAGTCCGTGCCCAACATAGTCGCTTTTGGGGTTGCTTGTGAGCTGGCTCAGAACGAGCTTAAAAGATCAGCGGAGGAGCTAATTCATCTGCGAAATAGTTTTGAAAGCAAAGTGGGCGATATGATCTCTGATGTCGTTTTTAATGGCGACCGAGAAAATCGGCTGCCAAATATCTCGAATATCTCGTTTCGCTCTATCGAAGGCGAGGGGTTGTTGATAAATCTCGATATGCAGGGCATCGCCGTTTCGACAGGTTCAGCATGTTCGTCCGGTTCACTCGAACCGTCGCCCGTCATCCGGGCTCTGGGTCACGAAGATGAGCTCGCACGCGGTGCGATCCGTTTTAGCTTCGGGCGTTTTAACACAGCCGAGGACATCGATCAGGTCATCGAAATGCTCCCGAAGGCAGTAGAAACTCTTCGATCGCTTTCCCCTAAAAAATAGATCCTTTCAAATTAAGAACAGCCTTATCGGTAACCCGACAAGGCTGTTTTTGTTGTTCCTCCCGGTGTAGGAAAAGCGTTGGTTAATTAGTCACCGACGATGATGCCCGTTGCGTCGCCAACGATGATGCCGTCTTTTTCTGAGCAAGGTGTAGCCTTGTCGCCAACGATGATGCCTACGATGTCACCGACGATGATGCCTACGATATCGCCGACGATAATGCCGTCTTTTTCGCTGCTGTTGCATTTAGGCTCATTTTTGTCACCAACGATGATTCCGCCTGCGTCGCTGACGATGATACCGCCGCTCGCAAATGTAAAGGTCGATCCAAGTGTAAGTACGAGAGCCAGTGTGAGTGTTGTGAATGTCTTTTTCATTTTGTTTATCTT
>JBGAUY010000099.1:0-2706 GCA_044228425.1 Pyrinomonadaceae bacterium | reverse complement strand
AATTTGGACAAAACCCAAATTTCTCGGCGAAGCCCTCGTCACACGAACCGCAATATTTAACTATTTTTCCCATCTTCAGCCTCTCATTATCACGCTCTACATTGTGAGCGACATAGTGATAAAACGATTATATCGCGTTTATTTCAGAAGTTAAGCGTTTTTTCAACAAAATTCCCGCGATATTTCCACGTGCGGAGATTCTCAATTGTCATAGATGCATCATCCGTTTGACGCGATGCCCATTACGCTCTTAAAATTTTCATTTGTGAAACGAGTGCGTTTTTGTTTCATTTGATCGGTGCGGCAAACATAAGGCACGGTTCCGGCAACTAACATTTGTTGCTATTAAGCCATACGATGAAAAATATTAATTTATTCAAGAAAGTTGTCTTCGTTGCCGCGATCTTTGCCGGGTCCATCCTTTTTACCACAAGCGAATCTGCCGCCCAGTCTGCCCCCAAACAGGAAAAGCTGCTCAACGGTCTCAAGGTATTGCTCTGGAGTGATCCAAAAGCCGACAAGGTGAGGGTAAGTCTGCGAATACATTCGGGTGCGGCGTTTGACCCACAGGGTAAAGAGGGCGTGATGCAGTTGCTTGCCGATAATATTTTCCCAAACGAAGCCGCTCGCGAGTTTTTTGTTGAGGACCTCGGGGGCAGTCTTGAGATCATCACGGGTTATGACTACATCCAGATAAATGCTTCGTCAAAAGCGGGTGAGGAGTATCTATCGATGCTCGAAACGCTGTCGACCGCTGTCGCAAACCCCACGATCGACAAAGAAACTACCGCAAAGCTAAAAACTGCTTTGCTCGCAAGATTAAAGACGATCGAGGCCGATCCGGCGTATGTTGCCGATCGGGCAGTTGGCAGGCGGCTACTCGGTAGCTTTCCATACGGTCGGCCAATATTAGGAACGTCTGCATCGGTTCAGTCGCTTGATTTTCCCGATCTGATCGACGCCAAACAGCGTTTTCTTGCCGCTGACAATGCGACGATCACGGTATCCGGCAACTTTGACCGTGCACAGGGTTACAAGGCGATCCGCCGCTATTTTGGCAGTTGGCTCAAATCCGATAAACGCGTTCCTTCGTCCTTTACGCAGCCCGAGAATCCGCCAACCGCTCTGATGACCGTCGCATCGCCCAATAAAGATGTTGCAGCTATCCGCATGGCGATGCGTGGAGTCGCGCGTAACAGCAAAGATCTAGCCGCCTCGATGGTATTTTCGAATATTTTGGAAACGCGGCTCAAGGCCCGAGTACCCGCAGCTCATGCAAATGATGTCTTTGTAAATAACGAAGCTCACACACAGCCCGGAACGATAGTCATCGGTCTTGCGGCCGGTAAAAACGAGGTTGGCAGCGGCAACGGAAAGATCGAGGCCAATGATCTGATCTCAAAAGCTCTGGCAGATGCGATCACCGAAGCCGAATTTCAGGCTGCACGTTCGGCGGTTGCGGTCGATTGGGCAAAGCGTGACATTGAGCAATTTTGGCTTGATCTTGACACTTATAAACTAACGTCAGTCGATGCCGACAGGACGATATTTGATAAACTTTCGTTTGACGAAGTCCGCAGCTATGCCGAAAAGGCAAGAATCTCCCCGCTCGTATCGGTGCTCGTAAATACGCCCGCTAACTAAATAATGCCCGCAACTATCGACGCAAAAGAAGCGGCACATTCGCACGCCGTCAAGGAGATGTTCGCCGGTATCGCCGGGCGATACGATCTGCTCAATCACGTCCTGTCGCTAAATATCGACAAACGTTGGCGGCGGAAAGTGCGTAATTTGCTACAACCTATTCTCGACGATGAAAATGCGGTCGTGCTCGATGTCGCCTGCGGCACCGGCGATCTTTCGCTTGAACTCGCGCAAAACGGAAAGGCTCACGTGTTTGGCACCGATTTTTGCCGCCCTATGCTTGCAGTTGCTCAGGAAAAGAACGGCGGTAAACCGGCAGCGATCCCTTATGTTGAGGCTGACGCGATGCAGCTTTCGTTTGCGGATAACAGTTTTGACGCGGTGACGATCGCGTTTGGGTTACGCAATTTGCCAAATTACGAGAATGGCTTAAAAGAGCTAAATCGCATCCTCAAACCCGGCGGCACGCTCGTCATTCTCGAATGCTCGCATCCGCCACTGCCGGGTTTTCGCCAGCTTTATCATTTCTATTTCGGGCGCGTATTGCCTCGTATCGGCGGATTGGTGAGCGGTTCGCGCGGAGCTTATGAGTATCTGCCAGACAGCGTTTCTAAGTTTCCCGAACAGAAAACGCTCGTCGCCATGATGGAGAAAGCGGGCTTTTCTGCGGTCAAATATCAAAATCTAACCGGCGGTATCTCCGCCATCCATTCGGGCATTAAAAGCTGACGTTTGAGATAACCGGCTCTTAATTATAAAATCTCTTGTGCTCACCGGCACGTCCGAATGAAATATCGCCTATTGAACATCGCCCGCCAACTGGCACTGATGCTGCTCGTCATCTGGACGGTGGTATCGCTCGTGACGCTACTCATCGAGGTCGTGCCAGGCGACCCTGCGACCGTCATCCTCGGCGAAACCGCGACACAGGAACAGATCGAAAATTTTCGAGCAAAACACGGCCTCGACCGACCCGCGTTTTTCTTTTCGTATAGCGGTGAGAAAGGCTTTGTCTGGAACGGCAGCGGCAATCGCTATGCCGATTATTGGCTCGGGCTGCTA
>JBGAUY010000005.1:79323-108684 GCA_044228425.1 Pyrinomonadaceae bacterium | reverse complement strand
GAATATGGCAAAAGCGGTAAGCTGTCGTTTCTGTTAAATCCTGACGGTAAAGGGATCTCCCGCGTTACTAGCAAGGACAATGGCGGCAAGCCGTTGACCAAGTAACAAAAATGTAAAAATCTGTGGAAAACCTGTTGATATTTTTTAAATATGGGTATATAACATAAAATCCCTGCTGCTTTTTATCAGGCACCATCACAAAATGATACGTTCGCTGATCAATAGATTTAGCCGTACGCTAAACGAGAAAATGGTCTCGTCGCGTAGGGGACACCAAGCGCCGATCAAGATCTGGTTTGACCCCGATGTCAAAACCGAGCGTGCACTCGAAGCTGCACGTGCCGCGTGCGTTCTCGGCCACACTGTCGATATCAGCCGTACCGGCATCGCATTTCTCGTCCCGTCGATCCGCGTCAAAGAAAAATATCTCGTCGGCCACGAGCGGATGCTCAATGTCGAGATCGATCTACCGTCTGGCAAGATCAATATGCGCGTTATGGGCAAGCGATACGAGATGGTCGGCGAACATTCGACGACCGAGCGATTTCACGTCGGAGCACAAATCGTCGAGGTTGCGAACGAGAGTAAAGAAAATTTCAATACATTCTTACGCCGGGGAAATAGAAAATCCGGGCTCCCTTCGGTCGGACTCGAACTCGGCTCTGATTAAGTTAAACTTCACATTAACGAACACAGAAGCGTCGGGTTCGTTCCTGACGCTTTTTTGTTATCCTGAAAATATATGAAAGCCAAGGTCGGCATAGGCGTGATAGGGACCGGATTTGCCCGTCGGGTGCAGATACCGGCGTTTCTAAAATGCGACAGCGCATTTATCGCATCGGTCGCTAGCGGCAGTCTCGAAAATGCGCAGACAACAGCCGCCGAGTGCGGAGCGGGGCATTTCACCGCCGATTGGCGAGAAACGATCGCCCATGCGGATGTTGACCTCGTCTGCATCACAACGCCGCCTAATTTGCATCGTGAGATGACTTTGTTTGCCGTTGAGCACGGCAAACATATCCTCTGCGAAAAGCCGATGGCGATGAATGTCGCCGAAGCCGAAGAAATGACGGCAGCCGCGGCGGATAAGCCGATACTCGCGCTCATTGATCACGAGCTGCGGTTTCAGCCTGGCCGACAGCTTGCGTATAAAATGCTCCGCGACGGAGCTGTCGGCAAGGTCCGTCACATTAGATCTACATTTCAGGCGCCGCATCGAGGCGATCCAGACGTGCCTTGGAACTGGTGGTCGGACGCGTCGGTCGGCGGCGGAGCGTTGGGTGCGATCAATTCGCACATCATCGACTCGCTCAACTGGTTTCTCGGCAGCGAGATCTCCAGCGTGTCGTGCCAACTGCAATCTCAGATCAAAGAGAGGCGTGACGCGTCCGGTGAGATGCGTGCAGTAACGAGCGATGACGAGGCAAATATGCTGCTCAGATTTTCCGATGGCGAACTGACGACGGACGCCACCGGACTCGTTGCGGTCTCGATGACTCAGGGGCCCAAATTTCAAAATACGATGGAGTTTTTTGGCGAGCTTGGCACCCTGCGGGTCGAACATCTCGGTGAATTATTTATCGCAATGCGCGGCGAGAGCGATTGGACAGCTATCGAGACGGATCTCGGAACGCTTTTGCCGGGCCTGCCTGACACCGGATTTGCACGCGGTTTTCCACCGTTTGCGATTGCGGTTATCGAAGCGATCCGAAACGGTAGAACTGAGATCGAACACGCCGCGACTTTTAATGACGGGCTTAAAGTGCAAAAGGTACTAGACGCCGCACGGCTATCGGATCGCGAAGATCGCTGTGTTTCCATTCACTAGTCGAAATTAATTGTTAAATTGGCCTACTATTTGGTTCCGTTTTTGGCAAAACTGCGCCTATAATGCTGTTCGTAGAAAGTTTTCATCCAAAATTAAGAGAGCAAGTTCAGAAAATGAACTCGTAGCGGACGTATGAAGGTTTCATGCTTGCCACTGAAGTGTATCGGAGCGCTGATCGCGGTATTCGCGTTCGCCGGCATAACCTCTGCGCAAAAATATAACAAATGTCTGCCGCCTGATGTCAAAGAGGACACGGTCATCGGTTGGGATAACCCGGTGAATTCTGAAAGGCCCTCAACGCCCATTACAGTGCGGCAAACTCTCGCAAAATTAAAAGCGAAATGTGTATGCGACAAACTTGTTGACAGTCGCGGTAAGGAGATACGCTTTTTTCAGTTGCAGGGGTGTTGGGGCAATCCGCCGATCGATTACCTAGAGATAATGGAAGGACAGAGAAAAGAGATCGAAAAGCTGAAAAAGACCTACAGAGTAATTGAGATCACGTGTGAAACAGGTGTGCCCCTGCGCTCGATACCGTAGTAGGTTGTTTTTGACGATAAGTTAGTGATTATTTCAAACAGGAAGCTGTAATTATAGGGTGAGGAGACATCATGAAGAGATCGTTCGTAGTAGTACTCATAGTCGTGGCGGCAATAGGTATCGCCTTAGGGTTTTATTTTAGTCCTGATGTTAGAGCCGGTATTGAGAAGTTCTTTCGCGGCGACGAACCTGACATGCCTGATTTCGCACGGGGTATAGTCGATAAAGAGGAGTTTATGCTACGCCGGGCGCAGCAATTATCTATGTATCGCGGCATTCACGAAGGCGTGCCGTTTGACCCTCAAGACAGGGTTAACGCAATTGCGCAGATGGAACAACAGCAGGAAGCTTTGCGAAGATCTGCTGCTCCGATGGCGGCATGGACGGAGCTCGGTCCAAATCCGATCCCTAATGCCCAGGTCGGAACCGGATCCGCAACCACCGCAAGTGGTCGCGTACTGGCAATTGCCGTTCATCCGACAAACCCCAACATCGTTTATGTGGGAACGGCGCAGGGGGGGCTTTACCGTTCGATCGACGGTGGTACAACATGGACGCCTTTGCTCGACAACGCTCTCAGCCTTGCCGTCAATGCTGTTGCGATCGCTCCTTCAAACCCTGAGATAGTTTATGTTGGCACCGGAGAATCAGGATTTTGCGGAGACTGCTTTTTTGGGGCAGGTATGTATAGGATCGACAACGCCAGCACGACTGCAGATCTGTCACCCGCGTTCGGGGCGACAACCACGTTTGCCGGCCGCTCTATCAGCAAGATAGTTGTCCACCCCACTGACCCCGCGACTATCTTCGTCACTTCGTCATCGGGAAGCGGGGGCATCGGAGGCCAATTAAATAATGTCCTTGCACAACGCGGAGTATTTCGCTCGACGGATGCCACGAGCGGGGCACCCACCTTTACAAAGTTGACTGTTGCGGGACTTGCGGCTCAGGATCGGGCTTTCGGCGATATGGTTATTGATCCGGGTGATCCCAACCGTTTGCTGGTAGCCGAAGTTGATACTTTTGCGCTCGCGGAAGGCGGAGTTTACCTTTCGACCAACGCACTGTCGGGATCTCCGACGTTCGCTCGAACATTCGCTACGACGGGTACGGGTTCCAACGCATCGCGGACTGAGTTAGCGTTGCATCGGAGCGCGGGCGGGGTAGTTACTGTTTACGCGGCTTCGGCGGAAGGTACTGGAACTGTTCAGCGGTCAATTGATGGCGGTGCGACTTGGACACAGATGATCGATAACAACTTCTGCAATCCGCAATGCTTTTATGACATTGCGGTGGATGTAGACCCGACCAATGTGAACAACGTTTATATCGGCGGCTCGCCCGCTTTGGTTTTTGGCCGTTCTGCCAATGGTGGAACTAGTTTCACGGCAAACGGCGCGAATTTTACATCTGGCCTGCACGTTGACTCTCACGCCATCGCGGTTGCACCGTCCAATCCGTTGATCGTTTATTTTGGCTCAGACGGAGGTATCTATCGGACCAACGATGTAAGCGGGGCGACAATCGCTTGGACAAGTTTGAATAACTCGACATTCAGGGCAACCCAATTTATGAGTCTCGACGTCCACCCGACCGATCCGAATATTACTATCGGTGGAACACAGGACAACGGAACAAACCGCCTCACGTCCGCCGGCACTTGGACGAGGACGGACTTTGGCGATGGCGGTTATTCAGTAATTGACCAGAGTTCATCAAACACGACCACGTTTAATCAGTATCACACGTATTTTAACAACTCGGGTTTGACTGGTTACGCCTTTTCGAATAGCTCAACAGCGTTTGAGAATTGGACGTTTCGCGGTTGTCAGGGGGCGACCGCAAATGGCATCTCGTGTACAGGTGTGGTCAATTTCTATGCCCCGCTAGAACGCGGTCCTGGTACGCCGAATACTGTTTATTTCGGAGCAGATCGTCTTTATCGATCTGCTGATACAGGTGTCAATAATACAACTGTCAGCCAGACATTTGCTTCGCCGATCAGCGCGATCGGTATTTCGCCGCAGGATGACCAGGTTCGGATCATCGGGCAAAATAACGGCGGTGTTTTTGGCACCGGGACAACACCTGGAACAACCACATTGCAAGATCGCGACCCGGGCAATGCGATTCCAAATAATTATGTCGGCCGTGCTGTGATTGATCCGCAAAACGTTAATACTGCGTATGTTACTCTAGCGGCGTTTGGCGTAACAAATGTGTGGAAAACTACTAATCTTAATGTCGCCTCACCAACCTGGACCGCTGTAAACACAGGTCTGCCTGCGGTCCCGGTGAATGCGTTTGTAGTCGATCCGCTAGAAACAACCCGCCTCTACGCGGGCACTGACATCGGCGTTTATACCTCGGGCAACGGTGGAGCGACCTGGACGCCTTTTGGAACAGGCTTGCCGCGTGTTGCCGTGTTTGACATCGCTATCGCGCCAGGCACACCTAGACAGGTTCGCATTGCGACGCACGGCAGAGGATTGTGGCAAACGCCCGTAGCACCGCCAACTGCGTCAAACGTCTCGATCTCGGGCCGCGTACTTACTGTCGAGGGCCGAGGCTTACGCAATGCGACCGTCACGATCATAGATTCGAGCGGCAAGCCGCGAAATGTAATGACCGGCGTATATGGCAATTACCGTTTCGATGACATGGCCACGGGTGAGACATACGTTATTTCGATCCGTTCTAGACGGTTCAACTATGAGCCGCGTGTGGTTGCCCTCACCGATGAACTGACCGGATTTGATTTCACCCCGTCGACGGGTGCAAATCGTAGCGGTGAAAAAATGATTGCCAGTCAACCGGTAAAGCCGGCGGAAACAAAGCGTCGATAGTCGTTTTTGATGCAAATAATTTACCCCGGACGACAGATGTCATCCGGGGTATTTTTTATTGTTAGGTTGCAGTCATTTTTTCATATGTTTGTCTAAGAAATCAGCGACCAGCGGGTACAGATCGAGTCGGTTTTTGAGTTTTGAGATGCCGTGGCCTTCGTCATTGTAAAGTTTGTATTCGACGATGGCACCGCGCTTTCTAAGTGCATTGACCATTTGTTCGCCTTCGGTGTATGGCACACGAGGATCATTTAATCCGGAGATGACAAAGAGCGGCGTCTTTATCCGGTCGATCTTTCGGATCGGTGAGATGCGGCGAAGAAATTCGATATCTTTATCGAGCCTGCCGTATTCGACCTCACGCTGACGGCGGCGATAGCCCGATGTATTTGTGAGGAAAGTCTCCCAATTTGTGATCGCGACCGTTCCGACCGCCGCGGCCCACAGATCCGGATAAAGGGTGATCGCGGCCATTGTCATATATCCGCCATAACTGCCGCCTATGACGGCGATACGTTTTGGATCGGCTCCGCCCGTCGTCTTAAGCCACTCGGCGGCAAAAGCTAGATCCTTGACCGAATCTTCACGTTTTTCAACATCATCTAGATGCGTGTACGTCTTGCCGTAACCAGTCGATCCGCGAACATTCAGATCGAGTACGGCATAGCCTCTCGATAAATAGTATTGGAACAGTGGATTGAAACCCGGCCGCGACTGCCCCTCGGGACCGCCATGGACCGACACGATAACCGGTAGTATCTCTTTTTTCACGGCGAGCTTATCGCTGCCCTTTGGGCCCACTTTGAGCGTAAAATCGCGCCGCCGCGACGGTTCGTAATACCACGCCGGTATCTCAAGGCCGTCAAACGACTTGTATTTAATTAGCTTTGGTTCAACAAATGTCTGTTGCGAAACCCCTGCGTAATCGTTGCGCGTGATCTGATGTAGCTTTTTTGTTTCCAGATCGTACGTCCAGATCTCGCTGCTACTCGTCGCCGAGCTAAACGAAAAAGCGAGCGTCGTTTGAGCACGATCGACGGACAAACCGCCGAGCACGCCTTGTGCTGGCAGCGGTATCTTTTCCATTTTGCCGGTAAAGAAAGTTACGAGCGGTTTGCCGTCCGTTTCGATCGGCTGCAGCCATAGCTCCGAAAATCCCTCGCGGTTTGTCGCAAATGCGATCTTGCTCGGGCTGTCGCTCATCGCGATACCCGTCACATCATTTGCTACGCCCGCTATGAACTTTAGCTCGCGATTCTTATCGCTCCAGTCGCTCGAATTTGCAGCGTTTTTTAGCCGCATATTCGCGAGCGTGTAAAACTCACGGCCTTCGTCCGATGCGAGCACGAGCGATTTGCCGTCCGGCAAAAAGCTTACGCCGCCATATTGTGTCGCGTCTTTGTGCGGAGTCAAAAGCTGCTCCTTGCCGGTCCCGATGTCGATCAGATAGAGGTTGTTGTCAAGGCTAAATTCGGTGCCGTCACGCGAAACGATCAGTTTTGAGCCGTCATTGTTGACTGCTGCGACGCTATTATTACCGTCTTGTTTATACAGCAATTTCTCTACGCCCGAATCGAGATCCATCGAATAGATGTCAAAAAAAGTGCGGTTTCGCTTATTTGAAGCGTAGTAGATCGTCTCTCCGTTAGGAGTGACAAAGCCAAAATTATGCCGCACTGACGGGTCGTTGGTCAGTGCCTTGACGTGCTCGCCGTATTTGTCCATCCAGTAAAATTGCGTGTTTTCGTCTCCACCCTTGGCCTTGCCAAATATCATGCCGCTGCCGTCGCCGAGCCACTCAACGAAGCTGATGTTGTCTTCGTAATTGGTCAAACGTTTCGGCTTTGGCGACGAGATGAGAGCCGACCACACCTGCGTCGTACCCGTCACGTTTGACAGATAGGCGACCTCACGACCATCCGGCGACATAGACGGCGAACTTGCCGATCTGATATTCAGATATTGCTCGATCGTGTAGGGTTTTTGAGCAAAGGTAAATGCCGTAAATAGCAGAACAAAACTAAGCAGTAGCGTGCTTTTCATCGGTTTTCCTCTCTTGAAATTAGTTGGTTGTCTTGTCAGACAGGATAGCGCATTTTGTGTGGTTAGACGCGCTCAAATTGGCTTGGAAACATAAACTGCCAGCCGTTTTTATAAACCGGCGTGTGCTGGACAGAGTTTTTGACGATGATGCATTTATCGCCGTCGAGGTTCATCTGTTCGACCAAATTGGCAAAACAGCTGTCGATGAGGATCAGCTTTTTTGCACGCTCAAGCGTCAAAAGCCAGTCAAAAGGGCTTTCGGTATCGGACATCTTTTTGAGAGTGATTATCTGAAGACCATCTGCCATTCGCTCAGGCAATACGAGCGGCTCGGGCATATCAGACGACTGTCCGTGAAAACAGACGTAGTCCCCGTTGATATTTAGCGAATCAAACAGAGCCTGTTCGCGAGCCATATCGCGCTCGTATTTGAGATCCCATTTTTTTGCGAACGGCACCCCCGCGATGGCATATTTGTATTCGTCGAACTTTAGTGATCCCGAAAGACGAGTGTCATAGATGTTCAAGTCGCTAAGGTAGGAATACAAGCTGATCGTACGTTCGCACTTATGCTCGGCGATGAGACGGACCGGATCGTGAAAAAAGTAACCCGCACCTTTCTCAACCGGCAGAAACATTATCTCGGGCTTGATAGGTGCAAAAATACGGACAAAATCGGCGTCGATCGGCCACACCACCTCATGCCCTAGCTCAATGAAATGATCCGCGATCGGCAGCGCAATGATAATGTCGCCGATGCCACGCGTTTGGATCAGCCCGATTCGTTTTGGCATATTCTCTACTTATGTTTTAGCAGAAATGCCCGTATGTCGTCGCGCATCAGCGGCGTGACCGTATGAGCTACATCCGGATAGATCCTAAATACGGCGTTGAGCCCCGCCTGTTTATAAAGGGTTTCGGAGATCGGCCAGCGGTCGACCGGTATTTTGCCAAAAAGCGGATTGATGATCTCGCGGTCCTCGTCATCGTACGAATCGCCAAAAGGAACCGAGTCGTTCTCGTCCTTGCTGCCGATAAAAATAAAGAGCGGCACTCGGCGCAAGGATTTGAGATCGAGCTTTTTTCCCGCAACGGTTTTAAGATCAGCAATGCCTATCGGGTAACGCAAAGTTTTGTCTCTATATTTTTCGACCGGGGCGATCGGCCAGCCGCCGGGCGAACCGATAGCCGCTGCTTTGACGCGGTTCGGGTGTAGGAACGTAAAACGGTTGGCAAACATCCCTTGGGCCGAAAATCCGTTGATGAGCACACGCTTGTCAAACTTGATCCCGCCCTCGGCCAGCCGCTTTCTAGCGTCATCGATCATCGCAACCATCTGCAGATCGAGCCGGCGGTACTCTTTCTTTTCCGTCACCATCGAATCGCGGTCGAGCGCCTGAGTGTATATTTGCCAATCGCTCTGCGGACGCGGAAACACCGGCATCAAAACCGCGACCTTTAACGCTGAAGCGATGCCGCCTGCAGTTGCCATCCGCTTTTTAACATCGGCCTCGTGCACTGCAAAATCGTCATCGACCTTGCCGGTGTTGTTGGGTAGGACAAGTATCGTCTGCGTTTGTTTTTTTTCGCTTTCGTCACGCAGCTCGGGCGGTACGTAGAGATAATACGGATATCCAAATCCCGCACGCGAATTGGCATCGACTCGGACAAAATCTTTTTCGGTTAGCGGCGACGGAACCTGAGCCGACGCGAAAATCGTAGAGACGAGGCTGATAAATACAGCAAAAAGAAGCGTTTTCATAACCTCTATTTACGCGAGGCTCGGGCAAAAGTTCCTGTGAATCAGGACGTATGATCAACAACGATCCGCCAACCTTCTTTGAACTTACAGAACAAAAGAGTGAATTTGCCCTTCGGATCGTCCTTTTCGCGTTTCAGATGCCAGCTGCCGGTCACGAACGCGGCGTTTTTGGACAGGACCTCGATCTCGAGTTCGGAAAAGTCGAGCTTGCCCATCAGGTCTTTTGTGGCATAGGTCTTTTTGTAATTGTCGAGCGTCTGCTGCCAGCCGTAGGTGATGCGGTCGCCGGAGACGGACCTAAGCTTGTCCGAGCGCCAATAACCGATCGACATAAATGCGTCCAGATCGCCGCGATTCCACGCCGCCGCCTGGTCGTCCATGATCTTGCGGATCGCGACGGCAGAGTTGTCGGTCTGCGCGGACATTCCGGTAACGAAAACTATTGTGATGACGAGCGCGAATATAATCCTCATATATTGTTACTATGCGGGAGCCAATTTAGGGCTGTTTGGCCGGAAATACAGATTTGTCCATATGGATGAGAACACCGACACGCCAACGACCGCAAACAGCATTCCCGACGGTTGATAGAGCTGGTTAAATGCTATGACGGCGTAGAGTGTCGTGATGATCCGCAGGTTTTCTGAGATCCATAGCCAGGGTTTTGCTTCGAGTATGCCGCTCCAATTTATGATGTGCCACCATAGCAAGGCGGCACCAAGCCAACGCTGGGTGAGGTTCCACGCTAGCAGATTTGAGATGACGCCGAGCATTAGAAAGACGCCGACGACTAGCTGAACGATGAGATAAAGGTGCGATCTGCCAAACATTGTCGAGCGAAATTTTACCTGATTCTCAGCCGTGATCTCGACCATTTCTTTTTGCGGCAAGCCGCGTGGCCGCCACCCGGCGGGCATGAACCACACGCGGATCTTGTCCCACCAAAACGGAGCCGCGACGGCGTATCGCCAGAGAACAATAAAGAAATGAAAGTTGATCCGGACCGGATTCCAGCTTTTCGGATGGTCGTAGATGCCATACACGACCTTTTCTTTTTCCTCGGCAAACGAACCAAACATCTTGTCCCAGATGATCAAAAACTCGCCAAAATTCTTATCTAAATAGGGAAAGTTCACGCCGTGGTGCACACGATGATGCGAAGGCGTCGTAAAGTATTTTTCAAACCAACCGAGCTTGCCGATAAACTCTGTATGGTGCAGAAACGCGATAAAGAGGTGAATGCCCGCCATCATATAAATATAAAACGGCGGAAAACCGATGAGAGCGAGCGGCCAGAAAAACAAGAATGAGCAAAACCGCTGCGTCACACTCGCCCGCAGAGCGACCATAAAATTCATCTCTTCGGCGGAGTGATGCGGCGAATGTGCGGCCCACATAATATTGATCGCGTGCCCCCAGCGATGCACCCAGTAAAAGATAAAATCAACGCCAAGCAGCAGCAAGATAAATGACCACCAATGCATCTCGATCGTCCAAATGCGATAGTTTTCCCACAGATAGCCATAGACGACATAGACGCCCGCCGCGACGAGCACATTGACAGTCTGATTGCCGAGAGCCGTGCCAAAATTTGCGACCGCCTCAGGAAAAGAAACGTAGTCCCGCCTGTAGATGTAGCAAAGTGCGACCTCGATCAGCACGAAAAAGATCGCGATAGGCGTCAGATATGTATAGACATTAGCGTCTTGCATTCGCGATAAATATAACCTGAAACAGGGTGTTCTACAAAAAAGGCCGATGCGAGAAATACGCATCGGCCGACAGTTTTGAATTCTTTGGTCCGGTCCGGACCAGGTGGACCAAGATGGACCAAAGTGGACCACGCTAATTCTTAGGAGTCTTTGCTGCGTCGTACGCGGCCTGGGCGGCGACCTGGTCTTTTTGCTTATCGGTCAATGCGATGCCCGCCTTTTCGAGCGTTGCGGCGTTGATGCCGCCGGTTTCTTTCAGGCCGTTCGCCTTTTGATATGCTTTGACCGCATCTTTCAGAGCATCGCTTCGTTCACCGTTAGCTTCGCCTGCGAACATCTTCCCGGCTATCAATACCTTTTGAAGTGCCGTGATCTGGTCCTTGTTTGCCGTAAACGGAGCGGGTTTTTTCGGGCCATCTGACGATTTGGCGTCGGTCTTTGCCGCACCGTCTGTTTTAGCTCCTTTGCCGTCACCTGAGGCAATGTGATCGGGATTTACCGGTATATCTTTTTGCTTGTCGGTAAGAGCGATGCCCATTTTCTCAAGCGTCGCCCGATTGAGCGAACCGGTTTTGGTCAGCCCGTTATCGCCTTGATATGCCTTGACGGCAGTTTTCCATTCAGCACTTGAAACACCTGTCACCTCGCCGCTAAATTTACCCTTTGACTTGAGCATTGTCTGGGCTTCTTTGACCTGATCCTTGGTCGACCGAAACTGAGGTGGCTTTGCCGGTTTATCAGCGGATGCTGTTGACTTAGCCGGTGTCGGCGTTGGCGTCGGTGTCTGAGCAATTGCGAGAGAGCCGAATACAAACATTGCGTACAGTAACAAAAATATCTTTCTAACCATTATGTTTCTCCTAAGTGGGTATTACGGACAAAGTCGAAAGTCCGAAAGAACGACAGCCGTTTCTTGGTTTCAAATTCTTAAATTTTTTGATTAACTTGAGAAGTATTAACCGATTTCAATTACATGTCAAGAGCATTTTTTGTAGCTCAGCGATTCAATGAAAGCAGCCGTTTATCAGGAATTCAAAGGGCCAATAATCGTAACCGAAGTCGCTGATCCGCAAGCCTCGCCCACCGGTGTTGTGCTCGCGGTAAAAGCTTGCGGCATCTGCCGCAGCGATTGGCATGGCTGGATGGGCAACGACCCCGATATCAAGCTGCCGCACGTGCCCGGACATGAGCTTGCAGGCGAGATTGTCGCGGTCGGATCTGAGATCTCAAATTTCAAATTGGGCGATCGAGTAACGCTGCCGTTTGTTTGTGGATGCGGTGTCTGCGAGCCATGCCTTAACGGCGATCAACAGGTCTGCGACCGGCAATTTCAACCTGGATTTACCGCATGGGGTGGATTTGCCGAGTATGTTCACATCGAGTTTGCGGACACAAACCTTGTTCGGCTGCCCCACGAGATCGATTTTGTCACCGCCGCTTCGTTGGGTTGTAGATTTGCAACATCGTATCGTGCCGTCATCGATCAAGGTAACGTCGCCGCCGAACAATGGGTCGCCGTTCACGGATGCGGAGGTGTCGGCTTGTCCGCGATAATGATCGCTGCGGCGTTTGGTGCTAGGGTGATCGCCGTCGATATTGCCGAAGACAAGCTGCAGTTTGCCCGCTCGATCGGAGCCGAGGTCGCCATTGATTCGACTTACGGCAACTCTGCCGAAGCGATCCTCGACATTACCGAAGGCGGTGCCCACATATCTATCGACGCGCTCGGGCATCCGGACATTTTGGTTAACTCAATTTCGTCTCTTAGAAAACGCGGCAAACACATTCAGGTCGGTATTATGGAATCGGGCAAGCACCTGACGCCGATCCCAATAGACAAGATCATCGGCCGCGAGCTTGAGATCATCGGCAGCCACGGAATGCAGGCACACCGCTACCCCGAAATGCTCGAGACGATCCGCACGGGCAAACTCGAACCGCAAAGGCTGATCGGGAAAACGATTACGCTTGAAGAGTCAATTGTCGAACTTGTCGATATGAATAGTTTTTCGGGAACAGGCGTGACGGTGATCGACCGATTTTAGAGTCATTGTTTTACTCTGCGGGCTTCGCGGCTCAGCGGGGGGTGTAGTTTCCTGCTAAATCGCAGCGACGCAAAGATAACGCAAAGCAAATTATCTAACGGGATTTCATTTTGAGCTTGCTGAATGAACATTCATTCAGTTATAATTCCTGCAATTAGAAGCGCTAAAATTTGGGAAGTAAGGACAAGATATGAACATCGCAAAAGCCGCAGTTTTGGGTGCGGGAACAATGGGAGCGGGCATCGCCGCGCATTTGGCAAACGCAGGTATTCCGACGCTGCTGCTCGACATCGCGCCGCAGGACGAGAGCGTGACGGACAAAAACCAGATCGTCAATTCGCTGTTTGACGCGGCTAAGAAATTAAAGCCTGCGCCGTTTATGCTTGCCGACAACGCCAAGCTGATCACGACCGGCAATTTCACTGATGATCTTGCCAAGATCAAGGATTGTGATTTTGTCATCGAAGCTGTCGTGGAAAATCTTGAGATCAAGCACAAGCTGTACGCTGAGGTCGATAAGTACCGCAAGCCTGGGGCGGTGATCGCTTCGAATACGAGCGGTATCCCGATCGATTCAATCGCCGAGCCGTTTTCGGACGATTTCAAGGCACATTTTGTCGGCATCCATTTCTTTAACCCGCCGCGCTATATGAAGCTCGTAGAGGTTATTCCGGGCTCGAAAACAAACGGCGAGATCGCGTGCAAGATCTCAGGCTTTCTCGACCAGCGGCTTGGCAAAGGCGTTGTTCCGGCAAAAGACCGTCCAAATTTTATTGCGAACCGCATCGGCGTTTTTGGCATGATGGCGACGATCCACGAGATGATCGCGGGCGGTTGGACGCCGACCGAGGTCGATCAGATGACCGGCAAAGCCATCGGTCACGCATCGTCGGCGACGTTTCGCACCAGTGACCTCGTGGGCCTGGACGTGACGGCTCACGTTACAAATAATCTCTATCCAGCAGTTCCCGACGACGAAGACCGCGACGTTTTTGTACTGCCGCAATTGATCCAGACGCTGCTCGACAAAAAGCTGCTTGGCGATAAGACCGGCGGCGGATTTTTCAAAAAATCCAAAGACGCCGAGGGCAAGCGCGTCATTCTCGAACTCGATTTAAACACCTTTGAATACAAGCCTCAGGAAAAGACAAAATTCCCGTCGCTTGATGCAGCCAAACAGATCGAGGATCAAGCCAAACGTGTCAAAACTCTTGTTTGGGGTGATGACCGCGTAGGTGAGTTCCTTTGGAATACGACATCGCGTGTCTGCCGTTACGCCGCAAACCGTATCCCTGAGATCGCCGATACGATCGTCGAGATCGACAACGCCATTAAGTGGGGATTTGGCTGGACGATCGGTGTTTTTGAGGCTTGGGACGCGATCGGCGTTGCCGAATCCGTCGAACGCATGAAGAAGGAAGGTCAAGCAATTCCCGCCAATGTCGAGAAGATGCTTGCGTCGGGAGCGACCAGCTTTTATAAGAACGAGGGCGGCAACCATTCGTTTTATGATCTTGTCGCGGGCGAATACAAACCGATGCCCGCACGTCCGGGCGTCCTTATTCTTAAAGACATTAAGGAACGCACCGGCGTTATCAAATCAAATCCCGGCGCATCGCTCATCGACATCGGCGACGGCGTTGCGTGTCTCGAATTTCACTCAAAGATGAACTCGATCGGCGGCGACACGGTACCGATGATGAATTTTGCCATCGACGAGGTCGAGAAAAATTTCACCGGGCTCGTCGTCGGCAATCAGGGCGGCAATTTCTCGGCCGGGGCGAACATCATGATGCTACTGCTTGCCGCGCAGGAAGAAGAATGGGACGACATCAATATGATGGTCCGTGCCCTGCAAAACGCGGTGATGCGTCTGCGGTATTCGGCAAAGCCGGTCGTCACGGCGCCATACGGCCTGACGCTTGGCGGCGGTTGTGAGATCGCGATGCACGGTGATAAGGTTCGTGCGGCTGGCGAAACTTACATCGGCCTCGTCGAAGTCGGCGTTGGCGTGATCCCGGCCGGATGCGGCACCAAGGAGATGACCATGCGTGCGATGGACGCCGCAAGTAAGGCCCCTGACGCCGATCCGCTCGCGTTTTTGAAAAAGACTTTTGAAACGCTAGGGATGGGCAAGGTTGCGACTTCGGCACAAGAAGGCCGTGCTTTCGGATTTCTGCGTGACAGCGACGCGATCTCGATGAACGGCGACCGACTTATACAGGACGCAAAGCAAGAGGTGTTGAACATGGCCGCAGCGGGATACGTCCAGCCGGTCGAGCGAACCGACATCACGGTGCTTGGTGAACCGGTCGAGGCGGCGTTAAAACTCGCTCTGCACATGATGAAACAGGGCGGGTTTATCTCTGACCATGACCAGCTCATAGGTAAAAAGCTCGCACACATCATGGCCGGCGGCACGATCAATCATCGGACGCAGGTTAGCGAGCGTTACCTGCTCGACCTCGAACGCGAAGCTTTTGTTTCGCTTTGCGGCGAGAGAAAAACGCAGGATCGCATCGCAGCGATGTTGAAAACCGGCAAGCCGCTGAGGAACTAGAATGAAACGCTGCACGTGGGCAAGCAACGATCTAAACATCCCGTACCACGACACCGAGTGGGGCGTGCCGGTGCATGATGATCGGTTGTTCTTTGAATTTCTGATACTTGAGGGAGCACAAGCCGGGTTGTCTTGGGACACGATTCTCAGAAAACGTGATGCGTATCGTGCGGCGTTCGACAATTTTGACCCGGCAAAGGTCGCAAAATATACGGACGCGAAATGCGCGAAACTGATGCTTAACGAAGGCATTATCCGCAACCGTTTGAAGATCGCCTCGGCGGTTCGTAACGCCAAAGCCTTCTTAGCGGTGCAGAAAGAATTTGGTTCGTTCGACAAATATATTTGGGGCTTTGTCGGCGGCAAGCCTATAGTGAATAAGCTAAAAGGCCACGGCGATGTGCCGGCAAAGACCGAGATCTCAGATGCAATTTCGAAAGACTTGAAAAAACGCGGATTCAACTTTGTCGGCTCGACAATAATGTACGCATTTATGCAGGCGACGGGGATGGTTAACGATCATTTGACATCGTGTTTTCGGTATAAAGAGGTTTAGCCCACGAAATACGCGAAAGGCACGAAAAATAGGTAATCGTTTGACGAACAAATAGTTTTGCTCTTTATTTCGAGTGTTTCGTGTATTTCGTGGGCAAATTCTTATGGATTTTCCGGTCACGCAAGCAGTCAGGTTTTTGAGAGAGAAACGGGTCGAGTTTGTGCCGCACCTTTATGATTACGTCGAAAAAGGCGGGACGGGCGAATCGGCAAAGCAGTTAGGCGTGGACGAACACGCGGTCGTTAAGACCTTGATATTTGAAACGAACGAAAAAAAGCCTCTGATCGTGTTGATGCACGGCGACCGACAGGTTTCGGCCAAGAATCTGGCCCGTCACATTGGCGTCAAATCGGTCGAGCCCGCAACGCCTGAGCGTGCATCTAAACACTCAGGCTATCTCGTTGGCGGCACATCGCCGTTTGGTACGCGAACAGCGATGCCTGTGTATGTCGAAGCGACGATCTTTAAACTCGACAAGATCTTCATCAACGGAGGGAAGCGAGGGTTTTTGGTTGAGATCGAGCCGGCTGTTTTAGATCGGGTGTTTCGCGTGGAAATGGTCGAGGTATCGATATGAGTCCGGACTGGTGGAAAATAGCACGCGAAGGAAAATATGCCGAGATCGAGCCGACGATGCTTGCGGCGACCGACCGCGGCGAAGGCTATTTTCCCGATTGCGAGGTGCGCGGTTCGTATTATGAGAATTGGGGCGACACGCTCGCAGGCGAAGCGCAGCTTGCCAAATATCGCGAGGCGCTCAGTTACTGGCAAATGTTCGCTTCATTTTCGACAAGCGGTGGTGAGGGAACGGCAAGGATGATGGATGTGCATCGAGTTTCGAAAAAAATCGATGATCTGGAAGGCAGAAAAGTATGAAAGAAGCAGTAATAGTATCGGCCGTGCGAACGGCTGTGGGTAAGGCCCCGAAGGGCACTTTGAAAAATACGCGTTCGGACGAGCTTGGGGCGACGGCTATCAAAGAAGCGGTCGCTCGTGCGGGCGTTTCACCGGAGCTGATCGATGACGTCATCATGGGCTGCGCGTTTCCCGAGGCTGAGCAGGGAATGAACGTTGCACGGACGGCGTCGATACTTGCGGGGTTGCCGGTCGAGGCTTCGGCGATGACCGTCAACCGTTATTGCTCGTCGGGTTTGCAGACGATCGCTCTCGCCGCCGAACGCATTATGGCGGGCGGTGCCGACGCGATCGTCGCGGGCGGGCTTGAGTCGATGACCGTGATCCCAATGGGCGGAAACACCTTTCGCCCAAATCCGGGCCTAGCGGACACATATCCCGATTACTATTTGAACATGGGCCTGACGGCGGAGAATCTCGCCAAAAAATACGAGATCACCCGCGAGCAGGCGGATGAATTTTCATACAACTCGCACATGAAAGCTTTGGCCGCTATTTCGGCAGGCAAATTCACCGACGAGATCGTCCCGATGAATGTCTATGTCGATGAGCTTGACGAAGGTGGACGCGTTCGCCGCAAAGAGATCGTTTTTGCTCAGGACGAAGGTCCGCGTGCCGACACGTCGGTCGAGGGGCTGGCGAAACTGAGAGCAGTTTTTCACGTCAACGGCACGGTCACTGCCGGTAATTCGTCGCAGATGTCCGACGGAGCCGCCGCGGCGGTCGTCATGTCCGCAGACAAAGCAAGCGAACTTGGAATCAAACCGCTAGCACGCTTCATCTCGTTCGCCACCGCCGGATGCCTGCCCGAGGAAATGGGCATCGGCCCCGTCTATGCAATACCAAAGGCTCTAAAACTCGCGGGCCTGACACTCGATCAGATCGACGTCATCGAGCTTAACGAAGCCTTTGCCGCACAGGGTTTGTCGGTGATGAAGGTCCTCGAAATGGACCCAAGCAAGGTAAATGTCAACGGCGGTGCCGTCGCCCTCGGTCATCCATTGGGATGCACCGGAGCGAAATTGACCGCGACCGTCTTGCAGGAACTAAAACGAACCGGCAAACGCTACGGCATGGTCACAATGTGCGTCGGCGGCGGCATGGGGGCAGCCGGTATATTTGAGAGGATCGACTAATTCGGGGAGACTAACATGCTGACGAAAGCCAAGCCCGTGATCCTGATACCGACGATCAAAAAGGATGAGGCAAAACAGTTTTACGAAACAACGCTCGGGCTTACCTTCATATCCGACGACGGATTTGCCCTCGTATTCGATACGGGCGGCATCATGTTTAGACTGACGCCTGTCCAAGAGTTTACGCCGCATGCATTCTCAGTTCTTGGCTGGGAGGTTGATGACATTGCGGCATCCGCGACGGATCTTAGTTCCCGCGGCGTCAAATTCGAGTTTTACGACTTTCCTTGGATGACGCAGGACGAGCAAGGTATCTGGGCGGCACCCGACGGGACAAAAGTGGCGTGGTTCAAGGATCCGGACGGAAATCTGCTGTCGATCTCACAGCACGCGAAATAGATCAAAAAAGAGGAGCAATAAAATGGAAGCACAAATGGAAAAAGAATATGTAAAGGGCGGCGAGTTTTTGATCGCTGATTCGACGTCGGCTGAGGTTTTTACGCCGGAGGATTTTACCGACGAGCATCGGATGATCGGCGAAACGTGCCGTGAGTATATCGACAACGAGGTCGTACCAAATATGTCCGCACTTGAGGAGCACGACTACGAAGTCGGACGCAGCCTGTTGAGAAAAGCGGGCGAGTTGGGGCTGCTCGGTGCAAATATTCCCGAGGAATATGGCGGCATGGCGCTTGACCAGACCTCGGGCTGCATTATTGCCGAGATGGTCGGACGGGGCAGCGGTTTTGGTTCGACTTATGGTGCGCAGACCTCGATCGGATTGCTTCCGATACTCTATTGGGGTTCTGAGGAACTCAAACAAGAGTGGATCCCAAAGATCACCTCGGGCGAAGCCGTCTCGGCATATTGCCTGACCGAATCAAGTTCCGGCTCCGACGCCCTCGGTGCAAAATGCGTCGCCAAACTTTCCGAAGACGGCCAAACGTGGACGCTTAACGGCGAAAAGATGTGGATCACGAATGGCGGTTTTGCAGACGTGTATCTCGTCTTTGCCAAGGTCGATGGCGAAAAAGAAAAATTCTCCTGTTTCCTCGTCCCGCGCAGCGATAATTGCCGTCCCGGCAACGAGGAACACAAGCTCGGCATCAAGGCATCGTCAACGACGGCGGTCATCCTATCGGATGCGAAAATCCCGGTCGGCAACCTGATCGGCAATGTTGGCGACGGTGCAAAGATCGCGTTTAACGTGCTCAATGTGGGCCGTTTCAAGCTCGGTGCTTCGGTAACGGGCGGTGCAAAACTTGCGATTCACGAAGCGGTTCGCTACGCGAATGAGCGGCATCAGTTTAACAAGCCGATCTCGTCGTTTGGTGCGATCAAGCACAAGCTCGCCGAGATGGCGATCCGCACTTGGGTCGCCGAATCGATCACCTATCGCACGGTCGGCATGATCGACGCACTGATCGGCGAAGATCATGGCAATGACAAAAAGCTGCAGTCGATCGAGGAATACGCTGTCGAATCGTCTATCAACAAGGTCGCTTGTTCTGAGGCGCTCGATTACGTCGTTGACGAGATGGTCCAGATCTACGGCGGGTACGGATATTCGGCGGATTATCCGGCCGAAAAAGCGTATCGCGACAGCCGCATCAACCGCATTTTTGAGGGCACTAACGAGATCAACCGTATGCTCATTCCGGGCCAACTAATGAAACGTGCGATGAAGGGCAAGCTCGGCTTGCTGCAAGCCGCGACCGCCCTGCAAGAAGAGATTCTCAATCCGCAGATGTCGTTTGACGAGGATACAGGAATCTTGGCGGCGGAGACAAAGCTTGCCGCTAATGCTAAGAAAACTGCGTTGATGGTTCTTGGCACGGCTGCCCAGAAATACATGATGGAACTCGCTAACCAGCAAGAGGTTTTGATCAATTGTGCGGACATCATCATGGATGCGTATCAGATGGAAACCGCTATCTTGCGTGCCAAAAAATACGCTGATAAACACGGCGAAGAGGCAGCCGGCCGCTATATCGATATGGCGAGCGTTTATTGCAACGATGCCGTTCAGCGTATCGAAGCCGCAGCAAAGAACACCATCGCCGCCATCGCCGAAGGCGACGAGGGCCGCACGTTGCTGGTCGCTCTAAAGCGGTTTACTAAAAACAACTCGCCGATCAACACTATCGCCGCCCGGCAGCGTATCGCAGATACAATGATCGCGGCCAATACTTACACGTATTAACCGAGGCAGCGTTTGCCAATTATTAAGCCCCGATGACCTGTATAGATCATCGGGGCTTTTTGTTTACCAAATATCAGCGGCTTAGTAACCGTAATATGTAGTCTTTGGTTTTGTCTTTTTAGTAATGATCGCACCTGCGGCGACCCCCGCTCCGGCTCCGATCAGGGCACCTTTTTTGCCGCCGATCAACGCTCCGATGATGGCACCGGCACCAATTGATACACCATAATTGATTTTCTTTCGGTGCTTTTGATAAACACTGCGGTTGTCGTAGCCATAATATGAGCCGTTGTCGTAGTAGCCCGACTGGTCATATCCATTTTGCTCTTGATAATACGCGTCGCTGTAATTTCCGCCCCGGCGGCGGTTTTGATCGCGGTTTTGATACGAAGCGTTGTCATAACTGCGTTCGTTATAGTTGCGGTCCCGACGCCCGTTCGAGTCGCAATTTTGTCTCTGAGCAAAGACGGCCGTTGCGGACAACAATACCGTGAGCATTCCGCCCATTAGAAATGTCATTGTCAATTTTTTCATTTAGTTACTCCTTGTTTCGGTCGAATGTTGCCGCTCGCGGCGGTTTCGCCTGTGTTAGGAGCAAGCATTGTGCCAAAAGGTCGATATTATTGTGTTATAAGGGTTTAGCTGGAGTATTGTTTGTTATTGTTGGCAATAGCCAAACCATATACGCCACGCCACACACATTTTGGTGCGCTGAATTTTAAGAAGGCGATAGCGTTCCGATCAGGTAAAAGATCGATAGGATCACGACTGGCAGGAGATTTAATACGATGCCTGCGGCGGGAAAGAGACGTTTGTTCTTTGGCAAAATAATACTGATCACGCCCATTAGGAGTCCGAAGATATGACCTGCCACCGGTATCAGGAAAAAGATCACAGCAAGTACCACGATGGCTGTGCCCATGCCGCGAAAATCTGATATTCCGCGAGACTCCGGCACAAAAAGATCATTTAGTACCTTGGTAAATCCCTCGACATAAAATACCAGATACAGCATCACTAAAAAGTACACCCATATACCAAATGCCATCAGGCATGATGCAATGCCGAGTTTTGAGTGGCGTTTTTGTGTGACCGCGTCCATTATCAGCACATATTACTCCCGAATTTATCCCAATACAAATTTGCGCGCTGTTTAAAAAAGTTGTTTCATTTTGCGCGCCGGTGTGTTAGACTTTCGTTGTTTGTAACCCTAAGCGCTAGAACACATTACCTTTCGGCAGCTCATCTACCTCTTTAATAAATGCTCAAAAGTCCAATTCACGAGCTCGCATTGTTTTTTGATATGGAGTGGGTGCCGGATGCCGCCGGGGCCAAGCGGCTATTTGACCTCGACGACGACACGACCGAACTCGATGCGATGCAGAGGCTGTGGGAACATTCGCCGGCGTACGATGCCGAGAAAAATCCGCGACCGTTTCTCAAATATATGTTTTCGCGGGTGGTGTCGATAGCGTTTCTTTCGCGAAAGACATTTTTTAACCGCGACAATGAGCGTGTTGTGGAGTTTTCGTTAAATTCGCTGCCAAAACTGCCGCTTGAGGAGATGGATGTTGACGAGGCGTCGATCATAGACCGCTTTCTGTACATCCTTGGCGAACGCAGGCCGCAGCTCGTCGGATACAACTCGGCGGAGTCTGACCTGCAGGTTCTGATCCAACGCGGGATCATCAATGAGGTGACCGCACCGGCGTTTAACGAGCGGCCAAACAAGCCTTGGGAAGGGCCGGATTATTTTGACGCCCGCAACAGCGAGGCCCATTTTGACATATTAAAGAAATTTTCCGGTGGAGCGATGACGCCGCGGCTCGATGAGATGGCAAAGCTCTGCGGCTATCCGGGCAAGATCGACGTCAAGGGCGATCAGGTAACCGATCTGTGGCTCGAACGCAACCTGACAAAGATCGTCGAATACAACCAGATCGACGTGCTCAACACATATCTCGTCTGGCTGCGTGTCGTGTATTTTGCAGGACAGCTGACCGAGGAACAATACATGGACGAGCAAGAGCAGTTTCGCGAGTTTCTCGAATCGGAAACCGCAAAGCCCGAGAAAGCATTTATCAACGATTTCCTGGCCAAATGGCCGCATTAACCAACATATGAAATTTGGTAAGATCTACCACGAAAATTGTATCGATACGCTGCAGCGGCTGCCCGACGACACGATCGATATGACGATCACCAGTCCGCCCTATGACGATCTGCGCGTTTATAACGGATATCATTTCCCGGTTGAGGAGATCGCACAAGCGCTGTTCGCCAAGACAAAACAGGGCGGCGTCGTGCTGTGGGTGGTCGGTGACCGCACCGTTAATGGCGACGAAACGCTGACGAGTTTTAAGCACGCATTTGCGTTTCGTGAGGCCGGATTTAATGTCCATGACACGATGATCTACGCCAAAAACAACCCGATCCCGAGCGATTGCGGCAAGCGTTATCGCCAGTGTTTTGAGTATATGTTTTGCTTTTCTAAGGGACAGCCAAAAACTTTCAATCCGCTCACCGAGCCGACAAAATCTGCGGGCCAAAAGATCAAAGCCTTTCGCATCACCGAGGTCGGACGCGGCAATCTGCCGGACGAAGATATCGGACGTGAGATCAAGACACAGCGAAAGGTCGGAAATATCTTCTATTACAACGTCGGCACCTCCAGCTCGCGTGACAAGATAGCGTTTGAGCATCCCGCGATCTTCCCTGAGCAGCTTTGCGAGGACCAGATTCGTACGTGGACGAACGAGGGCGATCTCGTCTATGACTGTTTTATGGGCAGCGGTACGACGGCCAAGACGGCACATCTGCTTGACCGCGAATGGCTAGGCTCTGAGATCTCCGCCGAGTATGTCGCTCTCGCCGAACGGCGTGTCGCCATTTATCAGGGCGAACTGAAAGTATCCTCGATCAAATAACAACCAATCCTGCCTCTGACGCGTCTATATACTGAACGACAAAAGGCTCTCCTTAATCTACCGTTCAGGAATAATGAACCTATGAGATCGATGTTTATTGCGGCGGCGTTTGCACTTTGTTTTACAGCAGTTGTCGGGGCCCAACCTAGGCCTATCGACAAGACGCCAAATCCGGCGGCAAAGCCGGCTCCGGCGACGTTTGAGGCAAAATACGAGGGCGGGATGTTTGGCTACAGCGACAAGATCGACGGGACGCTCAATTTTGACGACGCGAACCAGCGGCTTGTTTTTCGCGGAAAAGACAACAAAGAAAAATTTGGCATTCCTTATGAATCGTTTCAGGTGATCTATCCGCAATCACAATCGGTCACTTCGACGGGTGGCACTGTAGTCAGCCATATTCCCGTACCGGGAGCCGGCTTAGCGAGCCTGATCAAGTCGAAACGCCGATACCTCGTCGTACAGTTTGACGACCCGGATGTTGATGTTAAGGGAACTACGAGCTTTAAGATAGATGATAAGGATCTGCTTGATTCGGCCCTGCAAACGCTTGCACAAAAGGCCAAACTATCACAGCGTGGAGACGCGTATTTCAAGCCAAAGGCTCCGAAGACAGATAATTAGTTGAGATCGCCGAAACGATGCTGGAGTATCGCGGTGATCGCGATCGCGGCCGTTTCGGCACGAAGAATACGGCCGCCGAGAGTTACGATATTGATATTGTGTTCGGCGGCCAATTTTAATTCGACGTCATCCCAACCGCCTTTTGGACCGTAAAGTGCGGTTATATTTTTGTCGGCTGCGATGGTGGTGAAATCGCGGCCGTCGCGTTCGGAAAACAGGACTGCGTTCTCACCATTTAATTCGCCAAGCAATTTATCAAAGGTTGCGGGTTCCGCGATCTCCATCAGCTTTGCACGGCCCGTCTGCTTGGTCGCCTCCATTGCGATGCGGCGCCAGCGTTCGAGACGCCTGGCGGCATCTTTTTGTTTAACGTCGCAGCGGATGGTGATAAGCGGGATTAGTTTTGTGATGCCGAGCTCGACGGCCTTTTGAACTATAAGATCGTACTTCTCGCCGTTTAGCACGGTGGCAGCGATGGTGATGGCAAATGGTGACTCGGGCGAGGACGGCTCTATTTCTTTGACGACTGACAGCACCGTCTCTTTCTTGCCGATCTCGTTTATCGTGCAGGCAAATTCTTTTCCTGCACCGTCAAAGACGGAGACTTCGTCGCCGACGTGGAGCCTCAAAACATCACGCAGATGGCGTGTCTCGTCCGCATCGAGGGTGATGAGGTTATCGTTGAAACTACTTTGTGGTGCAAAAAATCGCCGCATTATTGATCTTGTTTTTCCTGCCCAAATTTATCTATAAAGTCTTGTGAGCGCTGCCGCAGATCGACCCACGATTCGAATAGCTCGGGCGTTTGCAGCCACACGCGAAACCACTCGGCGATCTCGGCGTTTATCTGCCGCGTGGCCTCATCAACGCGGGTTCGTTCGGATGTTTCGGCGGCTTGTTGCTTTGCGTTGAGGGCGGCCTCTCGCACCAGTCTGACACCTTCTTTGTCGCCGTCCTTTTTATATTTTGCACGCAGAGACTCAAGATTGCGTAGCGAATTCGATGCACTTTTCAGCCCGCTGATATCGAGCACGTTGCGAAACGCCGCTTCGTATGGCCGGTTCGACGCACGGGCGAGGTATAGCTCCATTATCTCGGAATGCCGCAAATCTGCGCCTTCGTCAGCCAACAATCTCGCGATCTGCATCGGCGAATCGACCGCCTGTTCGCCGTATTGTCCACGAACCGCCTCTTCGATGGCTTCGATCTCGACCGCACCGATATTTTCGCAGTCGAGCTTTTCCCAGACCTCGATGACCAGATCGTTTTTTGTGCGGGCAGTCCACATAAGAAAGTGGGGGAGAAGAGGAGTTGAGGAGAAAAGGAGATGTGCTTGTCACCCCTTTGCCTCTTCTCCATTTCCCCTCTTCGCAATAAGTTCTGTCGAAGAATGATCTTTGGGGTCACCGACAATGGCGACGCGGCCGCCGACTTCTCGAATGATGTCGCGTTCGGGAACGGTGTCGGTCGTGTAATCGGTGCCCTTTGCGTGAATGTCTGGGCGAATGTCGCGGATAAGTTGCTCGACAGTCGGTTCGTCAAAGACGGTTACTAGATCGACGCATTTCAACGCTGCGATCAACTCAGACCGTTCGTTCTCGGGCATGAACGGCCGGCCCTCGCCTTTTAGAGCGTGTGCCTGTCGGTCGGAATTAATGCCGACGACCAACACGTCACCGAGTTTCTTAGCTCCGGCCAGATAACGAATATGCCCGACGTGGAGCAGGTCAAAGCAGCCGTTCGCAAGCACGATCGTTGACCCGTTGGTGCGAGCGGTGGCTACGCGTTCGACGAGTTCCTCTCGGCTTATGATCGGGGCTGATAGATCGGACATTGTCGTTTAATTAGCTTGGCTCGCGGATGCGGGGTCGGCGTGTTTAGCGATCGCGGACGTCAGTTCGGCTGCGGTCACGGCGGCCGTGCCTTTTTTCATAACAACTATGCCGCCTGCGTGATTGGCTATTTTTGCAGCGTCCGCAAAGCTCATTCCCGACGCTAGACCCAGCGTATAAGCTGCTATAACGGTATCACCGGCACCTGTGACATCGACCGGCTCGCTCCCGCCGACGGCGTCGATCTGGAGCGGAGGTTGGCCATTTTCAAAAAGCTGCACACCGCGATTTCCATTAGTTACAAGCAGAGACCTGAGCCCAAGCCGCTCACAAAGCTGGCCGCAATCGTCGGCCTTAAAATCTTCGCCCAGAATCTGAGCGACCTCGTCGCTATTCGGCGTTGCACTTGTGGCTCCGCTAAAACTTTCGAGCCGGAATCGTGAATCCACAACGAGGGGTATGCCACGCTCGCGTGAGATGGCCAGAGCGTCGGCAAATATCTCAGGAAATACTGCCCCGTAATTATAGTCAGAGATGATGATCGCGTCCGCATTTGGTCCGGCGGCCCTGAGGCTGTCACGAAGCTTTTGCTTAGTCGCGGCGTCGAGATCGGGCGATGCTTCGTAGTCGATGCGTATCACCTGCTGGCGGGCGGCATAATGTTGGCCGGCAAGCACGCGAACCTTGGTCGTTGTGGTCAGCGACGCATCAGTGACGATATTATCCGTAGCGATATCAGATTGACGCAGAGCATCGAGCAGCAGCTTGCCGTTAGCATCCTGCCCCGCGAGTCCGATCAACACAGGTGTTCCGCCAAGCGACGCGACATTTACTGCGGCATTTGCGGCGGACCCGGGAACCGTTTTGGTCATGTCGTGACGCAAGATAAAGACGGGGGCCTCACGCGAAACGCGCGAGATAGTGCCGTTTAGAAATTGATCGGCCACGAGGTCGCCGATAATGACGACGGTCTTTTGCGGAAAGGTATGGTTGATGATGTTTGTCAGATCGGCCATTTGCAATACTCAAAAGCTACTATAATTCCTCGCGGGAAACAAAAATGGCCGGAGCATTAAGCCCCAACCACTTTAGATCTGACATTCAATGTTGATTAACGTGTTTGATAGCTCGCGATAGGGTAATCGTTAATGACGCCCCAAGCAAAGCTTGACGAGGTCATCGTCAGCGCGTTAATGATCGTAAACGTCTGGGTCGAATTATCCCAAACCGCAAGGTCCGTCCGGTTATCACCGTCGTAGTCGTTTTGAGCGTTATATGATGTGCCGGTAATGCCCAGATCGACAACAACTGCGGTTGTGTCGGAGCTGCGTCGGATGAGCCACGTGAGCGGGTCGGTCTGCAGCTTGCCTTCGCGAAGCACAGCGTAATCGGTTTTGAAATCACCGTCATAATCACCCGCGATGATAAGGTCGCCGTTAAGTCCCCAAGCAACAGATTCTTGCAACCCGGTCGAACTCAATTTAGTGATAAAGGTCGTCAGCCCAGTCGCTGTTGATGCGGCACGGCGTACGCAGAGGTCAAATTTGCCGTCTCCGTCATAGTCACCGGGACAGGTCGAGTCGGCTGCAAAACCCCAATCGGTTGCTTCGGTAACGTTGGCCGTAGTCACCGGATTTGCCGAGCTCTTGCGAATTATCCAAGCAGTAATGTTTGTCGAGAGATTCTTGCGGGCAACTGCCAGATCGGTCTTGCCGTCGCCGTCATAATCACGAGCCACGGGTTCGTCGCCCGTTGCGCCAAAGTCGATAGTGACCAGTGCGCTTGTCGAGCTATACATGATGTACCACTTATGTTCGGAGTCGCGAAACACTGCGAGATCACCGATCGAGTCGCCGTCGTAGTCGCCGGGGACAAAATAATCCTGCCCGCGAATGCCAAACTGTTGGCTGATCGTGCCGCCGTTGCTTTTGGCGATGTTCCACTTATTTGTAGCGTGGTTAAACACAGCAAAGTCGGCCTTACCGTCGTTGTCGTAGTCCATCGCAATGCGGAGTTTATCAACCGGCGGAAGCGATTTGGCGGGCGGTTGACGCCGCGGAGCCCGCTTTGTTAACTGTGCAAAAGCGGGCAACGACAACAGCAGCAAGATGCTCGCAAAAATAAATATTTTTCTGATCATGAAAACCTTAAATTATAAAAATCAACAATCAATAGATGCCTTTCCCGTTCGAAAGGTTGGCAATGTTAGATGCCCTTGCGGCCGCTGCCGCCCTGTACGATCGTGTAAATTTGTCCGCCGATAGTGACGGTGCCGGTTCGCGGCATGCCGACATTACGTCCAACGGTGATGCTGACGGTATTGGTTCCGCTCATGACCTCGGCGGTATTGCGGGTCACCCAAGCGTTATTGCTCTTTACAAAATAGTCGCAATTTGTCGCCGCAGGTATGCTTATCAAAAACGTTCCGCCAGCAGCCCGCGATTGGATCCGGGTCGCTCCGTTATTAAAATTGCAAACCGTCGGATTTTGCATTGCCTTAAATACGTTTAGCCGTCCGCCTGTTTTTACAAGTGTGCTCCACGCCGGTAGAACGTCAACGTTGTTGAGCAGCGATGCCTTGAGCGAAGCAACCGAAAGGTCAGGCCGATATGAGGCGAGCAAGGCGACGGCTCCGGTCACATGCGGTGTTGCCATTGATGTGCCGCTGATCGTAGTGGTAGACGTGTTTGAAGTGTTCCAGGTGCTCAAGACACTCGATCCGGGTGCTGCAAGATCGACCGACGTCAGTCCAAAACTTGAAAAACTAGATTTGGCATCAGTATTAGTCGACGAAGCAACCGAAATGATGCTAGGGCTTGTGTAAACGGACGGATATGAGATGCCCGGATTTGTGTCGTTATTGTTGTTGTCATTGCCGGCAGCATATACATTTACGATGCCGGCCTCGCCCATTGCGTCAATGCCGTCCTTGGTCGCCTGATCGTAGCCGCACGCTTCGCCGCAGTTGCCGTATGAATTGTTGGTCGCACGGATATTTACGCCGCGCAGTTTCATCATACGCGTATAGGCGTATGCATTTACGAGCATCGCCGATGTCGAATCGGTGCCCGCGGGGCTGTAGATCTTCAGCGGCATGATCTTGACGTTCCAATTAACGCCGGTCACATTCAGTGCGTTGTTGCCCGCAGCACCAATAGTTCCTGCTGTATGTGTTCCATGCCCGCTCGCAGCGCCCGGTGTCGGATCGGCGACATTATAGAAAAAATCCCATCCACGAATGTCATCAATATAGCCATTGGCATCATCGTCGATTCCGTTACCGGCTATCTCGGCGGTGTTAAGCCAGGCGTTTGGAGCAAGATCCTGATGGGTGTAGAGCATGCCGCTATCGATATCTACGACCACGATCGACGAGCTACCGGTCGAAAGATCCCAGGCCAACGGAGCACCGATCTTGGTCAGGCCGTACATGCCGGAGCTGGTAAATTGCGGGTCATTGGGAGTAGCGAGTAGGTGGTAATAATAATTTGGCTGGGCGTATTCGACGCCAGATAGCAGTTCGTAGCCCGATATCGCACTCTCGACGCTCATGCCGTCTGGCAGTTTTACACGCTGCCAATTGTTGTCGCCAAGCGTCTCGACGGCGGTCGTACCCATTATGCTGTTGACGCTGCGGGCAAAGGTTGACTCGGCACCGCCGGAGAATTTGACAAGCAATTCGCCGGGGACGTAGGGCAGTTTATTTTCTATCGGAGCACCTTTTATGCTTCGCTGTCCGGTGACCGAGCCGATCAGAACCAGCGACAAAAGTATCGTTGACACGACCAGCCAGTTTGAAAATATCCGTCGACGCATAACAACAACCGCTATC
>JBGAUY010000005.1:74371-79283 GCA_044228425.1 Pyrinomonadaceae bacterium | reverse complement strand
ACCGCTATCGTTAATGAAAAGAAATGGGGCGGCTAGTGGGGCTCGAACCCACGACCTCCTGAACCACAATCAGGCGTTCTAACCAACTGAACTATAGCCGCCATAACTAATGGAAAATGGATAGTGGAGAATGAATAATTTAGGAAAGATCTCTAATTCCTACATTTTTCATTTTCAATTTTCCATTCTCAATTTTCAAATGGTACCCCCGGCACGGCTCGAACGTGCGACCTACGGCTTAGAAGGCCGTCGCTCTATCCAACTGAGCTACGGGAGCACATAAAAAGAGCAACTTATGATTCTAAGGTGCGCACGTTGTTTAAGTCAACTTTTACGCCGCGGAAGCGCGCTTTTCCGAGACCTTTGCAACCATCTGCTCAAAGACCTCGTGCAGGTCCAATTCGCTCGTGTCAATAACGACTGCATCGTCCGCGATGGTCAGCGGCGAATCTTCGCGTGAAACGTCGCGTTCGTCACGCTCGTTGATCTCCGCCAGCGTCTGCTCGTATGTCGAAATACGTCCCTTTGCCTGATCCTCAGTATACCGGCGGCGGGCGCGAGCCTCGGGCTTTGCCGTCAGGAAAAATTTGATGTCAGCGTGCGGGAAAACAACGCTGCCGATGTCGCGGCCCTCGAGCACGCAGCCGTTTGGAGCCGAATTACCGATGATCCGCTGATGCTCGACCATGATCCGGCGAACCTCCGAAATAGTCGATACGACCGATGCCGATTGTGCCGCGTCCAACGTACGGATATCGACCGAAACGTCCTCGCCGTCGAGCATTACCTTCATCGCGTCGGGTTCGCCGACGAGATCGATCTCGGAATTTTCAGCAATATCCGCAATGCGGTCGATATCGCGAAAGGGAACTCCGGCACGCGTCACGGCCAACGCAACCGCACGATACATCGCACCGGTGTCGAGATAGAGCAGGTTCAGTTTTTTGGCAAGCATCTTGCCGAGCGTCGATTTGCCCGCTCCGCTTGGGCCGTCAATGGCGATTATCATTGTTTGGAGTACCGTGTTTGGAGTCCCGGCTTTAGCCGGCTGTTACTCGTAAGAGCCAACTAAAGTTGGTACTCCAAACTAGATAGTTTTCTTTACCTTGGGAGGTAGTTTATCAAAAACGAGTTGGTATGACTTCTCGATCAATGCTTTTAGTTCGTCCGGTGTGACGGCATTAAGGTCGGCGATGCGTACCCATTTATACCGGCCGACATATGCGGCCGGATCGATGCCTTCGCGTTCGATCAGCTCGTCAAACTTTTCTGGCGTACATTTTAACGACATCCCGCCAGCAAGCGAATCCGCCCCCGTCACGCAAAACATCTTCGCCCCGACACAAAAACACAGATCGGCACCCCATTTAATATCCTCAGTCGCACCGGGGAATGAGAGGCAGTATTTTCTAAGTTGTTCGATGTTCATAATTCAAGTAGCCACAGAGACCACAGAGAACGCTGAGATAAAATGCGGAAGCCCGCACGTCAGTAAGGGCGTAACAAGCACTAACAAATAGTATTCATCGCGGCTAAGGTTTTGGAAATATCATCCGCCGACACATCCAAATGCGTTACCATCCGTATCAAATTGCCAAAGCCGATCGCGAGAATTCCGTTGTCCTTTAACGACTCTACAATCTCAGCGGATGTTTTTCCGGTGCCGGATATGTCGAAAATGACGATGTTAGTAACAACCTTTTCGAAATCTATCGAGATGCCGTTGATACCAGCGAGCCCTTCAGCTAACGCCCGAGCGTTTTCGTGGTCTTCATGTAAACGCTGCGGCCCTTCGTCGAGAGCGATCAGTCCCGCCGCGGCTAAAATACCGATCTGCCGCATGCCGCCGCCGAGGCGTTTTCGCCAGATGCGGGATTCGGCGATGAATTCTTTTGTGCCGAGCAATATGGATCCCGCCGGTGCTCCAAGCCCTTTTGACAGCGTGAACATCACCGAATCGCAACCTCGCGTCAGATCGGCGACAGACTCGCCCAACGCGACCGAGGCGTTAAATATCCTCGCTCCGTCCATGTGAACGGGCAGACCGACGGCGTGCGACCGCTCGCAAACATAGGCACACGCGGCAGATGTCATCACGCTGCCACCGGCGAAATTGTGGGTGTTTTCGAGGGCGATGAGGCCTGTTGCGGCTTGAAAATATGGAGGGTCTATCTTCAATGCAGGCTCGATCTCTTCCCAAGTCAGATGCCCGGAACCGTCTCCGCTTTTTACAGCTCGAATGGTCACGCCGGAGATGACGGCTGCCGCTCCGAGTTCGTAATTCAAGATATGGCCGCGATCTTCGGTAACGATCTCCTGCCCGGGTTTTGTGTGGACTTTGACGGCGATCTCGTTACCCATACACCCCGTCGGAACCCACAAAGCTGCCTCTTTTTCAAACACCTCACACGCGCGTTCCTGCAAACGGTTGACCGTCGGGTCATCGCCAAAAACGTCGTCGCCGACCGCAGCGGATGCCATCGAGGCCCGCATTTTGTCGGAGGGTTTTGTAACTGTATCGCTGCGTAGATCGATCACATTGGTAATTCTACATTGTTAATGCGAAAGATCGCTTTTTTCAAATGCAGTTACCAATGTACAATTAGCCATCCGAAATTATTTTTGACCCAACTGTATGAAAAAACTACTCGTGATTTTTGTCGTTTTGTTTCTCGCTGTCTTATCACTTGCTGCCCAACAGGGGGCTCCGGGTGAGCGTAAAGGAAAAGGAACCGTGGTCATTCGAGCCGCTCAGATCATCGACGGACGCGGCGGTGAACCGATCCGCAACGGTGCGATCGTCGTCACTGACGACAAGATCGTCGCGATCGGCCCGAGTGCGAGCATCGCCGTTCCTGCTGGGGCAAGGGTCATTGATCTCGGCGACGCTACGCTGATGCCCGGATTTATTGACGCTCACACGCATATCATCGGGCGTGTGCTTGGCGACCCTGAGGGTTCAAACGCGGCGGTGCATGATTTCGATTCGTTTGGAGCGATACTCGCAGTAGAGAATGCTAACAAAACACTGATGGCGGGATTTACGACGATCCGCAATGTCGGAGCACCAAATTTTGACGACATAGCGATCCGCAAAGCGATCAACGACGGCTGGATCGCCGGGCCGAGGGTACAGACTGCCGGGCATTCGCTGGGTATCACGGGTGGGCATTGCGACGAGAACGGCTTTAAGCCCGGACTCTTTGACGGCGACATCAAAACCGGCATTGCCAACGGCGTAGACGAGGTTCGTGCCGCTGTCCGTTATCAGGTCAAATACGGTGCCGATGTGATCAAAACCTGTGCGACCGGCGGCGTTCTTTCTGAGGGTGACGCGGTCGGAGCGACACAATATACCTATGAAGAGCTAAAAGCGATGGTCGATGAGGCTCACAAACTCGAACGCAAGGTCGCTGCCCACGCTCACGGTACCGAAGGAATCAAGATCGCAACGCGTGCCGGTGTCTCATCGATCGAGCACGGTTCATTTCTTGACGAAGAAGGTGCCAAGATGATGGCCGCAAAAGGCACTTTTCTCGTGCCGACGCTGCTTGCGGGCGAGACCGTCGAGCGGCTGGCAAAAACCGGCGTGCTCAAAGGTTTTCGCGGCGAAAAAGCCCTCGCCGCCGCCGCCGCGATGCGTCACGCCATCAAACTCGCCGTCGCCAACAAAGTGCCGATCGCTCTTGGCACCGACGCCGGAGTTTACCAGCACGGGCTGAATGGACACGAGTTCACACTGCTGGTCGAATGGGGCGGAATGCGTCCAATGGATGCGATCGTCGCTGGCACGATGGGCGGAGCCACACTGCTTGGCTACGAGAAAAAACTCGGCTCACTCGAACCCGGAAAACTCGCCGACATTGTAGCCGTCAGCGGCGATCCGCTCAAAGACATCAAGCGAATGGAAAGCACGGTGTTTGTTATGAAAAATGGCTCGGTCTTTAAAGAGCCAAAGTAGCGGTTAATTTACAACGGTTTTCTCCGTCGAGGCGATGGTTGTGAGTTTCCATTTATCATCGAATTTTTCCCAAACCTCAAGCCAGGCGAACACAGTGTGATCTGACACGTCTTCGCCTTTTTCGTTTTTATAGCTCCCTCGAACCCGTTTTTGTACGGTTTTAGTCGCCATTGTTCCGTCCTTGGAAAGCTTTATGACCGGCGGAGCGATGTCTTCCCATTCAGAGAAATTGAAGCTAGAAAAGTAGCCTTTGAAACGGGCAAGGTTTTCGGACTTGGTCTTGGTTGACACAGCACCGCGTTGCAGCTGTGTTACATTTTCGGCAAACATTTCGACAAAAAGATCCGCGTTGTAGGTCAAATGTGCGGTCTTTTGCTGTTCATGCAGCCGCATTAGTTCAGTTAGATCGGCGACACGTGGCGGGACGTTCAGCATCTGTTCGTTGGCAGCATTAAGCCGGATCGTGTGAAATCGCAGCGTCCAGTCGCCTTGGTTGTCGGTTGCTCTGACGACGGATGGCAGCATAATTTTGCTGACCTTTTTCCATTCTAGAAATACATTCTTGATCGTCTCACTTGAATTTGGGATGAGTAAAACATAGCCATTGAGCCGCCCTGTCGCTTTATCAAAATAGAGATTCGCCGTCATGCCAAGTTCGTTTTTCGCACGCACCTTGATGCTCGGACGGCCTTCGAAAATCTCATCGCCCGCTAACTCCAGTTCGCTAAAAAAGCTGCGAATATCGAATGCCATCTTTTGATATTCGTGGGCCCGCGCCGCCATTCGTTGAAACGGCGAGGCAAGCGAATATCCAGCCGAGTCTGGCACCCACGCGACTTTGCCGTTAATAAATGTCCCCGACGATGCCCTATACGAATAGGTTTGCTCAAAGCGGGTTTTGTCATCGCGAAAGGACGAGATAGAGGTCGTGTATTTCCCCCTCGGACCGAC
>JBGAUY010000005.1:0-74364 GCA_044228425.1 Pyrinomonadaceae bacterium | reverse complement strand
TTTGAGATGTCAGCTTGACTGCCTACGGCGGCAACCGCAGATGTGAGCACCGCCGATAGATCTCTGTCCGGCTTTAGTTGGGCGGTAGCAGATCCAAATGGGAAAGCCGTTAAAGCGAACAGTAGCAAAAAGGGTAGCCGAATAGTCATGGTATGAAAACGCAGAAACGGCGAGATATGTTCTCAAATTCTCGAGAGAACAAAGCTCGTGGTGTCCCAGCCGGCTCGTTTTGCGCCTGCGTGATATGCGGATTCGAGAAAATCAAGTACCAGTTCGCGGGCGTTTTCCTTTTCACGAATGTCGTCGTACATCAGCAAAGCCATACCGCCGTCGGGTGTCCAGAAAGCGGAGTCGGGCTGGAGCGGTTCGTTTTCCAACCCGTCGGGTTTGGGGGCTGTGTATGAATAAAATGCCGGGGCAGCGACGCTGTTTTCTTTGTCGTCGCCAAACCAAAAACCAAAACTGATGACCTCGTGCGAATAGGCTTCGCGAGTGACCATGTTTGCTCCGTCGATCGGCGGTGCGGTTTTACCTGAGAACCTCGTCAACGCTAGATCAAAGCTGTGCCAGAACAGATGGACGGGCGTCGATTTACCTGTAAAGCGTCCACGAAATTCCTCAAAAATGTCATCGACCGCGACCAGAATTTTATGAAAACGCTCGACGTACTCTTTGTCGTATGAACTGTTGTCGTGGTCGTCGGCAAACGGTGTAGTTGATGGAGCTTCGTAAGGCTCGGCCTTGATCTCAGGCCGCAGGCCGAGCTTGGCAAGGTTTGAAAACAGGCTGGCGTAAAAATCGGCGACCGACAATCCGTCATACAAAGCAAAATCTTCGTAACGCCCGTCGCTCATTTTGATCTTTAAGATATGTTCGTGAAAATCAAACTCGATCTCAAAGCTCCCGCCGTCGTGCGGTATCGTCCGGGTCGTCAGTCCTCGGGGCGAAACATACAGCGGCACATGCCACCAATGATTAACCCGCGGATGCGTCCGCAAGCGGATCTTGCCGACGATCTGCAAATACAGATGCAGAGTGTTCTTGGTCGCCCGCCACGCGTCGAGCGAAATTTCGGGAAAACTACTCATAAAAAGATATTGCCCACGAAACACACGAAAAGCACGAAATAACGAGGCTTTCTTATTTTAGTGTCTTTTGTGTATTTCGTGAGCCATATTCCTAACCCGGCAATGATTTGAAAAACATATCATCAACATAGCAATAGCCCCAATCTTCGCCCGGCTCGTGCGAACGGATGATCGGGTGCCGCGTCGATTGATAATGTTTTGTAGCGTGTTTGTTGACCGAACTGTCACAACAGCCGACATGGCCGCATGATTTGCATAGCCGCAGGTGCACCCACAGATCGCCGGTTTTTAGGCAATCTTCGCAACCCTCGGCACTTGGCTCGACGGGCAGAATCGCGGCAAAATGTTCGCAAGATTCCATTTTGTAAACCCTATTTAGAAATCGCTTTTACCAAGGCCCCACCGTGTCCGGCCAGAATTGACTTCATTTTTTCATCGGTCATCTCCGCACCGTCACCCTCAAATTTTTGGCCGACAAACGGCACCGCGATCTCAGCGGGCAACACATGAACGCCCATCAACGTAAACACACCGCGAAGGTGAGCGAGGCACCGCAAGCCGCCAAATTGCCCCGGCGAAGCCGTTATCAACGCCGCCGTTTTGCCTTTGACCGGCTCGTACATTTTGTATTTGTCATTCGACCGCGAGACCCAATCGATCGCGTTCTTAAACCCGCCCGGAATGCCGCCATTATATTCGGGCGACGAGATCAAAAATCCGTCGTGCTCATTAAATGCGTCCTGCAAACGCAGCGCGTGTTCGTCAAACGAACCGTCAGCCTGCATATCCGCGTCATAGATCGGCATCGGAAAATCGCGTAGGTCGATGACGGTCACGTCGGCACCGGCTTCGCGGGCACCTTCGACAGCGATGTTGAGAACACGTTTGTTGTAAGAATTTTCGCGATAGCTGCCCGCGACGGCGAGGATCTTTGACATATTAACTGAGGTCGTCCTTTTCTATTCCGGTGATCTTTTCGACGCGGGTCGCGTGGCGGCCGCCTTCGAAATCAGTCGTAAAGAAAGCTTTTACGATCTTTGCCTGTTCTTCCGCAGGGACAAAACGTCCGGCGAGAGCAAGCACGTTTGCATTGTTGTGTTGACGGGCGAGCCGGGCGATCTCCTCGTTCCAAGCGACGGCGGCACGGACGCCCTTGACCTTATTCGCCGAGATCGCCATACCGGTTCCGGAACCACAAACGAGCAACCCCTGATCGACGTCGCCGCGAGCGACGGCCTCGCCGACCTTGCGCGCATAGTCCGGATAATCGACCGAGTCGGGTGAATCCGTGCCCATATCGATGTATTCAACGCCGATCTCGTCGAGCGTCTGTTTGATCTTTTCTTTTTCCTCGTAACCGGCGTGGTCGGCGGCAAGTGCGATCTTCATAATTTTATTCGGCTGATATTCCAAGTTTAGCGTTTTATCGCCGCCGCGCAAAATTTCTTAACAACGCGCGAAAAAAATCTGCAAGAACTCAAAAAATCTCCGTTCTAAAGGCAAATCTTTTTAGGAGCGTACACACATGATAAACAAGTATTCAATCCTTTTGCTGATCACCCTTTTATTCTCGGCTTCCGCATTTGCCGCGGGAAAACCCTTGGAAACACTAGCCGCCGAAGCCGTATCGAAGGATACCGCGACCTCCGTCGTTGCCATTCGCGAACTCCGGGCAATGGGCAGCGTTGGACTTGATGCGTTGTTTACGCGATACGCGGCCGACATCGACCGTTTTGTAAAAACTGGTAATGCGACCGCCGATTGGAAACGCATTGCTGCCGCTCTCGACACCGTCGCGATGCAAAAGGACGCCTACACCGCACACCTTTATTGGTACACCGACCTCGAAGCGGCCACGGCCGCCGCTAAGGCAAAGAACAAGCCGATCCTGACGCTCCGCCTGCTCGGAAATCTTAACGAAGAGTTTTCGTGTGCAAATAGCCGCCTGTTTAGAGCGATACTTTACTCGAATACAGCGGTCTCAAAATACCTTCGCGATAACTACATCCTGCACTGGAAATCCGTCCGTCCTGCTCCCCGTATCACCATTGATTTTGGTGACGGCCGCAAGATCGAACGCACTGTGACCGGCAACAGCATCCATTACATCATCAACAGCGACGGGCAGATCATCGACGCATTGGCCGGACTTTACGGACCGACGGCGTTTTTGAATTATCTAAAACAGTCCGCTGGCGTTGTGAATGCGACCGCAAAAATGACCCCGGCTGAAAAGCAACGCTCGTTCCTTACGTTTCGCAAAGCCAATTTTGATGCGATCAAAAAGAACCGCGACGCGGCCGTTGCAACCGCAGGCGTCACGTTTGGCGAACCGCAGAACACGACCGCTGCTCTGCCGGTGATGGAACGTGCCATGTCAAAAGCCATTGTCGTTGACGAGGTCTCGCTACTGCGTGTCTATGACGATTTTTCGCGGTTCGAGCCGCAGATCGATCTGACGGCGTGGAACAAACTCGCAAAGGTCTATTCCCCTGCGTCGGATATCGATACAGCCTCGAATGCGTTCATTCGCCGTCAGAATCGCAACACAGGTCTTTCGGAAAAAGAGTTTACCGGACTGTTTGCAAAGCTTGAAAACTTTGTCGCACTCGACACGACGCGAAACGATTTTCTGTTTCACACCAAGCTATACGAGTGGCTCAACGCCCGACAGACGATGAACCTAGATGGTTTTAATTCGCAGGTGTACGACATACTTTTCAAAACGCCCGACTACGACAAATGGCTGGGGTTGTATTCGTCGGACGTGTACACGGCGCTTGATGGGAATGGGATAATTAAATAACGTCTGCCCATACGGGCTATGCCCGTCTATTTGCGGCGAAGCTTTGCTTCGCCGTTTTTGTTTTTTTTTGATCCAAACGCGGCTATGCCGCCGCTCTTTCGTTGAATCGGCGGCGTAGCCGCAGGAAGTTTTAGGATGCAATCGGAAAAGCATAGCTTTTCCGCAAATAGAGCGGCAGAGCCGCAGACTCCACGTATTTTCTCAACAAAAATTTGGGTTGCGGCGTGAAAGAACATATAATCAACGCGTCGCCAATGTTTCGTTTTACTGCCAAAACTTTTCTTTTCTTTTTCGTGTCTTTCGTGTGTTTCGTGGGCTTATCCAACGCGCAGGATTTTCTGCCGGAGCTTGTAAAACGCATCAAACCCTCAGCGGTCGCGATCGAGACCTTTGATTCGAAAGACAACACTTTGGCACGGGGCAGTGGTTTTTTTATCGCCGCCGACCGCGTAATTACTAACCGCCATGTCATCGAACGTGCGACGCGCGTCGAGATACATCTGCTCAACGGAAAAAAATATCCGGTTCGCGGCGTTCTGGCGGTCGATGGCGAGGGCGATCTGGCGTTGCTGCAGGTTGATGTTCCACGCGAGCTTGCCGTGCCGCTGCCGATCGTAAAAGCCGCACCGCAAGAGGGCGAATCAATCGTCGTTATCGGCAATCCGTATGGCCTCGAGGGCTCAGTGTCGAACGGCATCGTTTCCGCCGTTCGAGAGATTTCCGGCTACGGCAAGATCATCCAGATCACGGCTTCGATCTCGCCGGGGTCGTCGGGTTCGCCGGTAGTCAACATGGCCGGGCAAGTGATAGGAGTCGCAACTTTGCAAGCCGCCGAAGGGCAAAATCTAAATTTTGCGGTACCTGCCGAGCGCATTTCACAGCTAAAGGTTTCGGAGGTACAGACGTTTTCATCGCTCGTCGCCGAAACGCAAAAGAACAAACGTTCATCCGCCGAACGCCTCTATTCCCAAGGCCTTGCGCAGCTTTCGCGTGACGATTACGCGCGTGCCCTGCCGTATTTTGAAAAGGCGGCTGAAGCCGACCCAAATTATGCCGAGGCTTGGTATCAGGCGGGCTATTGTTACGGGGCTCTGAACCGTCATGCCGAGGCTCTAAAGGCTTCGCGCATCGCTGCAAAGCTCCGGCCCGAATGGTCGGCGACATTTATCAATATCGGTGCGTCGAGCTATGCTCTCGGCGTCTATAAAGACGCGGCCGACGCCTATCGTCAGGCGATCCGCCTCGATGACAGCAACGCCGATACACAGTATTTCTTAGGTTTGACGTTTGGAAAAATGGGTCGCACCGACGAGGAGATCCTTTCGTATCGCCGTGCGATCACGCTAAAACCTGACCACGCAAACGCGATTGAAAAACTGGGCTTAGCGTTATTTAAGCAAAAGCGTTTTGCGGATGCTGCGGTTGCGTTCGAACAACTCAAACCCTACAAACCCGACGGCAAGACATACAATTATCTCGGCGAGAGCCTGCTCGAATCCGGTAAGACCGAGGAGAGCGTCGCAGCGTTTAACAACGCCGTCGGAGCTAACCCAGACATGGACAAGGCCCGCTACAACCTCGGCCGTGCCTACATCAAACTCGGCAACCGCGACATGGCACAGGTCCAATACGAGATCCTCCGAAACTCCCGCTCCGAATGGACCGATCGTTTGTTTGTATTGCTAAATCCTTAAGGCTGTTTTTGCTCAGTCACAACTAACGCACTCAAGAAACTGTCCTGTATCGGCTTGTCAAGAAAGAGCTTGGTGTGCGAGATGCAGCCGAAAAGTGACGATGTCGGGGCGAATATCGGTTGAATTGCCGTTTCGTCGCCCGGCTTGTTCGCCGGGTCGGCGGTCAATAGAGAGCGCACGGTCACGGTGCCGTCGCCCATTGCAAACATCGCGGCTTTGACCTGATCTTTTTTATATTCTTTACCGCTCGCCGTTTTTATTTCCTTAGCGTCGACTAGTGTTGTCCATGTACCCTTCTTTTCATCGCGGATCAAAACGAGGGCGTCGAGCGTTGGTTCGCAGTTACCACCATACACAAATAGGTTGACGGTAGAGGGTTTGGCCGGGGCGTCGAGTGCAAGGTGAAATCGTTTTGCACGATTGAGGGCCGAGGCAAAATAAGCGCGAGCTTGGACGCCGGTCGTGCGGGCGATCAACCGGTCGTCGGCGTTTTGTTTTAGTGGATCATTTAGCTCTTTCAGCTCTTTTTCGCTCAACGCGGACTTATTGCCGCCTCGTAGTTTGGCCAGAAATTTCGGATCGTTTATCGCACCCCAACCGTATTTCTCCCACGTTTTTGGATCATAAAGATCGAGCTTGAGCGGTTGCAGATTTTCGTCCAGAAAACGCGCCGACGCCTGGTGCGGAATCAACTGAAACGCCGTCGGATTTGCCATCACGTCTTCGGGACGCAGGTCGTCAACAAACGGCAAATTGCGTGAGGCGATGATCGGATAGCCGTTGAGCAGGGCATCGAGCGATCTCGCCGAGCCTTCGTTTGGCGTGCCAAACATCATCAATTTATTAATATGTACCGCACCCGCCCACGTCGGCACGGGAGTGACGCCGTCACGCTTTAGATCGGCGGTGCCGTACATTGCGGCGTAGCGTGCGATGAGTCCGCCCATCGAATGTGCGAGGATGTCGAATTTTAATTTTGGTTTGCGAAGCGTCTTTTTGACCGCTGCCATTTTCTGCATCAGCAGCCTTGCCGATTCGACATTGTCACGCCGCCAGTCGTAGGCAAATATATAAAATACATCAGTCGCTTTTGGTTTTTTCCAGTCGGCCTCGGTATAGCCGCGTTCGATGAGTGCGTCGATCAGCTTTTGATAGACCTCGACATCGGGCAAGACGGGAATATCGATCTTGCGGATAATATCACCGGCTTTTAGGGCGTCGCGATTGAGCGCGAGATTTGTCGAGTTTATCGGCAGTCGCAGATCGTCGGTCTTATCGCGTCTCGCGCTAAACCATACCTTACTGCCGGTTTTTGCATTTACTATCTCAGAACCGGAAACGCCGGGGATAATAATGACCGGATCTTTCCCGGTCGTTTGAGCCGCTGCGTTAAAGCAAAATATCGCAAGCGCCAGAAAACCTATCGATAGAGATCGTGATTTCAACATAATTTTTGCACGGATCTTTTATTCGAAGGGCATAGCGGAGTCATAGCCGTGAGCGACTCGCACTAAGGTGATGCACCTATAAGATAGCTTATATTGCTGCGCAGTTGCTTTATTTATCAGCGTCTAGGGGATTTGGCTTTCTTAACTAGCCGCAAAAAAGCTAGAATCAAAGCCATAGGTATGGAACTAACACTAGCGATAACCGGGGCATCCGGCACGATCTACGCACACCGGACATTACAATTGCTAGCGGCAAGCGGAGCGGTCGAAAAGATAAATCTGATAATGTCCTCGACCGCAGCGACGGTCGCACAGGTCGAGATGGGCGTAAATCTCAAAGACCCCGATCTGACACGGCTAAACGAATGGCTGGGCCTGCCCATCGATTCGCACATTATCCGTTACTGGCGGCTCGATAATTTTGCTGCAAAGCCTTCGTCCGGCTCCAACAAGCAAGCAGGGATGATCGTCGTCCCGTGCTCAATGGGCACGCTAGGATCAATAGCCTCAGGAGCCGGAACAAACCTAATCCACCGAGCCGCGGACGTGTGCTTAAAAGAGGGCCGTAAACTGCTGCTCGTCCCGCGTGAGACTCCGTATAACGCCATCCATCTCGAAAATATGCTGCGGCTTTCGCGTGCCGGTGCCCAGATCCTGCCCGCCAGTCCGGGCTTTTACCACCGCCCTAAAACCATCGACGACCTCGTCGAGCATCTGTGCTTTCGCATCCTCGACCAATTCGACATCCCGCACTCGAAAAAGTCCCAATGGACGGGCGAGGAAGTCACCGAATAATAAAGAGCGTCATTTAACGCCCGAACTAAGCTTTTTATACATCGCTTCGTCCGCTGCAGCGGCTTTGACATTTTTCATCGCGCGATAGGCGGCAGCCCTATTCTTATAGAATTCCGGATTTTTTGGGTCAATTTCGATAGCTTTTGCCCAATCAGCCATCGCCAGATCGTATTGACGTTTGCCGGCGTAAGCACCGGCACGGGTATCGAATGCGTCGCTGTTTTTTGGATTAAGCTCGATCGCTATGGCTGAATGCAAAAGGGCGTTGTCATAGTCCCCGTTGAGATAATAACGCCATCCCAGAGCGTTTTGGGCCCGATCACTTTTTGGGTCAAGCTGGACGGCCTTTGTATAGTCGGACAGTGCCATCTCGTTCATGCCCGCACGACCGGCGTTTCGCCCGCGATCTAAATACGCCTCGATGGCGGTCGGATCGATCTCGATCTCTTTCGTAAAAGCCTCGACCGCCAGCTTATGCTTTTTTGTCTGTTCGTAAACGACTCCGCGGTTGTGATATGCCCATTTGTGTTTTGGGTCGATCTTTATCACCGCCGCGTAATCGGCCAGAGCTCGGTCGTATTTTTTTAGTTCGTGGTACGCCATGCCGCGCTGAATAAAAACAGCGGCGGTCTTGTTGTTGAGTTTTATCGTCCGGTCCAGATCCCGGATAGCCCCCTGAAAGTCACCTGTATAATACTCAGCGTATGCGCGAGCTTCGTATGCGATTGCAAAGTTTGGCTTTAGCTTGATAGCTTTTGTGTAATCTGTGATCGCACTTTTATCGTCTTTTATGTCGACGTAAACACCGGCGCGAGCGTAATATGCGTTGGCATCTTTGGGGCCCATCTCTATGGCCTTTGTCAGACTCGCCAGTGCACCATCAAGGTCCTTTTTTTCTTGCTGCTCGACGCCTTTCTTGTAGTAATCGGCCGCCGTCGTCTGAGAATAGACTGACGACATAGAGCAAAGCGCGATGATCGTTAACAATAGATAGATGGTGATAGTTTTCATTTATCTAATACCGTTCCTTTTTGTTTTTTCGTGCGCCGTATCATCCGATAGAAGAGGTGCATTAGTCAAGGTTGAACAAGAGGCCGCCGACCGTTCATTGCGTCCTCAGCGGCTTTGGGTTACAACTCTCATATGACCGATACCGTCGAAAGATTTTCAAACCGCGTCGAAAATTACGTCAAATATCGCCCGGATTATCCGCGTGAGATCATCGGATTTCTCGAATCGAAATGCGGCCTGACGCACGAAACGGTGATCGCTGATGTTGGGTGCGGGACGGGGATCTCGTCGCGTCTATTTTTGGAAAACTGCAACCGCGTCATCGGCGTCGAACCAAACGCAGCGATGCGTGCGGCGGCGGTTGTATTCCTCGAAGAGTTTCCAGACTTCACGATCATTGACGGCACATCTGACGCGACCACACTCGCTGATGACTCGGTCGGTATGGTCGTTGCGGCTCAGGCATTTCATTGGTTTGACGCCGAAAAAACCCGCACTGAATTCAAACGCATCCTAAAACCCGGCGGCCACATCGTCCTGATCTGGAACGAACGTCAACTCGACACGACGCCGTTTTTGATCGAATACGAAGCCTTTCTGGAAAAATACGCTTACGATTACGGAACAGTGCGACATGAAAATATCAAAAAACGGGAACTCGATGATTTCTTTCAAAAAGACTACGGCTCGGCGGTGTTTCAAAACGTCCAGATATTTGATTTTGATGGGCTAAAGGGCCGGATGTTGTCTTCGTCATATATGCCAAATGAGGGCGACGCGGTATTCCCTACAATGATCGAAGACCTGTCCTCGCTGTTTGCCAAACACGCCGAAAACGGTAGAATAAGGGTTTTGTATGACACCAAGGTGTATTTCTCACAGGGTTGATCTATGGCAGTAAAAACAGAACAAACTCCCGGTATCCGCACTATCTCGGTCGCGCATTCGCCCGATTCGGATGATGCATTTATGTTTTACGGGCTGGCGACAAACAAGCTCGAGACCGAAGGGCTAAAGTTTGAGCACACGCTCAAGGATATCCAGTCGCTTAACGAGGACGCTAAGAATGGTGTCTTTGACGTGACGGCGATATCGTTTCACGCTTACGCATACGTTTCCGATAAATATGCTCTGCTGCCGCACGGCGCGAGCATCGGTGACAACTACGGGCCGATCGTCGTCTCAAAAGAGCCGCGTGACGCTAGCGAGATCGGTTCGATGAAGATCGCCGTTCCCGGCGAGATGACGAGCGCGTATCTTGCCCTCAGGATCTACAACAAGGATTTCCAGCACGTCGTCGTGCCGTTTGACGAGATCATCGAGACCGTCCAGAGCGGCATCGTCGATGCCGGATTGCTGATCCACGAAGGACAGCTTTTTTATAATCAGATGGGCCTCAATAAGGTCCTCGATCTAGGCGAATGGTGGTTCGACAAAACGACTCTGCCGCTGCCGATGGGCGGCAACGTCATCCGCCGCGATCTTGGCAAAGACCTGATGACACGCGTCTCAAAACACCTGCATGAGAGCATCCAGTATTCGATGGACAACCGCGAAGACGCGCTTGCCTACGCGATGCAGTTTGCCCGTGATATGCAGCCCGAGCTTGCCGACCGTTTTGTCGCAATGTGGGTCAACGACCTGACGCTCGACTACGGCGACCGCGGCCGCGAAGCCGTAAAACGCCTGCTCGCCGAGGGCCACAAGGCCGGCATTATCCCGCACAAGGTCAAGATCGATTTTGTCGATTAGCCGTTTGCGGCCGAAACCCTGCGATGGTCAAATTTGACAAACGCTTTCTCCAACGCCTGCGCGTCCCGCTCGGGTTTCTTTTTGCGATAGTTTTTATCATTTTTTCGCGACCGACACCCCTGCTACTTGTCATCGGGGGTGTCGTGGCGTTTGTTGGTGTTGCGATTCGCGGCTGGGCGTCCGGCCATATTCGTAAGGCCCGTGAGCTTGCAATATCTGGCCCATACGCATTTACGCGAAATCCGCTCTATGTTGGCAGCTTTATTCTGGGCGTGGGTTTTACGATCGCCTCGGGAGTTTGGTGGCTGGGATTGATATTTATTGTCCTATTCCTCGGCATCTATTTGCCCGTTATGCGCGTCGAAGTAGATGATATTCGGCAGATCTTCGGTGCGGAATTTGACGAATATGAGCGAAATGTTCCGATGTTTTTTCCACGCCTGTCGGTATGGAAGAAAACAGAACAGAAATTTGATTTTCAGCTATACTTGCAGTATCGCGAGTACCGAGCGGCCCTCGGAGCCGCAGTGGCAATAGTCGCTTTAGCCGCTAAGGCTTACTTTTTTGGTTGATCTGATGAGAGCGGTTTTCTTAAAAATTTTACTCCTAACAACGGTCGTCTTAATGTTCGTTTCGGTGCAATTTGCCCAACCGGAGACGAAAGATGCTCCCGGAAAAGTATTTGCCGGTGAATCGGCGAAATACGAGGCGAGATTTAGTAAGCTTATCAGCTTTTCGGTGGCCGAATTGACGATAACCGCGTCTCTCGCGCCAAATGGCTCAGACCTCATCATCAATGGCGACGCCGTCTCAAAAGGCACGCTCATAAAGATAGCCCGCTTTAGCTTTTTGCAGCAATACGTATCAACCGTCGATCTTAAAGATTTTAGGATCCTGAAAACGACCAAGCATGACGTTCAAAAAGAGCGTGTCCGCGATAGCGAGGCGATATTTGATTACGGTCAAAAACGCGTCACATACGTCGAGACCGATCCTAAGGACGCAACCCGTCCGCCGCGCCGTATTGCGTCGGATATCGACGAGACGATGCACGATATCTCGTCGGCGATCTTCGCAATGCGTTTACTGCCGCTCGTGGTTGGCAAGCGTTATGAGTTGCCGGTGAGTGATTCCGGCGTCGTTTATAAGATACCCCTAGCTGTCACCGGTCGCGAATTGATCAAGACCGCGATCGGCAAGGTGTGGTGCGTGCGTGTAGAACCCGAAGTTTTCGGCCCCGGCCGTCTGATCGAGCAAAAGGGCAAATTGGTTATCTGGGTGACCGATGACGACCGCCGCATCCCGGTCAAAGCAAGGATAGACGCATCTATCGGCAAGGTCGAGATCAAGATCAAGGAATACAAAAAGACGCCATAATTTAGGCTAGACCTTGTTAGTTTGACGCAAAAGCCGCATACTTATAGTTTGCGGTTTTATTGTTTTATGGAGAAGAAAGTTACAAAAAAGGCCCCGGCAAAGAAAAAAGCAGCGGTTGCGTTGAAAGACGAGGCGGTTGTTGTAGACGCAAAGCCCGTAAAAAAACGCGCTGTTAAAGCTACTAAAGCAGTCAAAAAGGCATCGAAAGACATCGTACTCGATCCGTTTGCAGAGGTTGCTGAAGCGGTTTCGCCCGTAAAAAAACGCGCGGCTAAAAAGGTGGCAGCTAAGTCAGAACCGGGAGCCATAGCGACCGGGGAAGTTAAGAAGACGGTCAAAAAGGCGGTCAAAAAGGCCACGCTCGATGCGACTGCCGATATCGCAGCCGTCGAGCCTAAAGTAGAGCTTTCACCTGTGTTCAAGGCTCTAGCCGACGTTAGCCTGCCCGAGCTAAAACGCGAAAATCGCGCCCGTTTGCAAATGCAGACGCCGACACGAGTTTATTTTTACTGGTCGATCAAAGAAAACCCGTATCAGTTGCTAAAACGCACGTTTGGCGACGACACGGGCAGCTACACGCTTGTCGTGAAATTGACCAATCTTCGCAACGACATCGAAGAGATTCACGCTTGCGAGCCCGAGGGCAACTGGTGGTTTAGCGTCGAGCCGGACGGTGAATATCAAGCCGAGGTTGGTTTTTACGCACCGAACCGCCCGTATTTTCGTATCGTTTATTCGAATACCATCGAAACGCCGCGCCGCTCACCCAGCCCGCATCCGGCCAGCGAAGCCCGCTGGACAGTCTCGGCTAATAAGTTCGCCGAGGTGCTCGATGTAGCCGGATTTTCGCGTGACGCTTTTGATGTCGCGATGGCCGGTGACGACATTTACGCCGCCGAGGACGCGACGCAGACGGCTTTCTCAAATTTTGTCGGAGCCAAGCATGATCTGAACGGCGTCTCCGCCGAAGATATCCGCTACGCGATGATCGCCATCGCCGCCGGAGCGACTCTAGACGAGCTGCGTTTCCGTGTCAGCCCCGCGCTATTTGCGGTGCTCCAGGCAAATGCCGAAAAACTCAACGCGGGCAAAGCGATGTCATCTCTCAGCGAGCATTTTGACATCGACGAAGCCGAGTTTGTCGAGGAAGAATTTGGCGCAGCCGTATTTGGTGCGAGCCTCGTCAATTTTCCGAGAACGCTAAAAACCCGCACCACGTCGGCAAAATATTCACCGCGATACAATCCGGTGAGTTCGCATAGTTTGCGATAGTTATTGCTCTATTCAAACAGGATGGGCAGGATCCACAGGATATTTGAATTTTATCCTGTCTATCTTGTCCATCCTGTTTTAATATACGCATAACAACTATGCCTTTGGGATATTTCAGCCTCATACTCCACGCTCATCTGCCTTTTGTCAGGCACCCGGAATACCCGTCGTTTCTTGAGGAAGACTGGCTTTATGAAGCCATCACCGAGGTCTATCTTCCTTTAATTTTCATTTTCCAGACACTGCATGAGGCTGGCGTAAAACCGCGTCTTGCAATGAACGTCTCGCCGCCGCTGTGCGAAATGCTGGCCGACGAGATGCTGCAAACGCGCTACACGCGGCATCTAGAAAACCTGCTCGAACTCGCGCAAAAAGAAGAGCACCGCACGCGAAACGAAGCTGCCGAGTTTCACGCCGTAGCAAAAATGTACGTCGATAATCTGTCTGCGTCGCTCGACCTGTGGAACAACCGCTACAAACGCAATCTGATCACGGCGTTTCGCGAGCTGCAGGACGAGGGCGTGATCGAGATCATCACGTGCTGCGCGACGCACGGATTTTTGCCGCTCGTTGCAACGCAAGAGGCTCGTCGGGCACAGGTTCAGATCGCGGTCGCAAATTACAAAAAGCATTTTCACCGACAACCGCGCGGCATCTGGCTGGCCGAGTGTGCATACGAACCCGGCGTCGAAGACCTGCTCAAATCCGCCGGTATCGAATATTTTATCTCCGACACTCACGCCATACTTTACGGGGATCCGCGTCCGCGTTACGGCGTCCACGCTCCGGTCGTGACGCCGAATGGCACCGCTGTTTTTGCCCGCGATGTCGAGACGAGCCAACAGGTCTGGTCGGCCGAGATCGGCTATCCGGGCAACGACCTGTACCGCGAATTTTACCGCGACATCGGCTGGGACGCCCCGCTCGATTACATCCGGCCTTACTTAGACGACGACGCTAACCGCAAGCATCTCGGCCTAAAATATCACCGCATAACGGGCCGCGACGTGCCGCAAAATCTAAAGCAGCCGTACATCCCGTCGCTTGCGAGGGACAAGGCCGCCGAGAACGCGGCGCACTTTATCGGCGAACGGATAAAGCAGGCTCACAAGCTCAGAGAAACGTTCGAGGGCCACCCGCCGCTCGTCATATCTCCTTATGACGCAGAGCTTTACGGCCATTGGTGGTTCGAAGGGCCGCAGTTCATCGATTTCTTTTTCAAAAAGATCCACTTTGACCAGGACGAGATCCAGTGCATCACGCCTGGCGATTTTCTCGACAGCGGCCTACCCATCCAGGTCCAGCAGCCGACCGCCTCAAGCTGGGGCGAAGCCGGCTATTACAAAGTCTGGATCAACGAAGGCAACTCATGGATGTACCCCCACCAACACGACGCCGAACGGAGAATGACGGAGTACGCGAACCGGTTTGCCGGGAACGCCGACGCCCTCGTCGGCAATGAGCACGAAGTGCGAACCGAGGCTCATGGTAGATCCGCCGCCGATTCAAACTCGACGCCGTCTGCGGGCGATGCCCGCATTGCAGGCGAGGGCGCCCGCGTTCCGGCCGAACGCATCTTGAACCAGATGGCCCGCGAACTCCTCCTCGCCGAGTCCTCCGACTGGGCTTTCCAGATCTATCAGGGCACAACGGTCGAATACTCCTCACGCCGTTTCCAGTCGCACATCCAACGCTTTAACATGCTCGCGGCCATGCTCGACACCGGCGAGATCGACCACGACCTCTTAGCCGAAATAGAATCCCGCGACAACATCTTCGCCGAGATCGATTATCGGATATATCAAAGCTGAGAATCTCAGCGCTATATTTGCCTAATTTACTGCATAAAGTTATCCTTATTGTTTTGTATCTCGGAGGAAAATGATGGTAGAGAAAGGTGTGGAGATAGCTCCCGCAGAAGGTAAATTGGGTGTTTTGCTTGTCGGCTTGGGCGCGGTGAGCACTACTTTGGTTGCGGGTGTCGAGGCGGTCAAACGCGGTATTTCGGCTCCGGTCGGAGCGTTGACGCAGATGGGCACGATCCGTCTGGGCAAACGCACGGACGACCGCGCACCGCTGATCAAAGATTTTGTGCCGCTCGCAAGCCTCGACGACATCGTCTTTGGCGCGTGGGACATTTTCCATGACAGCGCCTATGACGCGGCGATGAACGCTGGCGTTTTGGACAAAGACCTTCTCAATCAGCTTTCCGAACCGCTCTCTAGCCTCAAGCCGATGGCCGCCGTTTTTGAGCAAAACTACGTCAAACGCATCACCGGCGAAAACGTCAAGACCGGCAAGAACAAGATGGACCTGGCGGAGCAGCTCATTGCCGACATCGCTAAGTTCAAGTCCGACAATAATTGCTCACGGCTCGTGATGGTCTGGTGCGCATCGACCGAGATCTATATCGAAGAAGGCGAGATACACCAGTCGGTCGCTTCGCTCGAAAAAGCGATGTACGACAACGACCCGATGATCGCTCCGTCGATGATCTACGCTTACGCCGCTCTCAAATCGGGGGTTCCTTTTGCAAATGGTGCCCCAAATCTGACGGTCGATATCCCGGCGCTTGTCGAGCTGGCCGACGAGACCAAGATGCCGATATGCGGTAAAGATTTTAAGACCGGCCAGACGCTGATGAAAACCATCCTCGCACCGGGTCTGAAATCGAGAATGCTCGGCCTCGACGGTTGGTATTCGACAAACATCCTCGGCAACCGCGACGGCGAAGTGCTCGACGACCCTGAGAATTTCAAGTCGAAAGAGGTCTCAAAACTTTCGGTTCTCGAACATATCTTCCAGCCCGAAACTTACCCTGATCTCTACGGAGATTTTTCGCACGTTGTCCGCATCAACTATTATCCGCCCCGCGGCGATAACAAAGAGGGCTGGGACAACATCGATATCTTTGGCTGGCTTGGCTACAAGATGCAGATCAAGATCGATTTCCTCTGCCGCGATTCGATCCTCGCCGCACCGCTCGCTCTCGACCTTGCTCTGTTCATGGATCTCGCGCAGCGTGCCAATATGAAAGGCGTCCAAGAATGGCTGTCGTTCTACTTTAAGGCACCGCAGACCGCACCGGGACTGTACCCTGAGCACGATCTCTTTATACAGTTGATGAAGCTCAAGAACACTCTGCGTCACCTTCGTGGCGAAGAGTTGATCACGCATCTGGGTTTGGAATATTATGATTAACTCTTGTCCCCGGAAGAGACATGAAATAGGTTTCTCCGTCCCCGAAGGGGACAAATGAAATAGCGTCGGGAGAATCCCGACGTTACGAATTCATACCACGGGCCGTCCCTGAAAGGGACGAACCCAGTATTAGATTCGATGGCACAAACGCTAACTGCACTGTACTATCACGTCGTCGTTTCCACTAAAAACAGGGTCGATCTGATTCGACCCGATGTCGAGGACGAACTCTACGCCTACATCGGCGGTATCCTAAATAACAACGGATCCAAACTTCTCATTGGTAACGGAACTTCGAATCACGGACACCTGCTGATCTCACTAAACAAAAATCTAGCGATCCCGGAAATTATCGGAAAGGTTAAACGTGATTCTTCTAAATGGATCAAAACTAAAGGCGGTTTGCTCTCGAAATTTGGTTGGCAAGACGGCTACTCTGTATTTACGGTTGGTCATACACAACTCGAGACCGTAAAGCAATATATTGCCAATCAAAAGGAGCATCACAAGAAAATACTTTTTGAAGATGAAATGCGTGGATTTTACAAAAAATATGACGTGCCTTTCGATGAAGAATATGTGTGGGATTAACGTTGATATTTGTCCCTTTCAGGGACAGGTTCTTTGAAATTACAGGATCGTCGGGTTCCACCCAACGCTATTTCATTGGTCGCTTTCAGCGACAAAAGCGGCGCGTAAATTTCTAATCGATTTATATTTCCACAAAAAGTTTAAACTTTTTGTTGTTTTTCGGTTGCGCTGGATTTATTTTCTGTGCTAAACCTTAGAATGGTGCGGGCCTTCATACTCGCGGCCACTCTCTGGGCTTCGACCCCTCCTATAATCCAAAGTCCAGCCAACGATACATCTTTTGAAATCATCATTACAGACGACAGACTTGTCGCCGGAGATGACCGGCAAGTTTGGATTGATAATACGTTCTAGTGCTGAGGGGTAAAATAACCTCTCGAGGTAAAGAGATGAAACAGGAATCGGCTAAGAAAAAAGAATCTTCAGACAAGGGAATTTTGCTTGACCCCGAGCGCAAGAGCCCTCGGGCGGCGGAATTTGAGGACAAGCTTTCCAGCTTGATCGTCGGCCAGGAACGCGCCGTTCGTCGTATGAGCGGGCTGTTCCAGATCTATCTGGCCGGGCTCAACAATCCATCGCGTCCGATCGGCACAATGTTGTTCCTCGGGCCCACCGGCTCGGGTAAGACACGCGTCGTCGAGGCCGCGTCCGAGGTGCTCTTTAACGAGCCCTACACGGTCGTCAAGATCGACTGTGCCGAGTTTCAGCATTCGCACGAGATCGCAAAACTGATCGGCTCACCTCCGGGCTACCTCGGCCATCGCGAAACTTCGCCGATGCTGACGCAGGAAAATCTCGACAAAGCTCACACCGACGAGACCAAGCTGACGTTCGTGCTGTTTGACGAGATCGAAAAGGCTTCGGATTCGCTGTGGCAGCTGCTGTTGGGAATTTTGGACAAAGCGACATTAACGCTTGGCGATAACCGCCGTGTAGATTTTTCGAAAACGGTCGTTATCATGACGTCAAACCTCGGTGCCCGCGAAATGTCCGAGATGATATCGGGCGGCATCGGCTTTGCTCCGACTAAGACAGATCAGGCCAAGGACGACAACGAGATCGACACCAAGATCTACCGAACTGCGTTAGAGGCGGCAAAACGTAAATTCTCACCTGAGTTTATGAACCGCATTGACAAGGTGGTCGTTTTCCGGAGCCTGAAAGAGCATCACCTTCGCCGCATCCTTGATATCGAGTTGCTATCCGTTCAAGACCGCATCACGGAATCGGCGGGGACAAAATTTGCTTTTGAATGCACGGACGAAGCCAAGGAATTTTTGCTTGGCGAGGGCATCGACCTCAGAGCGTTTCCTCGTCTATCCGCTCTCAAACCTCGTCGCAACCGAACAGGTCGAGACCGGCGATCTTGTGATGGTCGATTTTGACGGGTCAACAGACGCTCTGACATTTACCAAGCAGGCCGGAAAGATGATCGTCGCAGATACTCCTGACCGCGATGATGATGTTGACCAGCCGCTAATAAATGCTGATGCCGTAGGATTGCCGCTGCCGGCTTCGCAGGTAGCTGCGGGCATGAGCAAATCAAAGAGCGAGCAGAATGATGCCTAAAACTGGCTTTAACAAAAACTTTAGGGAGCGAATATTCGCTCCCTTTTTATTTTGCCCAGTTGAGTGATCGGCCAACCGCCACGTGCCATTTCTCCACAAGTTCTTTTGCTTCAACTGCTGTCATCTGCGGTTCGAATATTCGATCTGCCTGCCAATGCTCAGCAAGCTCATCTTTTGATCTCCAAAACCCTACGGCCAGTCCCGCAAGGTAGGCTGCACCAAGTGCCGTCGTCTCGGCTGTTTTCGATCGCACAACGGGTATCTGTAAAATGTCCGACTGAAATTGGAGCAGAGCGTCATTCCTAGTCGCGCCGCCATCGACGCGGAGTTCGGCAAGATCGGTATTCGAATCGGCGTTCATCGCCGTGAGCAGATCGGCGGTTTGGAAAGCGATCGATTCGACGGCAGCACGTGCGATGTTTGCTTTTCCTGTGCCGCGAGTCAGGCCAATGATCAGCCCGCGAGCGTCCTGATCCCAATGCGGTGTTCCAAGTCCGGCAAACGCCGGAACGAAATACACGCCGCCGTTATCTGAAACGGACGCGGCGAGAGCCTCGACATCCGACGACTGCTCGATAACGCCGAGCGAATCTCGCAGCCACTGGATCACCGCTCCGCCGATAAAGACGCTGCCCTCAAGAGCGTATTCGGTCACGCCGTGCGTCTGCCAAGCAACGGTCGATAGCAGACGATTCTCCGACGCAACCGGGTTGTCTCCGACATTCTGCAGCATAAAGCAGCCGGTGCCATAGGTGTTCTTTGTCGAGCCGCTGGCAAAACACGCCTGTCCAAAAAGCGCCGCTTGCTGGTCACCCGCAATACCCGCGATTTGAATGCCCTTTAGCTCATCGATCTCGGCCTTGCCGTATATCTCGGATGACGAACGCACCTCGGGCAGAATTGCTCGCGGAACATTAAAGATGGCAAGTAACTCATTATCCCAATCAAGCGAATTGATGTTGTAAAGCATCGTCCGCGAGGCGTTTGACGGGTCGGTGATGTGGAGTTTGCCGCTCGTTAATTTCCAGACGAGCCAGGTGTCGATCGTGCCAAATGCAAGCTCGCCGTTTTCAGCCCTCTCGCGAACCCCCGGAATATTATCCAGAAGCCATTTGATCTTGCTTGCCGAAAAATATGCGTCAACTTCAAGGCCGGTTTTTGAGCGGATCAAATCGCCATGTGTTTCGCGGACGGCGTTGCAAAGATCAGACGTGCGGCGGTCTTGCCAGACGATGGCGTTGTGGATCGGCTCGCCCGTTTTGCGATCCCAGATAAGTGTCGTCTCGCGTTGATTGGTGATCCCGACGGCTGCGATGTCGGCGGGGGTAAGATTGGCCTTGGCTAAGGCTTCGACCGCGGTACCGATCTGCGATCGCCATATCTCCAGCGGGTCATGCTCGACCCAGCCGCTTTGTGGGTAGATCTGAGTAAATTCTTTTTGACCAACGGACACCACGCTGCCGTCACGATCGAAAACTATCGCGCGGCTGCTCGTCGTGCCCTGATCTAGTGCGAGAATGTAAGACATATCGTGATAGGCGTATATGTAGAGTTAGATTTTGTCCAAAGCCTGTGTTAGATCGTCGATCAGATCGTTAACATCTTCAACGCCGACCGACAGCCGGATCAAACCATCAGTAATCCCGGCTTTAAGCCGGTCTTCGCGTGGTATCGGGGCATGGGTCATCGACGCTGAGTGCTGCAGGATGGTCTCCACACCGCCAAGCGATGTCGCCAGCGTACAAAGCCGAACACTATTGGCAAACGTCTTGCCCGCCTCGATTGTGCCGAGGTCGAGCCCGATCATCCCACCGTATCCGCCGGGCATCTGCCGCTTTGCGATCTCGTGATTTTGATGCGATTCGAGCCCGGGATAATAAACCGCCTCGACCTTTGGATGATCACCGAGCATATTAGCTATCGCAAAGGCGTTAGAGTTGTGCCGCTCCATTCTCAACGCAAGCGTTTTGATACCGCGAATAACGAGCCAGGCGACCTGCGGGGCGATGTTACCACCATAAAATTTGTTCGCGCCGTGACGAGCAGCCTCGACGACGTCGCTCTTGCCGACAAGCACGCCGGCGGTCAGATCGCTATGCCCCCCGAGATATTTGGTCGCACTATGAATGACAGCGTCAACGCCGAGTTCGCATGGCCGCTGGTTGAACGGCGTGGCAAAAGTATTGTCCGCAACTGTGGCGATGCCGCATTCGCGTGCAATGGCGGTAACAGCCTCGATGTCAGTGATAAGGACGAGCGGATTGGTCGGCGTCTCGATCCAAAACAGTTTTGTATTGGGCTGTATCGCCTCACGATAATTCTCAGCATTTGTTGCATCGACAAATGTCGTCTCGATATTGAACCGCTCTTTTAGATGGTGCAGAAAATTGGTGGTGGTCGCATACATCGATTGCGGTGCGACGATATGCTCGCCGGACTTCACCAAGGTAAAGATCGCGGCAGAGACAGCGGCCATGCCGGACGCGAGAGCGAGGGCGGCGTCTGTATTTTCTAGTTCGGCAACGGCGGTTTCTAATGCTCGTTGTGTTGGATTTCCCAGCCGCCCGTAATAGTAGCCATCCTTTTCCTCATTATGGATCGCGGCACCTTCGTCGGCATCGGTAAATGCATAAACCGACGCAGGGTATATCGGCACCGACAAAGCCCCGTAGTGTGATGAATGGTCGTCGCCGGCATGGACCGCCTTTGTGTACATCGATCTGTCACCCATTTTGTTTAAATGCTCCTTTCCCGACAATCGTAAAACTAAACAGTGCAAATCGCAATCCGACGCGGCGTGCGTCTAGATTGCATTACATATATGGTTGGCGTAATATGAAGATGACACGTTATGCAGGAATCAACATTTACAGCCCTTGAACATCTCTTTTTAGCCTTATCTGACAAAACGCGCTTACGGCTTCTTGCTCTGATGGTCGACGGTGAGGTGCCGGTCGGTGTGCTGGCCGAAAGCCTTGGCGAAAGCCAGCCAAAGATCTCGCGGCATCTCGCGTATCTGCGTAGCGCCGGGCTCGTTTCGACTCGCCGCGAGGGCAAATGGATCTATTACGGTATCGAAGATGGAATGGACGCTGCCGTCACGCGCGTGTTGGAAGCAACGCTTCGCTCGATCTTGTCGGACGGAAACGAACAGCCGGTCAGCCAGCCCTCAGCGTATCAAGAGTATGTTTACGAAGAGGGTCTATACGACAGCGAAGAATATGTGTCAGATTGGGTTCCGCAGGAGTTAGAGATCCACTTACTTTAGGTCCTCGTCACCGTTGCCGTAAGGACAATGTCGGCAGATGTTGTTGCAGCAGTGGCCGCGGTTGACCAGATATCGCCGGGTCAGCACCATCAGCCCCTCGTCAAAATAAAAATCCAGGCCCTCAACAAAAGTCTCAGCCTGCTCGCTCGTGTCAACCGCTTGTCCGTGACTATCTTGCATACAAACCTAGAAATTCCTTGTTGCCCTCGGCTCCGGTGATCGGTGATTCGATCAGGCCCTCGACCTGCAGACCCAACGCGACCGCAAAATCATTTATCTCGGCAACCACCCGCTCGTGCTTTTCAGTTTCGCGGACTATGCCGCCTTTGCCGACTTCGCCACGGCCAACCTCGAATTGGGGTTTGATGAGCACAATCAGCTTTCCGGTTGGCTTGAGCAGCGGCAAAAGTGCCGGAATTATTTTCGTCACCGAGATGAATGAGACATCCATCACCGCCAGGTCAAATTGCTTGTCAAAGTCGTCCGGCGACAGTTCGCGGGCATTAGTGTGTTCGCGAACCTCTACACGCAGGTCGTTTCGCAAACTCCAGACCAACTGATTTGTGCCAACGTCGATAGCGACGACCTTTGCCGCACCGTGCTGAAGCAGACAATCCGTAAAACCACCCGTCGAGGCTCCGATATCAATGCAATCAAACCCTGCCGGGTCGATCTTAAATTCCGCTAGGGCCGCTTCGAGCTTTAGCCCGCCGCGCCCGACATACCTCAACTCACTAGACGCTCCTTTGAGCCGGATGGTCGCAGATCTTTCAAAACTTTCCGACGATTTTTCAACGCGCTTTTCATCGGCCAGCACAACGCCCGACATCACAAGCGCCTGAGCCTTGGTCCGAGACTCGGCTAAACCAAGCTCGACGAGCAGCTTATCAACGCGTTCTTTTGTGCTCAAAGCGGCAACCTCAGGCCGCTCTTGGCCATACGAAAACCATGTCGTCGTAATTCTTTAATTGCCTTTTTGTCGCCTTGCACGAGTGGGTTGCTGTGATTGAAATGGATAAAGTAGACTTTGGCCCTTTCCTTCGGCGGCAGAGTTTTTAGAAGATCCATCGTTTCGGACACGAACGGGTGCGGCACTTCGCTCATAGGCCGTGATATCTCACCATCGGCGTAAAACGTGCCGTCAACGAGCAGGAAATCGGCTGACTTTACAACGTCCTCAAGCGGTGCCTGCCATTTTTGCCACTTGTCGATATCGGGGATGAAGATTAGTGTTTTTGAGCGCGAACGGATCCGATAACCGACGGTTTCGGAAAATTCATCCCGGTGAGGCACCAGAAATGGTTCGACCGTTAATCGCTCGTTCAGCTTAACGTCCGTTTTATCGGCAAGCGGCTGCAGCGAGATATTGTTGAGCCCGACGAGTTGCGACCAAGGAGCGTTTTGTTCGAGCATCTGCGTCATACGCGGCATTGCATAGACCTTTATTTCTCTGGCGTTCATCGACTCGCGGCCGAGATACATCAGCCCGGTGTAATGGCCAATGTGTGCGTGTGTGAGAAAGATGCCGGTGATGTCATTTGTACGGTCGCGGGTGATTTGTTTGAGAAATTCGAACTGCTCAGGCAGGTCCGGTGTCGCATCGATTATCCAGCGGCTTTTTGTGTCCGGGTCGACAATTGCGATCGACGATACCGTCTGTCTGAGCCGGGCGTCACTCCATGCTTGCTTGCAAAATGGCGATTCACACCCCATCTGCGGTACGCCTGCGTCCTGGCCGATCCCGAGCACAACAACATACGGCGAGGCAGCGATAACACTGAACGCGCACGCGAGGATAAGAACTAGCAATCGAATCATCATTTTTTTGCTGTGACGAAAGTGCTATTCTATGCAAAATGGTAACGGAAACAAAGCTGGATCGGTTTGCTAAATACTCTTGGTTCGTCGTTGCGTTTAACCTCGTCGTGATACTGTGGGGCGTTTTTCTGCGTGCTTCTAAATCAGGTGACGGTTGCGGACAGCATTGGCTGACATGTCACGGCGAGGTTATTCCGTCCGCTCCTGAGCTGAAAACTGTCATCGAATTTTCGCACCGCATCACGAGTGCGATAGCGTTCTTTGCCGTTTTGGGGCTAGTGATCTGGACGTTTCGCAAGTTTCAAAAAGGCGACCCGATCCGCAAGACCGCGATAATATCCTTTTTCTTTATCATCACTGAGGCGGCGGTCGGGGCTGGCCTGGTGCTGACGGGAAACACGGCTGATTCATTGACCGCCGCACGTCCATTTTGGATGGCCGGGCATCTTATTAACACGTTTATTCTGCTCGCATTTCTGACTCTTACAGCTCGTTACGCTAGTGGAGGCAAGGCGATGGTTACGGGTATCGCGACGAAATACAAGGCCGCAATTGCCATCGGCATCGCGGCGATATTTGTCGTCGGCATCAGCGGGTCGATCGCGGCTTTGTCGCATATGCTCTTTCCGTCGGGTTCGCTGGCTGAGGGCATGGCAAAAGATTTTTCCCCAACCTCAAATATTTTATTGCGGCTACGCTTGCTGCATCCGATCACGGCGATTCTGACTAGTGTTTTCTTGGTCTTTCTAACGGGCTGGATCGCTAAGGAATCGGGAAATGAAGCGGGCGTAAAGCGCTGGTCAAATGTCTTGGCGATACTCGTGCTCGTCCAGATCGCATTTGGCTCGCTGACGCTGTTTATGCTTGCGCCAATACTGATGCAACTCGGACATTTGTTTTTGGCAGATGCGATCTGGATCAGTTATGTGTTGATGGCAGCGAATTTCCTTTCGGCCGTGCCTGCGTCCTCTGAAAATGGTTAGTCAGTGCGTCCACTCCATGCCCTGCCGCGGTCGACAAGAGCGTCAAGGGACGACTGCAGTGCCGCCACTTCAAGTTCGAGATTCGAGTCTTCCCTGACGTAGATCGGTTTGCCGATGATGACTCGTACGCGCGTAAAGGGCAACGGTATTTGCATTTTATCCCAGCTCTTTATGGTCCAACAGCGTTTTGGCTCCAGGATGAAGGGCATGATAGGGTTTCCTGTCTTTTTTGCAAGGAGCAAAGGCCCTGGTTTCACCTTATAACGCGGCCCACGCGGCCCGTCGATGCTGAATCCCATTGGCAGCCCATTGCGCATTTTCCTGATCATTTCGACCAGAGCCCTTGAGCCGCCGCGCGACGACGAACCACGTATGGAGCCATACCCAAAACGCCGGATAAACCTTGCGATATATTCGCCGTCAAAACTTTTTGAAGTGATGATCACTATCCCGCGATCACGCCAAAAATATGTGCCCTGAAAGATGCGATCGTGCCAAAACGTATAGATCGGGATCTGTTCAGCCGCCTCGATCGCGTCAAGATTCTCCGAGCCTTCGGTCTCATATCTAAGTGTCATGCCGATCAAACTTATTGCCAGATAAAAAATTAGATCAGCGGCTCGGATGAGTAAGCGCTGCTTAAATGTGTATTCCGACAATGAGGCTGTTTGATAAACTTGGTCAGTAAATTGCGGCACGGTTAGAGAATTGCTATCTGTTTGGGGTATTATTTGCAACAACGGTACTAGACATATCGTATCCTAATTTAGCCCTCATTAGCGCTTATGCAGCGACGAATTCTCATTATCGACGATCACGACAATCTCGCCAGCTCACTCGACGAAGTGTTCACCCACACCGGCCATGAGGTACGCGTGCTTGAGCGGCGCGCCGACGCTCTTGCGATCGACCATCTTGAGGATTTTGATCTGGTGATTACGGATCTTGACGTGCACCCGGGCACGGCGGCGACGATCAAGGGTGATGGTATCTGTTTGCCTGATATGCCCGCGATCGAAGCGGGCGAACACGTCAAGGCGTTCAAGCTGTGTGCGGCAAATTTTCGACGCGAAGAATTTGACGAGGAAGAGCTTAAAAACTTGGTGGCGACGATACTTGATTACAAGATCAAGTTTGTTGACACTCAGGCGGCCGTTGCCGAGTTGCACGAGAATATTGAATTTGAGCTGCCCTCAGCGATCTCGTTGATGCACATCGTGCTCGAATATTTATTAAAGCGCGTCGAGAAACTTGGCGTCATCAATCCCGAACAGTCCAATCTTTTTGTCGCTCTCGATGAGGCATTTGTAAATGCCGTCAAGCACGGCAATAAATTCGACGCCCAAAAGCTCGTACGTATCACCGCTGAGATCTCAAAAGTCGAAGCAAAATTTACAATCGAAGACGAGGGCGAAGGCTTCGACGTAAAAAACATTCCCGACCCGCTCGACCCCGAAAATCTCTTCAAAACCTCAGGCCGCGGCGTGCTGTTTATCTACAACATCATGGACGAGGTCCAATACAACGATCGCGGCAATCGCCTGACGATGGTCAAAAAAGCCCACGCGGACGAAGAGCACACGGCGTGAAGTGCGGTAATATACCGTTAAATGAAAGTCACGATCGCACAGATCAATACCACCAACGGCGACCTCGCCGGCAACACTCACAAGATAATCCAGGCTATCGAAAAGGCCCGCAGCGACGGCTCGGATCTGGTCGTTTTTCCAGAGGTCGTGACGCATGGTTATACTTCGCAAGACTGGTTTCAAGACCGCGATATTATCGAGCACTCCGCCGACCCGCTGCGCGAGATCAAATCGGCAACACAAGGGATCACAGCCGTTGTCGGTACGATTCGCCGCAACGACGATACGAACGGACGGCGTTTGTATAACTCGGCGGCGGTGATACACGATGGCGAGTTGATCGGTTTTGCCGATAAGTCTTTACTGCCCGAATATGATGTTTTTGACGACCCGAGGTATTTCGAACCCTCAGATCATCGACGCATTTTTGAGATCAATGGCGTTAAGCTCGGCGTCGTCGTCTGCGAAGATTTTTGGAACGACAAAACGTTTTGGAAAGAGCGGCTCTATGAAAGCGATCCGACCGACGACGTGATCGCGATGGGTGCCGACATTATAGTTTCGGTCAATGCTTCACCATACAATAAGGGCAAGATCCGGCTTCGCTGCGACATGGTCGCTCATCGGGCAAAGCTGCAAAAACGGCCGATCGTTTTCGTAAATCTGGTCGGCGGAAATGACGGTATCATTTTTGACGGTGCTAGCCTGATCGCTGACGAAGAGGGCGATATTATACTGCAAGCCTCGGCGTTTGAGGAATTTGTCGAAACTGTCGAGCTCGATGTGCGAAAGCCTGACAAACGCGGTATTACGGGCGGCGAGATCGATTCAATTCATCGAGCATTGGTGCTCGGGATTCGTGATTACGCGGCAAAGAATGGATTCAAACACGCAGTTGTGGGTTTGTCGGGCGGAATTGATTCGACGCTGGTTGCGGCGTTAGCCTGTGAGGCGATGGGCCCGGAAAATCTGTTGTGCGTGATGATGCCGTCGCCGTTCTCGTCTGAGGGCAGCATAAAGGACAGTGAAGAATTGGTCAGGAATCTTGGCTGTCAGAGCCGTATCGAACCGATCTCCGACACGTTCGAAGTTTTGCTAAAGCAGATGGAATTGCACAAACCAACCAAAGGCGGCGAGTCGCTCGCGGCGGAAAATATGCAGTCGCGCATTCGCGGCGTGATCTTGATGGCGATCTCAAATGCCGAGGGACGTCTATTGCTCTCGACCGGCAATAAATCGGAGCTTGCGGTCGGCTATTGCACGCTTTATGGCGATACCAATGGCGGGCTTGCCGTGCTTGGTGACGTGCTCAAAACGGAGGTTTGGCAGATCGCCCGTCATATGAACGAAAAGGCCGGACGCGAGATCATTCCAAATAAGATCATCGACAAAGCTCCGTCTGCCGAGCTCGCTCCGAACCAATTTGATCAGGACAGCCTGCCGCCGTACGAAGTGATGGATCCGATCCTTCAAATGTATTTTGAGCAGAAAGCCTCTCCCGCTGAGATTATCGCCAGCGGCCATGACGCCGAGCGCGTCTATTGGATCCTAAACAAGGTCGAGCACCCCGCGAACGAATTCAAACGCCAGCAACTCCCGCCGACCCTTATCATCTCAAAAAACGCCATCGGCGTTGGCCGCCGCAGGCCCATCACGCATAAATATCGGCGTCAAAAAAGCGATCAATAAGCTGCAAGTACGACCATAAACTCCGTTCTTAAAACATCAGCGTATTGCTGCATTTTATTGAACGGAGTTTTTATATGCCTAAATTTGATAGCCCTTTGAACAATATCCAGATCGCGAGCCCGTGCTCTGCGGATTGGAACGAGATGTATGGCGACGACCGCAAACGCCATTGCGGTGACTGTAAGCTCAATGTTTATAACCTTTCGGGGATGACCAAGGACGAAGCCGAGTCGCTCGTGATGAACGCCGAAGGGCGTTTGTGTGTGCGGTTTTACCGCCGTGAAGACGGCAGCATACTGACTCAGGATTGCCCGGTCGGTTGGGCAAAGATCAAGCAGCGAACGCGGCTTTACGCCGCTACGGCTGCCTCGCTGATAATGGCACTGTTTACCGGTGTTTTATTTGTCTCGCTTTTTTCAAGTAAACATCGCGGCATAACGGTCGGCGAACTCATACCGTTTGCGACACCGACGCCGCAGCCGCTGATGGGAGCTATAGCCGCTCCGCCGCGAAACACGAACACGAATGCGAATACCACCGCGACCCCACGGACGAAATTCGAGGTTGGTAAAATGCGGGTGATCCCAAACACAGGCCGCAAAGACAGCTAAACCAACTTAGTTTTTAACGTAATAACCCTGACGGGCCCGGACGCGAAGTTCGGGCCTGTTGTTTAGGCCGACGTCCAGTTTGACAAATTTATTGAGCGGAAAATCAGACTCTGAATAATACTGGATCAAATATTGTGAACGCAGTTCGTTGGCGAGTTGGCGAAAGATACGGTCGAGCATCTCGGTATTTTTTCGCGTACTGATCGTATTCTGATAACCGTCTTTGGTATCGATCGGCTGGAATTTCGGCAAAAACGCGGTGCCGCCGGTCTCGTCGGCAAATTTTTGCATATTTTCCTGCCCGAATACGCTCATCTTATTAAGCTGAAACGAACTGCCCGCGGGATTTATCGAGTAAAAAACAGTGTCGGCGTCTTGCAGCGAACGCGATACGCGTAGCCGCTCTTTTACGCTGGCTGCGTCGCGATTTGCGACGGTTAACTGATAGAGATCTTTGTTAGTAATGGTGTTGATCCGTTCGCCGATCTTTTTGTAGCCGTCCTGAATGGCCTTTGCGATCTGCGTGCTGTTGGTATCCTCACCGTCAGAGATGACGACCACGACACGCCGGGTGCCGCTCGGGGCATTTTTTCGCAGATAGTCCGAGGCTTCGGAAACTGTATCAAAAAACGCGGTCGAATCTTTGGTCGGGACGATAGCACGGACAGCAGCGGCGGCTTTTTCGGCCACATCCCGCGATGAGAGCAGCACCGCTTTAGACCCGATTGCAAAAACGGCGGCACGGTCAACGGGCCGCATTACGTCTTGCAAAAACTTAGCTGCCGTCTCCTGTTCAAATTTGAACATCTTGTCGGTACTCGCTGACACGTCAAAAAGCAATACGATCTCGAGCGGCACGACATCTGCCGTTCCGACATTTTCTATAGACTGGGTTCGGCCATCTTCCGAAATACGAAAGTCCTGTGCTGTCAGGCCTGTAACGGCTTGGCCGTTGGCATCGGTGATCGAGACGGGTACGACGACGAGCCGCGACTCGACTTTTATTATGTCGTCGTCGATCTTTGGTTTCGGTGTCGGAGTTGCGGTTTGGGAAATGGCGGAAAAAGCAGAGGCTAGGATCAGCGCAATTATCGCGAACGGATATTTTTGGATCTTGCTAAACATCATTTACCGTCACCTCTTGGCAAAGTTTGAGGGCATCGGAGCCGGTGAGATATTGTACACACGGCCCACTGACACCCTCTGTTAGCGTTATTACTTATCGTCGTTAGACTGTTTGACCTCGACATTCTGATTGATGCCGCGGCTTACCAGCAATTTGACCTCGACACGGCGGTTCTGAGCACGGCCCTCGGCGGTCGTGTTGTCAGCAACAGCCTGTAGCTCGCCATACCCGTACGAAGTGCTCATGCGGCGAAGCGAGATGTTGTGTGTCTGGATCAGATAATCCTTGACTGCCTGTGCACGACGATCGCTGAGAGCCTTGTTCTGAGCGGTGCTGCCCTCGGCGGATGCAAAACCGGTCACTTCGATGAGATAGCCCTTGAGCGTGGCTGCGGTCGTTGCGACCTGATCCAACGCAGCTTTACCCTCGGCTGAAAGTTTTGAGCTGTTGACCTTGAAATTGACGGTCGCAGTAGTCTGCACGACATAATCGTCGAGATCGGAGATGCGTTTGTTGGTCGCATTAACGCCTGCAACAGCTGCATCAGCGGTGTCCTGAGCGGCCTTTGCACCGCCCTTGGCGGCGTTTGAAATAGCCATCAGCTCGTCGATCTGACCCGACACACGCAGAGCATTTTGCTCAGCGGCGGTCAATCTGTCTTCTGCCGGAGCCATTCGCGAGTCGATCGCCTGTGCGGTTTGGAGGCTGGTCTTGTCAAAGCGTACCTTTGACACCGAAACGCTTCCGGACGCGTCGCCGATGCCCTCAACTTCCATATTTAGGCCGCGAACGATCGCGCTCAGAGCGTATTTATCACCGCCAAAAAATCCGTTGGACTTAATGCTGGCATTTGGTAGGACAACGATCTTAGTATCCATACCGACCGAGTCTTTAATGACAAAGGTGCCGTTATCGTCTTTAGAAACGACAACCCCCTTGATCTTATATTTTTGTCCGGCGACAGCGGTTCGGAGCTGTCCGTTCTGTGCAAACAGGCTGACGGCACTAAAAACAACGGCGAGTGCGATGATCGATAATTTTTTAAGCATGATTAAACTCCTCGAAGATAAAAGATCGTTGGTAAAACACCACCAAAGGAATAGACGCAAAAAAGGTGGTCAGGGTTGTCGGCTAAAGCTCCTAAGGCATTTGCCACGCGATCATGAAAACAACGTCAATTGAAGGAGACAAAGAAACAATGTTTAAAGCATACACTAAATCGTAAGCGATTTAAACCGTCACGATTTGCAGTGAGAGCCAGTATTTACAGGCCTATGATCAATACGTGAAAGGAGCCTTTTCCAAATATTCTTTCAAATATGCCAAAAATTTCTCAGCATCAGCACCGTCAACAATGCGGTGATCGTAGGTCAGGGCAAAATACGCCATCTGCCGGATAGCGATGTAATCATCGCCCTCGGGCGAGGTCATCACCTTCGCTCGTTTTTCGATCGTACCAACGCAGAGTATAGCGACTTGCGGTTGATTGATGATGGGCGTACCAAATAAACCGCCAAAGACGCCTGGATTCGTGATCGTAAATGTACCACCCTGAACTTCGTCGGGGCTGAGTTTTTTTGTGCGGGCACGATCAGCGAGATCGTTTGCTTTAACAGCAAACTCGGAGAGCGACAATGTCTGTGCGTTCTTGATAACCGGAACAAGCAGTCCCCAATCCAGTGCGACCGCCATGCCGAGATTGATGTCGCCTTTATAGACGATGTTGTCGCCGTCGATCTGAGAATTGACAATTCGATGCTCGCGGATCGCCGCCGTCACAGCCTGAAAGATGAACGGCATAAACGTCAGCTTGGTGCCAAATTTTGCCTGAAAATCAGCCTGATTTGCCTTACGAAACTTTGCGACGTTTGTCATGTCGATCTCATAGACGCTCGTCACGTGTGCCGAGGTCTGTTTTGAGAACGTCATGTGTTCGGCGATCTTTTTACGCATCACCGACATTTTTTCGACACGGTCATCCATCGTTGCCGTGGTTGACGGCGGCGTGAATGTCGATGCTTTTGCGGTCGTTGATGCGGCGGGCATTGCCGGAGCACCTTTAACGAGCAGATCTTGCGGACGTAAGGCGGCACCCGTTTCGAGGAACGACATAATGTCATCCTTGGTCACACGTCCGCTGATGCCGCTGCCGGGAATGCGTGTGATATCGATGCCGTGTTCTTTTGCAATATTGCGGACAAGCGGGCTGCTCTTTGTGCGGCGAAGGTCGTCTAGAGTTGCGTTGCCATTGGAACCGCCATTGGTTGCGGCAGCCGCTTTAGCTTGAACTGGCGGAGCGACAGGCTCGGCTTTTGGCACCTCAGTGACGGGAGCCGCAGTTTCTGGTTTGGGTGCGGGTGCAATCGCCCCGCCTTCGGCCCCAACTAAGGCAAGAACGGCTCCGACCTCAACAGTCTCGCCCTCTTGAACATTGATAGATAAAAGGGTTCCCGCTGCTGGTGAGGGCACCTCGGCATCGACTTTATCAGTCGATATTTCGAGAAGAGCTTCGTCCTTGTCTATCTTATCGCCAACGGCTTTGAGCCATTTTGAGACAGTGCCCTCGGTGATCGATTCGCCCATCTGGGGCATAACGATCTCGGTCGCGTCACCGGAAGCGACGGCTGCAGGTGCGGGATCGGCGGCTGGAATTGCCTCGATGATAGCGGGTTCAGCAGACGGTTCTTCTTCGGCAACAACGTTTTCTGCGGTTTCGACAATTGTCGGAGCTTCTCCGGTTGCGGCAGGTGGTGCTGCACCCTCTTCGCCTTCTTCGCCGACGACAGCGACAACGGTGCCAACTTCGACGGTCTCTCCTTCTTGCGTACGGATCTCAAGCAAAATGCCAGCGCCTGGGCTCGGCACCTCTGCATCGACCTTGTCGGTCGATATTTCGAGGATCGCCTCGTCTTTTTCGACACGCTCGCCGACCTGTTTCAGCCATTTCGAAACGGTGCCCTCAGTTATCGATTCGCCCATCTGGGGCATTACGACTTCAAAACTCATAAGATCTCCGCAAACTTCCTAACTATCAATTAAATAGGATACAAGAAAATGGAGCTTAAGAAAACTGACGCAGGTTGAGCAGGGAGTAGTTTATTGGAAGCTAAACGATCTTGCTTTTTAAAAATAAGACTGCCCGATCGAGTTCATGGATAGCGGACGAGACAGCTATTTGTTTATCGTCTTTTAAGACGATAGTGCCGTCAGGGCGAACTTCCGCGATCTCATCCCATTTTGCGGAAGATTTACGATAAGCGATGCCTTTTTCAAATATCTCCAGAGCGGTTTTACGCTGCGCGATCCACGAAAAAAGCGTAATGATATATACCATCAAAAATGCCGAGGCCAGCACAAAAAAGAGCAGCTCCTGACGCACGTAATATGCGACCATCGTTCCCATAAAAAAGAGAAACGACAGCACGGTGATAAACACCGCCCGTTGGATATGAGCGGGCGACAAGCCATGCACGGCGATGAGTTTGCCAAGATCTTTCTTTACTTCAGCCACTATACTTCAGCGGTTGTCGGGTCGATGATCGTTTTGACCTCGGAGATTCGGTTCGCCGGAAAGCCGCCGCGAGTTGCGTGCTCGCGGATAATATCTTCGTCCGGGGCGATGTAGACGCAGTAGATCTTGTCGTCGGTAACGTAGCTTTGGACCCATTGGATCTGTGGTCCCAGATCTTTCAAAACACTGCATGATGTTTGCGAAACTGCCTGCAACGCGGCGGCCGGCGAATCGCCGACGCCCGGAATGTCGCGTTCGATAACGTATTTTGGCATAACGATCTATCCTCCAGATAATCGGAATTTATCTGTAAATAGTATCAAACAAATCGCCGCATAATGCATCGTAAGGGCATCGTGCTATAGAATATCTACATCGTTAATACCGAAACTAAATAAAACATTGACCTCAAGAAACATGATGAAAAAAATCGCGATCTTTGCCGTCCTCCTTTTTACCTTCAGCATTTCCGCCATTGCACAACAGCCCGCACTCACCGCGGCTGACTATGCCCGTGCCGAAAAAATGCTTGGCTACAACACCTCGCCGCTGGTAGACCGCAATGGGGTTCGGGCGACATGGCTGCCCGACGGACGATTTTGGTACCGTGTGCTGACCGCAACCGGTAGCGAATACGTGCTGGTAAATCCGACGGATGGTTCAAAAAAGACCGGTGCAAAAATTACCGATCTAGGCCTGCCTGCGTCTCCGACTGGTGGTGGGGCTGGACGCTTTGGGGGCGGTAATGGCGTCACATCGCCTGACGGGAAACTCTCAGCGTATATCAAGAATTTCAACCTGTGGGTAAAAGATATTGCATCGGGCAAAGAAACTCAGTTAACGACCGACGGCGTGAAAGATTACGGCTACGCAACGGACAACGCAGGTTGGCAGCACAGCGACCGTGCGATACTCGTTTGGTCGCCTGACTCGAAAAAGATCGCGACGTTTCAACAGGACGAGCGAAACGTCAGTGACAGCTATCTCATCTCGACAAATGTCGGTGCTCCAAAACTGAGCCAGTGGAAATCGGCTCTACCAGGTGACGCAGTCATCCCGACGCTTCGCCGCGTGATCATCGAGGTCGAAGTGCCAAAGGTCATCAGCCTACAATTACCGCCCGATCCCCATCGTTCGACGCAGTGCGATGATATCTCATGCAATGGCAGCTGGGACGATGTTTATTGGTCAGCGGACGGTAAAACGCTAGCGTTTGTCTCAACCTCACGCGACCACAAGAAAGAAAATCTTAGGGTTGCTGATGCCGCGACCGGAGCTGTCCGCGACGTTTACGAAGAGATCAGCCCGACGCAGTTTGAATCGGGCCAAGGGGCAACGAGCTGGCGTTATCTGCCCGCGACAAACGAATTTATCTGGTTCACCGAGCGTGACGGCTGGGGACACCTTTACCTTTATGATCTAACGACCGGCAAGCTCAAAAATCAGATCACCAGCGGCAACTGGGCCGTTTGGCGTGTGCTAAATGTTGACGAAAAGAACCGAACGATCTACTTTGAAGCGGGCGGCCGCGAAAAGGGCAACGATCCGTATTTTGGCCACACGTACAGTGTCGGGTTTGACGGTAAGAATTTGAATTTACTCACACCCGAAACGGCCAACCACGATGTGACATGGTCGCCTGACGGTAAGTATTTCATTGACAATTACTCGACGCCGAATACACCGGCAACATCAGTCCTCCGCGATGCTAACGGCAAACTCGTTGCCGAACTTGAAAAAGGCGATGTCTCGAGGCTTGCAGCCACTGGCTGGAAACCCCCGACACCGATCATAACCAAGGCCCGCGACGGCGTGACCGATCTGTACGGCCTGATGTATTCGCCGACAAAACCTGTCGCCGGCAAAAAATATCCGATGATCGTCTATATCTATCCCGGTCCGCAGGGCGGCAGCGTCGGCAGCCGAAATTTTTCGGCATCGCGCGGTGACAATCAGGCGTTGGCCGAGTTGGGGTTTGTCGTGATGCAGCTTGACGGTATGTGTAACCCGCTCAGGTCCAAAGCCTTTCACGATTCGTGTTACGGCAATATGGCCGATAACACTCTCGAAGACCAGATCGCGGGCGTAAAACAACTCGCGGCTAAATACAACAATATCGATCTCGATCGCGTCGGCATTTGGGGCCACTCGGGCGGTGGTTTTGCAACGGCGGCAGCGATGTTTCGCTACCCTGATTTCTTTAAGGTCGGCATTTCCGAATCGGGCAATCACGACAATCGTAACTACGAAGACGACTGGGGCGAACGCTACATCGGGCTTCTCCAAGGCGACAATTACAAAAATCAGGCCAATCAGGAGTACGCCAAAAATCTCAAGGGTAAGCTGCTGCTCGCCCACGGCACGATGGACGACAACGTCCCGCCGGGCAACACGTACCTCGTCGTTGATGCTCTGATCAAAGCGAATAAGGATTTTGATCTGTTGATGATCCCGAACGCACGTCACGGCTATGGCCCTGCGAGCTACTACATGATGCGGCGCCGTTGGGATTATTTTGTAAAAAATCTTTTGGGAGCAGAACCGCCCAAGGAATACGTCCTAAAGCCAACGCCCGATCCGCGTCTGGCTCAGTAAACTTAAAAGGCAGGCTTTCACGGCCTGCCTTTTTTATTTTAGTTCCTCGGTATCGTCTTCGCTTGCGTCAAACAAAACGCTGACGGGCGTGTGGGCGGGCGGGAGCGATTGGGTATATCCTGCGATATCTTTTTGCAGCTTTTCGAAAGCGTCGCGTCCGCGTTCGAAATCGTCGGCTTTTAATTTCAGGACTAGTTTACCGTCGTCGTTTGGCAGGCCGGCCATAGCGGCGAGCGATTTTGTGCGGATCTCGATCTTGGCACCTCGCTTAAAGACGCCTTTTTTGAATTTTATATCCAGGATGTCGCTGATCGGGATGCGTGCCTCGTTGACACCGACCGAGACGAGGCCGAGTATCTTTGAATCAAACTCAAGCACGATACCGGCGCTCGAAAATTTCGCCACACCATTGACCTCTGTGAGGCCTTGATGTTTCGAAGATTTGAATGGAACGCTCGTAAAACTCTGCATAAGACAAAAGGGCGGCGGTTGCTTCGGGCAACACTGGCTCGTCATCCGTGCCAGAAACACGACCGGTAGTGAGTGTGCTCAATATTGCACATCACGCAGCAAGGGCACCCTTCCTACCAGTTGGGTTTCTGCCTAAAATATTTCCCAATACCAAACAGGCTGATCAACAGCCAAAAAAATTCTACTACAAACGAAGGGAAGTTAAAGGCGAAATATAGCGAGATCAGTATCAGCGTCGCCCCGACGGCGTTTAGCAGCGAATAAACTAGCTGCTCGCTCCGCACCTTGCCGAGCTGGAGCAATACGTAGGTCACAATAATGACCGCAACCCCGACCGTGCCGAGAATGTCGTACCAGGCGTAGGTCATTTCATTCTAACGACCATGCCCTTTGGCCCGACTGCCCAGACTGCTTTCTTACCTTTCGCGGCAACGGCGTTGAGATCTTCTTTTCCAAGTGTCTTCCAAGTCTTGCCACCATCACGGGAAATGTCCGAGCCATTCGTGCCAACTGCCACGATCATTTTTTTATCGATGTAAGTTACTCCAGAGCGATAACCGCTGAGCCCGGTGCCGAGTTTCCATGTCTTGCCGCCGTCAGTTGTGAAAGCGAGAGTGTCTTTGGATTCGTTGGGTTTTTCGTAGTTGCCGCCGACGATGGCTCCGTTGTTCTTGTCGAACATCGCGATCGAAAAGATTCCGCTCCCCGCGGAACCTGAAATGACGGGAGTCTTTCGCGTTTCCCAGACCCTCCCATTATCCGAGGTAATTAGCACTTCGGATGCTGTTCCACCTGTTACAAGCATTGCAGGATGGTGAGTCCCCGTTGTTATAAGGCAAGTGCCACTGGCCGCAAAAGCGGCCTGTCCTTCGCGGGCTCGCGCCGGTTCGACCGGTTCGATGATGCTCCATTTGTCGCCTCCATAGTTGCGTACAAAGATGTACTTTCCGTCTACGGGATCGCTGACTGCGATGCAGCTTTCATTGTCCCAACACGCAATCGCATCAAAGAATGCTTTCTCGTTTTTATTGCGAAACTGCTCTTTCCACGTCTTGCCGCCGTCGGTGGTTTTGTAGATCCGCGAAGATTCGCCGTTGCCGATGCTGAGGATATAGGCGGTGCTCGCGTCAAATGCCTCGATGTCGCGAAAATCGAGCTTGGTGGCGTCGGGCACTTGGATGACGTCCCATTTCTTACCGCCGTCGATGGTGCGGATGACCGTCCCGCCCGTGCCGCTCGCCCAGATGACCTTTTCACTCACGACCGACAGCCCGCGAAAACTCGCAGTTGTGTTGACGGTCTGCTTGACCCACTGAGCAGAGACGGAAAATGCGAGTAGAAAAATTAAACCGCAGAGACGCAGAGACGCGGAGAAATTTTTGCCTTTTGCCTTTTTACTTTTGCCTTTCATCAGTACACCATCCTAGCCCTTATCGTCCCTTTGATGCCTTGTAGTATCTCAAACGCTTCTTTAGAAATTTTATGGTCGACATCGAGTACCACATAGCCGATCTCGTCGTTGGTTTTGAGATATTGGCCGGTGATGTTGATGCCGCCTCTGGAGAGACGCGAGTTTATCTGGCCGAGCACGCCGGGGACGTTTTTGTGGATGTGCAGTATGCGGTGCGTGCCAGCTTGGGGCGGCAGGGAAACGGACGGCACGGTGTGCGACCCTTGGGAGATGCCGAGTTCGAGATATTTGATGAGCTTTGCCGTTACGTCGAGGCCGATGTTGGCCTGCGCCTCTTCGGTAGAGCCGCCGATGTGCGGCGTGAGGATGACGTTTGGCAGATTTTGCAGCGAGCTTTCAAACGCGTCACCGTTCTTTTCGGGTTCGACCGGAAAAACATCGACCGCCGCACCCGAGAGTTTGCCGGAGGTCAGGGCCTTACCCAAAGCATCAAGGTCAACCACATCGCCACGGCTGTAATTGAGCAACACCGCACCTTTTTTCAGGTTTTTGAGCATCGCGGCGTCCATCATATTTCGCGTCGTCGCATCGGACGGCACGTGGAGCGTGACGATGTCTGAGCTTCTTAGCAGCTCTTTTAGATCGCGAATTTGGCGGGCGTTGCCGTGCGGCAGCTTGGTCGCGGTGTCGTAATAGGTGACGTGCATGCCCAGAGCCTCGGCCATGATCGACACTTGCGAACCGATATTGCCATAGCCGATGATGCCGAGCGTTTTGCCGCGAAGCTCAAACGAACCAGTTGCTTCTTTTAACCATTCACCGCGGTGTGCCGCAGCGTTTTTATCCGGGATCTTCCGGATCAGCATCACGCACAGCCCGATAATAAGCTCCGCGACCGAACGAGTGTTTGAATACGGTGCGTTAAAAACCGCGATCCCTTTTTTGGTCGCAGTCGCAAGATCTACCTGGTTCACACCTATACAAAAGCACCCGACCGCAAGCAACTTATCCGCAGCGTCAAGCACATTTTTCGATATATGTGTCTTTGACCGTATCCCGAGCAGATGAACGCCCTTGACGGCCTTAATAAGCTCAGCCTCGCTCAACGCACCGTTGATGCGTTTCACATCCGCATACCCGCCAACACGCAACTCCTCGACCGCCGCGTCCGAGATATTCTCGAGCAGCAGGATCTTGATCTTTGTGCGTGGATATGAAGTATTTGCCATAAAGAGATCGGGCCGATCGTCAGCCGCGACTGACCACCGGCCACTGACAACTGTCAACCGATTACATATGTATCGTCAGATCATGCACGCCTTCGGCGGCTTCCATTACGCTCTCCGAGACGGTCGGGTGAGCGTGGATGATGCGGCCGAGTTCGTCGGCGGTGCATTCGAGGGCCATAGCGACGCAGGCTTCGGCGAGCAGTTCGGTCGCGTGCGGGCCGATGATGTGGACGCCGAGCACCTCGTCGTATTTTTTCTCGGCGACGATCTTTACAAAACCGTCAGTCTCGCCGAGGATACGGGCTTTGCCCGATGCCGAGAACGGAAATTTGCCGACTTTGACATCGTAACCGGCGGCCTTTGCTTTTTCTTCGGTCAGGCCGACGCTCGCGACCTCGGGGTCGCAGTAGGTGCAGTTTGGCACGAGGTTTTGCTTGATGGGCTCGACCTTTTTACCGGCGAGCTTTTCGACAACAAGGATGCCCTCTTTTGAAGCAAGGTGAGCGAGCCAAGCTGTGTCGATCACATCGCCGATGGCGAAAACGTTTGGTTCGTCGGTCTCGCAATATTCGTTGACCTTGATGGTGCCGCGCGGATTGACGACGACCTTGGTGTTCTCAAGCCCGATGCCTTCGATCGATGGCATGCGTCCGACGGCGACGAGCAGCATCTCGGCTTCGAGCGAGATAGTCTCGCCTTTGGCATTCTTACCCGAAACTTTTACGCCGCTTTTCGTTTTTTCGAGCTTGTCGAGTTTTACGCCGGTCTCACATTTGATGCCCGATTTTTTGAATGAACGGGCCAGTTCTTTCGACACATCTGCGTCCTCGATCGGCACGATGCGGTCCATCAACTCGACGACCGTCGTGTCGCAGCCAAAGCGGTGATAGACGCTCGCAAACTCAACGCCGACGGCACCCGAGCCCATCACGATCAATGATTTTGGTACTTTTGTCAGTTCAAGGATGTGGTCGGAATTAACAACCGTCTTGCCGTCAGTTTCAAAACCGGGGATCGGCCGAACCACCGAACCGGTCGCGATGATGATATTTTTCGTTTCGATGGTCTGCTTTTTGCCGTCAGCCAGAGCGACCTCGACCTTGCCCTTGCCGACGATCTTGCCAAAGCCGTTAAAGATCGTGGCCTTGTTCTTTTTCATCAGATAGGTCACGCCGGCGGAGTTTTTGGCGACGACATCGGATTTGTATTTCTGCACGCCCGCCCAGTCGTAACTTAGGTCTTTGACCTTGAGGCCGTAGTTTTCAAAATGTCCCGCTTTGTCATAAAGATGAGCGGCGTTGAGCAACGCTTTGGTCGGAATACATCCGCGCAGGCCGCAGGTGCCGCCCAAACGTGCATCTTTTTCTTTCTCGACAATTGCTACTTTTAATCCAAGTTGTCCTGCCCGCACGGCGGCAACATAGCCGCCCGGCCCGGATCCGATGATCGTTACGTCAAATTGTTCTGCCAATGTAGTGTCCTCTGTTCGAATAAAAAATTATTGCTATTTACACATTATAGGCGTTTAGCGTGAGCCAATCTAGTTAAGCCTCGGCGAATTAGATTACAATAACTCTATATGACACATTCCGAAGAATTTTTGGCCCTCGCACACGACGCCAAGAGCCAGGTTAAAGAATGCGATGTCGCCGAAGCACGAGAGCGTGTTGCCAGTGGAGCCGTCCTCATCGACGTGCGCGAAGACAACGAATACGAGGCCGGACACGCCGCCGGTGCCAAACATATGTCACGCGGCATCATCGAACGTGACATTGTCCAGACCTTTCCCGACAAAGACACCGAGCTCGTCCTCTATTGCGGCGGCGGTTTTCGTTCTGCTCTGTCCGCCGTAAACCTACAAAAAATGGGCTACACCAATGTCATCTCGATGGACGGCGGATGGACGGCGTGGCAGGAAGCGGGTGCTCCGGTCGAATAAAGCGGGTTCTTACACCAATGGCAGAAAATAAAGAAGAAAGACGCGCTTATATTAGGTCGCTCCAAGCGGAATTTGCCGAGCGCGGCGACGCGCTCGGATGGTTTGAGGCACTGTATAGAGAATCCGCCGGTGATAACGAACAGATACCGTGGGCCGATCTCGAACCAAACAGCTATTTCCGCTCGTGGGTGGAATCGACCGGACTGAAAGGCGATGGCCGCACGGCACTCGTCGTCGGCTGCGGACTTGGTGATGATGCGAAATATCTGCACGATCTTGGATTTAAGGTGACGGCTTTCGACATTTCGCCCACGGCGATCGAATGGGCAAAAAAGCTGTACGGCGATGCTGATATCGATTTTGTAGCCGCTGATCTTTTTGCCCCGCCGTCTGAATGGGAGAGCGGTTTCGACTTTGTACTTGAGATATACACGATCCAACCTCTGCCGCTCGAGATGCGGCCACAGGTCATTGATGCGATCGCAGCATTCGTCGCAGAAAAGGGAAAACTCGTCGTTGTCACACGCGGACGAGAGGATGATGTTGAGCCTGACATCCTGCCGTGGCCGATGTCACGCAAAGACCTTGCACGCTTTTTAGAAAACGGCCTCACTCAAACCGGCTTTGTAGTGATGCCGCCGGTTGACGAAGACGAACCACCGCGGTTTGTTGTCGAGTATGTCCGCAACACATCTACCTCTTAAGAGAACATTGCACTTCGATCGGAGAATTTTGCTTTTAGGCTGCCGCAGACGACATCGCACAATTCGAAGACGGTCTGGTCAGCGATCCGATAATAAACCGTGTTTCCGTCCTGGCGTTTGGCGACAAGGCCCTCATCCTGAAGCATTTTAAGGTGTTTGCTGACGTTCGGCTGGGTTGAATTCACTCCTTTCGTGACATTCGTCACACTCAATTCGCCATCTTCCAGATACTGTAATATTTGTAGGCGAATAGGCTCCGAAAGCACCTTAAATCTTGCGGCAACTACGTTTACGGCGTCTGACGACATTTTTTGATGTTTTTGTTTTTTCATACTTGACAATATAACGATATAGTTATATGCTCATACACAGATCGAGTATATTACTTAGGAGAACGAATTACAAGAATGACAATTAAACAAGCAACAGTGCATGAGATCAACGAGCTATTGGACGGCGGTGGCGAGTGTCAGGTTATCGACGTACGCGAATTTTCTGAGTTTAATAGCGAGCGGATAGCCGATGCACAGCTGATGCCGCTTTCAAATTTTGAAAAGCACGCGGACGAGATCGACCACACAAAACCGGTCTATCTGATGTGCCGTTCGGGCAACCGGGCAAAAAATGCGGCTGAGAAACTCGCGGCAAAAGGTTTTACGGATATTCATCAAAGGTATGGTCGCTCGAACGGCAGGTACGGTTTACTGCCGGACTGTTTGTGTTGACCGGTGTGCTTTTGAGCCTGTTCGTCAGCCCTTATTTACTTTTGCTCACGGCTTTTGTCGGGGCGGGATTGATGTTTTCAGCGTTGACCGATACATGTGGGATGGGCATGATTTTAGCCAAAATGCCTTGGAATAAAGCTCCCGCAAGCTGTGAACCCGCGAAATAAGGAGCACGATGTCAGCACTTTTTATTATCGGTTTGATCTTGAGCGCGGTCATCGGCCTGTCATTAGGATTGATCGGCGGCGGCGGATCCATACTGACCGTTCCGATACTCGTTTATTTACTCGGTGTCGGCCCGCACGAGGCGGTTCCGATGTCGCTGGCCGTTGTCGGGGCGACGAGTATTTTGGGCTCCTACATGCATTGGCGACGCGACAATGTTGATATTTCGACCGGGTTGATATTTGGAGTCGCCGGCATTATTGGCGCTCTGTTGGGTTCGCCTTTGACCAAATTAGTTTCGGCCGAACTGCTCTTATTGATATTTGGCCTGTTGATGCTGGTCGTTGCGGTATCGATGATTTGGCGGCGAAAACACAAGATCAGCGGATCTACGCATAAACCCCATCCGGTCCAAGGCATTTTTGCGGGGCTAGGCGTTGGAGTTTTGACCGGATTTCTAGGTGTCGGCGGCGGATTTTTGATCGTTCCGGCGTTAGTTTTTTTCGGCGGGTTAAACATGAAAAAAGCGATCGGCACCTCGTTATTCGTCATCTTTCTCAACTGTGCCGCGGGTCTCGTTGGCCACATGAGCCAGAACTTTGTTGACTGGGGGCTGACGGGGATCGTGATGTCGCTCGCGGTCGCCGGAGCAATAATTGGCACGATTTTGTCACAACGAATCGCGGCACAACGTTTGCAGAGTTTATTTGCGGTTCTCGTTTTAGGAGTCGCAGCGTTCCTCGTCGTGAAAAACTACGCGGTAATTTATTGAAATTGGTAAAATACACACAGTTACTCAGGAGAACTAAAGTTATGCAGTTCAAGCAATTTTATTTGGGTTGTCTATCACACGCTTCGTATTATATTGGCTCCGACGGTGAAGCTGCGATCATCGATCCGCAGCGGGATGTCCAGCAGTATCTTGACGAGGCAGCCGCGCACGGCCAGCGGATCAAGTACATCATCGAGACGCATTCGCACGCCGATTTTGTCAGCGGGCATGTTGAGCTTGCCGCCAAAACCGGTGCCGAGATCATTTACGGGCAGCGTGCGAATACAAAATTTCCGACCCACAAAGTGAATGACGGAGACGAACTGACCGTCGGCAAGATCAAGCTCACATTTCTCGAAACACCCGGCCACACGCCTGAGGGCATCACGATCATCGCCAAAGATACAGCAGACGATGCTGCTCCGCTAAAAATGTTCACCGGTGACACTCTCTTTATCGGCGACGTTGGCAGGCCCGACCTGATCGGCTCGGTCGGATTTTCGGCAGCCGAGATGGGCGGCATGCTCTATGATTCGCTTCACAACAGCATTCTCGCCTACCCGGACGATACTGAGGTTTATCCGGCGCACGGAGCGGGCTCGCTTTGCGGCAAATCGCTTTCAAAAGAGACATGGTCCACGTTGGGTGAACAACGCAGATTCAACTACGCTCTCCAGCCGATGTCGAAAGAGGACTTTGTAAAGATCGTCGCGAGCGACCAACCTGAGGTGCCCGCTTATTTTCCAAAGAGCGCGGCAAAGAACCTTGAGGGTTCGGCGCCGCTGACTGAGATCGTAAGGCCGCACGAGCTGTCGACAGAGGAAATATTAAACTTTGACGGTGTCGTGATCGACGTTCGGAAAAATTTTGAGTACGGTGGCGGCCATATCCCAAACTCAATAAACATAGGACTTGGAGGGCAATTTGCTTCGTGGGCAGGAACGCTCATTCCGATCGGAACGCAGCTCGCTATTGTCGCCCAGACGCAAGAACAGATCGACGAAGCGGTCATGCGGCTCGCTCGTGTCGGGCACGAAACGGTCAGCGGAGCTATCCTGATCGACGATTACACAGGCGAGAAAAAAATGATCGAACAGATCAGCGTCGAGGCAGTTTCGGAGCTGACGCAGACCGAGAAATATTTGCAGTTTGTAGATGTGCGGCGGCCGGGCGAGTACGACGCCGGCCACGCGACGCGCACCTGGAATGCTCCACTCGACAAACTCGCAAACTTGGTCGATAAACTCGACCCGGCCACGCCCGTTTATGTCATCTGCCAGGGCGGTTACCGTTCGAGCATCGGGACGAGCATTTTTGAGAATGCAGGATTCCGAACGGTTTTTAATGTCACAGGCGGTACTGTTGCTTGGTTTGATGCCGGGCTCGAAACCGAAGCCACAGCTGCGGCGTGCGCCAGTTCGAAATAGGAGCACAAGATGAAATACATATTACTTTTTACGGCCGCAATGATATTGCTTGCGGGGTGTCAGCGCTCGTCAACAAGAAATACAGATTCCGGGGTGGCAAACGTCCCGACTGACATCAAGGAAGTCTCGCCGACAGAGGCGCAGGCTGCTGTGTCAAAAGCCTATTCACAGTTCATCGATGTTCGCACCGCTGAAGAATACACCGGCGGACATGCGGCTCGTGCGGTAAATATCCCGCTCGATACGATCTCATCAAAACTCGACACGCTCGAGAAAAATGAGCCGGTCTATATTATCTGCCAGACGGGCAATCGTTCGAAAAAGGCTGCAGCCATTCTCAAGGAATCCGGATTTAATAACGTTTTGAACGTGGCGGGCGGCACGGTCGCGTGGCAAGCTGCCGGATTGCCGATGGAGACAAAATCTCCGCACGGAGCCCCGCAGGCGAAATAGCGGGTCATCAAAATGGAAAAGAAAGAGCGTTGGGAAAATGTATACGCGACCAAATCTCAAGATCAGATGAGCTGGTACCGCGACCATCTTGATAATTCCCTAAAGCTGATCCTGCAGACAGGCGTCGAGAAAGATGCGGCGATAATCGATGTCGGCGGCGGCAGTTCGACGCTCGTTGACGACCTGCTTGACAAGGGTTTTGCCGATATTACAGTCCTAGATATTTCCGGGTCAGCAATTAAGAAAAGCAAGGAACGTCTCGGTGCGTTCTCGCAAATGGTCGGTTGGATCGTGGCCGATATTACCGAGGCCGTTCTGCCTGAAGGCCGCTTCGACGTTTGGCACGACCGGGCGGTGTTTCACTTCCTTACCGATGCCTCGGATCGGCGAAAATACATCGATCTGTTATTACGTTCATTAAAACCGGGCGGACACCTGATCGTCGCTTCGTTCGGACTCGAAGGCCCGCAAAAATGCAGCGGACTGGACGTCGTGCGATACAACCCCGAGACGATGTCCGCCGAATTTGGCGGGCAATTTACGCTTGTCGATAGTCTCGACGAGACCCACAATACGCCATTTGGAACCACACAGGAATTTATATATTGCTATTTCAAGAAGGTTATATGAGCGGCAAATTTGATCCAAGCAGCGCGATCCAGGATTTTTTGGTTTTTGGTGAATTCGGCGATGTAAATCCGTCGATCACGGATTCCTCGACGTTTACTTTTATGAGCCCTGATCGGATGGAGGAACTTTTCGATCATGAGATCGAGGGCTGCTTTCTGTATTCGCGGCACTGGAACCCGACGAATAAATTTCTTTCGGACGCGCTCGCGCGAATGGAGGACAGCGAGTCGGCACAAGCAAAAGCGTCCGGTATGGCGGCAATTTCGTCAACGATCGTTCAACTGTGCGACAGCGGCGACGAGATCATCTCTTCACGAACGATCTACGGCGGAACCTACGCGCTATTTAAGAACTTTCTTCCCAGATTTGGTATTACTACGCGTTTCACTGACCTCGCTGATCCGGAAAAGGTCCGCTCGCTCATCAGTGACAAAACCCGCGTGATCTACTGCGAATCGATGAGTAATCCGCTACTCGAAGTCGCCGACATTCCTGCCCTCGCTGCTCTTTGTAAGGATCGAGGCATCAAACTCGTTGTTGATAATACGTTCAGCCCGATGATCCTGTCACCGATCAGGCTCGGAGCGGACATAGTTGTTCACAGTCTGACAAAATATATCAACGGCACGAGCGATTGCGTCGCAGGTGCCGTCTGCGCAAGCGACGAATTCATTCACAAACTGACTGATATCAACTCCGGTGCGTCGATGCTGCTCGGCGCGGTGCTCGACAGCACTCGTGCCGCGAGTATTCTCAAAAATTTGCATTCACTGCATTTGAGAATGCGGCAGCATAGTGAGAACGCGATGTTTCTCGCGGAAAAACTTCGTGAGTTGGGTCTCCGCGTCTATTATCCCGGGTTGCCCGATCACCCGCAGCACGCACTGCTCACGCGTCTGATGAATCCCGGCTACGGTTATGGCGGAATGTTGGCGGTAGATATCGGAACATTGAAAGACGCAAATCTGCTAATGACTCGGATGCAGCAGGAAAAGGTTGGCTATCTGGCAGTTAGTCTTGGCTATTTCAAGACGCTTTTCAGTGCTCCGGGCCACAGCACGTCGTCTGAAATACCGCTCGATGAGCGAGAAGCAATGGGGTTGAGCGAAGGCCTCGTCCGGTTCTCCGTTGGGCTCGACAACGACATCGAGCTCTCATTTGAGCGGATCAAGCGTTGCCTCGCGGATGTTGGCGTGATCTAAACAACTAACTTCATTCAGTTCACGCCGGTTTTGCAATGTCCTGTCTTTCGGCGGCTTCGAAACTGATGTAAAATTGCGTTTTGAAAACAACAGATATGTCAGAAGCAACAGAATCAGTAAAAACTCGGGTCGAAACCGACTCGATGGGGCCGATCGACGTGCCGGTTACGGCGTATTGGGGAGCACAGACCCAGCGGTCGCTGCACCATTTTAATATCGGGTTCGATGTGATGCCGCGCGAGGTCATACGGGCGCTAGGAATATTGAAAAAGTCCGCTGCGATGGTCAATTATGATCTCGGCAAGCTCGAAAAGAGCAAGCTCGATCTGATCGTGCAAGCGGCTGACGAGGTGATCGAAGGCAAGCTCGACGCGCATTTTCCGCTGCGGGTTTGGCAGACGGGTTCGGGTACACAGACGAACATGAACGCCAACGAGGTCATCTCGAACCGTGCGATCGAGATCGCGGGCGGCGAGATGGGATCGAAGACGCCTGTTCACCCGAACGACGACGTCAACAAATCTCAGTCGTCGAACGACACTTTCCCGACGGCAATGTACATTGCGGCGGCCGAGCGGATGACGGCTTTGATCCCTGAGGTTCAAAAGGTCCGTGACGCGATCGACGCTAAGGCTCAGGAATACAAAGATGTCGTCAAGATCGGCCGCACGCATCTGCAGGACGCAACGCCGATGACAGTCGGGCAGGAGTTTGGCGGCTGGGCATCGCTCGTTGAGCGTGACATCGAACGTCTCCGAATGGTTTTGCCGGGCCTGATGGATCTCGCGATCGGCGGCACGGCGGTCGGCACGGGACTCAACGCACATCCCGAATTTGCCCAGCGTGCGGCGGACAAGATCGCTGAGTTGACCGGCTTGCCGTTCAAATCGCACCCTGACAAATTTGCCGCTCTATCGGCTCACGACGAAGTCGTTTTTGCATCCGGTGGCCTAAAAACTCTTGCCGGTTCACTCATGAAGATCGCGAACGACATCCGCTGGCTAGCGTCCGGCCCGCGTTGCGGTGTCGGTGAAATAAGCTTACCGGAAAACGAACCGGGAAGTTCGATCATGCCCGGCAAGGTCAATCCAACCCAGTCCGAAGCGATGACGATGGTCGCCGTGCAGGTGTTTGGCAACGACGCGGCGATCGGGTTTGCCGGTTCGCAGGGTAATTTTGAACTCAATGTTTTCAAGCCCGTGATGATCCACAATTTTCTGCATTCGGTGCGGCTAATCCAGGACGCTTGTCACGGCTTTGTCGATTACTGTATCAAGGGCATCGAGCTTAACCGCGATCAGATCGATCATTATCTGCGAAATTCGCTGATGCTCGTGACAGCTCTCAATCAACATATCGGCTACGACAACGCTGCTAAGATCGCGAAAAATGCTCACAAGAAAGGCATAAGCCTAAAAGAATCAGCGGTCCAACTCGAGCTTTTGACGGCTGAGAAATTCGACGAGCTGGTTATTGCCGAAGATATGACACACCCCTAGGAGTGAATAGTTGTTGGTGAACGGTGAATAGTGGAAGGTAATAAGGAAGGCCGAGATTCGCTTCCCTCAGAAAGTGCCGGTATCAGCCGGGCGGTAATAAAACAGAAAATAGACGAGAGCAACGACCACGGCCGCGATGCCGAGGCCTATGAGGCCCACGGTGAATAGGAAGGTTTTAGCGCAGCCGCTTTTTTTTGACTTTACGGGGGCGGCTTTTACTTTTGGCGTAGAGGGTAGGCCTTCGGTCTCGACGGTCTTAGCCTGATGAAAATCTGGTTCGGGAGGTAAACCTTAGGTCTCGATGGTCTTTGCTTGGTGAAGATCAGGTTCCTGCTGCAGACCCTCAGTCTCTAGCGTCGTTGCCTGATGAAAGCCTGGTGCGGTGGTAGATTCGTCAGCCGGGGCGGTCGCGTGGATGCCTGCTGGCGTGTGCCCCTCGGTCGAGCGAAATATCGGTTCCGGCATCGTCCACGTCTCGGGGCTATCAGGTTGTTTCTGTTCGTCGCTCATCGGCGGTCAAGTTGCGTTCTAAGATAATACACACTCGCCCATTTTCGCAAGACTTATCCCTGAATATCTAGCAGATCCGACCGCGTAATGATAGCGGTGATGCGTTTGAAATCCTCGATCAGGATCGCCGGGTGGCGCTGCAATTTCGATTTGATCTCGGCAAAGCTTGCGTCAACATCGAGAACCGGAAAGCTCTTATCCATTACTTCGCTAACCTTTGAATTAAGCAGATCGCGATTCGCCAGTAGCTTGGTCAATATGCCGCTTTCACGCAAAGAGCCGACCGAACGGTGATCCTCGATTACCGGCAATTGGGTAATGCCGCTCTCGTTCATTTTTGCCAGAGCATCGCTAACAAGATCGTCTGGGCCGACAAATATCAGCTCACCGGGCGATGTGCCGTTCTTGGTCTCAGCGATGAGCCCGCCGGTGATACGCTGTGGTTCGAGCAAGAGTTTTTCCTTCATCCACTCATCCGAGTGGAATTTGCTTAGGTAATGCTCGCCAGTATCACAGACGATAAATACGATCAGGCCCGTTTCGTCTAGGTCCTTGGCGACCTTTAACGCCGCAGCAAAATTTGTCCCGGTCGAACCGCCGCAAAAGATACCCTCGCGACGCGAAAGTAGCCGTGCGTAGTCAAAGGAATCGCGGTCAGTGACGTTGATGATCTCATCGACGATCTTCATGTCCGCGTTACCGACCGGCAAAGACTGGCCGATGCCCTCGACGAGATATGGAGTAGCCTCCGGCACGTGGCCGGATTCTTTGTATGTCTTAAAGATCGAGCCGTACGGATCGGCGCCGACGATCCTAATATCAGGGTTCATCTCTTTCAGATATCGCCCCGTGCCGCTGATCGTGCCTCCGGTGCCGATGCCGGCCACAAAATGCGTTACTTTTCCATCGGTATCATTCCAAACCTCGGGACCCGTCGTTCGGTAATGTGCCAGCGGATTGGCCGGGTGGCTGTATTGATCGGGGTAGAACGAATTTGGTGTCTCTCTATGTATGCGGGCCGCGGTTTCGTGATAATGGTCGGGCGTACCCAATTTTGCTGCCGCAGGAACGACGACCACGTCAGCACCCATGCTCTTAAGATAACGGACCTTTTCGACCGAGACTTTGTCGGTCAAAACAAAGATACATTTGTATCCACGCACCGCCGCAACCAGAGCGAGCCCGATGCCTGTATTACCGCTTGTCGCTTCGATTATGGTGCCGCCTTTTTTGAGCACGCCCTCTTTTTCGGCCCAGTCGATCATCGAAATAACGAAGCGGTCGTTGACCGAATAGCCGGGGTTCAGGCTCTCCATTTTGGCCAGGATCGTGGCTTTTATTTTGTGCTGGCGGGTGATGTGGTTGATCCGGACGAGCGGCGTATTGCCGATGAGCCCGAGTATGTCGTTGTAAAGTTTCATCGCTAAAAGATCTCGTTATGTGTACATAATGAGTTTAAGCGTAAAGAGGTTTTGAGGCAAGAATCGGGCATTTATCTCAGCACTCTGCGAGGCATTAATTATGGGATTACCGTCAGCGGTAAAGGTTCAGTTTTTTGCTAATTGGTTTGTGGTGTTGACGCCTGATCAGAGAGGACTCGCGGGTTGATCGAGGCACGCAGGGCGTTAAGAACAGCAAGTACGTCAATGACTTCTTGGGTAATAGCTCCGGCAACAGGTGGTAGATAGCCTAATGCGGCGGCGGTAATTCCGATCAGGCTTAATCCCACTCCGCCCACGGCCGTTTGTAGGGCGATCGAACGCATTCGCCGTCCGATGTGCAGCATTTCATCGACCCGTTCCAATGAGCTTTCCAAAATAACTGCCCCGGCCGCCTCTGCAGTGACGTCGCTACCCTGGCCAAATGCAATGCCGACGGTTGCTGCCGTTAATGCGGGTGCGTCATTAATGCCATCGCCCATGAAGACAGTATTCGCGAGTTTTGTCTCTTTCCGTACCAGTTCAAGTTTCTGCTCCGGGCTTTGCCCGGCGTGCACTTCGGTTATGCCGACGCGTTCAGCGAGATAGCCGACTTCACTTTCGCGGTCGCCTGAAACCAGCAATATCCGGTCAAACCCGTGTTTCGGTCCGAGATGACGAACGAACGACATGCCTTCGGGCCGCGGTTCGTCACGGAACCTCAACGTTGCAGCGTACCGGTCATCTATAAGGACGATGCATTCCAAGCCGCCGGTAATAGGCGGCAGCGATCCACTTTGCTCCGGGGAAAGAAGCCCAAATTTCTTTCGACTGGTTACGCGGACCGTCCGTCCGCCGATAATCCCGTAGAGTCCGGAACCGGGCGTCTCGCTGACCTCTGACGCCTCGCCAAGGTCAAGGTGAGCCTCTTTTGCGGCGCCTATTATGGCACCCGCCAGTGGATGCCGCGAATAGAGCTCAAGACTCGCGACGGCGGCCAGAGTTTCGTCGGAGCTAACCCCGTCGGCCGGTAGGATCTCTGACAGCTTTGGTTCGCCGTAGGTCAGCGTTCCTGTCTTATCAAATATGGCAACACTGCAGGTGTCGATCTTTTCCAAAACGGCAGGGTCCTTTATGATGATGCCGCGTCGGGCGGCCAAGTTTACTGAGCCGATTATTGCGACAGGGATACCAATTATCAACGGGCAAGGGGTTGCGACGACGAGAACCGCAAGAAAAAGCGAGACGTCGCCGCCATATATCCACGCGGCAAGAGCGATAACGACTGCGGTCGGGGCGTAGATCGCACCGATCTGGTCACCCAACCGCCTAAGCTCAGGCCGCCCCTCTTCTGACTCGCGCATTACCTCCATTATCTTGGCGTAACGAGAGTCCGACGCCACCTTTTCCGCTCGGATCGTCAACGCACCTGGGCCATTGATCGCTCCTGAAAGTACGGCGGAGCCAACAGCCTTAGGCAACAGGAAAGGCTCGCCGGTGAGGTACGATTCATTCATCGTACTGTGTCCCTCCAAAACCGTGCCGTCCGCCGGACACGTTTCATGCGGGAATACGACAACATCGTCCCCGATCTCCAAATCGGCCAAAGGAATGTCCTTGACCGACGCCCCAACTTTTTTGTGAGCCAGAGAAGGGAGCCGCTTTGCCAAAGCTTCCAAAGCAAACGACGCCCTGCGTACGGCGTACGCTTCTAGTGCCTGGCCGCTCGCAAGCATCAGGACGACAATTGTGCCGGCGAGATACTCGCCAAGAAAGACGGCGGTGATGATCGAAATAACGGCGAGTAGGTTGGAACTGAATTCGAGTTTAAAGGTTTTCGCGATCAGACCGATGGTCAGCGGTGCTCCGCAGATCAGAGCGACCAGCAGAGGCAATTCCTGCATGGGCAGCCCAAAGAGCGTGCCGACCGGAGGCACGACGAAACGCAACACCAGATGAACGGAGATCCCTGTTAGCGCGAGCGCCGCGATAATGACCTCTTTTGTCTTGAGTGCAGAGCCCAAGTTCGACGTTGGTTTTTCCATTCGTTCCAACTGCTTGGCTAGAATTCCACATCAGGCTGCGAAAATTCTCGCGACACAATACATGATAGCTACCGTTATATCCGGCAATCTCGATCCACGTGCCTTAGCAAAGGTAATATCTGCAAGAATCGTTCCTCGGTTATGCCGGAGTGTACAACCCAACTTTAGAAAGGAATGGCGGAAAGACGGCGTCAGACGCTGCGATTCTCGTGTTGTATAGCCGCTCATCTATCCAAGACCGCCGGTCGTGAAAGTGCTGGGCCGGTTTTTAGCATTGTCTTGGCTCGTATAATAATTGAGCAGCAAGACTCAGGGCTTTGAGCCAAATCGTTTTACGTCGGCCGGTATCATCATAACGCCGAGGTCAACGTTGGCCGTCTCACGGCCCGGAAATACCTGCATCGAGAGCGAGCCGGCGGCGGAGCGAGTCTTTTCGGGTAGAGTTTTTTCATCGATGAGTATGACGTGTTCGCCGGGTGCGAGGTCGCCGATGACGTAATATCCGTCGGCGTCGGTCAGCGTGTCGCGGCCGCTGGCGGTGACGACGCGAACGTCAGCAAGCGGTTTTTCACCCTCGTCAAATTTGCCGTTCTCGTTAGCGTCGAGCCATACTCGTCCGCGAAGCCGTCCTGTCCGCACCAGCCTAAAATCGATCGTTGAGATGCTGCCCGCCTTGAACGCCGCAGCGTGTTCGCCTCCGCTGAGCAGCGTCAGATCGGCACGCACCGACATCAGATCAAGATAAACTTTGTGGTCGCCCGCGAGCACGGCGTCAAAGCTGTATTGCCCGGCAGCGTCCGAGAGGACATAGCGGTTGCCGTCTACCTGCACTTTTACATCGGCCTGAGGCTTATCAACGCCGGCGTCAAAACGGCCGTTCATATCTACGTCCTGATAGACGCGCCCTGAGACTTTTGCAAACGAGTTGACCTCGCTAAGCGGTGCGTTGAGAAATGCAGAAGATTCACGCTTTCGGAACAGCGACCCTTTAATGCTCACGAGCAAGGTCGGCCCGGCGTTGGTGTTCATATAGCTAACCTGCAGCGAGGTCTGACGCGGCAGCGTGAGCGAAGCGGTGATGCGTTCGTAGGCAGAGAATTTCGAGTTTCGGCCGTAACTGTAACCGGCTCCGGCGGTAAAGCTGAGGCGTTTGCCTAGCAGGCCAGACGATCGCCAGTCGATCTGGCCGGTCAACGAACGCTTGCTGCCGATGCCCTGGCTCATTTCAAGCGAATTCCTATCGTTGATGAGAAAGGTAGCACCAAATTGGGCGTTCGACGTCGCGGTTCCGAGTGTTTTGACACGGGTGGCGTTCATGAATACACGCCAGCGTGAAAAATCTTTTGACGCGTTAAATAGTGAAAAAGCGGACGATCTGGCCTGTATCGAGCTGTTTTGCGTGTGCGAAAAATAAAATCGGGTTGACGTGCCGCCGGGTGTGACCGCTATCGCCACGGTTGCTGAGCGGTCTTGCTTTGTCGCGTCTCCCGGGCGTTTTACGACGCTTGCGTTAAATGATGTCGAGAGCCATTTTCTTGGCGACCAGTTAACACCCGCAGCTTTTAGATGAAGCGGATCGCGGGCTCCGGTTTGCGGCGAGAGAAAATTGCGCCCGATAAACGCATAGCGTCCCTGGACGGAGAGGCTTTCGGCGATCTGATATGTGGCGGCAAGGTCGATCGCTGGCGCCGTGCCGTTGATCCGAATATTGTCTGACGACAGGCCGTTAAATTTGCCGAATGCAGCATCGCTCTGCAGGCGAAATCGTGAGCCGTTGTAATTGGAACTCGCGGTAAAGACATTCCCGCTTCTGGATGGACCGGCAAAGTGCATCGCTCCGGCGGCGAATGTCCACGGCGAGACGCGGCGTGACGTTGCCGAGGCGGTCGAGGCTGAAAAGCCGAAAACATTGGTGTCGTACCGTGAAGCAACTATGGCCTGTGGCAGCGGGTCGCCATCTAATACGATCGGTGTAACAACGGTGCCCGAATTTGCCCGCCCCGCAAATGCCGTGACCGCAAATCGTCCGATCGGCAACGCTGCCATGCCTCCGCGAACATTTGCCGACAGAAACTGAAGCGACGTGCCGGTGCCAAAATCTCCTGCGGTAAAATGTTGGCCGTTTGGCCTTTCGAGATTAAATGTAAAGTTGCGAGGACGGATGCTTTGTGACGAAGATTTGCTCGCGTTCGACGTGAAATAAAACCGTCCGTCTCCGACACGTCCCACGCCAGTCAGTATGATGTTGTGCGACGAGAGCGACGAATAGCGGTTGAGGTTGTATTCGTAATCGACGTTGTAGAGTTCTGCGACGCTGCGGCCGCCGCTATTTTGCACAGCCGCCGGAGCTACGGCCCCGCGTGTAATAAGTACGGCGTTTTGCGCGTCGTCATAGCGGATCGCGGCGTCAAAAAGCATCGATGCGATCTCAGCGGGCAAGATCATTTGGTCGGCGTTCGGAGTAAAAATGAGTTCGCCGGCATTAGAAACAGCGAGCATCACCGAGCCGTTTTCGCGAACCTGCCCAAGGCGTGCGTCGAGATCAGCCGTCTCGCCGGTCTGACGTTTAACTGAAATCCTACGCGCCGATACATCGATGCTTACGGTATCTCCAAGAGCTCGTGCTATCGCGATTACCGGCACCGCGACGCGGCCATTGCGATTGACGGCGTTGCTATTTGGGCCGGTCAGAGTGCGGCCATTGACGATGATCGCGGCGAATTGACCTTGTTTTTTTGCGGCGGTGGTATTTGTCGGAACTTTCTTTCCGGGGCCCGGTTTCGCATCGGTCAGGACAGGCGTCGCCAGCGTAAACAGGCAAGCCAGGCAGACGAATAACGTGATGCGAAATAGAAAAGAGCCGTTCATTTACTTAAGGAAAAGGGGGAGGTTAGGGCTTTTTGGGGGCTTTGTCGGAGGTTGCGATCTGCGTGACGGGAGCTTTGACGACCAGATCGGTGACGCCTTCGGTGGCGATCTTGCCGTCTTGAAAATCGACGCGATATTTGACCGTGTAATTGCCGGGCGGCAATCCTTTGGCGACGAGCAATGGCTGTTTTGTTTCCGCTCCGCCGAGGATCGGGAGAGGCTCGACGTCGGGCATGTCAGCGACGATTTTACCCTCAGTGTCCAAAACTTTAACGGACGCGAGCGGGCGGATCATGCTGTTGCCTTCGTTTTTGAGGGTGGGCGTGACGACAATGCCTTCGGGGGTGGATTCCGCAAGCAGATCGCCAAAATCGCCTTTTTGCGTGAGGCCCGGAACCTTGATGTAAAAGACCGACGCCATGCGGTATTTCACGATCATCTGGCGTACATTTTTGTCGTATTTGAGCGTTTCGGGACGCTGCTCGATGATGAGGGCGGTCAAGTGGTCGCCGGGTGTAGCATTTGCCGGAACCGAGATCGTCACGCGGATCTGGTGAATAGTACCAGGGGTGACGGCGGCTTCTCCCGGGCTGTAGATAACCCAAGGGCTCGCCGAGTTTGCTTGAGTGCCTGCGGGAAAATATTCGACGCGGCCGTCTTTTGTAATCGTCCAATCGTTTAGCGTCGCGACGATGCGGGCGGGCTGGGTGATGTTGTCACCCGCCTTGTAATCAAGATTTACGACAACCGTCGTTTCGGTGCCGGGTTTCATTTCCAGCTCAAAACGGGCAGGCCCGAGCGCCATGCCGCCGCTCTGTGCAAGAGCTGAAACCGAAAGACAGATGATCGCGAGGAATATAAAGGTGAGTTTATACATGGCTGTGGTTAACACGGAGCCGATGGGCCGGCTGAAATTGTAAATGTGATGGTCGCACTCGTCGTACCCGCGGCATAAAACTGAGGTGTGATCGTAAATATCGCGTCGAAAATGTAACCATCGTTGGTAGCACGGGCGCCGCCGCCGTTAGACAGCCGCGGGCCGCTGAGGATCGTGGTATTGGTCGTCACGTCGCCCAGATCAGACGTGTATTGAGCACGGCCGGTTGTTGGGTTGATAGATACACTCGACGCCGGATCATTACTGAACGGGGAATATATCGTATGCGGCAGAGCGCAAACGCGGGAATTCGAACCCATCGCCCGCCAGTTGTTTAGGCCAAAGCCAATGTCGGATTTTTGCAATGCCTGAGCATTTGCGTTGATCGCACCGGAGTATGTGGCGGTCACTTTATACGCTTGATTGCTGCGAACGGTGATCGGGACGGTGACCTTGACGATGCTATTTGTGTTGGATGGTGAGATCTCGCCAAAATTTATTGTGACAACTAGATTATTGAGAACGCTGGCACTGCCGGTGACCGAGCCGCCGACGGCGCCTGTGATCGTCGGGGCACCGCCCGATGAAATGTCGAGTGCCTGGGCAAACACGTTGCCCAGGCCTGCGAGCGAAAATACGCATACCAACAATGCGAATGAGAAGATATTCTTCGTCATTTAACTTATGGTGCGGTTACGGTAAATGTAACAGAAACGGTTGTCGAACCGTTCTCGTAAAACTGCGGTTTGACTGCAAACATTGCCGGAACGGTCAAACCGTTGGCGTTGCTGCGGGGAACTGCGTTCATGATGAAAGCACCATTTAACGCCGTCGTCGAGCTGGCAAAAGCACTCAGGTTCGAACGCGTGGCGGTAAATTCATAACGTCCGCTGGTCGCGTTGACCGAACCGTTACCGACAAGCGTCGGGTCACCGGAAGTGGCGTTTGTGTCAACACCAGTCGTGTTGACGCCGACGCCTGTGCGTGAAATAGTGCCGAGGCCAAATCCGACATCGGCAGCACCGATCTTGTTGGCTGTCGAACCTGTGCTCGAAACTGTTGCAACCATCGACATAACGTATGCCGCGTTGCTACGGAGCTTGAGCGGCACGTTTGCCGTGACAAAGCTGCTTGCGTTGCTTGGGCCAAGTTCACCTAGGTTGACGATGACTGCTAACGGGCTGTTGGCAGTGCCGTCAGTCGTGACGCCGCCGCCTGAGTTGCCGGCGAGCGTTACCGCACCGCCGGAGTTGATCTCGACAAATTTCGAGACGGTTCCGCTCATTGAGACCGTACCGGTCGTCGTCTGAGCGTTGGCTGCAACTACAAAAAATGCAGCCACGCATGCCGCTATTGCGGCGATTTTCATTGATCTAAACATTGATTAAATAATCTCCTTTTCGACTGTGTGATGAGCGCGAGACGCAGTTCTAGCGATTCGAGAGACGGTGGGAATCTCAAAATGTAAAAATGACTTACAGGAACGAACTGTCTCCCGGACGGACGCAAAAAATACACGCCACTAGCGAGTTCAAGAACCTGAGCTGCGAATCCTAAATTGTGGGGGAAAACTGTGGGTGGGCGATGCAAAACTGCTGCACCGTAAATAAGATTATTACAGCCGCGAAATATTGTCAACAAGTTTTAACACTTTGTTTGATTTAGTTTCGTTCGGACGTTTTATATCGGTCCGAATGATATAATAGGCAAAAGTGTTTCGTCACATATTTGTTATTTATTAGAGGAAAATATGAAATTACCGGGTGGTATGGATATTAACGCGATGATGCAGCAGGCCCAGCAGATGCAAGAGCAGATGGGCCGGCAGATGAAAGAATTAGTGGTCGATGCTGCCGCAGGCGGCGGAGCCGTTGCCGTAAAGATGCGTGGTGATTTTGAGGTCATCAGCCTGACGATCTCACCAGATCTCGTCAAAGACGGTGATGTCGAAATGCTCCAGGACCTGACTGTTGCGGCCCTCAATGAAGCCCGCCGCAAAGTCGAGGAGTCGCTCAAAGGAAAACTCGGCGGGATGCTACCTCCGGGACTCATGTGAGTGCGGAATGAGGAGTGCGGAGTGCGGAATTATAGAACTCACGCTTTTTTTGAATGGATAAGGTAGCAAGATCCAAGCATGATAATCTGAAGGCGCGAACGAAAAAGTTTGCGTTGCGTGTTATTAAGCTCGTTGACAGCCTTCCCAAAACATTAGCCGCCCGTACTATCGGAGGCCAGCTTATCCGATCTGGAACGTCGGTCCCAGCCAACTACCGTGCTGCGTGTAGGGCGAGGTCAAATGCAGAGTTTATAGCTAAATTGGGTATTGTCGAAGAAGAAACGGACGAGTCCGCTTTCTGGATCGAATTTTTGGTTGATGCAGAAATAATAAAAGAATCTCTGGTTGCTGATCTTTTGGATGAAGCCAACCAGCTCACGGCGATATGGGTGACTTCGATAAATACTGCACGCGGTAAGAAACGATAACTCCGCACTCCGCATTTCGCACTCCGCACTTATTATGCTTGATTACTCCGAGCCGGTTGCAAAACTAATCGACGAATTCAAACGCCTGCCGGGGATCGGCGGCAAGTCAGCCCAACGGCTGGCTTTTTATGTGCTGCGACGTCCGCTGCCCGAGGTCGAGCAGTTTGCCAACGCCCTGTTAGAGGTTAAGGCAAAGATCGTTTTTTGCACGGTTTGCAACAACCTGACCGACGTCAACCCTTGTCTTTACTGCACCGACCCAAAACGCGACCGTTCGATCATATGCATCGTCGAGGAGCCGTATAATCTCGTCGCAGTCGAAAAAACGCGCTCGTATCGCGGGCTTTATCACATCTTGCACGGTACGCTTTCGCCGATGCGCGGCATCGGGCCGGACGAATTGATGCTCGCGAATCTGCTGCCAAGACTACGGCCTGAAAATAACGAGGGCGTCGAGATCAAAGAGCTGATCGTTGCGACTAACCCAAACACCGAAGGCGAGGCAACGGCGAACTACATCGCCCGCCTGCTCAAACCGCTTGGCCTATTAGTAACGAGAATTGCGATGGGAATGCCGGTGGGAGCGGACCTCGAATTTGTCGATGAGGTCACGATGGACAAGGCTCTTACCAATCGTCACGCTATTTAGAAGTTCAAGGTTCAAAGTTCAAAGTTCAAAGCAAAAGCCTCAGAGTCGATGACTTTGAGGCTTTTGGATGTTTAACATTGGACGAAAAGAACTAGAACCTGACAGTTTCGGTTTCCGCGGTAGAGTCCTGGTGGGTCTCTTTCCAGTCGCCTTCGGTTCCGTAAAAATTCACATCAAATTTCAGCAGGCTTTTTGCCGGGATGCCGTTAAATTCCTGCGGGGCGTCTTCGAAGGCGGCGATCGTGCCGACGCCGATCACCTCTGAGCCGGCTGCCTGAACGAGCTCGATCGTTTCATTGATGGCTCTGCCTGAGCGGTTGATGTCATCTACGATGATCGCCGGATAGAGTTCGTAATCGGACATGTACTGGCGAAACTGGCGTTTGCCGTCTTCCATCTCGGCCCATGAGATCTGCTGTGCGCTGAGGGCTTCGCGGACGCCAAAAGCGACCATGATGCCGCCGGGACTTGGGGAAATGATCGAAACTCGCGGCAGTTGGCTGGCGATGCTCTTTTCCATTCGAAAAAGGCGACTCAGGCCGACCGCCAGGACGCGGGCATTGTCGTAATGGCGAAATGCGAGCGGCATTTGAAAGTAATGCGACGCGTGTTTGCCGTTTGGGTAAATAAAATGGCCTTTTCGATATGCACCGGTTTTGGTGAGGATGTCCATCACCGATTCGGGCGACGGAACCAGGTCTATCTGGTTTTCGGTCATGCGTGTTTCTCCTTTAACTAAATTGTAATTATACAACCGCAAAGCAGGCCGGGCAAAAAGCCATCGATTTTTTTAGTCTCCGTGCCCAAGCACGCGGCGAATCATAAATTGCTGGTCGAGCGCCATCTCCGGCGGCAGTTCGTCGGCTCCAAACCAAGCTAGTTCCTTGATCTCGCGGCTGCCGACTTTTGCGTCGCCGGTGCCCTTGGCGGTGAACATTACCTCAATGTGTCGTTTGAAAGTGCGGACTCGATAAAGCCGGACGTCATGGACCTCGATGCCCGTCTCTTCGCGAACCTCGCGGCGAAAAGCAGCCTCGGATTGTTCGCCAAACTCTAAAAATCCACCGGGCACGCCCCAGCCTGACGCGGGTCGCAGTACGTGATTTGCGAGCAGTACCTTGCCTTCCTCATTCACAATGATCCCGGCAGCCGAAGCGGTAAACGTCACCTGCATCCGGCGGGCAACAAACGTCCGAGCCGATTTTGGTAGCTTTTTCCAGAGTTTTCCGGCGAGGTTTAAGATCATCTAAACAAAAAAGGGAACAGTTGAAACCGTTCCCTAATATTCGCACAGCCGTGACGCTCGCGCCATATTTATTGTTTTGGTCCGGTCCGGACCAAGTGGCCCAAGATTTTACCGGCGGCGGACTAGCGGCTTTTCATAAGCTTTGCGGGCGTTGAGCGTTACGGAATTTAAGATAATGCGTCCGCGTGAGCCGGTAATATCGGGGTCAGCGTACTCGTAGTCAAATGAGTATGTAAAATGCCCGGCCGACAGTTTTTTGCAGAGATCATCACCGAGGTGAAATGAAAATGCGTCGGCGTAGTGGCCGAGACACTGGTCGACGTGGCCGAGTAGCTCGGGCTCTTCACCGGCGAGATATACCGGCACTTCAGCGGCTTCGGCGATCGCGTCGCAGCGGGCATAGAGGTCGCCGAGTACGTGGCGGCGCGAAATGGATAGCGGACTATATGTCATAAACAGATTTTAACACAGAAATGGACACCAAAATTAAAAAAGATGCCCTGTCGCTGTTACACGATAGGGCATCTCTTTAATTAGTTAGCTAATTACCAGCTGCGTCCGCCGTAGCCTCCGCCACCGCCGCCGCTGCGATTGCCGCCGCCGCTGCCGCCGCGACCACCGCCGCCGCCGTAGCCACCGCGTCCGCCGCCACCACCGCCGCTGCGGTTTTCCTGTGGCTTAGCTTCGTTGACTTTCAACGTGCGGCCATCGACTTCCTTGCCGTTCAATTCGGCAATAGCCTTGTCACCGTCTTCGCTGTTTGCCATTTCGACAAAGCCAAATCCGCGTGAGCGGCCGGTTTCGCGATCTTCGATGATGTTTGCTGATTCTACAGCGCCGACTGCGCCAAAGAGGTCATTAAGGTCCTGGTTCGTTGTCTGAAAAGACAAATTTCCTACGTATATTTTCATTTTATTTTCCTGTCCCGCTTAGGGAATTGCTAAAGAAGTGTTGCGAATGCTGGCTGTGTTCTTTACCAAAAGCGGAAAGGGCCGGTCGCGGATACTCAAAAAAACTCAAGAGCAACTTCTGTTTTACTATCAAAGGCCTGCTCTCAAACTTATCCAAAAACCGTTAAAGACGAAGCGCGTGTCCCAGAGGCTCACGCTAAGAGAAGGATCAACTCGATAAGGATGACACCTCCGCAATAGAAAAGCAACTTAAAAATGGGGACGATCCAAAGATCGTCCCCATTAAATAATCCGGCGAAATGCCCGATCTATTTAAGCGACACGTCATCTACGCGGAAGGTTGACGTTATTGAGCTGTCCATCGTCGAGCGGAATTGGACCCGGACGGTCTGGCCCTTGTACGCCGCGAGGCTAAACGATTTTTGCGAATACGTCGATGCGGACGCCACTTTGTTGAGGTTGCTGTAGGTCGCAAGCGTCGTCAGCAAGGTGCCGGACGTGTTTCGCACCTCGACAAAGAGCTTGTCGTAAGCGGTCGTTGTGGTCGTCTCGCTCGATGTGACGTTGAGCCAGAATGTCAGCGTTCCGGTCGCCGTTGTCGGGATCGCGACTTGCTGATACGACTGGCCGGTGACGCTGTTATTGACGCCAAAGTAGATATAGCCGGTCCCGCCGTGTGGGCTGGCGCCGTTGGCGGTGTAGAAATAACCGGTTCCCGAACCTACCCAAGGGCTGGCACTCGTTTCAAATCCGCCGTTTGTCAACAATTCGGTGCCGCCGGTGGGTGGTGTTGGGGTTGGGGTCGGTGTACTGCCGCCCGGGCAAGCTCCAACGCCGACCGCACACCATCCGGTCGCGACCGAATTGTACTGAGCACTTGACGCACCAAAAAGGTCGGTCGCCGCACTCAATGTTGCGGTTCTTGCACCGGCAAAGTTTGTGCTGGCGGTCATGTAGGTCGTCAGGGCACGGTAAAAGATCTTTGCCGCATCCGTGCCGCCGATGCCGGTCACCGCCACGCCGCTGACGCGGTTTGTGCCGCCGTTAGCGATCAGATAAAAGGCGTGATTCGAAATGCTCGAATTTGTGTGGACACCGCACTGGTCGTTCGCGCTCGACGGCGTGCATGTGCCTTGGTAAAGCCGGAGTGAGTAGTGGTCGGGGTCGCCGACCGCATTTGGATTGTCCATACGGCGGAGTGCATCACCGGCTGTGCCAGGAGTGTATGCGTCTTCGCCGATCTTCCACGTGTCGCCCGAAACTGTGCCGCCGTCAGCGTAAAGCTCGACCATCGAACCCATGATGTCGGACCACGATTCGTTAAGTGCACCCGATTCTTTTGAGTACGTGAGGTTGGCGGTGCGTTCCGTCACGCCGTGGGTCATCTCGTGGCCGCAGATGTCGATGGTCGTCAGCGGCGTAAATGTCGTGCCGTTGCCGTCGCCGTAGGTCATCATATTTTGATACCAAAACGCGTTGTTGTAGTTCGAGCCAAAATGCACACGCGAAGCGACGATGCTCACGCCGTTTGCCGCCGCGGTCGTTGTGCCTGGGCCATAGTTGCCGTCGATGCCGTTGCGGCCGTGAACGATCTGGTAATAGTCAAACGTTTTAGCCGCACCATAATGAGCATCGACACCGGCACGGGCGTTGGTCGCCGTCCAGTTGTCATCAGCGTCGGTGTAACGCGACTGTGTGCCGCCGGTACCGGTCGATGTGTTGCCGGTGTTGTTCATGTTAAAGGTACCCATCCGGCGGGTCGTGTCTTCCATGTAAAAATTTGCACCCGACTGGCTCGTGCTGATCGCGACGGTGCCGCTGTAAAGCGACGAGCCGCTACCGGTCATCAGATTGTCGTAGCCGTAGGTCTTTTCACCGGTGTGGGCATCGACAAACACGACCGGAACCGACGTCCCGCGTGAGCCGTCAAGCCTTGGTGTTTCGACGCGATAGACGAGATGGTCGCGATCCTCGCCGCGATAGATGTATAGGCCGATCGTCGGCGTGTCGGTGAGTCTCGCCTTTCCGGTGTACATTCCGATCGCCAGGCCAAGCGCTTCTTTCTCGCCAAAATTTGGCGTCGTATTTATCGCGATGTTATCAGCGAGGGCGTCGGTCATACCTTTGACTGAGCCATCCGGAGCGATGTGGACGATCGCCTCGCCTTCCCAAACCGGGATGCCGCCGATACGTTGGCGGACGTGAGTGTGAGCGGTTTTGAGGCCGTCGATCTCGACACGCTTTATCTCAAAATCGTCCGCATTGCCAATGGCACGCTCTGCCGCGCGATTTCGCAAAAAGTCGAGACTTATCTGCTTTGCCATTTCACGCTCGTCCTGCGAGCCCGTATTAAATACCGCCTTGTTCGCCGTAGCGCGTTTTGAAACCACGCCAAAAGCAACAAGTGCGACCACGATCACTGCTAAAACACCTAGGATTTTTTTCACTGTGGTAGATCTCCTCGAAAGCTAAATTATGAACAAGCCGTGTTCGGTTTGATGGAGGGCATCGGAAAAACCGGAACGGCGACAACGTTGGATTGTTAAATGTAACTAAAAACCACCGAAATACGGGTGATGGGCAAACATTTTATCACCACTATATAATGTGTCAAAGAGCAAACGGAAAATGAGCGGATCGGCTTTAACATCAGACGACATCGGGCGGTTTTTTTCATGGGCCGAGGTCGGTGAAATTCACAAGATACGCAACGGTATTTATCAGCGAAACGGGCGGCTGATATCGCTGCTGACCGATTTCGGTGTCCATAATCCGTGCTACCCGGACACGCATGGCGGCAATGCCAATACCATCCTTTACACCGGCAACGGGCGGCGCGGCGATCAAAAGCTTGACGCCCAAAATCGAGCCCTGCTCGACGCGGTCGAAACGCGCGTGAGCGTCCCGCTATTTAACAAACTCGCCCCCGGAAAATGGGAGTTTCTCGGCCACTGGAGCGTCGCGGACGGCAAATATATTTACGACGAAGCCCAAAAGCGCATGGTCTGGCGGTTTACGCTGGAGCGGAGCCAATGAGCGGCGTAACTTATTTCTGTTGAATCAGTAAGCGGTTTGGAGTAGAGTATTCGAAACATTATCCGTAATTATTATCGGGGGCCAACCGTCTGACGACGCTCTAGCTCTAAACCAACCATCAGGGGGAGATATCGTGAACAAGACCGTCGTGAGATCTATTTTGTCCGGCATGGCAATGTTTGTGCTGCCGCTATTTGTACTGTTATTTGCTCCGGCGAATTTGCAGGCCCAGGCTCCGGCGAATTCGAAGTTTTGTGCTTACGACTTCGAGATGTGCGAATTTCAGGGCGATCGCGAGGTGATCTACGGTGCGAATAATATTTTCGTGCGAAAGGTGATAAAAGGCGGGTCGATCTGCCTGCCCGCGACCTTTGGGATACCTGATCCCGTTCCGGGTGTCAGGAAAGCCTGTTTTGTGGTCAATTACCCGGTGGCTATCAACCTGACCGGTGAGTGGAAAATGTATGAGGCCAACGGCAAACAGTACGATAAGAAAGCCACTATTACTCAGACGGGAACCACCGTTAACCTCAATAACGGTTACGGCAGCACAGCGAGCGTAAGTCTTCAGGGTTCGACGATCGCGGTGACAGCGTGGGGACTGACGGGAACCGTCTCCGTAAACGGCAAAAGGATCGACTGGTCAAATGGTTTCCGCTGGGAGAGATATGACATCTACGACAGGCCGGAGTTGCTCGCGGAAGTGGTAACGCCGACACCGACGCCCAAGCCGGCGGATAACCGCACGCTTACTCTCAAAAACTCGGGCGCGATGAATGTCACTATTAATGTTTACAAAGCCGTGAGTGGTGCATCCGATTCGGTGCCGGTGAAATCTATCAGGTACATCGACTCTGGAGCATCGCCGAGCGTGCGTTTTGGCGGAGACGTGCCAAAGGCCGCCGAACTCGATGTCGAGATAACCATGAAGGCTGCTGCGGGCATCGGCACGATGGACGTACCTATCTACCGTGGGCGGGTCGCCGCCGGAGCCTCGACGCTGTGTTTCGCCGTCAGCGGTTCGGTCTATGAGGCCTTCGTCAAACCCTGTGATAATACCGTGGCGACGGAAAACGACTACGTGACCGTCCGAAACGAGGGCGTCATGATCGCTAATGTCGAGGTCGTATACACCGGGGGCACGATAAACAACGGTGATACCAAAAAAATAGCCAAGATCGATGACACTCTGCTCGGGTACATCAGAAAGATCTATACGCCCCGCGACGCCGCGTCAGCACCGAGGACGCTAAATTTTTATGGCCGCGCCAGCGAACAACGCGGCACCACATTTACAAAGGAATTCGGAACGAACGAGAAACTTTCGGGCTGTTATAAGTTCTGGGGATCCTCGGTATTTCCAAAGGTAAGCCCGTGTGAGATCAACAGCTCCGCAAGGACCATGAGATTCTGGAATAACCACGCCGGCACCGCTTATCTGGAGATCACTTACGACGACGATAAGATAATCAAGACCGGCATACTATCAATTGGACAGGCAGAGAGCGTCGAGGTTCCGGTTTCGAAAACAAAATCGCCGATCAAGGTGTCGTATATTGACAATTTTAACGGGTTTGGAGAAGTCCTTCGCCGTTCAGTCCCGATAACTGTGCCGTATAGCTTTATGGGCGAGGTCTGTTTCAAGCTCGAAGGCGGATTGTTTAGCGACGTGTTTGCGACTTGCGACGATGTCGTCGGCGATGTCATAACCGAATCACGTAAGATCAGGTTTCAAAATGACGCCGGCTATGACGCGTCAATGGTCGTCACCTTTTTTGAGACCCAGATCATCAACGGCCAGAGCGTGCCGATGCCCAAAACGTTTTCCACCGGAATGCTCAACGGGCTCGGCGGTAAGTTTCGCCTGATCGCTCTGCCATTGAAAACGGCCAAAGGTATGCCGATCACTATTTCGATCGTGGCGAGCTCAACGCTTAGGAACAACGTATTTTCGACCACGCTCGATGCCGACTTTGCCGCCAACCCGCAGCCGTGCTTTAAGGTGTGGGGAACGCTGTTTGATCCGCAGGGCGGGAAGTGCGATCAGTAAGATCCGGAGCCGGATATGCGAATATTTGTTTTCTTTATTCTACTCGTAACGGCCGCCAGCGTGTTTTCGCAAAAGACGGCTGCGGTCAAAAAAGTGGTGGCGGACGAACGCTACGTCATTTCATATCAGGTCACCGCGACGGAAATCATCTTTACGATGGATGACTTGCGTGCCCGCGAGGCTGCGGGAGCGACCGGCGAAAAGATGCCATTCAGCTTTTTTAGCCTCGCAGTGGATGTTGACCGCAACGGCAAGGTCGATGCCCGCAAGGATGTCGCCTATGGACTGATGAAAAATAACATCAGCATTTGCACCCAATATCTGATCGACGCTAACGCCAGCACGCCGTGCGGATTTTTCGTGTCGGGGGCTGTTTATGAAAAAAGCTCGCGCCGGACGATCAACGCCCCGTTCGCTCATATTGTCCATAGGTTTATCATCCCCCGATCCGAGATCACTACACGCGGACAAAAGGAAATAAACGTGGTGTTTCGCTGCGTAAGCGAAGGCGATCCGTTTTGGGCACCGAATTCGTCTTATCCAAGACTCGAAGGTTCCCCGGCGGTAACACATTCGTTTGCGAAAACAATTGCAATAAAACTTTAGGAGTCGATCTATGAGAAAACCGTTCTATTTGCTGACTTGTGGCTTGGTTTTATTTATTTTGGCCGCCGCCGCGTCAGCACAGGTTGTGCCGGTAAAGATAAAAAAGTTTCTTGACGACTATTACACGTCGAGCGAGATGGGCAAATGGCAGCAGGCTCCGGGAGCCTGTGACGGCAAGAAATGGCTGCTTACCGGAGATTTTAATAACGACGGACGGACCGATTATCTCGTGCGGATCTTAGCCGGGAAAGGAATTGAACGGAGCCTGCACCTCATCGGCTTCATAAACGAAAAGGGCGACTACACGCCCGATCCGTTTTTCGAAGAAGAATATGCCGGCGACACAAAACGCACCGCGACCACGGTCATCAAGAAAGGTTCGTCGATCAGCAGCATGTTGCTCGGCGAGGGCGAAGCGACCACGAGAGTAAATGTTGACCTTGTCAATCAATTCATCTGCGAGACCGACGCAGCCATCGTGTATTCATACAGAGACGGCCAATTTAAGAAATACGGCGATGGCGGTGGAAACGAGGTTTTGCCCGGCCCGCTGCCGCAGGTTTTTCCAACACCGACGCCTACTCCGAAACCAACACCAACACCGGTCAAAACGACACCGCGTCCGACTGACAATCCGCCGGTCCAAACGCCACCGACAACGTCCACCGCTACAACGCTGCCGGGCATTGTCGGGTCATACCGCATCTACAAAGCCGACGGCAAGGTTGACGCATCCGGCGGGACGGTGTCGTACGAGAACGGAGTACTGACATTTAAGATCTCAGACGGACGGAACATGAGCGGTTCGACCGCTTTTGTAAAGAACGGCGTCATCTCGACAGGCTGGGGCCGCACCGCCACAGTTTCAGCGGATGGACAGACGATCTTTTGGTCGGATAAGACAAAGTGGGTCAAGCGTTAGACAGTCAGGGAGCGAAACGTTATGAAAAAACTTTATTCGTGTAACGGTGCAGGGCGAAATTTGGTTATGTGTATACTGATCCTCGCGGCGGTCAATCTAGCCTGCGCGGGATTCAAAAAGCCTTGGCGCGATTATTCACCAAAACCATTCTCGTCCGCTGAGTGGCTCGCCGGTGACAAGATCGAACGCGGACGTATGATGCGCGATATGTTTCGCAATCCAAAAATGGATATCAGCACCCGCGACGCGGCCATAAAAACGCTTGGCGAACCTGACGTTAAAAAGACGATCGAAAACAAAGAGGTCTGGTTTTACCGAATCGATTTCGGCATCCCCGACGCGATGGATCTAATGGCGATATCATTCGACGAAAAAGGCCGCGGCTCCAGCGGCTACGTTCACGGCGGAACTATGTCAATGGGCGAGAAAGAGAGCGAATTGAAGTAACTATTTTTTGCCTAGTTCGACCGCCCGTTTATACGCTGCGTACACTGCTTTTGAGAGCACAGTTCGCAGCGTTCCTTTTTCCATTTGGTAGATCGCTTCGGCAGATGTGCCGCCGGGTGATGTGACCATGTTGCGGAGTTCGGCGGGGTGTTTGTGCGATTCGATGGCAAATTTGACCGAGCCTAGCATCGTTTCCTGCACCAATTCTTTTGCCATGTCACGCGAAAAACCGAGATGCACGCCGGCGTCGGTCAACGCTTCCATCACCATAAATATATATGTCGGGCCGGTCGCCGAGAGCGAAGTCGCCATGTCGATCATATTCTCGGTCTCGACAAACAGCTCTTTGCCGAGAGCCGACAGCATCTCGCGGACGTGCCCGCGTTCGGTTTCCTCGACCGCTTCGGTACATGTCCATGCGGTGATGCCGGCACCGATCTGCGACGGAGTATTTGGCATTGCACGGACGATCTTTGCGGTGCCGAGTTCTTCGGCTAGGTGCGAGATCGTGGCTCCGGCGACGATCGAGATGACCAATTGACTTGGGTTAATACGTCCACTCAGGTCTTTAATTACGTGTCCTAATCGCTGCGGCTTTACGCAAACAACGACGATAGAATTCTCTTGGACCGCACCCTTATTTTCACCGACAACCGCGATGCCGTGACGTTCGCTTAGCTCAGCACGGCGCGATTCACGCGGATGGCTCGCGGTGATCTGCGACGCCTCGACGATCCCTTGCCGCAAAAGCCCGGCGATCATCGATTCGCCCATCACGCCGCAGCCGACAAAGCTCAAATGCAGATCTTTTAGTTCGTTAGCCATAAATATCCCGTTTGTTAAATAATACCCGTTAAGGCAAAATGACAGTTTAGAAAGTTGATTTAATCACCAATGACCATCGACGAACAACTCGAATTTCTCAAAAAAGGCACGGTCGATCTGATCCGTGAAGAAGACCTGCGTAAAAAGCTCGAGCGGTCCGCCAAGACCGGCAAGCCTTTGCGTGTAAAGCTCGGGCTAGATCCGACCGCGCCCGATATTCATCTCGGCCACACGGTCGTGATCCGTAAACTCAAAGCATTTCAAGATCTCGGACATACCGTGATCTTTCTGATCGGTGATTTTACCGGAACGATCGGCGACCCGTCGGGAAAGAATGTTACTCGACCGCCGCTGTCGCGTGAAGAGATTGACACCAACGCCGAAACGTACAAGCGGCAGATGTTCAAGATACTCGATCCGGAAAAGACGGAGCTGCGGTTTAACGGCGAGTGGATGGATAAATTTTCGGCGGCAGATTTTGTGAAGCTTTGCGCAAAGACCACAGTCAAACAGATCCTCGAACGCGATGATTTTACAAAGCGAATGGCCGACGAAAAGCCGATCTCGCTGCACGAGTTGCTCTATCCGCTGGTGCAGGGATATGACTCGGTTGCTCTAAACGCAGACGTCGAGCTTGGCGGCACGGATCAAAAGTTCAACCTCCTGATGGGCCGTAACCTGCAGCGTGAATTTGAACAGGAACCGCAGGTCATCATCACAACTCCGCTGATCGAGGGGCTCGACGGAGTGCAGAAGATGTCGAAATCGCTCAATAATTACATCGGGATAACTGAGCCGGCGGGCGAGATGTTTGGCAAAGTGATGTCGATCTCTGACGAGCTGATGTGGAAATATTATGAGCTCCTGACCGACCTTTCCGTGTCTGAAATTTCAAATTTGAAATTGCAGATGGAGCAGGGCGAAAATCCACGTAACCTGAAAGTTAACCTCGCAAAGCTCATAATCGCGGACTTTCATTCAAAGGATGATGCGACTGCGGCCGAGGAAGAATTTGTCAAACGATTTGTCCAAAAGGAAGTTCCCGATGAGATCGACGAAAAACAGATCGCTGCGGGTTCGTACAATCTCGCACAAATCCTCGCCGACACCGGACTTGCCGCATCAAAGGGCGAAGCCCGCCGTTTGATAGAGCAAGGGGGCGTCAAGGTCAACGGTGAAAAGGCCACCGCCGCAAATGCGGACATCGTCATCGGCCCGGACGGCGTCCTATTCCAAGTCGGCAAGCGTAAGTTCCTGAAAGTAAAATCTTTGTAATCTTCCGGCAACAATATATACTCGACCTAATCGACAAATGAGAGAAACCGCCACAAAACGGACGAAACTTGCTGACCGCATTAATGCGATCGTCAGCGCCGAAAAGCCGTTTCGCAAGATGGCGGGCGATTGGTCTAAAAAGGCAAAGAGTGCGATGGACGAGGCAAACAGCCTGTCGCTCGAGCGTGTCGAGATACCACTCAAACGCCTACCGCCAAAGCTCGACGGGTTTAAGATCATCCAACTTTCTGACACTCACCACAGCCCGTTTACGAGTCTCGAACACATCGAACGAGCCATTAAGATCGCCAACCGTCTGCGGCCCGATATGTTTTTGCTCACCGGCGATTATGTCTCACACGACCGCGAATACATCGCCCCGGTCGCCGCTGCACTCGGCCGGCTCAAATCGCGTTACGGTACCTACGCCTGTCTAGGTAACCATGACCACTGGACCGACGCCGACCTCGTCACGGAGCTGTTTCGCGGAGAGGGAATTAACGTGCTTGTTAACCAAGGGTTTCGTTTTGAGACGCGTCGGGGTTCGTTTTGGATCGCGGGCGTTGACGATCACATGGTCGGCAAGACTGACGTCCCGGCGTCGCTGCGAGGGTCATTTCCCGACGAGATGAAACTGCTTCTCGCCCACAATCCGATAATATTTCGTGAAGCTGCACGTTACGGCGTCGATCTGACCCTGAGCGGCCACACGCACGGCGGCCAGATAAAGCTCCGTGACGACGAAAAACGCATCCTGCCCCAACGAAAGCTCAAGGCCGGACTGCACACGCGGCGAAATTCGCAGATCTATATCACTCGCGGAATAGGCACAGTCGTTGTACCAATGCGTTACCAATGCCCGCCCGAGATCTCACTATTGGAGTTGCGAGCCGCCGAATGACCGAACCCGCCGTTTCCACAAAAATAATAACGATCCCAAATCTGCTGACGTTTCTGCGGATGGCGTTGATACCCGTTTTTGCGATGTTGCTTGTCTATCAACGCGAAGGCTGGGCTCTCGTTGTATTTACTATTGCGGGCGTGTCTGACGGGGTTGACGGGTTTGTCGCACGGCATTTCAAGCAAGAATCTGAACTTGGCACGATCATCGATCCGATAGCGGACAAGCTGTTGATGACGACAGCATTTATCATGCTGACGCTTTCGAGCGTCGTTGGCACACCGCGTCATTTGCCCGTTCCTTTTTGGGTCACCGCAACCGTCATCGGCCGCGATATTGCGATCATAGCCGTTGCCGGAGCAATAAATGTAATGACGGGCTTTCGCGGATTTAAGCCTTCATGGCTGGGCAAAGCAAGCACATTTGTTCAGGTCGTCAGCGTGATCTTGATTCTTGTCGCGGCAGTTTTTCCGGAGCTACGCGGGTTTTATCTGCCGACGGTTTACACGACGGTCGTCGCTTTTGCCGTGTTCTCAGGTGGACATTACATCTTTCATGTCGCCAAACTCATGCGCGAGGCCGATGCCGGATCATCTCCGGATCATGTATAATTCGCCCCATTTGCACATAGCGAAAAATTTAGCGGCTCCTGTGTGAAAATTCGCACAACAGTGTTCAACATCCTTTAATCTCTTCCATATTTGCTAAGCAAAACCCCAACGTCTCCGTGGAACACCGATTGCACTAGTCAAGGTAGCCACTTTGACAACGCCGTTATTCACGTCGTATGCACATCACCTTTTTTGGCCTCCCCGACAATGTTGTTTGGTGACGATTGCATGCACATTTCATAAGGGAGGTTCTGATGGGTTCAAGGATCAAAAATATAAAACTAGGCGTACTCACTCTTTTCACCATAGGATTCGCGGTCGTATTTACAAATTCGGCATTTTTTCAGGCCGAGGCCTCGATAGGCGGAGCTCCGGCGGCCTATACCGGTGCTCCGGGAGAACTGACCTGTACCGACTGTCATAATGCAGGCACTAACACGGGTGTGTTTAATGTCGTAGCCCCATCAGGATATGTACCGGGCCAAACATATACTATCCAGGTCCAGCACACGACAACCGATACATCGCGCGCGGCTTGGGGATTCGAGCTGATACCGCTAACAAGCGGTAACGCGATGGCAGGTACGGTCGCAAATCTTAACACGAATACTCGCGTAAGGGTGTCAGGTGCAAAGAGCTACGTAACCCATACGTCCGCCGGCACATTTGCCGGGCAGACTTTATCGGCCAACTGGTCGTTTAGGTGGACGGCTCCGGCGACGAATATCGGAAACGTGACATTTTACGCTGCCGGGCTTCAGGCTGACAATGACGGTAACGACGGCTCTGGCGATCAGACCTACGTCCGATCGGTGGTCGTCCCTCCAGTCACAACGGCGACCGTGGTATCGATCTCGGGCAGGGTCACAACCCCCGAAGGCCGCGGGTTGCGGAATGCTTTGGTTGTCCTCACTGATGAAAATGGAGCTACTCAGAACGTGATTACTACCGCGTATGGCTATTATCGTTTCGTTGAGGTTCCGTCCGGATCATCGTACGTGGTAAACGTCAGGTCGCGGCGCTACGTATTTTACGCTCAGGTCGTCCAAGCTTTTGACAACTTGACGGACGTAGATTTCGTCGGGCACATTCAGATGGTTAAATAACAATCAAAAAAGGGGTGGCTTTCGGGCCACCCCTTTTTCCTTTATGTTAGCCAAGATCAAAACTTAGACGGATCCGCGAGCGGTGTAGTGTTTTTGTAGGTGATAAACTCAGCGATACCGTCGCTCGTGCCCTTGCGAAACTTATACACTTGGTCTAGACGGGCCTTCCATGTGCCGTAATTAGGGTTTTTCGTGGCCTCGGCACGTTTGCAGGTTCTCGCGTACGCGTCAAGCATCATGTCGATCGCTTCGTTGATCCTGGCCATAACCTTCTTCGATTCTTCATCGGTTATTGTTTTCGCGGCGGTTTTCGCTTTGAGGTCTGTCGATAATTTGGCGTATATATCCTCGTAGTAAGCCGCGATCAGATAGTAGGCAAGCGGGTCATTTTTGATCTGTGAGTCGATCTGGGTTGCCTTATAGATCTTACCGGCGGCAGCCGCAGGTTCTTTGTCCATCGACAAGCTGCCGTCAATAAAATACGAATACGCCGTTGCATCGTTTTTATCGAGAAACGGCGCGAATGATTTCGGAGTCGTTCCCGCTTCGAGCAATTGAACAGCCTTTCGCGAATACGCGATCGCGTCATTTGCGAATGCAGCTCCTTCGGGTGTCGCCGATGTTGCATAACCTGCGTACGCCAGGTTCATCAGTACATCAAGATTGTCCGGCTGTTCGGCTAGCATCTCTTTACCAAGCGCAAAACCATCGTTGTAGTTCTTAGCGTCAAGCAGCAGATAAAACTGCTTTTGGCGATACGCGTCAACGTACGCCCGCACCTTAGCGGTATTGGTGTCCGTATCCTTGCCAAATCTAGCAAGATAATCTTTGCCGGCGGCATATGCCTTGGTAGTATCCTCGGGCTTTTTGGTGTTTGACAGAGTGGCGATCTGTTTCAACAGTTCCTCTTTTGACGGCGGCTTTTGAGCAAATGAGCTCGAGACAAATAACATCGCCGCCAACACGACAACGATGGCCGAAAACGTTCTTTTCATAGTAATGATAATTTCCTTAACAAACCTGGATATTCGAATACTGTAAATATATCAGAGCAGATTTTCCAGTCTCAAATTACAGATGCAGTTAATACGTTATCCGCTGTCTTTTATGGAGAAGACACAAAATTTAATCCGCCGTAATTGTTCATTACCCTAAA
>JBGAUY010000044.1:0-22963 GCA_044228425.1 Pyrinomonadaceae bacterium | reverse complement strand
GCGAACGTGATCGGTCACCTCGTCGCCGATGTCAAAAAGCGGCTCGGGCGGCAGATTGTATTGATCGGTCTCAAATGCGAACGTCGCGGGGGCGCTACAAAATAAAATGAGGACCAATAACAGCGAGATGAGAGGCGATAATTTCATATTCAAGAATCAAAAAATGAATTGCTCATTTCACCGAGAATCGAGAGCTACATTAAACTAAGATGTCATAACGGGTTGTAAGGTTTTATCAACGACGGCAAAGTTGCCATTCACTGATCTGGTAACTACAAAATAACACGATGCACTATCATTTGATCGGAATTTGCGGCACGGCGATGGCGAGCCTTGCCGGTATGCTGCAGGCACGCGGACACCGGGTGACCGGCTCGGACCAAAACGTCTATCCGCCGATGTCAACGCAACTTGAGTCGCTCGGCATCGAGATAATGTCGGGCTATAAGGCCGAAAACACCGACCTTGAACGGGATGTAACGGTCGTCGGCAACACCATCATGCGCGGCAATCCGGAGCTCGAAGAGGTGCTGAACCGCAAGCTTTTGTATCGCTCGCAGGCGGAGACTGTGCGTGATGAATTTATTCGCGGTCGTCGCTCCTTAGTAGTCGCTGGTACGCATGGCAAAACGACTACGACAAGCATCGCTGCGTGGATATGCGAGGTCGGCGGGCTTGATCCATCCTTTCTTGTTGGTGGCGTTGTTCAGAATTTTGGGCAGAGCTTTCGCGTGACGGACGGCAATTATTTTGTCATCGAGGGCGATGAATACGACACGGCTTTTTTCGACAAAAAGCCGAAATTTATGTCGTATCTGCCGGAGATCGCGATCGTGAATAACATCGAGTTTGACCACGCTGACATTTACAAAGATCTCGACGCGATCAAGTGGCAATTTTCACGGCTGATGAATCTTGTCCCCGGCAACGGACGGCTTATCTGCGGTATCGATTCGCCGGTCGTTGGCGACGTGCTCGCGTCGATGGAAGGGAAACTGCACACCACCGTCGAGACCTTTGGCTTGTCACACGATTCAAAATGGCAGGCACGCGATCTGGAATTTGCTGGCAGCGGCACAAAGTTTAAGGTCTTTCGTGAGGGCGAGCTGTGGGCTGAATTTTCAACGCAAATGATCGGGGAATTTAACGTTCGCAATTGCTTAGCAGTGATCATTGCGGCTGATGCGTGGGGCATTTCGCAAGAGAAAATTCAAGAGGCTTTTGACACATTCAAATCTGTAAAACGCCGGATGGAGATACGCGGCATCGAGCGTGGTGTCACCGTCATCGACGATTTTGCACATCATCCGACCGCCGTTGACGAGACGCTCAAGGCTTTGAGGCAGCGATACACCGATAATCGTTTGATCGCCGTTTTTGAACCGCGTTCGCGTTCGTCGAGGCTCTCGATCTTTGAAGAGCAATATAAAAAGGCATTTGAACATGCCGATCACGTCATTATCGCCGGCGTCTTTAATCCCGAAGACGCCAAGAAATACGGCGACACATTGCTAGATGTCGAAAAGCTTGTTACTGATATAGCTGCAACCGGAAAGGTTGCGGCAACATTCGCTGATGCTGATGCGATCGTCACACACCTCGGCCCAGAGATGCGTGACGGCGATGTCATTGCGGTGATGTCGAACGGCGGCTTTGGCGGGATCCACGATAAACTGCTCGACTCACTTAAGAACTAGCCACAGAGAACACAGAGTTCACTGAGTAAAGAGAACCAAACTCATTTTTCTCTGTTAGCTCTGTGGCAAATTTACTGATCGATCTTACCGTTAAAGTTTGCCAATTGAACGACGATCTCGTCGATCAATGCCGTTCGCTGGGCGGGGATGGGTACGCCGTTAACGACGAATGAGACGACGAGTTGCTCGCCTCCCGCGGTCGTCAGGTAACCTGACAATGCCGAGACCTGATCGATCGTGCCTGTCTTGCCGCGCATATTTCCCTCGGCGGCTGTTCCTTTGAATCTATTTCTAAGCGTTCCGTCCACTCCGCCGATGGTCAGACTATCGCGCCAAGCTTGTGCGTATTTGCTTTGCTTTGCCATGTAGGTGTAGAGCGTGACAACCGCTGACGGCGTGATCAGATCGTGCCTAGATAAGCCGCTGCCGTCGTATTGGACGATGCCGTCGTCGGCGACGCCGATCTGTTTCATAAAGCCTTTCACAACCCCCAGCCCGAGCTGGTCGCTATTGCCGCTGCCGCCATTTTTGCGGCCTACTTGTTCGCCGAGGGTCCACAGGAGCGTCTCGGTGTACATATTTTGGCTTGGCTTCATGGTTTTTGCGGCGATGACCGATAGCGGCGGCGATTCGACGCTGCCAAGATTGATAGCGGGCGGAGCGGGGCAGTTCGTACAAGGTGCTTCCGCAGGGGTATTGGTAACTTTGGCTGCTCCAGTAACGATGATGCCCATTGCGGCCAGCCGCTGTTTTAGCAGATCAACAAACAGATCGGCGACGTGGGTGAATGCAAAAGATAATGTCTTTGTCTTTGCTCCGGTCGGAATATTGCCCGTCACCTCGAAGACATTTTGATTTATAAGCTTTACGATCCTGACCGTATCGCTGCCGCCGGTCGTGCATTTATTGATAAAGCGAACAAGTTGTGTCCCGGGTGAAACCGAAACAAGACACGACTGTCCTGAGGCAGTCGGTGCAACGCTGATATCGACGACATTGTCGTTGAGCGGCAAAGCTGAGATCTCCGTGCCGTAATAGGTGTGCAGATCGTCCCATTCCCAACCCTCGGGGATAGCAAAACCGCGAAAATAGCTCTCGTCGCCGATCAAGTTACCCTCGATCTTTTTCACACCTGCCGCCGCGATCTTGTCTACGATGCGATCGATCGGGCGGTAATAGTTGCTAACGCCCGGGAATGCCGGATCAAATGACGTCGATAGCGAAATATCGCCGCGGCCGGTGACACGAAGATCACCTTTGATAATGCCGTCGGCATCGGGGACATTTGTCGATGTGATCGACGTGACGAATTTGAAATCCGGCCCCAGGCGCTCAATGGCCGTCGCAACGGTAAAATTTTTCATGTTCGACGCCGGCATATAGTATTTTTCGGAGTCGTTCTCAAATACCACCTTACCGCTATTGAGCGACACTATCTTTACGCCCACGCGGCCGCGTCTGACCTCGGGTGAAAATAGCCGTTGGCGTATCTTTGCCTGTAGATCTTCGAGAGTCTGTAACGGGCGCGGAGTTGGTGTTGCGGCTGGCGTTGGCGATACTAGGGCGCGGAGTTGGTGTTGCGGCTGGCGTTGGCGATACTACTGGTTTTGGCGTCGGTGTCGGGAACGCGCGGATCGACGAACCAGCTGATGTGCTGTCGGCGAAGCCGAACGAGACGATCGCCAGTAGAAAAACGGCCGCGAAAAATGATAGGTGCCTGTTGTATTTCATCGTGTAGATATTAATCCATTAATTGTCGGTAAACAAAAAGGCAGCCGAAGCCGCCTTTTTGGAAAATTAACAAATGATGCACACAAACTAATTTGCTACAAAGTTTGCATTGGTAACATTATCGGTGATCGGCATCGTATTAGGTGTGAACGTGTAGCGACGGGATGAAACACGGATCGTGTAGGTTGCTCCCATCGGTATATTGTTAATAACGTAGTTGCCGTTGCGGTTAGTAAAACCGGTGCCGATAACCGATCCACCGGCTGTCTCGATCGTGACAGCAGCGTTGGTTACACCACGGCCGGCCGATGTCGTTACGCGGCCTGATACGGAAACATATGCCGCACTCGGCCCCTGAACTTGTACTATCATCGGCGAACCGGTCTTAAAAAATCCGATGGTCGCATTTGCAGTAGTCGGCGGACGATTTGAATCAAAGCGGAAATTGTAGAGTGTGCCCCAGCGGATCGCATTGGCATTTTGATTTTGGGCTAATGTCTCCGAGTTCCAAGTCATTGCACCGCCTGCCTGTGATTGTGCCCATGCGGTGCTGCTAAATCCTGCACTACCTGCCGTATTATCCGCCGCCCATCCCGGGTGCTGCGGGGGTGCGTGAAATCCGACGTTGCTGATCGATGCTCCGCCTCCAGTTGCGACACTGAATAACTGGATCGCCCTGTCGAGATTCTGGTTATAAATAGCGTATTCGTAATGCCAAACTCCTGCTGAGGGGTTTGTCACCTTATATGCGATAAAAGCAACCCCATCAGTGCCCGGAGCAGGTTTTACCTCTAAGATCGTTGCACCGGTCCACGCGTTCAATGCGGTCTTTTGTACAGCAGTTGTACCCACCGCAGCAAATGAGAACGGGCTTGCCGAATTTGAAACACTGAATTGTCTATACGACACATTGTTGTACATGTTGCATTGTGTCGGGTTTGCCTGGCACCAAGAGTATTCATGCGCCGAGACATACTGGCCCTCAGTAGTAAGTGGCGCCGGGATTTTGAGCTGGTATGAGATCCGCGACTTCCGTAAGCAGGCGATGAGATGTGCCGGTGTGGGTATGGCCAGTATGAGAATTTGCCGTGTTTGGAAAAGCACCCGTAAATGGATTTACCCACGCACGCGATCCAAGACTAGATTGATTCGAGTTGTTGCTGACAGAGTAAAGATCGGAACAACCTGACCCGAGCGTCGTGCTAGCGGTTGCATTACAGCCCAGTGCACATAAATTATCCTGCAGGGCAAAGAATCCGTGTTTCAGGGCCGACTGTCCTATCTGTTCAAAGCGTTCATTATTCGCCGCTCCGCCGCTCATGCGATACAGATTTTGAGGTATGACCGGATGCTCGGTGTTTGGCATCTGAAACCAATTCAACGGCACTGTGCCAAAATTGCACGAGTCAGTAGCAATAGCAAGACCAACCTGAGTGCCGACTTGGCTACCGACTTGAGAAAGCAAGGAAACGTTCCCAACCACGACATCGGGACCGGGGGTTGTACCCGCCTCAGGCGAATTTGTTACTGGCAGATAGTCTGATTTAACATCGCCATCAACGATCTGTGTGATCTCGATAGCACGCATCGTGGTATCAATCGAAACTTCACCTACGTGGATGACCTCGTTCGAGGGGCGGCCTAACTCAGCCTTAAATTCTGGTGATAATACCATTCGTCCATTGGCAACGAACTTGTTGTTTTCAGGACTAAAGCTCGTCTCAAGGCCTTCGATATTAAAGAAAGTAAAGCCGGTCTCGCTATCGCGGATCGCCATTTCAAAATCACTGCCCCACGGCAGATACTCAAACGCGAGATGCTGATACGCCGCACTTAGCTTTGAGGGAAGTGCGGCCGAGTTATGTGGAATGATATCCATCGAACTAGGTACGGGGCCCCGAAGTTCATTGTTAAAAACGATGATTTTGAAAAATGCCCCTTCGGTCGCCTCAAATCTCAACTCACTTATGTTCGCACCTTTTGCTTTTGAGCCGCGGCCGAGTTTACTGAGGTCAACTTTCATCGTGACGCTTCCGTTCGCCACTATCATTTTCTGGAGCGTGCCGGTGCTGTTATCCGCAGTCTGTTTATCGGTCGCAGTAACCAGGTCGGTCGAACTGCTATTGAAGAAAAACGTGAGCGGCAATATGACGCTGAGAATTAATTTCAACATAATCAATTAATAATTCGGATGCTAAGAACCCCTTAAAACAATGGACAAAAATTAGTGGACGGCTACGCAAAACGTAGAGTAGCATTTTACACTGAAATCGGTACTTTTTTCCAGTCCTAATTTACTGTGCGGTTGCGGTATTGGTTGGACGCCCCAAAAGCCATTTATGAAAAGCGGTTGTGAGACCAAAGAGGTTAAAAAAAAGCGGTCAGTCAGTCTGCCGATACTCGCGGGCGGTTCGACGCCGCCCAACGAAATACGCGCCTCAAGAACCAGCCGCTGGCGTGCGGTTGCCCTAATTACGCTCAATCTTCTAATGATCGCCCACGTCATTCAATGGTGGATAACGGGCTCGACCATTTCGCCGATCGAGCCGAGTGAGACGATGTACACGCTTCAAAACGGGGCGGTCAACGCGGGCGTTATATTTTTTACTTTGGCGATACTCGCGACGTTGATCTTTGGCAGGTTCGTCTGCGGATGGGGATGTCATATCGTGTCTTTGCAGGACCTTTGCGGCTGGCTGATGAAAAAGATCGGCATTACGCCGCGGCCGTTCAGGTCGAGGCTTTTGGTATATGTGCCGCTTATTTTTGCTTTATACGTTTTCGTGTGGCCGACGGCCGTCAGATATTTCCTTAAACCGCCAGCCGAGCCTCTGTTTCCGCAATTTACAAACCACATTGTTACGACAGAGTTTTGGGCAACATTTCCAACGGTTGCCGTCGCGATACCATTCCTTTTTATTTGTGGTTTTATGACCGTTTATTTTTTGGGTGCAAAGGGATTTTGCACTTACGGCTGTCCGTACGGTGGGTTTTTTGGCGTTGCCGACAAATTTGCCCCCGGCAAGATACGCGTGACCGACGCGTGTAATCAGTGCGGGCATTGCACAGCGACCTGCACGTCGAATGTGATCGTTCACGCTGAGGTCAAACAGTTTGGCATGGTCGTCGATCCGGGCTGTATGAAATGTATGGACTGCGTCAGCGTTTGCCCGAACGATGCTCTATATTTTGGTTTTGGTAAACCGGCTGTCGCGGTTTCGGGGTCGATCAAGAATAATTATTCGCTCACTTGGCCCGAAGAGATCCTCGCTGCTGCCGTGTTTGCCGCCAGCTATTTTGCCGTCTGGGACGTCTATCAAATCGTCCCGATGCTGATGTCGCTAGGTATCGCAGCGGTCACGACTTTTATCGCGGTGCGGGCAATAAAGATCTTTCGGTCACAAGATCTGTCTTTTCATAGGTTCAATTTGAAAGCGGCCGGCCGCATCCAAAATGCGGGATGGGGATTTTTGATATTTGCATTTATTTGGACAGGGCTGGTGGCACATTCGGGTTGGGTGCATTATCACGAATCGGCAGGAGCGATCGCATTTCAGAGCCTGCACATTCCTGACGAGCTTGCACTCGCACGCCCGGACCCGAAACAATGGCTTGATCAAAACGACCGCAAGATGATTACCGAGGGCGGGCAGCATCTGCGTGCGGCGACAAAATTTGGGCTTTTTTCAAATCCGACCGCGATGCAAAAACTTGCTTGGTTTGATTACCTTTCAGGCAATTCGGAACGGGCTGCCGCTCTGCTCGAAACTACGGCCGCCGGACAACAAGGGCAGCCGCGGGCCGTTAGCCTATATTATCGCGGCGCGATCCTAAACCGTATCGGCCGTTACGAGGATGCAATGAAGAGCCTAGACGCGGCCCTCGCAGAGCGTCCGGATCTGGCAGCAGCACTTGAAGAAAAAGGCGAGGCGTTGTGGCAGCTTGGCCGCAAAGATGAGGCGGTCGCGACATGGAATCGTGCCGTAAAGGCAAACCCGCGTCTGCCTCTGGCGTACAGTATGCTTGCGGGTGCCGTTGGCGGTGATGCCGCCGAGCCTTATGAAAAGCAGGCCGCACAGTTCACGCCAAACGACCCGTACTTTCACTACATGGTCGCGCAGAGACTGGAAAATATTGGGATGAAAGTACTTGCTGAAAAACACTACGCCCGCGCGGCGGAGCTCAATCCTGAGTTTCGCTCACGGCGAGAAATCGAGATGTTGGCAAAGCCGGTCAAAAAATAAACCCGTTATTTACACTTAGAATATCCGCAGTCGCGGCATGATTCGCATCCTGATGCAAACTCTAGCTGGCCGCGGCATTCGGGGCATTCGCCGATCATGCTCGACATTTTGGTCGTCTCTTCGCCAACCATTTTGCCCATCGCTCTTTCCGATTCAGGCAGCTTATTCAAACGGCGATCGATGAGCAGCAGACACTCGGCGACGGCCTGTTCAGGTGATGTGAGCAGACGTTCGTTAAACCAAACGGCGTGTGTCGCTGTGACCTTATCTAGGCTGCGGGCGACATCTTTGGCATCAAACCCGCCGCGAAGCATCTTAGACGCAAGCAGCCCGACACCCGCACTGATCGGCCCGGCGACGAAAACCTCGAGAATACGTTCGCCGTCGTGATTGACGGTAACGTAAAGGTTTTGTCCTTCGAATGGAATACGCCACGTTGAACCTTGCAGCTCGCGGGGACGCTCAACGCGGAGAGTGGAGGAGTAGGGGATTTGAGGAGTAGGGGAGTCGGAAAGACGAGTTCCTGTCTCCTCCACTCCTTCACTCCTCTCCTCCTCTACTTTCTTCATAGTGTTCAACACTTGTCCCTCGCGGCTGCCGTCGCGGTAATAGCTGACGGCTTTGCAGCCGAGTTTGCGGGCTAGATGGTAAAGTTCGTCGACCGATTCGACCGTGTCGTCGGTCGCACCGTTACAGGTTTTTGAGATCGCGTTATCGACGTGCTTTTGTGCGGCGGCGAGCACTTTTACGTGCTCGATCGAACTGATGTCCATCGCCGAGATAAAATGCGGCGGCAGATCGGCTTCGTGTTCGACGACATATTCAGCGGCGGCTTTGATCGATTCTTCGTCGGTCTGATCGACGGTAATGCCGAGAGCCTGGGCTGCCGGTGTATGGACGTAGGTCCGCGTTCCGAGCGTGTCCTGACGGACATACGCCCAAGAGAAATTTGGCTCGATGCCCGATGAAGTCTCAGCCACGAGCGAGATCGTGCCGGTCGGAGCGATGGTGGTCACTTCGTAATTTCGCGGCGTCAGCGGTATGTCGCGCGGGATGCCGATATCCTCGTAAATAAATTTTGCGTAAGCGTCACGATTAGCTTCGAATTCCGGAAACACACCTTTCTCACTGCCAAGGCGGAGCGATGCCAGCCACGATTCGCGGCGGACAAAGCTCATAACTTTTTCCATTAGCTCGAGCGACGCGTCACTGCCGTAAGTCACGCCTAGTTTCAAGCAAAGATCGGCAAATCCCATGATCCCGAGACCTACGGGACGGGTGCGTTTGACGACATCGTCGATCTCTGGCAATGGGAAGTAGCCCGCATCGACGACATTGTCGAGAAATTGCGTCGAGAGTTGCGTTACCGTCGAAAGACGTTCCCAATCGACGATTCCATCGCCGTCAGTGGTTTTTGTGAAAAATTTCGCAACGTCGATTGAGCCGAGATTGCACGAATTATTAAAATGCAGCTGCTGCTCGCCGCAGGGATTGCAAGCATAGATCGGGCCCATCGACGCCATCATGTGATTGTGACGGTTGACCTCGTCGATAAAGATGATGCCCGGCTCGGCGTATTTATGGGCCGAGGCAATGATGCGGTTCCAGATGTCGGGAGCAAAGACCATGCCCGGCATTGGCGGTTCTTCGATAGTGCAATCCGATATGTCGGCGGTCTCAAATGCAAGTTTGTCGGCAAAAGTCGCCGTCGTGCCGTCCGGCCGGCGATAAACGACATAGTCTTTACCGGTCGCGGCGTCAAAAACAGATTGTGTCCACGGTTCGCCCTTAAATTCGGTCTGAAACCACGTGCCGCTATCGACCGCGTCCATAAAGAGGTCCGAAACGGTCACGGAGATATTAAAATTTGTCAGGCTCGTCTGGTCGTTTTTGGCGTGTATAAAACGCAAGATATCGGGGTGCGTCACAGCCAAAATCCCCATATTCGCACCGCGTCGAACACCGCCCTGTTTGACGACCTCGGTCGTTTGATTGACGATGTTCATGAACGAAACCGGCCCTGAGGCGACGCCGCGAGTCGAATTGACCATCGATCCGGCCGGACGTAGGAATTCGTACGTCATACCGGTTCCGCCGCCCGTCTGATGGATGATCGCGACATTTTGGGCGTGCTCCATAATGCCCTCGATCGAATCGGGAACGTTGAGTACAAAACAGGCTGCGAGCTGGCCTTTGGGTTTGCCGGCGTTGACGAGGCAGGGCGTATTTGGGATAAATTCGCGAGCGAGCATCACGTTCATCATCTCGTTGTAAAAGAGCTTTTGTTTGAACGGCTCGGTCTCGGCCGTAGCGACATGGCCGACGACCCGGCGGACGATATCGGCCCACTTTTCGAGCGGCTCACCCTTTTCGTCCTTGAGCGAATAGCGCATCGCGACGACCTTTTCCGCATTGCGTCCGAGCGGTGCGATGTCGCGTGCAGGGGCTGTGCCGGCACCGTTGCCGACGCCATTTTTGTCGAGAAAACTACTGATAGCAGACTCAAAAACTGTGCTCATATTGGTTTCTTTCCCCTTACCTGCAAAGACAATTGTGTGTAACGCTATTTTAACATTCAAAACAGCAGAGCCAAAACTTTTTTGCGCGTAAATTGTGTGTCTGGAGCTTGAGGATCTACATTAACAAAACACCCTCAAGTGACTGAATTTTAATAAGGTCGGTGGACAATGTCAATACTTTTTTTGCCAGGATTACGCAAGATATAGTATTGCCGCTCGTATCTGCAACAATCTGCAGTATTTAGCTTTCGAGTTTTCTATAGTCGCCTTGGTGATAGACGAGCGGCTCGCCTTCGTCGACCGAGATCGTTTCAACTTCACCGACATAGATCGTGTGATCCCCGCCGTCAAAGGCATTTCGCAGGCGGCATTCGATGCTGGCGAGTGCTTGTTTCAAAACGGGAACCCCGTCGATCCCGGTGCGAAAGTCGACATCCTCAAACTTATCTACCGCCGGAGCCGCAAATTGCTCGGACAGATGTTGCTGCGATTTGCGCAGCATATTGACGACAAAAACCTCTGAGTCGGCAAATGCGTCGTGGCTGGCGGTCGATTTTTCGATACAGATCAAAACCAGCGGCGGAACCAGCGACACCGAGCAAAACGCCGAGACGGTGATGCCGTGAGGGCGGCCGTCGGCGTCCTTGGTCGTAACTACGTTGACTCCGCTCGGAAAGCGGGAGAGAGCTCTGCGAAAATCGTCTGCGGAAACAGGCATATCTCAGCATATCGCAAAATCACCACTTTTGATAAATGCTCACGAATACCTGATAATTTGCACTCAATGACGCTGATCGAAACATTCATGCTTGATGTGAGCGCCGTTGTGGACAAAGCTCTCGACGAACTGTTGCCCGTGGCGGACACAGAACCTACGCGTCTGCACGCGGCGATGCGCTGGAGCATGTTTGCCGGTGGTAAACGGATACGGCCGGGCGTGATGTTTGCGGCGGGGCGGACTTTTGGGGCCGAAGAAAAGCTGCTTGTGCGCACGGCGGCGGCGATCGAGATGATCCACACATTTTCGCTGATCCACGACGATCTGCCCGCGATGGATGACGACGATCTGCGGCGCGGACGCGAGACTTGTCATAAAAAATTTGACGAGGCGACGGCGATACTTGCGGGTGATGCACTGCTAGCAATGGCGTTCGAGGTTGTCGCGGGTGACGAAAATCTTTCTGCGGAGCTAAGGCTAAAGTTGGTATCGCAGATCGCTAATGCGTCCGGCACGCCAAAAGGAATGGTCGCCGGACAGCAACTCGATCTCGAAGCCGAAGGGCAGACCATCACGATCGAAGAGCTCGAAAATATCCACGCCTGCAAAACGGGTGCTCTTATCTCGGTCTCGGCGATCGCGGGTGCGATGATCGCCGGGGCGACCGATGCCGAGCTCGCGGCTGTCGAGCTATACGCGTCAAAGATCGGCCTGCTTTTTCAGATAACCGATGACCTGCTCGATGTCACGCAGGCGACCGAGACGCTTGGCAAAACGGCGGGCAAAGATGTGATGGCTGAAAAGGCGACGTATCCGGGGCATTTTGGTATCGAGGCGACGAGAGAGATGGCGGACAAGGTTCGCCGCGATGCCGCCGCTGCTTTAGATTCGATCGATCGCGATACCGGATTGTTGAGCGAATTCGCCGACCTCATTGCGGGCCGCAGCAAGTAAGGCTGAGATATTGACGGAAAACATGCCGTATTCGCCGTTTTTTAGCTCCTTGGCACGATGAGCGAAACCTCACAAACCACATCCAATTCACTGACAAAAGCGATGGCTCTCGCGGCGGCGTTTCTATTCCTGTACGCGACCGTACTTGCCAAGCTCGGCCGCGACTGGTGGTCGGATGAGAATTATTCGCACGGACTGCTCGTGCCGTTTGTTATCGGGATGATCGTCTGGCGTGAATGGGAAGGGTTGAAAAAATCAGTTGCAGAACCGGCAAAATTTGTTGGAATATCTGCAATAGTTTTGGCGATCTTGATGCTGTTTGGCGGCGTGCTCGGGGCCGAGCTGTTTACTCAGCGTGTCTCAATGGTGCTGATGGCGGCGGGCGTGATCGTTTATTTCTTTGGGATCAGGATCATAAATTTGCTTGTCGTGCCGTTCGTCCTGCTGATACTCGCAATACCGATACCACAGATCATATTTAACCGCATCGCCATGCCTCTGCAGACGTACGCGTCGCAAATGGCGGTGTGGGGAATTCGCTTGTTCAGCGTGCCGACGGTTCGAAAGGGAAATGTCATCGATATCCTGCCGCGAGGGTCGACACAGACGATCTCGCTCGAGGTGGTCGAGGCGTGTAGCGGTATCCGCAGCTTGATGACGCTCGTCACACTGGCGTTGATACTTGCGTACTTTACACGCCGCGATGAATCAGGAAGGATCGTAAATTTTTCGGCCACAGATTTTGTCCGCGCAATAATCCTGATGATCGCGGCAGTGCCGATCGCCGTGTTGACCAACGCCGCCCGCGTCACCGGAACCGGCGTGATGACCTATTATTACGGCAAACAGGCGACCGAAGGCACGTGGCACGACGCGTCGGGTTGGTTGGTTTATTTAGTTGCACTCGTGCTGTTGTTTGGCGTCAATCTGGTGTTAAAGAAAATTTTGAACGGCAAAGGAGCGACTGGAGCCGCGAACATCCCTGTTCGCGTCGGCGGTTCCTCCGTCGTGGAACCTTCAACATCATCGGGCGATAGCCGCTCAGGCGGCTGGCGAGCAGGGATGCGCGCCGCTCCAGTCACAGCGCTCGTCGTCGTTCTTGTTGTTTCGGGCGTCGCGATCAACTGGTTCGCAAATCGAGCGGAGATCGCCGTGCAGCGAACGAGCTTAGCCACATTCCCGCCTACGCTTGGCGATTGGAAGCAAAAAGGAATTGACATCAAATTCGAACCCGGCGTGGAGAGCGTACTTGGTACGACCGATTACACGATGCGAGAGTACACCGCTACGGACGGCCGAATCGCGAATATCTATGTTGGCTATTACGCTTCGCAGCGTGCGGGGGCGACCTATCACAGCCCGCAAAACTGTTTGCCCGGAGCCGGTTGGGTCTTAAAGGAACCGCAGTACATCACCGTCACGACAGCCGACGGGCGTACATTTACCGCCAACCGCTACATCATCGAAAACGGCGTTTATAAAGAAGTGATGATCTATTGGTACCAAGGCCGCGGCCATATCGAGGCCAGCGAGTACCGCGACAAGATCAACACCGTCCTCGACAGCGTAACCCGCCGCCGCACCGACGGAGCAATGGTCCGCGTGATGACCTCGGTCGGCAGCGACGAAGCCGCCTCGCTCGCCGCCGCCTCCGACCTCGCCGCCCGCCTCGCCGAGCAGCTCCCGCCATACGTCCCGGAATAAGATTGGAATATGAGTTGCTGAGGCATGCCCGTAACCAAGGATGCGACGCCGTTATGGTGTTCTGCGAACGGTTTCGCTCGTCGAGGTTAGCAAGTTGCCCTTTTGATCCGAATCCTTATATATCCAACGTATCTCAGAATCAGTGATTGTGCCCGAGAGGCTTCTAGATGCTTTTGATGGAAGTGTGTAATTCCCATTGATGGAACCGCCGTCGACTGTGAGCTTTACGAACAGATCTTCGTCGCCCCGACACGACCAGCCCCCACCATTACGGCGGCACCACGAAGACGGAAATGTCGGGTCTGAATCGGTCACGTAATAGACAGTTATCTCGTTGCCCCGCGGTTCGAATCGGTAATGGAAATCTGCATTGTATGACCCGCCGCCCGGTATCGGATCGCCGCCTTTTTGCGGCCGGCCATCTACGAAAACCTTCCAATTGCCGGAAAGTGTAGCCTTTGCCTTTGCCGCCCTCGCGTCTGCCAATTCCTTTTCCCGCTCCGCTATCCCCTCAGGAGAGTTCGCCTTTTCGATCGCAAATTCCAGCCCCGCGATGCGGCGTTTGGCATCTGTTATTTGGTCTGGGTCGGTCAGCGCGACAAGATAAAACCCGCAATTTCTTTTAGCGTCCTCGGGCTTGCCTGCTTTGTCGTAGATCGTGCAGAGATCCGAATAATACCCGGAAACCCAAGGAGCATTGGCGACCGCCTTTTCATACTCCTGCGCAGCAACGAGATAATCCGCCTTAGATTTAGCCGATTTGAAAGCGTATTGAGCCCGCCCTTCAAAACGTATGGCTTCATCAGGCACGGCAGGTGCGGGTTTCATCGCGGCTGCGAGTTTGATGATTTTTTCGCGCAATACATTGTCGGTTGGTGTTTTTTGGAGCTGGGATGTGAACGTGACTAATTGATCTTGGCCATATAGGACGCCGCAACAAATCAGAATTAAGGAAACAGCAATAACGGTACGGTTCGTTCGTTTCATAAGCTTTTTTTAGCCACCCTTACGGTCGAAGAGTAAACTGGCTGCGTCTGCATGAATCGGCGCCGAGCTTGCCGCCGCAACTGTCGCGGTACTCGATCACCGGCTGTCCGCTACTATTCGTCGAAAAGATAACCTTCATATCGTCGAAAAGCTGGTTTGCCATTCCTTGAGCGAAATCCGGACAGCCGAACCATGACATATTATTCGGGTCGTCGCCGTTGGGTTTACCGCAGGCGAGCGCCAACGGGCCACTGCTCTTCCCATTGGGCCACAGCCCCTCGCCTAATTCCATTCTGACGTACTCGCCGTCTTTGCCATCGATCTTATAAGCGATAGGATTTGCAACGCGTTTGGGTATTGCGTCAACCAGCATGCTGTCAATCCAGTTTTTGCCGCGGGCCTCGGCGTCGGTGCATTTCCAGTAATCGTTCAACTTAACGCCGCAGATCAGCATTTGAATGGCGGGTCCGCCATAGTTTTTCTGTAATATCGCCAACATTCTCTGGGCTTTGGACTGAGGCGTATTCGCGGCCGCTTCGGCCTGTGCCTTAGCTTTTTGTGCCTGCTCGATACCATAGTCGAGGCCGGCAATGCGGCGTTTGAGGTCAGTTATCTCGTTTGTATCGGTGAGAGAAACCAGATAGAATCCGCAATTTCTTTTTGCGTCTTCGTATTTATTCGCTTTTTCATAGATGGTGCAGAGATCGGAGTAATAACCGGGCACCCAGGGTGCCGCCGCAACGGCCTTTTCATATTCGTTCGCCGCCGATATGTAATCGCTCTCTGACTTTGCATTCTTAAACGCAAATTGCGCCCGGCCCTCGTATTTGATCGCTTCGTCCGGAACGGTGGGTGCGGGTTTCATCGTGGCGGCGAGCTTGATGATCTTTTCACGAAGAGCATTGTCGGTTGGGGTCTTTTGGAGTTGGGCAGTAAGTTGAGCAAGGTCCTGGCCCTGACAATACGTGACTGAAAAAAGACCAGAGGCAAGAGCGATCGCAAATAGCATTTTCATATTGATTAGACCTCACCGTTCATTTCATTTTGCTTTCGTAGGCTTGCATCGAGTGGCAATTGAGATTTGTGCTGTCGAGACAAGGCAGCCGCGTAACATTAAAGCCGTACGAACGCAGGGTGGCGTCCATGTGCTGGTTCTTACTGTCTAGATACGTGTTGAACAACGCCTTGGCAAGAGTTGCTGTTCCCGTAACCGGATTTGCAAACCACACCGTCGTCAAGGCTTTCGGTATCGCCGTCTTTGGAACCGGCTGCTGCCACGCGAGGCTTGGTACCGGATCGCCGTTGTTTATATAGATCTCGATCTTGACGCCTTTCTTAGCGAGCTTCTTCCAGTGCTCCGCAGCCTCGGGCGTGATCTGTGGCCCGAAAAGGCGGACTACTTTAGCGGTCGTTTTTACGTCCGGGCTTTCAAGTGCGGCCAGACAGATCATCGCGCCGTTGCTGTGGCAATCAAGTGTGTCAAATTGACGCCCCGTGAGATTCGCAAAGACTTCCTTGTGTTCCTGTGTGAATTTACCGAGACTCGCGGAATCAAAAAGAACGCGGCTGAATAGATCGTCGAAAAAGCTGTGGCTGGACGCCATCGAAACGGCAAAGTCGTAATCATCGGCCATGAAAGGCAGGCCATCCTTGATGCATTGCAGCCGCCTGGCTTCTTGTGCAGGTTTCTTTCCACCTAAATTTGAGCAATACAATTCGAGTTGCTCTTGAAGATCGGCTTTGAAACGTTTCCGACAGGTTTCCGAGCAATTTTTCGGCGGGCGTTTGAACCCGAATGTCCACGAAGTGCCCCCCACAATACCGTGATAACCGAGTTGCAACTTGGCCTCCGGAGAATCGATCGGATGTCCTCCATCATTCAGCGGTTCGAATTTGCGTGTTTGAAGAGTATAAAAATATTCTGATTCGCGAAGCTCAGACTTGGTATCGGGCATACCGGCTTTAGGTCCATCGTCGGTGCGGCTTCCTTTAAGGCCGTCATCTGCGTCGGTCTTAACAGTCGAACTGCCGCTACTTCCTTTTAGGGTTCCCGCCGCTTCGTCGCGACTCTTCTCAAACACTTTTTGGTCGGCGATCCGCTTTGCTTCTTTTGCCGCTTCCAGGCGTTTTTGCTCGGCTTCCTGACGCTGGCGTTCTTCCTCGATCCGCTGCTGTCTTTGACGTTCTGCTTCGCCATTGTCAGTGGTTCCGCCCGTGTTTTGGCTTTGGGCCGGACAGCTCCCATCCCAACTGTTATAGGCAAGATTTGACGGTAATCCGCAGTCTTTCTTTTGCTTTGTCCACCATGCCGGTTCTTGGCCGAAACACTGGTCGGACGCAAAACAAAGCACGAACGTAACGAGGAGGTAAAAGACTGAATTTCGAACCAGGCCGGACATAGTTTCTCTGGCGCGTATCGCACACGCACACCCAAAACTCGGATTATCAATTAGAAATACAACTACTTATTACGCTCAAAATTGAGCCAAGTCAAGCATTTTGATCGGTCCGTTCTGGTCCATCTTGGTCCATCTTGGTCCACTTGGTCCGGACCGGACCAAAGACTCAACAATTTTCGGATATCGCGCAGGATTCGAAGTTTATTTGAATAGGAGCCGAGCAACACGGCAAGTCGAGCGGACTCTTAATTTTGCCTCTCTTCGGCCGTTACAAAATTTCCCCACTTTTTTCTGAAAACACACCCTGATTGAGCGTTTTTCACTAATGCTGCTACGAACGCAGCGATCTTCTCAATTCGATTGAGAATTGCAAATTTCCGGCTGATCCGACGCTGATAACCAACGGATCGACAGACGCCCGATATTGATATTCATTAGGTTCGAAGCCCCGGCCTGATGGAAAACATCGACATCGCAAGCGAACAATTTAACACGATATGCGAGAGTGCCAGTTCTTCAATTTCCGTTTTATTTCCCTTTCAATACTTGTTTGTCTAAGTATATTCTTCGCTGCTTGCGGCCATTCGACGGCGTCGTTTTTGGCTAAGGGCGAGGAATATTTAGCAAAACGTAAGTTTCACGATGCGATGATGCAGTTCCGTTCGGCGGCCGAGTCCGACAGCGGTTCGGCAAAAGCTCATTGGGGCTTGGCTCGTGCGTACGAAAATCTGGGGCAATTTAACGAGGTGCTTGATGAGCTTCGCAAAACGATCGAGCTCGACAATACAAATCTCGAAGCCAAGGCAAAACTCGGCAGCTATTTTCTGCTGGTCCAGCCGCCGATGATCACTGAGACGGAAAAGCTCCGTGACGAGATCCTTGCGGCGAATCCAAAATTTATTGAGGGACATATATTGACCGCGACGATCATGGCCGCACAGGGCAAGCCCGACGCCGAAGTGATCGCACAGGTCAACAAAGCCATCGATCTCGATCCGCAGCGGATCGAATCTTACATCAGCCTTGAGCGGATGTATATGACGCGTGAAAAGGCTCCTGAAGCCGAGGCCGCGATACAGCGGGGAATTGCGGCAAACCCTGGTTCGGTAACTGGTTTGACCGAATACGGCAGGTTTTTGATGTATGCCGGACGCGACGTTGAGGCAGAAGCACAGTTTCAAAAGGCAATTGCCGCCGACGGCACGAGCATCGACGCACACGAATCCATTGCACAGTTTTATGTGACGAGCCGTCAGTTTGAAAAAGCTGAGGCCGCGTACAAAAATCTTGTTCAGGTTCAGGAAAACAGCCCCGAGAGCCGACTTGAGCTTGCTGAATTTTATTCGACTACCGAGCGTAAAGACGAGGCCATCGCCGTTCTCGAACAGATCATCGCTGATGCTCCGGATTATGTGCTGGCACGATACCGCGTCGGCCAGATGTACCTCGACCGCAAAGAAACCGTCAAGGTCTATGAGCAGCTCGATGCTCTCTTAAAGATCAATGACGCCGACACTCAGGCACTGATGCTCCGCTCGCGGGCAAAAATGCAGGACAGCAAACCTGACGAAGCCGTTAAGGATATCGAAGACGTTCTCAAACAGCAGCCGAGCAACCGCGACGCGCTCTATCTGATGGCGCAAGCGCGTCTTGCCCTCGGACAAAACGATCAGGCAAATGCATTCATCGGTGACATCGAACGCTTTCACCCGACATTTATGAAAGTCGGGCTGTTAAAGATACAGGCCGCTTTTTCTGCCGGTGATGCACAGAACGCTCTCAAACTATCAAACGAACTGATCGACAAAACGAGTTCCGCTCAGCCAAATGCTGACAATACACCGCAGATCATCTTGGACCTTCGAATTAAGGGCATCTCGTCGCGAGGCCTCGCTTACCTAGATCTTGGCAAACTTGCCGAAGCAAAATATGACCTGCAAGATGTCGTCCGGCTGACACCGCGTTCGTCGGGGGCAATGGTCAATCTCGCAAAGGTATTCATTGCCGAACGCAACGCTGCCGCGGCCCTCGACCTTTATGAAAAGGCATACGCTGCGGACGCGAAAAATTTTGACGCGATCAGCGGCATCGTCACGATGGCGATACAGATGGGCCAGACTGAAAAGGCACACACGCGGATTGCGAGCTTTATCGACGCAAATGCGGGCAAAGGCGATGTGATCGCAGCCCTTCGTTATCTGAACGCGACGGTCTTCACCGCCGAAAAGAACAACCCAGAGGCTGAGAAAGAATTGTTGGCGGCTATCGAGCTTGATGCCGATTATCTACCGGCATACTCGGCTTACGCGAGCCTGCTGACCAGCCAAAACCGCACCGACGAAGCTCTCGCACAGTACAAAAAAGTTATCGAGAAAAAGCCAGCCGCTCAGGTCTATACGATGATCGGAATTCTCGAAGATGGTCGCGGTAACACGGCTGAGGCTGAGGCAAATTACCGCAAGGCTTTGGAAATCGCACCCGATTCGGCGATCGCCGCCAACAACCTCGCGTGGCTGCTCGCTGATCATTCGGGAAATCTCGACGAGGCGTTGCAGCTTGCAAGCGGTGCGGTCGCACGCAATCAGAACGTCGCCGAATATTACGACACTTTGGGTTGGGTCTATCTAAAAAAAGGATTGACCTCACCGGCGGTCGAACAGATGAAGAAAGCGGTCGCCCTCGAAGAGTCGAACGCTAAAAGGACAGGCACAACGCCAAAACCGGATTATCGCAACCGTTTGGCACAGGCATTGGCAAAGGCCGGCGGCAAACCGGCGGCGAGCGTTTAGAGGATAAAAAATGATGCTCGGATTTGTTGAAATATTTGATCTCGCGGCGTTAGAAACGCTGTTTGTGGGCATTCCCGAATCGGTCGGACTGCTTGTATTCGGGGTCGGTTTGGTTGGCTTGGTGGTACTGGTACGCCGGTTCATGGGACGTGGCGAGACACGAAACACGGACGAAAAGTTAGGAAGAAAGGCCTAGATAGCAGTTTGTAGATAAGGAACTATAGAGATGAGCGTTGAATTTAGACAAAGAAAACCCGGTGAGTTGTTTGGCATACTCAAACGCCAGAAATGGCTGATCATATTGCCGGTACTCACGCTGACGGCGGCGATCGGCTATGTCGTTTATCGTCTGCCAAGCATTTACGAGTCAACATCGCTATTGACGGTCAAACCGCCAACCATCTCGCAGAACCTTGTCCAATCACTTTCGACCGAGGACCTCTCGCAGCGTCTCTCGACCATCAACCAGGAAGTTTTGAGCCGATCCTCGCTCGAACCGATGGTTCAAAAATACGATCTTTATAAGAGCGAGCGTGCATCGGGGATGCCGATGGAACTGGTCATCGACAAGATGTACAAAAACATCAAGATCGAGCCCGAAGAGGGCGGTGACCAAAAGGTTGCGGCGTTTCGCATCCGCTATCGTGACCGCGATCCACAGGCCGCTCGAAATGTGACGGCGGAGCTTGCCAGCAAATACGTCAATGCGCAGGTCAAACAATCGACCGAGATCGCCGAATCGACCAACGAGCTTTTTGAAAAGCAGATGCAGGAGAAAAAGGCCGCTCTTGACGACCTCGAAAAACAGCGTCTCGACATCATGATGGCAAATGTCGCCACTCTTCCCGAATCGGAGCAGGGTTTGGTCGCACAGCTTCAGGGACTGCGTTCGCGTGACGATACGATCAGCAAGGAAAAAGAAATGCTGATGAACGAAAAAGGCCGTCTGAGCGATGCGATAGCAGCTAACAACCGCCAGATGCGTCTGATCGAAGATTTTGGCGAAAAGGAAACTCAGAGCAGCGCCCGCTCGGCGTCACAGATCGAGGATACGCCGGCTTATGGAGAACTGATGAAACGCCGAGCCGAACTCGCGTCACAGCTCGACAATTTGCTGAAAGTCTATAAGGAAAAACATCCGGCGGTCGTTGCCAAACAGAGCGAGATCGCACGCGTCAATGACGAGTTTGAAAATCTGAGAAAGAGCGCCGATAAACGTGTTCAAAACGCCACGCAATCAAGCGGCGTTAAGGTGCAGATGCAGCGTAAACAGCTCGAATCTGAGAACGAACGCATCCAGTCGCAGATCGGGCAGATCGAACAGCAGCTTGGGCAAAAAGATGTCGAACGTCAGCAAAATGCAGGGCAGATCAGCATCCTCGAAGCTCGAATCAATACGATCCCGAACGTCAAGGTCGCACTCGAAGGCATCAATCAACGTTACCAGTCGGCAAAGCTGACATACGACGAGATCGTCAAGAAAAAGAACGACGCCGGGATCATCGTGGGTGTCGAGACCAGCTCACAGGGCGAGACCATCCGTGTACAGGATCCGGCAAACGTGCCGCAGTCACCGGTCGCACCAAAGCGCTTTATGTTGACGATGGTCGGAACAGGAATCGGGTTATTTATCGGATTGTTGATGGCAGCGTTCTTTGAGGTGCCGCGTTTGTTTAAGATCCAAAATATTGAGGATGTCAAACATTACACCGGATTACCTGTGCTGGCATCGGTGCCGCCGCTGCTTTCGGCAGGCGAAAAGACTTGGATTAAGCGTTCGCATTGGCTAAAACTTGCCGCCGGACTCGCGGCCGCGATCGGCATCATTCCGCTGATCGTCATGCTCCTGCAGGTGACACGTATTTTTGACAGATTGGTTTCATAGCAAGGGGAATTTGAAATTTGAAATTTAAGATTTGAAATTTCAGAAGAGGTAGAAGTTATGTACAAAGAATTTTTCGGATTAGACGACACACCATTTACATTGACGCCGGACCCGCGATTTATCGTGTTCACGCCGAGCTACAATGAGGTCCTTGCAAGCCTGTATTACGGGCTGGAGAACGCCAAAGGCCTGATAGTTCTTACGGGCGAGGTCGGAACCGGTAAGACCACAGCTCTTCGCTGGATCCTGCGTCGGCTCGACGCGAGCGTGCTGGCAGCGTATGTTTTTAATCCGCGTTTGTCGATCGACGAATTCTATCATCACGTCACGCAGATGCTCGGCATCAAGGACTGGTCGAACAAGAGCGAACTGCTCACCATCATGGGCAAGGTGCTCGAGGAACGCCATCGCCGGGGCTTGCGCACGGTGATCATCATCGATGAGGCCCACGAGCTTTCAGATTTTGTTCTCGAAGAGATCCGTCTGCTGCTCAATTTTGAGTCGGACAACGCCAAGCATTTACAGATCGTGTTGACCGGCCAGCCGGAGCTGCGGGACAAGCTCAACCAGAAGAATCTGCGTCAGCTCAAACAGCGTGTTGCTCTACGTTGCAATATGCACGCATTTCCAAGCGTTGAGGAAGTTGACCGGTACATCACCGAGCGTATGATGATCGCAGGTTCTGCCCAGCCCAATGTCTTTACACCCGGAGCGGTCGATCTGATCTTTCAGTGTTCAGAGGGCATTCCGCGAAACATCAACAACATCTGTGACAACGCAATGCTTGCTGCCTATTCCGCCGGCGAACAGCTGATCGGCCGTCAGGTGATCGAAGAGGTTGCCGACAATCTCGATATGCTGCCGCGTCATGACGCGGTCAACGCCGCCGAAGCTGCATTGGATGTGATCGACGCACGTGTGCTGCGTGCCGGAACCCGTGAAGACCTGTGGGAAGGCAAAGAGCGGACCGAAGCCGTAAAGCCTCGTGTTTTTGCGCAGGAGCTTGAGCACACCAACGGTAACGGCAACGGAAATGGCAATGGACACAGCAATGGAAACGGCCATTCGAACGGCCATGCCAACGGTAACGGAAACGGCCACAAAACCAATGCATTTGAAGATATGGATGACATCCACCTTGAGATAGATGATGTCGTTGGAAAATTTCGAAAGTTTTAGTTAGAAGACGGGCTGGTATGCCACCGCCCGAGTTAGAGGAAACGGAGCGATCAAAAAATGAGTATTTTGAAAGCAATGCAAAAGAAGCGTACCGAGGATCCGAACGGCAGCATACAGCAGTCGTCGGACAGGATAGTCCAGTTTGACCGGACAGCGC
>JBGAUY010000004.1:0-112290 GCA_044228425.1 Pyrinomonadaceae bacterium | reverse complement strand
AGGGATCCGGTGAGCGGAGCTCCTGGAGCAATTGCCTTGGCCGTGCCGCCGAATAGTGAGCCGTTTACCGTTGTCGTGATGGTATGAGCGGGCTTAAAACCCTCGGGCGTGACTATCAGCGGGATTTTGATGTTAAGCTCTTCTTTGAGCTTTTTGATCGTCTGTCGCTGCTCCTCGGTGATCTTTGACGTGTCGGTCAGTTTTAGTTCAACGCGCAGTTTTTCAAGCGCGGCTTTTTGCTCTGCCGTCAGCGACGGTATCTCGATCTTGCGCGGCTCCACTATCGCTAACGGACGAACGGTCCTCATCGTCGAATCGAGCAACAACCGCCCGCCCAATTGATCCGTGATCGTCACACCAGGCTCAAAGCTGTAGCCTACGCCCATGACGCCGCCCATACCGCCGGCGATTTCGCGGCGAAAACGCCCCTCGCTGTTGCGGAAAAGTTTCGTAGTCGAATTGTGGACTATACGGTTGCCGTCTGACAGCGTCTGGACGCTCTCACTGACCGCTTCGGCGGAAAATGGCTGGCCCTTAACGACCTTATCGCCTGAGGTCCAAGTCTCGGCGATAACCTTGGCATCCTGCTGGGCAAAGCCCGTCACGCCAAACATGGCGCTCATTAAAATTAGTGAAAATACCTTCATGATCTACTCCTCTGATGCAAAACGAACAATTTATTCGACGACGCGCACTGCGCGTGTCACGCCATCTGCTCCAACGAGCAGATCGGCTTTGACGGTCTCTGAACCGTTTTCAAGCGGGACGTTAACGCCCATCGCGAATAACGCCGAACGCGTCATATTGACGCGGATGACACGTCCGCCGGAAGCCGATTCTTCCAGATCGCCGTTGTATGAAACTGGATAAAAATGGCCATCCTCTTCATCGACGGTTCCGGCCTGACGTGTGCGGCCCGCCGATCTCGCGGGCGTTCGAAAAGCTGTCCTTTCGACCAAAGAATCAGGATTAGACGCACGGCCCGGAGAAGGTTTACCAAAATTCTCTTCCTTAGGAGGAAAGTCGGGCCGTGCGGCAACCGGTATTTCTACCGGAACTTGTACTGCTGTTTTGGCCGCACGGAACTCATTACTATTATTGCCGTTGTTAATTTGTACGTATCTATAAGTTCCAAAAACGGCGGCGATCATTATCAAAACCGACGCAAATGCGGCTGCATATTGCGGGACAAATCTTCGTTTTGATGCGATAGCTACGGCCTTAGCCTGGTCATCAGCGATCCGCTGCAGAACGCCGGAAAACAGGTCGCGCTTTTCGATGATGCAGTCAATCTTATCTTCCGGCACGGCTGAGTTTGTCAGCAGCATCTTGCCGATCGCATCCAGATCTTTTTTATTAAAACGTCGATTGTTCATCGCTTATAAAAAATGACGAATTTTACGGTTCGCCGGTTACAAAAACTTTTGCAATAACTTTCTAAGGGTTTTGCGTGCCCGCCACGCACGGATCTTTACGTTCGCCGCCGAGCAATCGAGCACACCGGCGATCTCTGCGACGCTCATTTCCTCGCTGTAAAGCATCTGCAGCAAAGCCCGCTCTTCGACCGGAAGTTGGGCGAGAAGCTTTTCCGAAAGGTCCGTTGCGACCAATGTCCGCTCCTGTGAGCGGGACGTGTCAGCGGTCAGCTCGACCAGCGAATCAACCTCAGCATCAGACAAGTCGCAGGTCAGTGTCTCGGGTTTGCGTTTTTGCGCCCGCAGCGTGTCAAAGCAAATATTTGCCGTAATCCTTATCAGCCAGCTTGCCAGCGAACGGTCGTGTTCGCCCCGAAATTTGTCGAGCTGCGTAAAGCTCCTTGCAAAACTCATTTGGACGATGTCTTCGATCTCGTCGGGCTTGCGAAAATAACGTGCGGCGATCACGGCGACGAGCCGTTTGTGACGGTCAAAGATCTGTTCGAATGCAAAATTATCCCCGGCAAGCGTCAGATCTACAAGCTGACGGTCGGTCATCTCGGCACGCAACGTTAGAGGCGCGGCGTGCGATTCGGTGCGCGTGGCTAGAGTTTCATTATTCAAAGCCGTCTGATAACTGCTCATTCTACGTAACGTTACTGTTTTGACCGTCGAAAGCTAAGACGAGCGTCGGCACGGGCCGGTTACACGATATTTCGCGCGTCGCCATTTAGTAACTGATAAATTTACGCTGAAATGCGGGCTAAGGTTTGGACGAAACTGACTTTGGTTGGTTTTTAGTGTCGAAGAGTAACTTTCGCCGCGCAACTACGATCAGACCGGCACGCCGTGACGTAACGTCGATATTGCGCTCGGCAATACCGCGTGTTTCGACTACGGACACCTTTGGCATATAGGTGACAACATAACTAGCGTCGACCATCTTGGCGACGAGGGCGGCTTTTTCGACCATTTCCTCGAGCGAGGTTGGCAGGATGTATTCGCCGTTGGTGCTTTCGGCCAGCTTTTCGAGCTGCTCTTGGCTGGTTTCGAGCTCGAGCTGGCGGGCTTTCATCTTTTTGATGAGCGTCCGGTCGAGACTGATCGTCGGGCCGACCTTTACGCCCTTGTCTTTGACGCCGTTTGGCAGCGTCGCGGCGATCTCGTCCGGCATGGCTTTGGGCGGGGGCGTGTTTGAAATGCCTTTTGTGCGGGGCTCGATGTCGGCGGCTTCCATCGAGGTGTAGCTAATGACGTGGACGCTAATGTCCGTCGCCATCAGCCGCTGAAACGCGTCAAATTTTGCCGACGAACGCCCCATGCTGTCAGTACCGTCTGTGATCAAAATAATGTGTTTATTATCAACGCCGCTCCGCAGCATAAAATCTGTCGCAAGCTTAATAGCATCGACAAACATTGAGCGGCGGCCAAAAGTTACCCGCTTTATTGCTGCGAGTGCCTGAGCTTTGTCGCTGGTCCATTCGGTAACAATTTCGGCTTTGTCGGAATACTGCATCACCGCCACAGCATCACCCGGGCGGAGAGCGTCAACGATCGCCTTGGCGACCTTTCGTGTTTGGTCGAGGCTCTTGACGGCACGCAACTCGCCTCCGGTGTCCATTATTATCAACACATTGGCCGGCAGACGCCGGACGCTGACGGGTTGATGGAGAATGTTGTTTTCGCTGATCACGAGGTCGCGCTCATTTACGTCGCGAAAGAAATCGCCTTTCTCGTCAAAGGCAAGCACGTTGAGCTTGATCTCTTCGGTAACGATCCGAACGGTGTCGTCTTCGGGCGTGGGTGTCGGCGTTGCCTGAATGCGGCCGCTCTGGGCAGATGCCGCCACCGCGAGTAACAGAATGAAGAAGACTAAGTTAAAGCTTTTTGACCTTTCTAGCATTACTTGATTCGATGCTCAAAATGCGGATTCATTTGCTTTGCAAGCAGATCAAAGCCGTGGAAACTCCTCGACAAAATCGAGCAGATTACCGACGTAGCTTTCAAATCTAGGGCATTCGATACCGTGGGGACGCAAAAGCACGGCGGCTACGCTGGTGTCGTAAGCTTGCGAGATAAAGAAATATGGCACGCCAACATGCGGCAGACCGGTGATCGCGGGTGAGATGCGTGTGTGCAAAAACCACTCGGTGAGTTTTACGGGCGGGCCAAATTCGGATTTGCGTCCCGTCAATTCTTTTGCGATCACATCAAAAAGCGCGGCGGTCGTCAGCGGTTCGGCATCGGCAAGAGCGATGGTTTTGCCCACGGCGGCTTTATCACGTGCGAGAGCCGCTATCGCGTCGACGACAAAATCGACCGGGACGAGGTTGAGTTTGACCTTGTCGTTGCCAACATTCATCACGCGAAAGAGCCAGGGAGCTTTGCGTAAATAGTTGATGAGATAGTAGATACCGTCGTATTTTGCCGTCTCGCCGGTTTGCGAATCGCCGACCACAACTGACGGCCGATAGATCGTGACGGGAAACGCGGGCTTTAGTTTTTCGACCTCAAGCTCGGCGAGATACTTGGTCTCCTCGTAGTTATTGCGAAACCCGGCGTTATGCTCAAGCTCGGTTTCAAAGATCTCGCCCTCACGCTTTCCGGCGACATAACAGGTCGAAACATAGTTGTACCGCCGCAGATTTCGCACCGCGCGGACGAGGTCGTTGACGTTCTTTGTGCCCTCGAGATTTACGTTAAAAGCAACATCTTTCGGCACGCCCAGATCGTAGGCGGCGGCCAGATGAAAGACATCGGTCGTCTCAAACAGTATCGTTTGCAGGTCGTCGTTAGAGATGCCGAGATTTGGTAGCGTGATGTCGCCCTCGACGATCACATAGCTCTCAAGCGGTGTGTTTGTCAGCTCGGCGATCTCCTCGATCTCATCCATCGCCTTATCGACGAATTGCGGCTGGACGAGTAAATAAAACTGAGTTTCGGGCTTTGCCAGCCTCTCGACGAGCCGTCCGGCGATAAAGCCGGGAAAACCTGTGAGAAAGATCGATTCGCGATAGAGCATAAGACTTGAAGCTATTTTACCAAGTCGCCGCACCATATGGCGCGCCTATTTTGATCAAACTGCGCTAAAAAATGTATTTACTTGCGCTTTGGGCGCGTGTTATCTTGTCAGGCGCAGCGCGTTTTGTATGAGAATCCAGGAAATGAGGTCGGGGATCACGCATCTAAAGAAAAAGATGGAGATCGAACGGCCGATAAACTATTTCGAAAAGCTGGCGCTGGTCAATAATATGACGGAGGCGGAAAAGGTCGCGGCCGTGTGCGAACTCGACGAAGCGATCTGGTCGGTCGTATCATTTGAAAGGTGCGAGGCCCACAGCCTGACATACGAACAGGCCGCCGCACGGCTGTCCGAACTCGACGCTCGCGGTGTGAGCGGTCTCTGTATCATTACGGATGACGCTGCGATGCGGATCAGTCGCTAAAACTCCAGCACGACCTTACCAAAGCTCTCATTTGAACCCAGATATTTATAGGCGGAAACTACGTCTTCGACAGAGAAGGCGCGGTCGAGGTTTGGGCAGATCGTGCCGCTCGTAAGAAGCGGCACGACCTCGTCAGCAAATTTTTGAGTTGCCTCGGCCTTTTCCGCCGTTGAGCGGCCACGCAGAACGGTGCCGGTAATGGTCAGGCGTTTTTGCAGAGCCATTCCCATATCAAACTCGGCGGTTCGTCCGGCGGTCAGCCCGACAAGGATCAGACGCCCTTTTACCGCAAGGCCTAAGAGATTTTGCGGAAAATACGTACCGCCGACAAGATCAAGTATTACGTCGACACCTTTGCCATTTGTGATCCTGTTGATCTGCTCCGCAAAATCAATACCGTCTGCGGTCGAGATACCGTGATCGAGGCCGTACTCGGCACAGCGTTCTAGCTTATCGGCGGTTCGCGATGTGCCTATGACCATCGAACCGTTAGCTTTCCCCAGCTGCAATCCGGCAAGCCCCACGCCCGAGCCGACGGCATGGATGAGCAGTGTCTCGCCCTGTTTCAATCCGCCTCGCGTAAATATCGCATCGTGAGCGGTGATGAAAGCTTCGGGTACGGCGGCTGCTTCGGTAAAGCTGAGGTTTTCGGGAATGCGAACGAGCAGCGAGCTGTCGATGGTCAGATATTCGGCCTGAGCTTCGCCTGCAGTGATGCCAAAAACGCGGTCGCCGATCTGCCAATCAGTAACAGCGTTTCCTACGGCGGCAATTTCACCCGCGAATTCGAGCCCCGGAATGTTTGGCGAATAACCGGCGGGCGGCGGATAGAGCCCGCGAACTTGCAGCAGATCGGCCCGGTTCAACCCGGCGGCACGCACGCGGACAAGGACGTCACCCGCTCCTAGTTGACGCGGTTCGTCGACCTCTTGAATCTTAAGATTATCTTCGCTGCCAAATTCGGCTATATAAACTGCCTTCATTGTTCCTATTGCAGAAGCCCTTGCTCACGCGCGGGCCGCCGCATTATTTCTTAAGTTTAGTCTCGATGTCATTCGCTTTCAGTGAATTACCGGTTGCACGCTGCAGCTCGGCGATCGCTTTGTTTAGCTCGGTGCGTGCACGCAGTTCTATGCTGCGGGCGACGGTCAGAGCGGTCTGGCGTTCAAGCACTTTGTAGACATCAGACTGGCCTTCGTCGAGTTTTCGTTGTTCTGACTCGTACTGCTTTGCAGTGTTTTCGCGTGCGACCGAAGCGGCACGTAGCCGGGCCTCGGCGGTGCGGATCGACTGCAAGGCGTTTCGCACCTCGACCTGTACGCCTTGCTCGATCTGTTCGCGTTGAATTTCGAGCTTTTCAGCCTCGACCTTTGCGTGGCCGAGTTGGGCGGCGGCAGTCTTGTCGCCAAAGAGCGGCAGATTGAAATTGACGCCGAATCGAAATACGGGATAACGGTTTGCTATCAAGCCACTGTATGGATTGCCCGTCAATAATGCCAGATTTGCTAACTGTTGTGCGCATGCGGGCGACGTAGGATTCGTCGTGCAAGGTGTTGGGAAATTAGGGCTAAAATTTCGATTTGGATCTCCCCCTATCCCTGACGTCGAGTAACTTGCGACAAAATCGATCTGCGGTTTTTTCAAGTCGCGATAAAGCCTTTGGTCGAGCAGGTTGATGTCTTTCTGTGCCCGATTGATCTCTAGCTCGGGGCGGTTTTCGATGGCGGTGTTCATTGCTTCGCCCAGCGTCGTGACCGGCGGCGCTATCTCGACCGGCTCGACCGGCACGATCGCTTGTCCCCAAAGCACGTTACTGCGATTGGGCGAGATGAGATTTTTTAGTACATTTTCGGCAAGGTTGACGGTATTAAGAGCGTCATAGACCGCTTGCTCGAAATTCGCGACCTGCGTTTCTGCCGCGACTATATCGATCGGAGCAAGCTGTCCCTCATCGACGAGACGGCGGTTGTGCTCGAGCTGTGCCTTAGCATCGCGAACGGCGTCACGCTGGACCTGTAAATTGCGAAGAGCGTAGGTCAGATCCCAATACGCCTTCTGCACGGAGGCAACCGTCTCGATCGAGCGCTGGCGAAATTGCGTATCCGTCAGGCTGACGTTTCGCTTGGCGATCTCGATGTTGCGCCGCGCCTGGTCAAACTTTCGTCCGCGAAACAGCGGCTGCAAAACATTAAACCCAAGGCTCGCATTGAGTTGGGGACTTAGCACGGATATCGGATTGTCTGTCGTAACCCGCGAATTATTGAACGTGCCGCCATAAACCGTTCCGAACTTCGGTACATAGGCCTGAATACCGGTATTGGCAACGAGCGATCCCTGCGTGTTTTTTTGATTGCTGGTAAATATGCTGACGTTTGGCACGGTCGAGCGATCGTAGTATGTTTGGGCGGTAAATCTTGGTTGGTAAATACCGCGGGCCGCATCTAGATCGTATTCGGCGATACGTTCGTTCTTACGTGTGACCTCGATGTCGCGGTTGTTATCAAGGGCAAGTTCGATAGCGTCTCGCAGGGTCAGCGTTTTTTGCTGCGTCATATCGACGCCGACGCGGCCGAGGTCCGGAAAGCTACGGTCGTCAGAGCGATAGTCCGGCGCAACATTTGGCACGCCCTTGATGTCCTCGGTCTTTACATTTTGGACATCGGGCGTGGGCGTAGGGCTTTGACCAAGCGCGTGTCCGCTGAGCACAAAAAATGCCGTTATCAAAATTAGGAAAAAACGTCGCTTCATAAAACCGATCCCCGGATCGTAACCTTGCATCATTTATTGATCGACCTGAAAACTGAGCTTGCCGCACCGACAAAACGCCGCTTTACGCCACCAAACAGCCACTCGGCAAAGCGATTGACATATTTGAAAAGCCGCAACTCGGCCAGATCGTCAAATAACGAATAAAAAACCGGCACCGCCAGCAGCGTTAGCAACAAGCAGAGCGACTGGCCACCTACCACGAGCACGCCGATCGAGCGGTTCGTTCCCGAACCGGCACCCGTCGAAACCACGAGCGGGATCATACCGGCGACCAGTGCGATGGTCGTCATCAAGATCGGACGCAGACGGTCGCGATTTGCCTGGATGATCGCGTCGTAACGTGACATGCCCTGCGAACGCAGATGATTCGTATGGTCGATCTGCAAAATAGCGTTCTTCTTTACGACGCCAAACAGCAGCAGCAGCCCGAGGCCTGAAAATATATTTACCGTTTGGCCCATCACCAACAGGCTAAAAATACCAAATGGTATCGACAGCGGTAGCGTCAACAGGATCGTTACCGGATGGATAAACGATTCGAACTGGGCGGCCAGCACGATGTACATAAATATAAATGACAAAGCGAATGCCAGCAGGAAATAGAAACCTGCTTTGCCCATTTCCTTTGACTGGCCGACGTAACCCGTGTGGTAACCGACAGGTAGATTTAGTTCCTTAACATAGCTATCGATCGCCGAAGTGATGCTTGCGGCCGAACCGCCCGGTTTTGTATTCGCCAGCAGCGTCACCTGTTTTTGCCTGTTTGTTCGGTCGATCGCACTCGGGCCCGTGCCGGGTTTGGTCTTAACGACGCGGTCGAGCGTGACCCAGCCGAGCTTTGCCGATGGGACGATCATGCGCTTCAAACCCTCCTCGCTGGTACGAAATGGGTTTATCGCACGTACATAGACATCGTATTGATCCGAACCCGCGTTGAACGTCGTCGCTTCTTGACCGGCGACCAGCGTATTTAGAGCTTGCGAAACGTCGCCGACTCTTACACCGAGATCTGCGGCGGTGTCGCGATCAACCTCAAGCTGCAATTCGGGCTTGCCTGAGATTAGCGTCGTGTCAACGTCCACCGCGTCCGGTATGGTCTTCATTTTCGCCAGGATCTTAGCAGAAGCTTCTTCGAGTACCTTGATGTCCGGGCCGGAGATCAGAAATTGGACATTAGCATTGCGGAAACCGCCGCCGGAAAATGCCTGGACGATCTGGACACTGGTCCGTAATTCCGGAGGAAACTTTGCCAAAATCTCGCGAGCGTCGGCCATCATCATTTCCTGCGATTTTGCGCGAGTACCGACATCGCTCAATTTCACATAAATTGTTCCGGCGTTGACGACCTGCTGCTGTCCTCCGCCGACCGTCGCAAGGGTGTCCGTCACCCCCGGCATTTTGCGGATCTCTGCTGCGATCCGCTCGAACCATTGTGACGACGCCGAAAGGCTTGTGCCCTCAGGCGTTCGCACCGAGATCTCAAACTGCGACTGGTCATCGACCGGCAAAAAGTTTTTACCGACGAACATAAAGAGCGGAACGATGCTAAGGAAAACCAGCACGACAAGCGTGACGATCACCCATCGACGAGCCATCGAAAACCGCAGCATCCACGCATACAATAGATCAACTCGCTTGAACCAGCCTGTGTAATGGCTGTCGTCTTTTTCGAGTTCGGCCGCGGCATCACCCTTTACCTTGTCGAGGTCAGTTTCGGGTTTTTCCTTATGCCGCTTGATCAGGCGTGCGGCAAGCATCGGCGTCAGCGTGAACGACACGATCAGCGAAACCGCGACCGCAAACGACGCCGTCAGGCCAAATGACGACATAAATTTGCCGACGATGCCCTGCATAAAACCGATCGGCACGAATACCGCCATCAGCGACAACGTTGTCGCAAGAACCGCAAGGCCGATCTCACGCGTACCCTCGATCGCCGCCTGAAACGGGTTCATGCCCTTTTCCTCGAAAAAACGATAGATATTCTCAAGAACCACGATCGCGTCATCGATAACGATACCGACCATCAGTGTTAGCGAAAGCATCGTGATGCGAATTGAGCGTATATCCCATCGCGCCAGACGGGCGCGAACGTCGAAATGATCGACGTCGGGATAGCGAGAGCCGCGATAAAAGTCGCGCGGAAATTCCACAGAAATAGAAAGACGACTATCGACGCTAGTATCGAACCAACGATCAAATGCTCTTCGATAGCGTGGAGCGAGTTTTCGATAAAGATCGAGTTGTCACCGATCACGCGCATCTGAAAGCCTTTGGGCAGCGTCGGCTCGATCTCTTTTAGACGAGCCTTGATCTCGCGGGCGACGGCGACCGTATTTTGCCCGGACTGCTTTGAAACGATCAGCGTCACAGCCGGCTGGCCGTTAAGCCGGGCTTCGGATCGGGTCTCGGCTCCGCCATCCTCCGTGTAACCGAGGTCTTTGACCTTGACCTGATAACCGCCGCGGGTTGCGACGACGACATCGTTAAACTGCTCGGGTTTTTGTATCTTTCCTACTGTGCGGATAGCCGTTTCCGTTTGGCCCTCGTCGATGCGGCCCGATGGAAATTCCATATTCTGGATCCGCAGAGCGCCTGACACTTCGGCCGGAGTTACGTTGTACGAACGCATCTTGTCGGGATCGACCCAGACGTTGATCTGCCGTTCTTGACCGCCGATTATCGTGATCTGGCCGACGCCGTTTACCGATTCGATCCGTTCCTTGACCCGGTTTTTGGCGATCTCGGTCACTTCGCGAAGCGATGTCGGTGCGGATATCGAGATACGCAAAACCGGTGCGGCGTCGGTGTCGAGCTTTTGTACGGTTGGCTGTCTTGCGGTTTCAGGTAGGTTTGGAATGACCGTCTGGACGCGGTTTTCTACCTCTTGTGCCGCAACGTTAACGTCCTTTTCAAGTACGAAAGCGACAAAAACCTGCGAAATACCCTCGATCGATGTCGAACGCAACTCGTCGATACCGCTAATGGTATTTACGGCTTCCTCAACCTTGTCGGTAATTTCAGTCTCGATCTCCTGCGGGCTTGCGCCGGGATTGACGACCGTGATCGTGATCGTCGGGAAATCGATCTTTGGAAACAAGTCGACGCCGAGGCTCAAAAACGAAAATGCACCGACCACAACGAGTGACAGGACCAACATCGTGGCGAAAACCGGACGCTTTACACAAACTTCAGCAAGCCATTGCATATTCTTTTAACCCCTAGTTCGCAACGCGAACTAACACTCCGTCATATAGCGTATTGATATTGCTTGTCGCCACGACATCGTTTTCGTTGATGCCGGCTTTGATCTGGATCAAACCATTTTCAAGCAGGCCGGTTTGGACCAATATCTCGCGAACCGCACCGTCTTTTACTACATAAACCTTGTTAATATCACCCTCGGCCTTGACCGCCGTTGCGGGTATCATCACCGCGTTTTCGGGTTTTGACTGCGTAATGCGAACCGTCGCAAATTGACCCGGCTTGAGCAATCCATCGGGATTCGCGACCTCGGCCTCAACGGTCAATGTGCGAGCCGCCGTATTTAGTCCCGGCAAAATGCGGGCGACCGTGCCGGCAAAATTACGATCCGGATAAGCACTTGTTTGAAGCGAAATGCCTTGTCCGACAGCAACCTTTCCGATGGATGCCTCAGGTACGTCGATCTTGAGACGGAGCGGCGAAGTACGGACGATCGTACCGATCTTTGTATTTGGTGCCGCCGGCGAAAGATATTCGCCCGGATCGGCGGTTCTTTCGGAAACGTAGCCGCTGATCGGTGCATAGATGACCGTATCTGTGAGCGATTTTTGTGCTTGCTCAACCTGAGTCTGAGCTGTTCTGACGCCGGTCTTTGCGGTGGCGACGGCGGCCTCGGCAGAGTTGATCGCACGCACAGCGACAGCTGCGTTTGAACGGGCTTCGTCCAATTGGCCGATCAGAGCGTCACGCTGCGAACGCCGCGTATCAAGGATCGATCTCGAAATATCGCCCGTATCGTAAAGCCGCTGGGCACGCGTCAATTCTTTTTCGGCGAGGATGAGTTGAGCCGTGACGGATTTGACCTGTGAAAAGGTCGCAATGTCGAAAGATTCACCGTCCTTCAGCCCCAGACGGATCTGAGCCTGACGCAAAGCCGCGATCGATTGACTGTTCGAGTTGAGCCTGAGCCTGTTCGATGCGGATGCGGGCGTCGCGGTCGTCGAGCCGGACCAAGACGCTGCCCTTTTCGACAAAGCCGCCGACATCAAAATTGACCTCGACGATCTTGCCCGCCGCCGTCGGAGCCACATCGCTCTGACCGTCGCCTGCGAGATTACCCGTCGCCTCAAAATATGTCGGGATCGGTTTGACCACGGCCTGGGTCGTCGTAACATCAACGATGGTCGGCTGCAAATTAGCGTTCGCGTTAGCGTTAGCCGCTTTCGAGCCGCAACCAATGCCAGCTACGGTTGCAGTCAAAACCAATATCGCCAAAAAGATGGGTACTTTCTTGTCTCTCATGATAATTGTCGTGTCTAAAATAATTACGACTTGACCCCGCCGAGCAGGATCTCTGCAAAATTCTTTGCGGCTTCTTCGTTTGGTATATCGAGGATGACCCGCTTTTTGTCCCACAAAATATTGTTTAGCGAATGATGGATCAGCATCCCGAGCAAAGCCCTGACAGCGATCCGCGGATTCATCTCGCGAAACGCCCCGTCACGCTGCCGCTCCTCAATGTAGGTACCGATAAATTCATAAATTCGCTCGATAAACTCGTGAAAAAACCGCTCTGCGAGCTCGTGCTCCTCAAGTGCCGAGTAAAACAGCAACCGCATAAACCCTTCGTCGGCCTGATGTTTTTTTAGAGCGTCAAACGCGATGTTGTAAAATACGGCAAAATCGTCCTTTTGTTCGATCGCTGTTTTGAGAACCTCATTTTCTTCCCACGGAAAGCGGTGAACGCCGTCCTGACAGCCTTTTGTGTCTAGGATCGCACCGTACAGTGCGTCCTTATTTTCAAAATGGCGAAACACCATCGCCTCGGACACACCGGCGGCCTTGGCGATCTCTTTGGTCGTCGTGCCCTTAAAACCACGCTGCGAAAACAACGAGACAGCCGTCTGCAATATCTGCTGGCGGCGGGCATCACCGGTCATTTTGCCATGCTGGCCGCATTGGAATAGATCTTTGATCAAATACACTCTCCTAAGTAAGTGCTTACTTACCGCGAAAAGCTAGACTCTCATTTTGGGATAATAATTGTCAACCAAAAATGTGATGCGCGTCACATTTTTGCTATTTGTTAGTAAAAAGAGAGACTGCGGGGTTAGTTTACGACCTCAAACTCAACGAATTGCGTCGCGATCTGTTGTTTTGTTTTGGCGAGCGTGTCCGTAACGATCATCTGCAGCACATAATCGCCCGGCAGCATTTTTTCACCGATGGCGACCGCACCCGTAAGCTTTAAGTGTGTCAGATCGGTCTGACCGAACAGCTCAAAAGGCTTTTGGGTACCGTCGAGGATGAGCTTGCCGTCGCGAAACACGCGTATTTTTGTCTGTAATTGCGGCTGTTTTGTAGAGCCGATCTTCGCGTTATAGATCTCTAAGCCGTAACGCATGACCGAATTGGCCTTGATACGGCGGAGAGCTGTGTCAGACATCGGGTCGGTAGCGATCCGCGTCCCGGCGTTGTCGCGTTTACGCAGCCAATCGTCGTTTGAGAGATTTTCGAGGATGATACTCGATAGCGTGAGACGCTTTTTCTTAAGGTCCGGAACCTCAATAAATTGACTTGCCGAGCCGATGCGCCCTGACGAGTCCTTGATAGCAACGCGATATTGGAACGCACCGGCTTTTTTGATCGGGAAAGCGAAATGATAAACAAATCCGCTGGCGGCCATCTTGGCATACGCGGCGGGTTTTATCGAAATAACGTAAGCTTTCCCAAGCTGATCGACCGGTTGGCCGTTGTCGCCAAAGCTGACGGCAAGTAGGTCAAAAGACGCTTTTTTATTGCCGTCAGGTGCATCGGTAAATTTGAGATCGGCGGCGTTTATGTGCAGCAGCGAACGAACGAAGGGGCCGGTTTTCGCGTCATCGCCAAACAGAGCATTTAGCCGCAGACCGATTCCGCCGACGGTAAACGGCGAGAGCAGAGCAGCATTTAGCTGTTGTCCGGTTGCTTGAGGAGCCGGTTCCGCAGACTTTTCGCGGTCGGCGACGTTAAAGAAACCGCTCCGGTAGCGGACCGTCGCACCGGGCCGCAACACCTTAACCACCAAGGCGTTAAACTTTCGTTTGACCGGGTCAAACGTATCCGCATCAGGCTCGTAGCCGACCAGATAATAACTCTGATCGTCCAGCACTCGGCGGACGCCGCCGCTGAGGTCGTTGTTGTTTTTGATGGCGATCCCGCCGGTTTCCTCGGCAAGGAACGAAAGCCCCTCTTGCGTGTCGATCAGCTGATCGCGACGTGCTTGGGTTTGCGCGTTCATCGCGTCTGGGCTTGTATCAGAGATATTGTCGGCCGCCGTAAATCCGGCTGTTTGCAGGCCGCGGGCATCGACGGTATAAAAGACGACAGATGCGCGATTGGCCGTTTCGACAAGCTGCTTTAGAAAATCCATCACTCGGCCCGATTCCTGAAAACCGTCGCTGCTCGTCTCAAACATCTTAAATCCGTCGGAAAACAGGATGACCGATTTGCGTCCGGGCAGCTCGCCCATACCCGTCACGATATACCGCAAAGCTCCCAGCGTACCGGTCGCAAAAACGGCACTCCGAAAATCTCCGAGGCTCTGGCCGGTGCCGGTCGTTACAGTTTCCTCGGTTGGTTCTTCAGCGCTTGTATCTGTCTCGGGCGTGGCCTCGATCGGGGCAAAGACGCTGACACCGCCGGTTCCATTAGGGTTCCACTTTACACGTTCGATCGCGGCGTACAGCATTCGCTTGTCGGCGGTAAATTGCTGCAAAGCTCCGATTCCGGCACCGGTCCGCACGATCGCAACCAGATCGCCGTCCTGCATCTGTTCGTCGACGAATTTCTTTAACGCCACGCGGGTGTGGTAAGCACTTTCAAACGAAAGCGACAGATCATCTACGACCAGCGCGATCGTGCGGCGTATCTGCTCGGGACGCAGTTTTTGCGTTGGAACAGGAACGCCGTTGGCCGTTGGCTTGCCTTGCTCAGTACTCTCTTTTACCGAGGACACGAACGAAAAGTTTGAAACTTTTTGTTTTTCGCCGTTCTCGTAGATCTCGATCTCGCCTGGTCTGAGGTCGGTGATCGGCTTGCCCTTGGCGTCGGTGACAGTGACGTCGATCTGTATCAGGTTGGTCGAGATCTTGACGACATCGTCGTCCGGCGGCGTGGGCATGGGCTTGGGTGTAGGCGTAGGTGCGATGTTTTGAGCGATGACCGGAGCCGCAAATAGCACGAGCAACGCTACATTCCCCCAAAATTTCGTCATAAAAACTACTCCAAAACGCCCTTATTTATTTGCTATGATATAACGGTTCGCTTTTTATAGATAGTATTTTGCCCGACACCGCGCCGTAAATACCGCCAAACATATGATGCATTACCTCGCCAAAATTGGAATATCGACCATCCTTTTCCTGGTCTTTTTTACAGTCGGTTGCTCGGCTCAGCAGACCGAGGAACAGGCGCTGGCTCAACTGCGTGATATGACGAGCAGCGGCAAACTGCCGCCCGAGAATATAGTCGCTGATATCGAGACGCGTTTTGCTAACAAAAAAACCGGTGCTCTCGCCAAGCTCCTCCGTGCCCGCATTCGCTTTGAAAATAAAGACTACGCTGGTGCCGCCGCGATACTTAACTCGGATGTCTTTAAGAAAAGGACAAAGCTAGCCGATCATGCGCTGTGGCTGCGCGGAAAGGCTCTGCAAGCGGCGGGAAATCACGGCGAGGCGTTGAATGTTTTCACTGATATCACTAAGGATCATGCCGATTCGATCCGTGTTCGCGATGCAAAATTGCTGTGGGCTCAATCGGCAATTGCCGTGGGTCGTGCTGTTGAGGTCCCGCCGTTTCTCATAGAGTTGAGCGAAAATAATGATGCGGACGCGATGCTTCTGACAGCAAAGGCGTATGAAGCACAGGGCTCCCAGACCGAAGCGATCCGTTATTACCGCAAGACGTTTTTCTACTCCGCGGGTTCGAATGCTGCAAAGGAAGCGGAAGCTAAACTAACAGCGCTTTCCCAGCCGCTAACGCCGCAGAACTCCGAGGAACAGATAGGCCGTGCCGAGCGGCTTTTTAACACAAAAACCTTCGCAGATGCCCTCACCGCCTATGGCGTATTAGCGACAAGTTTTCCGTCATCGGTCACGCCACTTTTGCAGGTCAGGCGTCTAACCGCCATGGCAAACACGGGGAAGATGATCGACGCACAGGGTGTTTTCAATTCACTGCCATCGTCCGGCAGAGAGCGTGAGGAGGGCTATCGTCAACTCGTTCTCGGCTATGCTAAAGCAAAAATGTGGCCGCAGGCTCGCTCGACCGCCGATGAGATGCGTGCGAAATTTCCAAACGGAACGCTCGTCGCAAAGACACTGATCGACGCCGGGCTCGCCGCACGCGACGCTAAAAACCGCACCGACGAAGGGTATTTTCTAAACACCGCAGTTGCCGCATATCCGAACGCCGTCGAGGTCGCGACGGCCCAGTTTGAGGCGGGCTGGTTTCAGCACGAAAACGGCAACTACGCCGAGTCGAGCCGGATGTTCGTCGAGCATTTGGCACGCTACGCGGGCAAGGACACGACCAATCGCGGCAAGGCCGGATACTGGGCAGCCCGCGACAGCGAACGCTCGGGAAAGACCGCCGATGCGTGTGCCCTTTACGAAGGCGTCAACTATCGATACGGCGCCAACTGGTATGGTTATCTTGCTCTGAGCCGCCTGACCGCTATGAAAGCGGCGGGCAATTGCCGGTCGACCGCTTCGCCAAACGCGACGATCACACAGGCGGTCGCAAATCTTAAAGTCGTGACGGTCGTTGCCGAAACCGCGGGACAAAAGGAGCTTGAGCGTGTCGAGAGATCGGACGAGCTTTCGACGATCGGGCTTTTTGATTGGTCGATCGACGAACTAAACGAAGCCAAAAAGACCGCCGGTAACAGTCCCAAGATCAACCTCGCCCTCGCCCGCCATTACCGCTGGAAAAGCGATAACACCTCAGCTTTGCTTGCTATGCAAAAGAGCTATCCCGACTATGCACAGATGTTCCCCGAGGAAATGGATCGCGAGACCTGGAGTTTTTTCTATCCTCTGACAAACTGGGGTGACATCAGATATTGGGCAAAGGAGCGTAATTTGGACGCCTATCAGATCGCCGGGATGATCCGTCAGGAATCGGTCTTTAACCCGCGGGCGAAATCGGGTGCCGATGCCTACGGCCTAATGCAGCTCCTCGTTCCAACCGCCCGCTCGGTAGCAAAAAAATACGTGTCGAAGATCGCGATGGTCACGTCGGACGCGTTATTTCAACCGGCCGTTAATATCGAACTTGGGACCGCGTATTTTCGCGATCAGCTCGACAAATTTGGCCGAATTGAATACGTAGCTATCGCTTACAACGCCGGTCCCGGACGCGTTGCCCCTTGGCGCGCGACACTGCCGCCCGATATGGACGAGTTTGTCGAGGCGATACCGTTCAAAGAGACCAAAGCCTACGTCCAGGGCATCATCCGCAACTCCGCCCAATACCGCCGCCTCTACGATGACAACGGTAATTTCCGACCGAACGTCGGCACAAAACCGCTACGCGGCGAGATCGACACCAAAACCCGCGAGCAGTTGACCGCTGAGTTTCCTGATGTTTTGGTCGATGACGAGGCCTCGGATTAGTTCCGTGGCGGGCAGCTCATTAGTTTTGGCCGGTATCAATTGGCGCTACGTAATACGCTACGGTTCAACTTTGGTTGGTGCTATAATTTCGTATCTTCTAAAAAAAGTTTTGTTTCCATTTGAACTTACTGTTTTATTCGACTCGAGAGGTTACTTAAAATGACAAAGCTCAGCGTAAACCGAAAACAATACGAGACGAGCGCGGACCCAAGCACATTGCTCCTTTGGGTGCTCCGCGATGAACTCGGGCTGACGGGAACCAAATTTGGCTGCGGCATCGCCCAATGCGGATCGTGTACGGTCCATGTTGATGGCGAAGCCCGGCGGTCGTGCGTGACGCCGGTCAGCGCCGTGGTTGGCAAAGAGGTCACCACCATAGAGGGGCTTTCCCCGGATTCGAGCCATCCGCTGCAAAAAGCGTGGATCGAGACCGACGCACCGCAATGCGGCTATTGTCAGTCCGGACAGATCATGGCCGCAGCAGTTTTGCTTAAGAATAAACCACAACCTACAGACGCCGACATCGATCAAGCAATGACCGGCATCATCTGCCGTTGCGGAACCTACAACCGCATCAGATCCGCGATCAAACTGGCCGCGAAAAACGGGGGTAAATGAAATGACTAAAGAGACTGATACCGACAGACGCTCATTTCTAAAAGCATCGATCGTGGCCGGCGGCGCACTTGTATTTGGCATTGGTCTGCCGATGCGTTCAAAGGCGGCGGAGAGATTTAATTTACCAGTCGAGCCAGCCGTCGATTTTAAGCCGAACGCTTTCATCAAGATCGCGAAAGACGGCAGGGTCACGGTCGTCGTCGGCCAGGCCGAGATGGGCCAGGGCGTGCTTACCAGCTTGCCGATGATCGTTGCGGACGAACTCGAAGTTGAGTGGGCCAATGTTTCGTACGAGTCAGGACCGGCGGACAAAGCTTTTTTTAATCCGGCAATGGGAATGCAGGGCACAGGCGGCAGTTCGAGTGTGAAGGGATTTTTCAACCCGCTCCGCAAGGCGTCGGCACAGGTCCGCGAAATGCTCATTGCGGCAGCGGCAGCATCGTGGAATGTCTCGGCCGACCTATGTAGAGCTGAGAACGGAAAGGTGATCAATACAGTTTCGGGCAAGAGTATTGTTTACGGCGAGTTGCTCGAAGCTGCAGCCAAGATCATGCCATCTGATAAGCCAAAGCTCAAAGATCCGAAAGATTTTAAGTACATCGGCAAACCGATCAAACGTCTCGACAGCCCGGCAAAGGTCAACGGCAGCGCCGTTTATGGTATCGACGTTAGAGTTCCCGGCATGCTCTACGCGACGATCCTTCGTTCACCGGTCATCGGCGGAACGGTAAAAACTGTTGACGACACCGCAGCAAAAGCGATCAAAGGCGTGACGCATGTCGTGCCGCTCGGATATGGTGTTGGTGTGATCGCGGATAATTTCGTCAACGCACGAAAAGGCCGTACAGCACTAAAGGTCACCTGGGACGATGGCCCGATGGCCGCTGTTTCGAGCGAGACGATCATGAGATCGTTTACGGACGCAGCCGAGAATAAAAAGGGTCTGCAGGCCAAAAAGGTCGGCGACATCGCGGCAGGAAAGGCAGCGGCGGCAAAGTCGATCGATGCTGTCTATTGGGCACCTTTTCTCGCCCACGCAACGATGGAGCCGATGAACTTTACAGCTGATGTACGTGCGGACGGTGCCGAGGTCTGGGGCGGCGTCCAGGCTCAGATGCTGGTTCAGGGAACTGTTGCCAAAGTGGCAGGCGTACCGGTCGATAAGGTCAAGGTCAATACCACTCTACTCGGCGGTGGCTTTGGCCGTCGGTTCGAAATGGACTATGTGGTTGATGCTACGTTGTTGTCAAAGGCCGCAGGCAAGCCGGTAAAGGTCGTTTGGACCCGCGAAGACGACATGCAGAACGACGTCTATCGTCCGGGAACGTACAACAAAATGTCCGCGGGCATCGACGCGGCCGGCAAGCCGGTTTTCTGGCACCATCGCGTGGTCAATGATGCGATCATGGCACGAGCCGGCAAGGCGTTTGGCTTTATTCTGAAAGACGATCAACTCGACGATTCGTCGTACGAGGGGGCGCATAATCTGCCTTACAATTTTACGAATTATCAATGTGATTGGGTCCGCGTCGATACCGGGGTTCCGGTCGGATTTTGGCGTTCGGTGGGCAGCTCACACACCGGGTTTTCGACCGAGTGCTTTTTGGACGAACTGGCGGCGGCGGCCGGCAAAGACCCGCTCGCCTATCGGCTTTCACTGCTTGAACCGGGTTCCCGCTTTGCCGGCGTGCTCAAACTTGCTGCCGAAAAAGCCGGCTGGGGCACAAAATTGCCGGCGGGATCGGGCCGTGGTATCGCCGTTGCTGAAAGTTTTGGCAGTTATGTTGCTCACGTTGCCGAAGTAACGGTCGGGGCCGACGGTAAGGTCAAGGTCGATCGAGTGGTCTGTGCCGCCGACTGCGGCCAGATCGTTAATCCCGACACGGTCGCGGCTCAAATGGAAAGCTCGGTGGTCTATGGACTCACCGCCGCTCTTTACGGGGAGATCACGATCAAGGATGGCCGGGTTGTTCAGAAAAATTTTACCGACTATAAAATGCTTCGGATGAATGAAATGCCCAAATTCGAAATGCATATCCTGCCGAGTACCGAAAAACATGGCGGCGTCGGTGAACCAGGCACTCCGCCGATCGCTCCGGCAGTTGTTAACGCAATTTTTGCAGCAACGGGAAAGCGTGTTCGCAGCCTTCCGGTAAAGGCCGCAGATCTGGCGCGTAAAGCATAGTTGTATGTCGAAAAGGGAGATAAATTTTAAATTACCGTTCATTGCGGCGGCATGTGTAATGTTTGCCGTCTTCGCGTTTTCGAATCGTTCGGACAGACTGGTTCGGGTCGAGGCTTCGACCTTTACGAGCGGATCTTACGCCAATGAACCGGACCCGGTAAAGGCCAAAGCTGCATTTACTGATGCGGCAAAGGTTTTCCTTTCGCCTCGTTGTGCCAATTGCCATCCGGGGGGCGATTCTCCGACCCAGGGCGACACAATGACGCCGCATACGATGGAGGTCAAACGCGGTACCGACGGCCGCGGCGTCGGTGAACTAAAATGTGCGACCTGTCACCAGGATATTAATCTGGATGGCGACAGTATGCCGCCTGGAGCACCTGATTGGCACATGCCCGGAGCCGATCAAAAGATGCCGTTTCAAGGGGTTTCTGCCGGTCAGCTTTGTCGAGATCTAAAAGACCCGCTCAAAAACGGCGGGCGCAAAACTGCTAAGGACGCGGTCCAGCACGTCTCAACCGATCCAAAAGTGCTCTGGGCGTGGAACCCCGGCAATGGGCGTACGACACCGCCGCTAAGCCCAGCCGAATTTCTAAAAAAGATGAACGAGTGGGTCGAAAACGGAGCAGCCTGTCCGGAGTGATATAACCCCGTCCGATCCTACCAATCCATTTGAAAGAGATCATCGAAATACTAAGATCTGTTTCGTCGTTCGCCGACGGCGAGAAAGGGATACTTGCAACTGTCATTAACGTCAATGGCTCGGGGTACCGTCTGCCGGGAGCGAGGATGCTGATGCTCGCCGACGGACAAACCGTGGGCACCGTCTCAGGCGGATGTCTTGAGGCCGACGTACTTGAACGAGCAAAAAAGGTACGCGAGAGCGGAAGATCGGAGGTTTTTACCTACGACACTACCGGCAACGAAGATTCCGTTTTCAGCCTCAATATGGGCTGCCGCGGCGTTATAGATATCCTGCTCGAACCGGTCGGCAAGGATAGCCCTCTGATCAGCGAAATGCGTGCCGCTTATGAACGCCGCGAAGCTTCGGAAAATGTAGAGATCCCGGTCGCGGTCATGCTCTACGGCGCCGGAGCCGACGCGGTACCTTTCGTCAGGATCGCATCGGAGCTCGGCTGGCAAGTCACCGTCCACGACCATCGCCCGGCATTTTTGACCGAAGCTCGGTTTCCTGACGCATTTGCATTGGTCTCACAGATCATCGATCAACCGCTGATGATCTCATCTGATGATCGTACTGCGGGCGTTATAATGACGCATAACTATACTCGCGACAAAATAGTCCTGCCGGCATTGCTAAAGTCCGACGTTTTTTATGTTGGAGCCCTCGGGCCAAAACGACGGACGGAGCAGATCCTCGACGAATTAGCCGACGATCTCACTCCCGAACAACTCGACCGACTCTATGCACCGGTTGGGCTCGACATCGGAGCCGACACTCCTGAAAGCATTGCATTATCGATCATTGGTGAGATCCAAAGCGTGTTAAAGACTCGAAATGGCGGCCATCTACGCAACCGCCAAGGCTCCATCTATGACCGAAAATAGCGATCTCAAGATCGGCGGCCTTTTACTCGCCGCCGGCGGCTCGTCCCGCCTCGGCCAGCCCAAACAACTGCTCCTATTCGAAGGCAAAACCCTCATCCGCCGTGCAGCCGAAACGCTTGTAAATTCCGCCTGTGAGCCGGTTGTCGTCATCCTCGGCGCCGAGATCGAACGATCGGCCGCCGAGATCAGCGACCTTAACGTAAATGTCCAAATTAACAAAGATTGGGGATCGGGAATGAGTTCGTCAATAAACTCAGGCGTCAGATCGCTGCTCGAAACCGAGCCCGGCCTCGACGCTGTCGTGATCGCACTTTGCGATCAGCCGAACATCAGGTCAGCAGATATCGATCAACTTATCCGAGTATTCAATTCAACAGGCCGGCTGATCGTAGCCTCTCAATATGGAGATGCGATTGGCGTTCCGGCTCTCTTTTGCAAAGCGATCTTTATCGAATTGCTTGCATTGACCGGCGACAAGGGTGCCCGCAGGATCATTCAGGGCCACATAACCGATGTTGAGACGGTGGAAATGGATAATGCGGCCTTTGACATCGACACTGTCGATGACGCGGACCGCCTTATTTCGCGGTGATCTCGTTTACAAATTCTTCAAAATAAACTCCGTCATCATCGTGTACATATGCTTGGCCTGCTGCGGGTTTGTGACACCGTGGCGCTGGGTCGGGTAGTACATCAGCTCAAACTGCTTGTCGTTCTTTTGCAGCTCATAGACAAATTGCGTCGTGTTTTGCATGTGGACGTTGTCGTCCATCTGGCCGTGGATGAGCAGCAGTTTGCCGGACAGGTTCCGTGCGGATTTGACGATCGAGGTGCGGTCATAGCCGTCGCGGTTGTTGTTTGGCGTCATCATGTATCGCTCGGTGTAGATCGAATCGTACAGCCGCCAGTCGGTGCCGGTACCGCCGGCGATGCCGATCTTCCACGATTTGCTGTGCGTCATGGCATAGCTCGTCATCGATCCGCCATAGCTCCAGCCGTGCAATCCGATGCGGCTGCCGTCAACGTATGGCAGCGATTTGAGATAGTTCAGCCCGTCCTCGAGGTCGCGCAGCTCGAGCTCGTACATACGTTTATAGATCGGCCAGACCGATTCTTCGCCCTTGCCACTCGCCGAGCGGTTGTCGCAGACCCAGACGATATAGCCTTTTTGGGCAAGCATTTGGAACCACATACTGCGATTGCCGCCCCAGCGATTTGCGACCGACGGGGCGTGCGGGCCGGAGTAAGTAAACTGGAATACCGGATATTTTTTGTTTGGGTCAAAATTTGGCGGCTTGATCATCATCGCCTCCATCACAAAACCGTCGCGGGTCGTGACGTTCAAAAACTCAGGCCGCGAAAGCCGGTATTGCGACAGCACATCGACGCGGTTCTCGTTCAGCGTGCGAACGGCAAAGCCGTCAGCACGATAGAGCCGCGTTTGTGCGGGCGTCGCCGCGTCGCTCCAAGAATCAACAAAATGCGTAAACGTCGGGTCGAACGAAGCCGTGTGCCAGCCATTTTCCTGCGTCAGACGTTCGGGCTCGCCGCCCGTCAGACGCACGCGATAGACGTTTTCGGCGATGTGGCTGTCTTTGGTCGCCGAAAAATACGCCCAGCCGTTTTTTGCATCGACGCCGTAAAGATTGCGGATCTCCCACTTGCCGTTGGTTAGCTGGCGGACGAGCCTGCCGTCGTTGTCGTAGAGATAAAGATGCCGCCAGCCGTTGCGTGCCGATTGCCAGACAAACGTGCCGTTGCCCGATCCGGTCGAAACAAACTCAGGGTTGTCATAAACCTCGACCCACGCGGGTGTCGTTTCATCGAGCACATGGCGGACCTTTCCGTCCAAGCCCGCAGCGTTTAGCTCAAGCCGTGTCTGTTCGCGGTTGAGAGCCTGAAACAACACATTGCGGCTGTCCGGTGCCCAAGTGACACGCGCGATCAGCAGGTCGTCCGGCTGGTAATTGGTCGTGTCGGCAAACTTTACCGCATCGCCAAACCGCAGCAGCGTCGGCGGTATCTTGTCACCGATCTTTGGTATTCGGCCGGGGTTTGGCAGGAAAGACGATTTGCCGACCTCGGCGATACCGAGCCTGACGATCGGATTTGGGTCACCCGCCTGAGGGTAGCTTGTCGTTTCGATCAATTGGTCGTTCGGGATGTCGTTGGCCAAGATAAATTTTGGGACAGGAGTTTCGTCCAGCCTAAGAAACGCGATGTACCGCGAATCGGGCGACCACCAATAGCCGCGTTTTTGCCCGCGTCCGTACAACTCCTCTTCGTAAACCCAGTCGAGATAACCGTTGTAGATCGGCTTGTCGCCCTCGCGGCCGTCACGTGTGAGTTGCTTTTCGTTGCCTTTTGCGACATCGACAACATACAAATTGTTGCCACGTACAAAACTCACCGTTCGCCCGTCAGGGCTAAAATCCGCCTCAAGCTCGGCGTCGCGGCTATTGGTCAGGCGTTTGACGTTGCCGCTCGCCACGTCGTAATACCACAGGTCGCTTGCGTTATCGATCAGTATCCCGCTCTCGTCGGCGTTAAATTGCAGCCCCGGCGAATTTGCCATCGCGGTCGCATCATCAAGCTTCACCCCGGCCCGCGAAAGCGCCGCCGCCAGCCGCCCGCTGTCGAGATAAGGCACGGCATTACCCGTCACCGCATCGACCCGCATCAACCGCCCGTTGATCACCTGCTTGAACGACCGCCCGTCCTTTGCCCACTGCACAAACGTCGGCGTCCCGCTAAACCGCACACGCCGTGCCGGGTCCGGGCTGAAAATATCATCCAGACTGAGCAGCTTGTCCTGTGCAAACGTGAGCGAAGAAAAAACAAATAACGCAACAACGAGGCTATGGATCTTTTTCATATATTCAGGTTCAAAAAGAGCGAAGATTATCGAGAAAAGTATAACCGAATTTGCCGATATTTCGTTAAGCCTTCGGATGAGCCTTGTCATAAACCTCGATCATCTTTTCCATCGAGACCTGTGTGTAGATCTGCGTCGTTGAGAGGCGGGCGTGGCCGAGGAGTTCTTGGATGTCGCGGAGGTCGGCACCGCTGTCGAGCAGATGCGTGGCGAATGTGTGCCGCAGGCTGTGCGGCGAGATGTCGTGAATGTCGGCGCATTGGCGGATGTATTTGTCGATCATCCGGCCGACGCTGCGCGTCGTCAGGCGTCCGCCGCGTCGGTGGAGGAACAGAGCATTGAGGTCACGCTCGGCTTCGGGACATTCGTTTAGAAATACACCGCGAGTCGTTTCGAGATACAGCAACAGAGCCTGTGCCGCCGGCTCGCCAAAGGGCACGATCCGCTGCTTTTTACGCTTACCCGTAACGCGAACCATTCGCTCACGAAAATCCACATCCGCAATATTGATCCCGACCAGCTCACCGACGCGGATGCCCGTCGCGTACAAAAATTCAAGTATCGCACGGTCGCGGCGGCCGAGATCGGTGTTGATATCGGGCGTCTCGATAAAGCGAACGGCGTCCTCCATCGTCAGATGATTTGGCAGTTTTCGCTCGATCTTGGGCGTCGCGACCTGTTTGGCGGGGTTAGATTCGAGCTTGCCTTCGCGCACCAGAAACTGGAAAAAAGTGCGAAGACTCGCGAGCTTTCGTGCAACCGACGTTTTCTTATGATCCGCATGCAGCCCCGCCATCCATTCGCGGATCGTCAGCCGGTCGATCTCGGCAACCGGAATATCGGCCCGCTTTTCGACGCTAAACAAATGCGCCCTAAACTGCTCCAGATCGCTCGCATAATTCCTAAGCGTATGCGGGCTCAGATTACGCTCGTATTTCAGATGCTGCAAAAATTGTGCGAGGTGGTCGTCGAGCATTACTTCTTCCCAACATAATACCCTTTTCTCGTGCGGATGCTAACGTTTGGTTTGCCCTTGACCGCGAGCGTGATCGTGCGAAATTCGCCGCGTGTGTCGGTTTCAGAGTCGGGGTAATAGCTGAGGATGTATTGCTGGGCGAGCTCGGCGGAGATCTGGTCAAAAGCACGGTTTAGCTCGCCTTCATCGATCGGCGAATAAACGGCACCGCCGGTCTGCTGGGCGATCTCGATCATTCGGCGTTCGGCAGTCAGGGCACGGATGTTAGCGTTGCCGCCGCGCTGGCCAGTGCGTTTGAAATTCTCAAAATCCTTGGTCTTTACGACATAGACCTGACAGTCGGCGAGCTGCAGAGCTTTGATCACGCCCTCAAGCGTCGTTTTTTCGTCGCTGTATGTATCCTCGCCGTCCGAGACGATCACGACGACGCGTCGGCCTGTCGCAACCTTGAGATAATCCGCGACCTCGATGATGCCGTCGAGCAGCGCGGTCGCACCCTTTGGCTCGGGGAAATACTCGATCGCCTGCGTTAGCTGCGAGACATCGCGGGTCAGAGCCTGTTCGAGCCGGGTGTAATCCGCCACCGAAAACAACGCCGCCATATCGCGGTCCGGCCGTATCACGCGGCGAAAGAACCTTACGGCAGCGTCTTTTTCAAAGCTGCGGGCGAGCAAAACGCTGGACGAGTTGTCAAACAGCATTGCCAAGCGTATCGGCGTGTCCGAACGCGATACGTCAGATATCTCCGCAGGCTTACCATCGATCTTTAATTCAAAATCTGCGAGCTTTAACGTCGCCACCGCCCGCCCGTTATTGTCCAGCACCGAAACCGGGATCGGTACGAGTGCAGACTCGACCTTGATGATCTCGTCGTCGCCTTTTGGAGTAGGTGAGGGCGTTGGCTTTGGGCGACCGGCATCGGGAATGGTCAGCACAAGCGGCCCGCCAAGGCTCCGCGGTGTCGATGACGGTGTAGGTGATTCTTTTACACGGCCCGACTGCGCGAGAGGGCTGGCCGCGAATAACGCGAAACACCCTAAAACCAAAATTGCTCTGCCAGCTTTCATCCGTCTGTTGGATTACCAAACAGTCTAAAAATATGCCTATTCAAAAATAACCAAAAGTCAGAACCACCTGCGTTAGCGGGTGGGTTCTTCGCAGTGTCAGACAAACAACAACTTAACACCCGCAAACAGCAACACGACCGCCAGCACTCGCCGCAGCGTCATCGAGTCAAACTTCTTAGAGCCCAGCGTCGAGCCGATCAGCCCGCCTACGACCGCCGCGGCTATCCATATCCAAACATCCGGCGGCAGCACCGACACCTGTTTATAATTGCCTGCGAGGCCCGCGATCGAGTTGACGAGGATGAACAGAACCGAAACCCCGGCGGCGACACGCGTTTCGGCCCAGTGCATCAACAGCAAGATCGGCGTCAGAAAAATGCCGCCGCCTACACCGACCATTCCGGACAGCAACCCGATAACGGCTCCGATAAGCAGACATGCGATTATCGGAGGATCCTTCACACGGTCGTCGCTTTGCAGATTGATAGCGAGCCGCACAGCCGCCAGACACAGCACACCGCCAAGCACGATCTTATATATCTGCGTAGGCAGATGTATCATGCCGCCAATGAACGCAAAAGGTATAGACGCGACCGCGAACGGCCAAAAAAGCCGCCATGAAAAATAACCTGCCCGCCAAAATTGAAACGTCCCGATCGACGCTACAAACAGATTGAGCACCAAAGCCGTCGGCCGCGTCACCTCAGGCGCCACCGCCAAAAACGCCATCACCGCCAGATACCCCGACGCCCCGCCATGCCCGACCGATGAATACATCACTGCGACCACGAAGATGGCGAGGATGATCTGAGTTCCTTCAATCGTCATTGGATTTGGATTTCGTCCCCTCCTCGGCAATTCTTTTCGCCCATTTCTCGGCGTTTCTTTCTGCGAGATATTTTGCGAGAACTCCCAGAACCAACGACAGACAGACGGCCACAAAAATGATGATTCCACAAAGAACAACTATTTCACCGCCGTAGACTTGGAGTAAAACTATCATAGGCTCTGTGCCTCCGCGTCTTTGTGGATTTCCGCCAGCCACGCATCCCAATCAACCAAAGCCCGCGCGACCTGCACGCCATGGCGCTCGCGCTTGTTACGATGTTTTTTACGAAGCTCGACGGGCAGCGGTTCGAGCAATCCGAACGTGATGTTGACCGGCTGGAAATTCTTTGTCTCGACGTTCGATACATAGCGGCAAAGAGCACCGACCGCCGAGGTCTGCGGAGCGGTCAGCATCGGCTGATCCCGTAAAACTCGCACGGCGTTGATCCCCGCGAGCCAACCGGTCGCGACCGATTCGACATAGCCTTCGACGCCGGTGATCTGTCCGGCGAAAAAGAGTCGCGGGTTCGTGCGCGTTTCGAGCGATTCATTTAATATCTTTGGGCTATTAATAAATGTATTGCGGTGGATCTGGCCGAATTGCAGGAACTCGGCGTTTTCCAACCCCGGTATCAGCTTTAGCACGCGCTCCTGCTCGCCGTAGCGCAGGTGGTTTTGAAACCCGACCATGCCGTACGCGTCGGCCATCATATTTTCTTGCCGCAGCTGCACACAGGCCCACGGCTCTTCACCAGTTTTCGGGTGCCGCAACCCCTTTGGCTTCATCGGGCCGAACCGCAAAGTCTCAGGTCCGCGGCGGGCGATCTCCTCGATCGGCAGACACGACTCAAACCAGTGCGTGTCTTCAAACCGTTTGAGCGGAACCGATTTGGCGGTGAGCACGGCGTCGATAAATATCTCGTACTGATCACGATCCATCGGGCAATTGATGTAATCGTCGCCGCCCTTATCATAACGGGCCGCCTTGAACGCGACGGACATATCGATCGAATCCGCCGCGATGATCGGCGCGATCGCGTCGTAAAAATAGAGCTGATCGTCACCCGTCAGCTTCATGATCTCGGTAGTCAGTGCGTCCGATGTCAGTGGCCCTGTCGCGATTATAGAAACGCCGCCCGTCGGTATTGCCGTAACCTCTTCGCGAACGATCTCGATATTCGGATGGGCCTCAATACGCTCAGTGATCATCTCGGCAAACTTGATCCTGTCCACCGACAAAGCCGCCCCGGCAGGAACGCGTGTCGCATGAGCAACCTCCAGAACCATCGAACCTCCGCGACGCAGCTCTTCTTTTAATAGATAAGGTGCGGAACCCGGCTCGTCTGTCTTTAGCGAATTAGAGCAGACGATCTCGGCAAGCTGGTCCGTCCGGTGAGCAGGAGTCTGCTGCACAGGCCGCATCTCGTACAGACGAACCTTCGCACCCATCGTCGCCGCCTGCCACGCCGCCTCGGCCCCGGCCAAACCGCCGCCGATAACATTTATTACTTCATTCATTAGGTCAATTATAAATGAAAACAGGTTCTCGTTCAGAAATCCGATCCCCCAGCTAAATCCGCGCCCTGCGAGCTTTAGCAATGATGCCACCGAGTCAACGAGAAAAACCATAATGTGCACACCGTAATGTGCGCTGGCGAACAGAACATTGTCTGCGGTAAGCCGACACTATGGTTATCCCAAAAAGGAGAGCTTAAAATATGAACGATCTTACAAATACAAAAGTCGCAATACTGGTCGCGGACGGTTTCGAGCAGCAGGAAATGACTGAGCCACGAAAGGCTTTGGACGAGGCGGGGGCATCGACGATGATAGTTTCCCCGATGGACAACGAGGTCGAGGGATGGAATCACTTTGACAAGGGAGATAAGTTCCCCGTGGACGTAAAGCTGGCGGATGCACGCGCGGAGGATTTTACCGCACTACTGCTTCCGGGCGGTGTCGCAAATCCGGATCAATTGCGGATGAACCCAGAGGCGGTTCAGTTCGTGAAGGATTTCTTTTCGGCAGGTAAGCCGGTTGCCGTGATCTGCCACGGAGCGTGGACCCTGATCGAGGCTGGCGTGGTCAAAGGCCGCACAATAACCTCATGGCCCTCCGTCAGGACCGACCTGGTCAATGCCGGTGCAGATTGGATAGACCAAGAAGTGGTGGTCGATAACGGATTGGTCTCGAGCCGCAATCCTGATGACATTCCGGCATTTAATCGAGAGATGATCGAAGAGTTTGCGGAAGGCAAGCACACTGCTCGGTCTGCGTCGGTCTAGAAATACCGTCAGAAATACAATGGAAAGGGACGGTCTCGATGACCGTCCCTTTCTCATATATGCATAGTCATATATTTAGCGTATCGAAACGCTCGCCGTCCTCTTGCTCGCGTAGATCCGTGCCATTGCGCGGCAATTGTCAAAAACTTTTGACGTGACCATCCCTGCCTCGGGAGCATCTACCATCGCAGCGGCACGAGCCGCTTTGATCAGCCAGGCATGAGCGGCGGCCGTGTTGAGGTCGTAGGTCGGTGTCCATTCTTCGTTCACCGGCGTCAGGCCGTCGGCATCCTCAAGAGCAGCTACTGCGAGCAGTTCGTTCAGGTCGTCTTCGGAAAGCGTGGGCTCGATGTCCCACGCGGTTAGTTGTTTTAGTTTGTCTAAATAGTCCATAGAGTCTCCGAAGTTACAGAGTCACAGAGTTGCAGAGTTCCGGGATATTAAATTCTACCTCTGCGAACTCCGAAACTATGTCAATCTCAACTACTACGCTTTGCTAGCGATCAAACAAGCCAGAGCCGTCGGGCGGACGACCTTGGCTCCGTAAACGTGCAGCCCTTTGACGGCGTCGCCAAAACGCTTTTCGGGTTTGTAGGTCTGCAGATCGACGACCTGTTCTACATACGCCGTCGCGATGGCGTGGCCGGCCATGATCCGGTATTTAGCACCGCTGGTGTTGGGGACGTTGTTGGATTTTAGGATCGAGAAACCCGCGGCTTCGCCGACCTCGCCGTTTGCGAGTGCGGCATCAGAACGCCGCGTGCCGGCTTTGATAAACCGTTCGTCTTTTAACAGCAAGCCGTGAAACCAAGCCGGCACTACAACAAAGCGTCCGTCGATCGGCACATTGGCTTCGTCGAGCAGCACGCCGAGATCGACGAGATATTCGTAGGCGTCATCCTTGGTCGGGACCTTAGGCGTGCCGAGCGAGCCGATCTTGTTGTCGCCGGGAACGGCCGTTTCCATCACACCCGCAAGATAGGTGTCGGCCGCGGCACGCAGTCCCCAAGCCGAACGCCGCATAGCTTCGTCAAGCACGTTGACGTTTTGCTGCGCACGGTCGATACTATCGACGTAAAAGTTAAAATACTTTTGCTGATCGATCGAGAGAGACTGATCGTCGTCGGTCAGCACCTCGGGGTCGGCGATGTCGGTGTCCTTTTCATAATCGCCGATCGAAACGTCGCCGATCGACGCGATCTTGACCGTCGCCCCGCCCCCTTGTATCTCGCCTTCGTAGTCGCGGTTACACACATTCGCCTGTCCGTATATGAGAGCTTTTTCAAGAGCGGTCAGCAGCCTGGCCGCCCATACTGTTGGGATAAATTCGAGTGACATTTTTTCTCCTTCGTTAATAGTTGATAGTTGAAAGTGGATAGTTTTAATTTGCTAAGACTCTCCTCACCTCTGCCCAGTCAAGCTCGGCGATCTCGGCGGGCTTCATCTTAGCGAGTGCCTCTTTGGTAAGATTCGGGACGGTAGCGGCTCCGGCACCGGCGTCGATCGATGCGGGTGCAGGCTCCGCACCAAACTGCTCGGGAAAGCTGGTCTTTAGTTTGCCGATGACCGCCGCTGCGTTTTGCAGAGTGCCGTCAGCCGCAAACTGCAGGCCGTCCTTGACCGCGTCAAAGAGCAGCTCCGGCGACCTCGCCCCGGCCCGTGCCAGCTCGCCCGTTATCTGCCGGTGAGCCGCATTAAGCCGGATCGTTGTCTTGAGCTGTTCGTTCTCCGCCGCAAGTTCAGCGTGGGAGATGTCAGTACCGGGAGCGGCAGGAGGCGTGGAAGTCTCCGTCACTGTCGTTCCCGGTACTGACTGGGGAGTTTCGTTAAGTTGGTTCGTTTTTGTTTTCATAAATCTCCTTTTCGTGGTATTTGTGTAGAAGCTTTCAAAGACTGTGTTTAGCCATGGAAAATAAACTCAAACGCCCGATCGTGATATGGCTAGCACTCGCATATCTTGTGATATGTGTTGTCCTGAATTTGTTTCAGCTTGTTCGATTTACAAATTATCTGCTTACGTCCGGGTCAGATGGCGTAATCAGTTTTTTGATAGGGCTCGGGTTTTCCTGCCTTATGATCGGAGCATTATTTGGCATTTTTAATCGATCTTCTTGGGGTCAGCGTTTTGCAATACTTTGTTTCATCCTGATGAGCTTGTTCGCCTTTTTCAATATTTCCGTTTTATTGAATTGGCCAGACAAGAGCACTAGTGACTGGGCTTTGGCAATTGTCTTAGTGATCGGGAGAGTTCTTCTTTCATTTGTACTTGCCATAGTCTTTGGTGTCTCGGGCACGGTAAAGAAATACTTTGGCTATATCCCTGATTCATCCTTTTCAAACCCGCCACCTCCACCGTCATTCGACGACTGACTCTTTGACCATCTCTTTAACATCCGCCTCGCCATAGCCGGCTTCGAGCAGGGCTTGTTCGACGGGTAGGCCGATCTGTTTTTTGAGCAGGACATTTTCGAGCACTTCGCGTTCGGACATCGGTGCGGGGTCTTCCCATTCCGTTATTAGGCGCGTCTGTTCGCGGCCCTCGATCCGCAGGGCAAACTCCATCACGTCGGCCCACACCTGCCCGAAAGAGGTCTGCCGGTCGCGCACCTTGGCGAGGAAACGAGTCTCGGCTTTGCGTAAAGATTCGCCGCTCGGAAAGCCGCCGGTGTTTTGCAGCAGGTAATGCAGCGGCGTGCCGGTCACCGAGGCGATATCGACGCGAAAGCCGTCCTTGACCTTTAAGAACTGCTCAAGCTGCGCGGCCTCAAAATCCCCAAACCGCGCACTCGGGTCGTTCGCGATCCACAGGTGATCGATGCCCGCTTTGAACGGAGCGACCGTCTTGCCGTCGGCGTCATACTCGACCTCGATCCCGGCGGCCCCGCGTTGGCGGTACGCCGCAAATTCCATCGCGACTAGCATATCGAGCACCGATTTGTTCAGCCCGTCCTGCACCGGGATCGCCGCCTCAAGCTCCGAACGCCCAAGCTGCCCGATGTCCGCGTTGTTGGCAAAATGAAAGACGGGCACGACGCCGTAAGGGTTAGGCAGAGCCTGGCCCATTAACGCGAAATCTTTCGCGTCGGGCATCGCTCCCTCGCTCTTGCCGCGTGAGATGAATTTCTCGATCCGGTCGGGATAGAACAGGTTGAGCCGCACGTGTTTGTCGGCGTCGAGCCAGTGCTTTGCCGCACGGCTAATAAGTCCGGGCGAATCTTCGTCATAGGTGACGCTGATGTTCGCTGCACGGTTGGGATAAAACACCGCCTCGCCGCGGGCGTTTGGCCAGACAATAATATAAGCATCGCCATTCTTAAGAGCCTCTTTGTGAACCTCGCCCGCACGGGTGTCCATGCGGTTCGTGTGCCAGATCCGCCGCGTGTCGGAGTGCCGGCTGCCAGCCGACACATCGCGGGTCCCGCCCGCGATAGCGTCAACACTAAAACCGGTAACGCGCAGTTTATCGCGGACCGCGTCGCAGATGACGGGGCAAAGGTTTAATGCAAACTCACGAAACAGTGTCCCAAATGCGTTCTCAAATTTCTGCGTGGCAAATGCCAGATCATGATCGCCATCGTAATAACGCGTCGGTTTGGCGTAACGCTCACTTGTGAGCCTCAGATCGGCCAGTATTTTCTCAATATCGTTATTCATATATGTTGTAACGTATGTGTTTAATCAAATCTGTGCATTGATCGCTTGCGGCGGGCTAACATTCGAACTGCGAGACTTACTGCGTCCACCTGATCGTCGTGTGATCCGTAGGGAAAGCTGCACACTTCGTCCACAAAATCGTCGATCCATGTGCCTTGGACGAGAATGACCTTGCCGTCCTCAGCGAGACCTGCCCACGCAAGAGCCCGCGTGATCTTGTCGGCATCGACGCGGATGGCTTCGATCGGGCGGCCGCGAACTTTAGCATCCTGCCGCAGGTCTTGGACAAGCGCCTGACCGTGTAAGGCTTTCTCTATGCCGTGGCTCGTGTTCCTTTCGGTTCGGACTCGGTCGATGACATAGCGTCTCTGCTCGGGGTATTCCATCCTTCGGCAAAAGCCGTCCGCGATGTACAGGTTGCCGCTGCGGTCAAACGCACAGCGAAACGAAGCCGTGTGGTCGGATGTGGTTTTGGTCGAGACCGCCAGATCGTAACCGCGTGCCCACGCGAGTCCGTTCGGCGGACCCGAGACGATATGTTGGAACCACTCACGTTTGAATAGTCCGCCGTCAGACGGAACCGGCTGCTGCTGATACAGTGCCGAGAACGAATACGTTCCCTGCTGCCGACGGATCGCTTCGAGAGCTTCCGCAGAATACCGCTCCGGCCACAGAGCCTTCCCGATCGGGCGTCCGAGCGGGTCACCGTCTTCGGCAAGTGCAGGAAGATCTACCTTTTCCCAAGCCTCACCTCCGTCGGCTGATTTCTTTAGCAAACGACCGGCAAGATCGTCTTCGTGCCAGCGGGTCTGGATCAAGATGATCGACGCGCCTGGCTCGAGCCGTGTGTAGATGTCGTCGTTGAACCAGTCCCACACGTTGTCACGCATCGTCCGGCTTTCGGCCTGGGCACGATTCTTAACCGGGTCGTCGATGATGACAAGGCTGCCGCCAAATCCGGTTATACCCGCACCAACTCCGACAGCTTTCACTCCGCCTCGAAAATTCGTTTCCCATTCGTCCGCCGACCGTTTATCTTTTGCTAGGGGGATGCGTTCCTCAACGATCGCCCTGATCCGCCGCGAAAAACGGTTCGCAAGCTTTTGGTTGTAACTGCCGAGGATGATGTTCAACTTTGGGTCCCTCTCAAGCCGCCACGCCGCGTATCTTACGGTGACGGTTTCGCTCTTGCCGTGTCTTGGCGGCATCGTGATGATCAGCCGTTTGCATTTGCCGGTCGTGATACGGTGCAGAGCCTTGTATAGAAACAACTGGTGCCGCCAATTCCATGTGAATGGTTTTGCGTTTTTGGTCAGCCAGTTTTGAAAAGCATGTTGTGAGCATCGCGTCATTCGCCGTCCGTTTCGTTTCTCTTATCCCTTTTGCGCAGATGGATCTGTAGTAGAACGTCGATGCTCTTGCCGACAGTAAAAAAGATGAAGACGATCGTGATCACGTCGCGAGTCTCAAGAGCGGCCATGACCGATGTGATCGAGCTGGCCCAGGCGAGGAATATATTTTTGGTGTCATTCATAAAACAGATTTGCATCTATAATAAACATTGGATAATATGAAATAGCCGGACGATATTGGGCGAACAGTTTTATTGAGATTTATTTCGCCGCTTACATATCGTCCGGCTATGAACTGAGACTAATGTAACTTTGCGAAAAAAGAAATGCTATTGTGCGGGGATCGAGGTATTGTGCAGATAATGACGCATCTTTCTTGTTTTGACGCATTTTGCCGACCTTGCGGAGATTGCCGACCGTCTCAACTGACCAATTCACCCAAACCGCGTTTAGCGGCTATAAATTCAACCTATTTATCACAACAATACTATGAACACCATACAACACTCATTGGATTTGCCGCTGCGTACGAAGATCCGCCTTTCTGAAATCGAACGCCTTATCCGCAAGCACCGTATCATCGTCCCGCCGCTCTCACGACGAGCGTTAATAAACATGTGCGAGGACGGCACATTTGAAACAGCCAAGCGCACCTCGCCAAACCAATGCTGGCTCGTCTACGAAGATTCGTTTTTAGACTGGGTCAAACGGCTGGACGAGAAATAAATCGCAGGCATAAAATCGCAGAAATAGGTTAGAATGATGTGCTAAAACTTTGCACATCAACCTATGAAACGATGCCCTGAATGTGGACGGGATTATTACGATGACACGCTGCTGTATTGTCTCGATGATGGAAATGCGCTGCTCGAAGGGCCGAGGTCAGAACCGGGAGCGGTAGCGACTGGGTTCCCGACCGATGAACCGCAAACCGCGATCTTGCACTCGACGGCGGCTCCGGGCGAAGCTCCTACTCGTGCGCACATCCATACGACGGAGCAGACAGCGATTCTAAGCACAGGAGCGGAGGCGGAGCCTCGGGAATCTCTGGGTGGGCCTTCGGAACAGCGGAACCTCTCGGCAAATAGGGCGGCCAAGCCGCTGTTGGCTGCGGTTATTGCCGTGATTCTTCTTGTCGGCGGATTCTTTGGCTACAAATATCTATCGCCTGCAAAGCAGATCAATTCCATTGCCGTGATGCCGTTTGAGAATAGGAATTCGGATGCTGACACGGATTATTTGTCTGACGGTTTGGCGGAATCGGTGATCTTTCGGCTGACGCAGCTTCCTGATCTGCGGGTTAGCCCGACGAGTTCGGTGATGCGTTACAAAGGAGCATCGACGGATGTTGCCAAGATCGCCGCCGAACTTGGCGTAGATGCGGTGATGACCGGACGCCTTACCAAGCGGGGCGACAATCTGAACATCACGGTCGAGCTCGTGGATGCCCGCACCAACAAGTCGCTGTGGGGCGAGCAGTATGAACGGAAACTTTCGGAATTATTGACCACCCAACGCGAGATCGTCGCCGAGATCGTGGGCAAACTGCAACTAAAACTATCGGGCGAAAGCGAGCAAAAGCTGGCGAAAAAACAAACCGACAATAACGAAGCCTATCAGCTTTATCTGAGAGGCCAGCATCACCTCGCCAGACGATCAAAAGAAGACCTTGAGAAAGCCATCGATTTCTACCAGCAGGCGATAAAGCTCGACCCTAATTTTGCTATGGCTTACGTTGGTATGAGCTATGCGTATAACACCGGAACCGGTAACGCCTTCTTACCTTTTTCCTACGAAGAGGGTTTTTCCAGAGCAAGAAATGCGGCTGTCAGGGCAGGCGAGATAGACCCGAATCTGGCCGAAGCTCATACGGCGCTGGGATTAGCGTATCGATTGGGTTGGAAGTGGACCGAAGCTGAGCAGGAATTTAAGAAAGCTTTCGAAATCGATCCTAATAATGCAAGAGCACATTATTATTACGGACTCTACCTACAGTCCATCGGCCGCACCGGCGATTCAGTTCGAGAGATCAAAACCGCGGTGGAACTGGAGCCGCTGGCTTTGATAATGAACGCAAATCTTGCCGGAGCGTATTTATTTGACCGGCAAAGCGAATTGGGGCTCGACGTAGCAACGAAAACATTTGAACTCGATCCTAACTTTATCTCTGGCCGTTTTTGGCTCGTTTACGCTTATTGTGCGAATAAGAAATACGTCGAGGCGATCGAGTTAATCGAAAAAGGGCCGGGCGATGAAACTAATCAGCGATTGTTATCTCGTTTTCGTGCATACGCCTACGCGAAAAGCGGACGCCGGACTGAGGCGGAGGCAATCCTTGCAAAATACGTTTCAGACCCTGCGTACGATGGAGCGAATGCCGCCATCGTCTATGGCGCACTCGGCGAAAAGGACAAGGCCTTTGCCGCGCTGGAGAGAGGTTTTGCGCGAAAAGAGGAAATGGCGCGAATGAAGGTCGATCCGCTCTTCGACGACCTCCGCGACGACCCGCGATACAAAGATCTTTTGAGACGAATGAATTTGCCCGAATAGAATTTTATGAAGCGATGCCCTGAATGTGGTAGGAATTACAACGACGATTCGATGAGCTTCTGTCTCGATGACGGCTCCGAACTGCTGTTCGGCCCGGCGAGTGGAACGTCAGAACCGCCTGCGTCAGCGGGCAGCCAGTTCGATGAGCCGCGGACCGCAATTTTGCACTCGACCGCCGCACCGGGCGAAGCTCCGACTCGTCCGCAGATTCATACTACGGAACAGACTGCTGTTTTGCCTCGTGCAGCGGAGGCGGAGCCTCAAAGGAACTTGAGTGACTCGACGGAGAAGCCGAGCTTCTCCGCAAATAGAGCGGCGAAACCGCTGATCGCCGCGGTCGCGGCCGTGGTTCTTCTTGTGGGGGCATTCGCAGGCTATCGATATTTTGGCATTGGCGGATCCGCGGCGATCAATTCTATCGCCGTGATGCCGTTTGAGAATAGGAATTCGGATGCTGATACGGATTATCTTTCCGATGGTTTGGCGGAATCGGTGATCTTTCGGCTGACACAGCTTCCTGATCTGAAGGTCAGTCCGACGAGTTCGGTGATGCGTTACAAGGGGAAGGAGACTGATGTTGCCAAGATCGCCTCCGAACTTGGCGTGGATGCGGTGATGACCGGACGCCTTACCAAGCGGGGCGACAATCTGAACATCACGGTCGAGCTCGTGGATGCCCGCACCAACAAATCGCTGTGGGGCGAGCAGTATGAACGGAAACTCTCGGAACTATTGACCACCCAACGCGAGATCGTCGCCGAGATCGTGGGCAAACTGCAACTAAAACTGTCGGGCGAAAGCGAGCAAAAACTGGCGAAGAAATACACCGACAACCCGGAAGCGTATCAGCTTTATCTGCAAGGGCGTTACCATTGGAACAAGCGGCAAATACCTGAATTTGAAAAGGCGATCGTGTTTTTCAAACAAGCCATTGAAAAAGACCCGAACTTTGCCCTGGCTTACAGCGGATTAGCCGATACTTATTCTGTGTTACCCACATGGGGCGATTTCAGATCCAAAGAGTATTTGCCGCAAGCGAAGCAAGCGGCACTCAAGGCTCTCGAACTTGACCCGAACTTGGCGGAAGCCCACGCGTCACTGGCAAAAGTCCTTTCTGACTATGAATACGATTTTGCAGGGGCGGAAAAGTCATTCAAACGAGCGATCGAACTCGATCCGAATTATGCGACGGCACGTCAATGGTATGCGGGGCTTTTGTCTTCTAGTAGTAGGCACGACGAAGCAATCAAAGAAATAAAGAAAGCCGTGGAACTCGATCCATTTTCATTGGTAATCAATGTATGGGCGTGGTTTGTTCCGGAACGTGCCGGGCGATATGACGAAGCACTTTTGCAAATCAAAAAGTTCAATGAACTATTTCCAAATGAAAGATTTTTTCACGATTTTAATAGTAATGTTTATGCCAATCAAGGTAAATATGATCAATCTGTCGAAGAATACCTTCTCAGTGCGAAGGCAAATAAAGATTTCAAACCCGAAAACATTACGAAGTTAAAGTCAGCCTACGAAAAAGGCGGTTGGGACGGCTTTCAGCGAATGCGTCAGGAAATACGCCTCGAAGAACTGAATGCTAAACAGGCAAAAGACCCCAATGGATATGTTAAATCTATGGATTATGCCGTCGCATTTGCTTGGGGCAAAGACAAAGAAAAGACGATCGAATATCTGAACAAAGCGTATGACGAGCGTGAACGGAGTTTGACCGAACTAAAGATCAATAAAACTTGGGACTTCGTGCGAGACGACCCGCGATTTAAGGAATTGGTCAGACGAGTCGGGATCCCGGAATAGAAGTTAGTCAATGAAACATCGCCCTGAATTTAGATGAATACGCCCGGGAAATTTTAACGAAAACAAAGTAGCTAAAAAAGTTATGCCAACACTTAGAAACGAAACAGACAGAACAAAGTTGATCGAGCGTCTAAACAAACTCTCCGGCGACGAAGCACCTCTGTGGGGCAAAATGACCGCCGAGCAGATGATGTCCCATCTTGTGCAGGGCGGTGAGCTGCCGTTTGAGCCGAGTGTCCCCGACCGCAGCACTTTTATGTCGCGGACGTTTATCAAACCGCTGATACTTCATGTGCTGCCAATGCCGAAAGAGGTCAAGGTCTCGGCGGAAATGGATCAGCAGGCTGACGGCCGTAAGCCGTTGGGGTTTGATACCGACCGCTCGCTTCTGATCGAATCAATGAAAAAACTGGGCGAACTGAGCGTCGATCATAAATGCCTCGACCACCCGTTTTTCGGAAAAATGTCCGCTAAAGATTGGGCCAACATCGCCTATAAACATATCGACCATCACCTAAAACAATTTGGCGTCTAGACAAAAAAACGCGGCCCATGTGATCGCACATGAGCCGCAAGTCTTTTCGACTATATGGAGAAGAGTGGTTAACTCTCGGTGGGAACCTTTGGAATCAGTTGGCAGTGGCAGGAGGCAGTAGCAGTGAAGAAAACTGCCTGCTGCTTAGTGCTGCTGCTTACTGATTAACTAGCCGCATACGTCCGTCGGCGAGACGGATCGCGACCGGGTTTGGTTCGTACACTGCCAGCGGACGCGATACTTTCTGTTCCAATTTGGCGGCAGTTGAGTTGGTCACGCGTTTGTAGTTGCGTGCAAATGAGCCGTCCGAGATCTGGGCGTAACGAGCTGTGATGCGTCGGACGTATTCGCGGGTCTCGTTGTACGGCGGGATGTTGTTGCCGTATTTCATCACCGCACCCTCGCCGGCGTTGTAGCCCGCCAAAGCGAGGCTCACATCCTGGCCAAACATATCCAGCAGCATTCGCATATATTTGATGCCGCCCTCGATGTTTTGTTTGGGGTCGTAAATGTTGGTCACACCCAAACGTCGTGCGGTCCCGGGCATTAGCTGCATCAGCCCTGACGCCCCTTTGTTAGACAGGGCTTTGAGTTTGAATGAAGATTCCTGATGCATTTGTGCGTAGATCAACAGCGGGTCGATGTTGTAGCGGCGGCTCGAATCGACGATGTATGAATCGATCGTCGCATCACCCGTCGTAAAACCTTTCATGCCCGACGAAGAACCCATCGAAACTCTCGCACCGGATCTGCTGGACGCATTTAATATCTCGCGATCGGCATAGCCGTCGCTGACGTTCATGCGAGCCGTACGTGTTGGTTTGGACGGCGTAACCATAGCTGTCGGCTGGACGAACTGCTTGCCGGTCGAATTATATTTTGCATTAACAATAGTCACTTTGTTGTTTTTGGTGGTACTAGCTTTGGGCTTTGCACCGACCGGGACAAAGTCCGGACGAATGACCGTCACACCGCGTGAGGTGTCAAAGTTGTCAAAGAAACGCTGGCGTTCCTGCGAAAATGCGGGGAGCATGGTGAGCAGGCTGAGGATGATCGTGAGGTATGCTTTTTTCATTTTGGTTGGATTGACAGACGGGTATCTACACGTTGGATCGGGCTCTTGCCGGCGTTCCATCGCCTACTTAATAGAAATGTATAAGTGGAAAGTGTTTCCACAAAATACAAAATTATTTAACAATGTTGGTCGTTAGTTATCGGTAGTCAGTTGTCAGTTGTCAGTGGTAATCTATGTTCAGATCACTGAAAACTGGTAACCGACAACTGACAACTAACGGAAATGCTTTACGTCTCGCAGATACTCAATCGCCCCGTCTTTGACGCCCGCAACGAAAAGATCGCGGTCATCAAAGATGTGATCGTGCGCTACGGCGACGAAGAGTATCCGCCTGTCATCGGGCTGGTCGCGCGTTACCGCCGCCGCAATTTTTTTATGCCGAGCCGCGATTTCACCGATCTCGGTTTGCACGGCGCGCGTATGATATCGGCGATATTGGACCTCACGCCTTTTATCCGCCGCGACGGCGAGGTGCTGCTGGGCAAGGATGTGCTCGACAATCAATTGATCGACGTTGACGGCAAGCGCGTCGTGCGTGTAAATGATGTGCAGTTGATCGTGACGGGCGAAGACTGGCGCGTGTCGGGTGCGGACGTTAGCTTGCAGGGATTTGTACGCCGGCTGATGCCACAGGGCTTTTTTGGTAGCGACCGTGTGGTTGAGGTCATCGATTGGGCTGACGTTGGCTATCTCGCGACCGACACGGCGACGGTTACGGTGCAGCTTAAATCCTCGAAAGACAAACTTTCCCGTCTGCACCCGGTCGAGATCGCCCAATTGGCAGAATCGCTGTCGCCGATCCATCGCACAGAGGTCGTTGAGAGTCTCGACGACGAGATCGCCGCCGACACGCTCGAAGAGATGTCAACAGAAGCGCAGGCTCGCATTCTCGAAGACATGGACGAGGAACGTGCTGCCGACATTCTCGAAGAAATGTCGCCCGACGACGCCGTCGATGTGCTCGATGAAATGGACGACGAAAAGAGCGAGCAGCTCTTTGCCCTGATGGAAGACGACGAAAAAGCCGATGTCGCCGAGCTGATGCATTTTGACAACGACACGGCAGGCGGTTTGATGACGACGGAGTTTGTGGTTTTTCCGAAAGAACTGACCGTCGGCGAGACGATCCGCAGTTTACGCGAAATGGCCGAGACGCCAAACATGATCTATTACCTTTATGTTGTAGAGGAAAAAGATTCGTGGCGGCTGTGCGGGCTTATTAGCTTACGTTCGCTGATACTCGCCGACCCGACTAAGAAGCTCGAAGAAGTAATGCGAAGCGAGTTTCGCTTTGCCCACCCGTCCGAATCCGCCGAGGAAGTCGCCCAGACCATCGCCGAATACAACCTGCTCGCCCTGCCCGTCATCGACGACGAAGGCGACATTGCCGGTATCGTGACGGTTGACGACGCGATGGAGATTCTCCTGCCCAAAAACCTGCAAAGAAGATTGCCTAGATTATTCGGATAGTTATTTTGCGTCGGGAACTTCGTTCATTTCCTGATCCCGCTGATCAGCACGACATCGCGGGTTTCTGTTCCGCGCATGAATGTGAACTGTTTTCCGTCGGGAGATATATCAAATGACCCCATGCGTTCGCTGGTGAAATTTGTGATCTGTTTCGGTGGGCCGCCGTCTATCGGCTGTGACCAGATATTTCCGACATTGCCGTTATCGACGACATAAGCTATCGAGCGTCCGTCCCGCATCCAACGCAGCCCGTAACCCCTGCTACTCATGGTGAGGGTTTTAACGGGCTTGCCGCCAGTCGAGGGTATGATCGCAATTTTAGGTTGCGAGTTTGGGTCATCCCACCAGATACAAGCGAATTGTTTTCCGTCCGGCGAAAATACAGGGTTAGATGATTCATTATCAGTCAGTTGAATAGGTGTACCGCCGTCTATTCCAACTTTCCAGATCTTCAACGTATCAAAACCTTCATTATAAATGACTTCCTTACCATCAGGTGAAATGCTTTGCTGAAAACTGTTCCCGGTGGTCAGCTGTTTCGGATCACTACCGTCGATACCCATCCGCCAGATCTCAGGAAATCCGCTTTGAAGAGAAAGGTAAACAACATATCGACCGTCAGACGAAACCGTCGGAGTTAGGCTAACGTTGTTTGACGTCAGCCGCTTTGCGGTCCCGCCGGAAGGGTCGGTAACGTAAATATCCGAATCAAGGCCGGAACCTCTTCCGTAAACCAATCTGCCGTCAGGCGTCCAGACAGGGTCATAATTCTGATTACTGCCCGACGTGACTTGCGTAGCCCGGGCACTATCGGCGACTGGAGCAGTCCAGATGTTGCCCGTCGAAACAGACTGCACCGTTGCCAGAACACTAGCGTCCGCCGTGAGACCGATCGAACTATAATAATTCAGATCGTTCGATACCTTTTTGGCTTCGCCGGAAGGATAAGATATTTGCCAAAACTGTAATGGTTGATTTACTTTCTCGGAGGCAAGGGTCAGAAGACTTTTACCATCCGTTAGCCACTCCCAGACCGCATAGTTAAAAAATTTGCGCTTTTCAAACTGAGTTATCTCGCCAGTGGCGACAGAGACTGTCGAAAATACCCAGTTTCGCGGGCTATTTGTGCCGGTCCAGAGTGCGATCGTCTTCCCGTCGGGTGACCAGCGAGCACGGCTGCTGGCCATCTCGTCATTCCCTTTTAGCTTTAACAATTGACGCGGTTCGGTGCCGTCAGCATTGGAGATCATCAGGAGCGTCTCGTCATTCGCCAGATCCTCAACCCCGTAGGTGATCTGCTTTCCATCGGGCGAAAAGCTAATTCCACCCGAAACACCGCTGATCAACTTGCGAGCCGTCCCGCCCAGAACCGGCATTTGATACAAAGTGCCCTGGAGCGTCCCTTCGCTTGAGGTGTAGTACAAATAATTGCCATCAGGAGAAAACGCTAATCCCCGGTAATTGACATCGGCCGGCGGCACGATCTGGGTGTTACTGTCAGGAATAGCGACCTGTTTGAGCCACAGACTTGTTTTTCCGCCGTCAAAGACCGAATAGATCAGCCATTTACCGTCCGGCGAGATCGCGACGCCGCCAACTTTGCCGGAATCGGTGACCTTCGTGATCTTTGCAGATTCAAAGGAAATGTTTACCGGCCCGCTGCCGCTGAATTTGTAGATACCAAAGCCGATCCCGGCGATCAACAAAACGGCGAGCGACAGGATCCAATACTTACCCCTTTTCACCTGAGTAACGAGATACTCGGCACTCGACATCTGCTGCGGCATGCTGTTTTGCGTCGAGATCACGCCCGAATGGATAGCCGTCGCGTTTTCGCTCATTTGCCCGGTACTAACATTTGACGAGCCTGTTAGGTTCGGGACATGCGAGCGTTCGAGCTCCTCAGAAAACTCGAGTTCGCGTTTCAGATTTTTGACGTCGAGGAGCATGTCCTTGACCGTCTGATATCGCTCGTCCGTTGGTTTTTGGAGCGATTTGCGGACGATCCGGCGTAATTCGGGCGGCGTGTCATCCTCGAGTGGCAGCGGTTCTTTTGTCAGGATCGCGGCTATCGAGTCGCTCGTCGTTTCACCGGCAAACGGCGTCTGCTTTGTCAGCATTTCATACATCACAACGCCGAGGCTCCAGACGTCAGACCGGGCGTCGGTTTCCTTGCCCCTTGCCTGCTCCGGTGACATGTAATAGACCGTCCCCATTACAACACCCGGCCGAGTGTTGACTTGGGCACGCGTGGCGTCCTCAGAATCAGCGGAACCTGCCGGCGCAGCGACCAGTTTCGCCAGTCCAAAATCGAGTACCTTAACGATACCGTCATCGCGGAGCATGATGTTTTCGGGTTTGATGTCGCGGTGAACAATACCCGCGTTGTGAGCGGCGTTGAGCGCCGCGGCAACCTGCATCGCGACGTCGAGCACTTCGCGCAGGGTCATAGGCCCGCCGCGCAAACGGTCACGAAGCGTCTCGCCCTTGATCAGCTCGGTCGCGATAAAACGCGAATTTTCAAACTCGCCTATCTGATAAACAGTGAGAATGTTGGGGTGATTGAGTGCCGACGCGGCTTTGGCTTCCTGGACAAAACGGCGGACCCGGTCTTCGTCGTCGGCAACCTCAGACAAAAGGACTTTCAGAGCTACCTGACGCCCGAGTTCGGTGTCCTCCGCCAGATACACCTCACCCATGCCGCCCTCACCGATCTTTGAAACGATGCGGTAATTGCTGAACGAACCCCCGATCTCTATCTCTCCGGCCATATTGTTACTAAACCAAAATAATGGTGTTACAAGTTACCACGAATTATGCGTTGATCGGAATTACAAAGATCAGCTCCGTAGTGCGCGTTTATTCGGTTAATTGTTATTTATCTAAACCCCGTGATCAAAACAGCGTTTGTCGTTGCCTCGCCCCGGACGATAGCGATCTGTTTGCCGTCGCGTGAGTATTCGCGCCGGACGATGGAAGGTGGGGCAAAGTCGGTTACTTGCTTGGGTTTGCCGCCGTCGATCGGCTGGATCCACATATCAGTCTTCTCTCCGCGGAATCCGAGATAGGTAATGCCTTTTCCGTCGGGTGTCCAGACGAGACCGATGCCGACGATTATCGATGGCGGAGCTTCGAGTTTTGTGATCGCTTCGCCTCCGTCTGCCGGCACGATCGCGATCCGGTTAAACCGCTGCGACTTTTCATCCAAGACCAAGCACGCAAAGTATTTGCCATCGCGCGAATAACGCGGGTTAGTAGCAAGTCCGTCAAATACTCGCTGAGGCTCACCGCCACCGATCGGCATCCTAACGATCGCCGGTTTGCCGTCGATATAGGTTGAATAGAGCACCCATTTGCTATCGGACGAAATATCCGGCTTGTCACCGACCACACCTGATGTGAGTTGGACCGGAGAGCCTCCGCCGACATCGATCCTAAAAAGCCGTCCGCCACCCTCGGCGGACCAGTAAACGACGTATCGGCCGTCTGGCGACACGACCGGCCCTTTCTTGAATACCCGGTCGGTCGTCAATTGTTTTGCATTTGACCCGTCAGCATTCATCGACCAGATCTCGTAGTCGCCGCTTTGGTCCGAGGCATAAACGATCCGTCCATCAGGTGTCCAAGAGATCCCCCACGTGTCTCCCTTTGCCGGCATTATTTGTTTTGCTGAATTCGGATCGGTATTTGGCGATACCCAAACGCTCGATCTTGCGTCTCCTTCGGTCAAGGAGATCGACTTCCCATCAGCCGTTATCGAGATCCAAGCGTATGAGCTAAGTGTGTTTGTCAGGCGTCGCGGCTCACCCGTCGGATAGCTGATCTCCCAGACCTGTCCGGGAGTTGAGACATATTCAGAGGCTACTATAAGTACAGCGTCGCCTTCCGGGGTCCAAACCATATCTCTCAGTTCCGCCCATTTACGGCTGCCAAGTTCCAAAACACTTCCGTTTGCGGTCGAGATCAGGCCTATCAAAAATTGTGGTCCTGGCAGTAGATCGTCGTCACCAATGCCGACGGCAATGGTTTTCCCGTCCGGCGACCAGACAGGGCGCGTGTTGGTAAATTGCTTATCGCGAAACGTGGCAAGTTTTCGTTCACTCGTGCCGTCGGCGTTTGCGACATAGATCCATCCTTCTGCCGCCGCAATGTCATAACGGATAAAGGCGATCTGCTTTCCATCAGATGAGAAACCGATCCCGGCTGCGTTTGAAAGAAATTTTGTTGGCGCTCCGCCGAGGGTTGGAACTTTAAAGAAGGTATTAATGCCACCGTCTGGGGCTTCACCATAAAAATAAACAAAATTCCCGTCCGGGGCGAATGTGAGGCCGCCTATCGCGTTCAACTCGCCGGGTTTGACCACCTGAACGTTGCTGTTTGTCTGTATCTGCCTGATCCAGAGCGATTCTTTTTCATCCTCGACCCGTTGATAGACCAGAAATTTGCCGTCGGGCGATATCACCGTCTCACGCGTTTTTCCGTCGCCGGTCAGTCGTTGTGTTTTGAGTTCGGAGTTAGTTCTGGGAGCGGTGATTTTTGATTTCTCCAAAAACCGGTAGATCCCATAACCTAAACCGGCAAGCAAAACGGCCGCGCCGACGATGATCGCCGAGACCCGCATCTTTGGGCTAGCTTTAGCGTCATTGCTTGTGGTGCCGGTCGGTAAAACCGCCGTCTTTTCGGTAGTCTGTACCTGCTGCTTCGTCGCTGCTTCGCCAGATTGGAATATTGCCGTCGCCGGTTCGTCACCCGCACCGGAGCCGCTCGCCGGCCCTTCGAGCAGCGCATTACCGTCGTCGAGACAATACAACAGCGTATCGTCGTAATAATCCCGTCGGCATTCAGGGCATCGTTTCATAAAGCTGGAACCGTTCGACTCGTCTATTCAATGATTTAGCGGCTAGGCGATCATCCGCACGAATTGTCGGGTGCGGCTAGCCCAAGGAAGAAATTAGTGTCAAAGCGAAAGACAGACGCTGATTTATCCAGAAATCCGCCGAGATTACACGCATCGCCTTCGGGAATGCAGATATCGCCGCAGGGTTTTGTGCCGGATGCGCATCCCACGCCGCCGCCGGAACGCATGCTGTCACCCGCCGGAGGCGGCGTTTCTGCAAAAGCGTTGACGTTAACAAGCTTTACGCAAGTTGTTTTTAGCGCAATCTCGTTGACTCTGTCGTAAGACGACTGATCGTTGGCCCAACCTTGCAGTTTTACGGCACCGCTGGTAGAGATAACGTTAATGTGCGAGATCTGTGATGCAAGTCCCTTATCATTTTTAATGTTGTTGTAGATCTCAGCCACGATCTGGCTGTCGGCGTTCTTTTCGCACTGTCCAAAAGCGGGGCTTGAGAGCGCGATTAGGGTCACTAAAAACACAAATGTAAAAAACACTGAGGTCATTTTCTTGGTCATATTTTTCTCCATTTTTTCAATTGCTGGTTGTCAGCATCGAAAGCAGACTAAATCGAGTTTGCTTTCCAAACATGATGGTGCTGCCATCGTGCAGCCAGGCTAAGCGGGAAAAATACTGCCCGGAATCGTTGTTATTCGTCAGTCGTTTGGCGTCGCCGCCCGATGTCGCAATTACCCAAACATCGTCTCGCTCGTCGTTGCGGGCGACATATCCGGCCCATTTTCTATCGTTGGACACGAAAATATTATAATAATATGCGTTCTTTAGACGAGATATCTCTGCCGCTGTTCCTGTCCCGGCCGCGACCTTTTTTAGTACAGTCTCAGGCGGCAAACCGCTCGTCTTTTCCGACTCCGCAATAATAAGCCCATTTTCATCTACCGTCCATCCAATTAACCGCATTGTGAGGCTAGTTTCATAGAAATTTGTCGTTTGTCCCGTGGCGGTGTCGATAATGCTTAAACCGAGCACCTTTTTTCCTCCCTCAGCGGTGGTGTCCTTTTTGGTCGAGATCGCCAAGCGTTTTCCGTCCGAAGACCAGACCGGACACGCAAAGGTCAGTCCGCTGTCGGTGTTTGAGGTAAACGGTGTTTCTGACCCGTCGCGGGCGTTTACCGCCCACACATTTTGAGCTCCGTTCTTGTTCGAAATATACGCGATACGCGAGCTGTCCGGCGACCAAGCAAAAGCGTTGGTCTGAATGTGGTTGTAGGGCGAGACCGAATATCCCGGCATCGATATACCGCCTGACGCAAGTTTTCGCTCGCCGCCGCCGTTAGGGTTTGCGACCATCAGCTCGGGCACATCGCCCGCTTTTCGCATAAACGCGATCGTTGCGCCGTCCGGCGACCAAGCAGGTAAAAAGCCGGCCTCGCTAATGGTAGTTGCCGGATCGTCTCGCGACCGCAAAGGTTTGACGAGGATCGAGCTTTCGAGCAGCTTGTTACCGCGGCTAAGGTTTTTTGCCGATTGAAAGACCATCTTTTGCCCATCCGGCGAGACGTCGGGCCACAATTCGGAGTTTACGTTTCGCGAAACGGGTGACTCGACCTTGTCGGTTAGGTTTACCCGCCAGATGGTCGATTCTTCTTTTGCAGAGCTGACAATGACCGAACTGCCATCGGGTGCCGCATCCACAACGATGCTGTCCGTTTCAGACGAGGTGAGACGGGTCGGCGTTCCCGAACCGGCAACAAAGACCTGAAATACACCATCAACCGATGCGCTGTAATAAAAACGCTCTTTTTCCGGTAGCCACGCAACGCCGCTGATCTCGCCCGTGCTCTTGGTTACGGACGTCGGATTTGCGGCGGCAGGGTCGCTTGTGAAAAGTTCCCATGCGGTGTCCTTTTGGATGACAAAGGCAAGCGTTTTCTCGTCGGCCGAGATGCTCGCCCAAATGAGTTTGCCTTTTTGCGGATCAAAAGACGTTGCTTTCTGCGATATGCCCGACGCAACTTCCATTGAGTAAAGATCGCCTTTTGATTGGTAATAGATCTTTCCGCTTGCGGCCCAGCGGCGAAGTTGAAAGCTGCCGTCAGAGACCGGCCCGACCGATTTCGGAGTGCCACCAAGCGCCGAGACGCGCCATACGCCGGTTGCATTTCCCTTGCCGTCCGCGATATTGCCTTTTTGCGAAAAGAACGCAAGCTCATCGCCCTTTGGCGACCAGATCGGGTCCTGGTTTGAAAAAGCGTCGTTCGTCACCTGTATCGCTTCGGTTGAAACGGTTTGCGTGACCCAGATATTTTTTGCCGAGGACTTGGTCGACGAAAACGCGATCATTTTACCGTCGGGCGAAAAGCTCGCATTGCTAAACAGCTCGCCCGGAGCGCTCGACCAATTGGCGATCTCGGTGGTTTTGAGAGTGCCCGCGATCGCGTTTGCCGCCGAACGTGGCCGAAAGTACCAAATGCCGCCGACCAACAAACCAACGATGGCGACAAAAACGATCGCGTGGAGCAAAGTAAACCTGCGTGTTGCCGAGATCCTTTCGGTAAATGTCGACCGCGGTCCTTCTGCTCCGGTCACGTGTGCCGGTATCGATTGGTCGGCAGTTTGATTGAGCTTTGCCTCAAATCTCAGCTCGTCCCGCAGGTCCTGGAGGTCGATCTGCAGGTCTTTTACATGTTGATATCGGTGGTCTCGGTCTTTTCTCAGCGTTTTATCGACGATGCGTTCGAGATGCCGCGGCAGTGCCGGAGCGGCTAGCCTAAGGGCTTGCGGCTCATCTTTCAGGATCGAGCTGATCACATCGAGGTGAGATTCACCGTCAAACGGACGCCTTGACGTAAATAGCTCGTATAGCACGATGCCGAGGCTGAAAATATCGCTACGCGGGTCGAGCGTGTGTCCGCGTGCCTGTTCGGGCGACATATACGCGGCCGTGCCCATTATCATGCCCGGTTCGGTGTTGAATTGTGCTCTTGTTTCGGCCTCAGCCTCAGCCGTCTCGATATGTTTCTCGGTGAGTTTTGCTAGACCAAAATCAAGCACCTTAACAACGCCGTCATCGCGGATCATTATGTTGTCGGGCTTGATGTCGCGGTGGATAATGCCGGCTTCGTGGGCGGCGGCGAGCGCGGTCGCGACCTGTAACGCGATCCCAAGTGCGTCGTCAAGGCTCATCGACGACTCACGCATACGGTGCCGCAGCGTTTTGCCTTTGATATATTCGGTTGCGATGTATTGTGAGTCGTCAAAGCTGCCGATCTCAAATACGGTCAATATATTTGGGTGATTTAGAGCCGACGCCGCCTTGGCCTCCTGCACAAAACGGCGTACTCGTTCGTCATCGTCTGCGACCTCGGCAAGCAGTATTTTGAGCGCGACTTGCCGCTCGAGCTTGGTGTCCTGGGCAAGAAAAACTTCGCCCATACCACCTGCACCGATGGCCGAAATGATCTTGTAGTGCGAAATATTATCGCCTGCGTTTGGCATCGTGATTAACTCGGGAATTATAGCATTGTAAACACTGAATTTACGACGAAATATTGCACCATAGGTCACCCCCGAAACCGCATCCGGCAAACTCTCGTATTACTAAGTTATTGAACGAAACGATCGTCCAATGCAAAACCATCGATTTTCGTGATTACGCTTGATAATCGGCCTGAATAAATTCATAATTTCATCGACCTACTTTTAGAAATAGTCAATTTTCCAGGAGCTTTTATCGTGCATAAACTGCGTTCGTCATTTGTCCTCGTTTGTTTATCGTTGTCGCTTGCCGCGACCCTTGCTGCCCAACGCCCAGCCGGAGCCACACCTTCACCGACGCCTACTGGCGACTCTACACGCGTCACGACGGCATCTCCAACGCCGTCGGTTTCGCCAACCGTAGCTCCGACACCACCGCCGCCGCCTGACCCGATGGGTACGCAGGCATTTGGCGGACTGCGGTTTCGTTCGATCGGCCCGGCGGTGACATCGGGACGTGTGCTCGCGTTCGCAGTGGACCCTAACGACCGCACGAGATATTACGTCGCGGTCGCATCCGGTGGAGTCTGGAAAACAGTCAACGCCGGCACGACATGGACATCGGTATTTGATAACGAAGGAGCATTTTCGATCGGTGCGATAGCTCTCGATCCAAAAAACCCGGCGACCGTCTGGGTCGGCACCGGCGAACGCAATAGCCAACGCAGCGTCGGTTACGGGGATGGCGTTTATCGTTCGGATGACGGCGGCCGCAGCTGGCGCAATATGGGCCTCAAAACGTCCGAGCACATCGGCCGTATTGCCATCGACCCGCGAGATAGTAACGTTGTTTTCGTAGCGGCACAGGGCCCGCTCTGGGCTCCGGGCGGCGAACGCGGCCTATATAAAACGACCGACGGCGGCAAGACCTGGAAAGCTGTCATCCCCGGCACGGAACACACCGGCGTGACGGATGTCGTCATCGACCCGGCAAATCCCGACACGATGTACGCAGCGACATGGCAACGTCGGCGGCATTTTTACACGCTGATAAATGGCGGCCCTGAAAGCGCGATACACAAATCGACCGACGGCGGCAATACATGGACTCGTCTCCGATCGGGCCTGCCTCCGGGCGATCTCGGCCGCATCGGCCTGTCGATCTCACCCGCAAAGACGGACGTCGTTTATGCGACGGTCGAGGCTAGCGGTGTTCTGAGCGGCATATTTCGGTCGAACGATCGCGGTGCGACCTGGGAGCGTATGAGCTCGACCATCGCGCAGGGTATGTATTACGGACAGATCATTGCCGACCCGCAAAACGTCGACCGCGTCTATATCCCAAATGTTCAGTTTCAGGTGTCGGATGACGGCGGACGCACTCAGCGAAATCTAGGTGAGCGTCTAAAGCACGTCGATAACCATGGAATTTGGGTCGATCCAAAAAATACCGATTACATCCTCGTCGGTTGCGACGGTGGAGTTTATGAGAGTTTTGACCGCGGTGCGAATTGGAATTTCAAGGCAAACCTGCCTGTCGCACAATTTTACGATATCACCACAGATAACGCTTTGCCGTTTTACAACGTCTATGGCGGTACGCAGGACAACAACTCGCTCGGCGGCCCGGCTCGAACGCGCAGCACGGCGGGCATCTTAAATTCCGATTGGTTTGCGACAAACGGCGGCGACGGTTTTCGCTCACAGGTCGATCCGACCGACCCAAACATCATCTATGCCGAAAGTCAGAACGGCGGCCTCGTTCGGTTTGATAAGCGAACCGGCGAACGCGTCGGCATCGCTCCGATCGAGGGTAAGGGCGAAGAATCGCAGCGATACAACTGGGATTCGCCGATCATGATCAGCCCACACTCAAACACGCGGCTCTATTTCGCGGGCCATAAACTCTTCAAATCAGACAATCGGGGTGACGACTGGAAAGTGATCAGCGGCGACCTGTCACGAGGGCTTGACCGAAATGCTCTGCCGGTAATGGGCAAGGTTTGGGGACCGGATGCGATAGCAAAAAATCAATCGACGGCGCTTTACGGTAACGCCTCGGCGATCTCAGAATCGCCTAAGAAACAAGGCTTGATCTATGTCGGAACCGACGATGGATTGATCCAGATCACCGATAACGACGGCCAGACCTGGCGCAAGGTCGATAAGATACCGGGCGTTCCCGATAATGCTTATGTTCATCGTGTACTCGCTTCGCAACATGACGCGAACACCGTCTATGCCATCTATAACAATCATCAAAATGGCGATTTCAAACCTTATCTCGTCAAGAGCTCGGACGCCGGACGAACTTGGACCTTGATCACAGGTAAACTCCCAGAGCGAGGTTCGTTGTATGCCATTGCCGAGGACCATGTGAACCCAAATCTGCTGTTTGCGGGTTCAGAATTCGGCTTTTTCTTTACGGTCGACGGTGGTAGCAAGTGGGTGCAGCTCAAGAGCGGCCTGCCAACGATTGCCGTCCGCGACATCGCCATACAAAAGACCGAGAACGACCTCGTGTTGGCGACATTTGGTCGCGGGATATATGTTCTTGACGACTATGCGGCACTCCGTCAGGTCAACAAAGAAGCGATGGAACGGCAGTCGGCACTCTTTCCGGTCAAGGACGCTCTGATGTATGTCCGCTCAAACGTCTCGTTTGCGGGTTCGCAAGGCGCGTCTTTTTACACGGCCCCAAATCCGGCATACGGTGCGACATTTACCTATTTTCTGAAAGAATCCCCCAAAACTCTGAAGCAAAAACGTCAGGATGCTGAGCGTGCCGCCGAGCGGGCAAAACAGCCCATCCGATATCCATCGATCGCCGAGCTGCGAGCGGAGAGCGAAGAGGAGGCTCCGTCTATGATCTTTACCGTCACGGATTCCGAGGGCAAGATCGTTCGCCGGCTAAACGCACCTGCCGGTGCCGGCGTACAGCGTGTCGTCTGGGATATGCGTTATTTGCCGCCGTCAATATCAGCCGCTCCGCAGGGTGGCCCACCTGATGGTGGTGGCGGTGGCGGAGGCTTTGGCGGATTTGGCCCGCAAGGTTCGCTCGTGATGCCGGGTAAATATACAGTTTCGATGGCGATGCGGGTTAATAGCGTGGTCACGTCGCTGCCTGGTTCGCAGAGCTTTAACGTGACGGTCGAGGGTAAAGAAAATATGACCCCTGCGGACGCCGCGTTCCTGGCCGAATTTCAACGCAAGGTCTCAACACTTCAGCGGTCGGTCATCGGAGCCAACTCCGCAGCCACCGAAGCAAAGACCCGCATTGGAATGTACAAACGTGCCGCCCAAGAGGCTCCGGTCGATAACAAAAAGCTGATCGAGCAAGCTGAGGCTTTTGATAATGAGATCGATGCTCTCATAAACGCGATCCGCGGCGGACGCGAAAATTCCGACATCCCGCCGCCGTCGATAGCCCAACGTGTCGGCAACATCGCCGGTACGATACGGCTCTCGACCATCCGGCCGACCCAAACGCAGCTCACTCAATACGACCTTTCGAGTGCGGAGTTTGCCCCGGTTCTGGCGAGGTTAAGGACGCTCATTGAGGTCAGTCTGCCAGGCTTTGAAAAGACGCTTGAAGCAGCCGGTGCCCCGTTAACACCGGGCCGCTTGCCTCAGTAGCTTGTGATTTATAGCATACTAAAGTAAACAGCCCGACGAGAGATCGCCGGGCTGTTTAGCATATTATGCCCGCATTCAGGGCATCGTTTCATAGGCTAAGTTCTATTCGGGAAATCCGACTTTCCTGACCAATTCCTTAAATCGCGGGTCGTCTCGTAGATAACTTAGCGGTAATCGAATTTTGAGTTCTGCGATCTGTGGTTCGCGTTGATCATACGCTTTGTTTAGGTATTCAAACGCTTTATCCTTGTCCCCGAGACGGGCATAGTCGACAGCAATTCGAAAGGCTGGCAGATAAGCATTTTTATCTTTCTCCAGACTTGATCTCTGACGGTCCAGTTGAATGTCTATTTGCTTTTGCACAAAACTCTTATAGCCGTCTTTTTCAAAAGCTAGTTGGAGGTCCTTAATGTTTTCCGGGCTAACGCCAAAGAGTAGTTTGACCTGGATAAGGCGTTGCTCAACGGCCTCTGGATACATACCCTTGGCTTCATAAACGTCGGCGAGGTTATTGCGAGGACTTGCTGCGTCCGGAAACAACTCAATAGTTTTCTTAAACTGAACAATTGCTTCGTCCCGCTTGCCTCCAAAGTCAATTGCTCTGCCTTTTTGGTTATTTATGATCAATGATAACGGGTCAAGTTCAAGAGCTTTATTTATCTCCGATAGCGTTTGGTCGCCGTTTCCTAAATAGTGATAGACCTCTGAAAGCCACTGATAAGCAGACGGATACTTTGGGTCGAGTTCGATCGCTCTCTTTAGCTCTCTCTCAGCACCTTTCAGATCATAATCATAGTTGGTTAGGATCTGACCGAGCGAGGCATGTGCTTCGGCCAAGTTCGGGTCAATTTCGAGGGCTTTCTGTGCCGCCTGTTTTGCCAGCGGCATGTATTCATTTGGCCTGAATGCACCGTAATACGGCATCAATGCCAACGTGTCGGCAAGGCCCGTGTGGGCGAGTGCGTAGTTCGGGTCAGCGGCGATCGCTTGCTGGAAATACTCTCTGGCTTTTTGAAAGTCATCGGTATTTCGTTTGTTCCAATGAAAACGCCCTTTTAAGTAAAGCTGCTGTGCCTCGGAACTGATCGTGTTGGTTTTGCTTACTCGCTCCTGTTCGGTCGCCGTTAATTTCAAACGAAGTTTATCCGAAACGGTTTTAGCGATCTCGCTCTGCAATGAAACAAGGTCGGACTGTTTGCGATTGTATTGCTCGCTCCAGATCACATCCTGACTTTCGGTGTTGACGAGTTCCAGGCTCAATTTCAGATCATCGCCGCGTTGCGAAACTCTGCCTAACAAAACCGCCTGCACCTTCAATTCTTCACCGATCTTCTTCGGCGAAGTTTCTTTACCCTTGTAATAAAAAACCGTACTTCGAGCCTTTACCGACAAATTAGGAATGTTCGACAAACTGCTGATCAAAGTTTCAGTCATTCCATCACTCAGATATTCAACATCCGCATTCCCGCTCTCATTAACAAACGGCATTACGGCAATGGATTCGATCTGTTTTGCCTGAGTGACATACCGATAACCAAAAAATCCACCAAGGACGATGACCGCCAATGCGAGCGGAGCAAGTACCAGCCGCTTATCAAAACTCTTTGCTTTTGGAATCTCGGTAATGCCCGACGGCAAAACTGCCGTTTGCTCTGTCGTGTGTATCTGCGCTCGTGTCGCGGCTTCGTTTGGAGCAGCCGTCGAATGCAGGATCGCCGTCGCCGGCTCGTCACTCGCACCGGAGCCGCTCGCCGGGCCTTCGAGCAGCGCATTGCCGTCATCGAGACAATACAGCAGCGTATCGTCGTAATAATCCCGTCTGCATTCAGGGCACCGTTTCATAGCCTATATTCTAAAGGAGTATTGTTCGGTGAATTATAGCATTGAAACAAAAGATCTCAGCCATAATTGCCGTTTGTTGCATCAAACAAGAAAAACGAGGATTGGCGGCATGAAACCGTCTTTCAAAGCGGTGCGTAAAAACCAAAAATACTTGTGCCGGGCATCGGCAGATTGTTAAACTAAGGCTACATTTTTAGATCGGAGGAGTAACTTTTATGAAACGAGCTATTTTATTGTTCACGGCGATATTGGTGTTTGCTGTTTCGGCGAGTGCACAGAGCCTCGCTATCGGAGCGACGATGGAAAATTTTTCACTGCCCGATGGCACCGGCAAGATGCAGACGCTCGACGGCCTCAAGGGCAAGAATGGAGCAGTCATCATGTTTGTCTCGTCGCAATGCCCCGTCGTTAAGGCATATAACGACCGCATGAACGAGATCGCCGCCGATTACGCCGCAAAGGGGATCACCTTTATCGGTATCAATTCGAATGTCACCGAGATCGAAAAAGCCGAGGCAAAACCGGTCGGTTGGGTCAAAGACCACATCGCCGCGACCTATAAGTTTACGGTCCTTTTTGATAAAGGCAACGTCTTTGCCGACAAACTCGGTGCGACGACGACGCCCGAAGCATTCTTTGTCAACGGCAGCAACGTGCTGATGTATCATGGCGCTATTGACAACGATAAGTCGGGAGCCAACATCACGGCATCGTATCTGCGCACCGCCTTTGATTCCGCTCTGGCTGGTAAGAGGATCGAGCGTACATCTGCTAACGCTTTTGGCTGTACGATCAAACGGGTCGAATAATTGAGAAATATGCAATCACTTTCACGTCCTTTGATAAGAGCGGTGCTGGTCGCCGCTCTTGTTGTCATTGCGCTTCAGACCGTTAATGCTCAGCCTTCAGGCAAAGGGAAAAAACCGGTCTGGGACGGGCCAAAGGTCACGCAGATCGACATTGATGGGCTCCGCAAATTGCTCAGACCAAACGGCAAGCCTGTGCTCATCAACTTTTGGGCAACGTGGTGCGACCCGTGCCGCGAAGAGTTTCCAGATCTCGTCAAACTAGACGCTGCCTACAAGGGCAAGATCGATTTCTATACCGTTTCGCTCGACGACCTTGCAGATATAAAAACGTACGTCCCAAAGTTCCTCGGCGAACAGAAAGCCGAGATGCCCGCCTATCTGCTCAAAACACCGGATGATAACGCCGCGATAGCGCTCGTCTCACCCGAATGGACCGGCAACCTGCCGCTAACCATCCTCCTAAAGCCCGACGGAACGACCGCATACCTCCGAAAAGGCATCGTAAAATACGCGACCATAACTGCGGAAATCGACAAGGTGCTCACACCAACACCCGCGAAATAGCCGGACGGCAGTGATTTCGGAAAGAGTTTATTCCTTCGGATTTGAATTGAGCGTCCGAAACGAATAAACTCTTTTGTTTATTTCAGCTGAGGACTTGGCTCCGTAATAACCCATGACCACTATCACCGCAGAGATCGTCGAGCAGCACGGCCTGAAAGCTGACGAATACGAAAAGATCAAAGATTTGTTGGGCCGCGAACCCAATCTGACCGAGCTCGGCGTCTTTAGTGTGATGTGGTCGGAACACTGCTCCTACAAATCTTCGCGTGTACATCTCAAACGTCTGCCGGTCACCGGCCCGCGTGTCATCGTACCGCCTGGTGAGAACGCCGGCGTCGTCGATATCGGCGATGATTGGTGCGTCGCGTTTAAGGTCGAGTCGCATAATCACCCCAGCTTTATCGAACCTTTCCAAGGTGCAGCAACCGGTGTCGGCGGCATCTTACGTGACGTTTTTACGATGGGTGCACGTCCGATCGCGGCGATGAATTCGCTACGCTTCGGGCCGTTGTCAGAACCGTCTGCGTCAGCGGGCGGCCAGTCTGAGGAACGACAAAAGACGCTGAATCGCAACAACTCCATCCTCAAAGGCTGCGTTGAGGGCATCGGTCATTACGGCAACTGTTTTGGTGTGCCGACTGTCGGCGGCGAGGTCATTTTTGATGAGAGCTATTCCTTAAATCCGCTTGTCAACGCCTTTGCCCTCGGCCTCGTCCGCAAGGACCAGATCTTTTTTGGCAAGGCGTCCGGTATCGGGAATCCTGTGCTTTACGCCGGGGCAAAGACTGGCCGCGACGGCATCCATGGTGCGACCATGGCATCGGCTGAGTTTGACGACGAAGCTCTCGAAAAGCGTCCGACGGTCCAAGTCGGGGACCCTTTCCTCGAAAAACTGCTGCTCGAAGCCTGTCTCGAAGCCATGCGCTCCGGTGCGATCAAAGGCATTCAAGACATGGGAGCCGCCGGGCTTACAAGTTCGTCGGTCGAAATGGCCGCACGTGCGGGCACGGGACTTGAGATCGACCTGACGCTCGTACCGCAGCGTGAGACCGGCATGACCGCGTACGAGATGCTGCTCTCTGAGTCGCAGGAGCGAATGCTCATCGTCGCCCGCGAGGGCCGCGAAAAGGAGGTCGTTGAGATATTTGCGAAATGGGACCTCGATTGCGTCGTTATAGGCAAAGTTGTCGAGGGCGACCGGCTCAAGATAATGCACAATGGCGTCCTCGAAGCCGACTTGCCCGTCCTTGCCCTGACCGACGAAGCACCGAAATACGAGAGGTCGATGGCTGAGACGAGTTCAAAGTTCAAAGTTCAAAGTTCAAAGTCGGCGGATCTTAACTTTGAACTTGGAACCTTGAACCTTGAACTGGCTTTGAAAACTTTGCTTTCAAGCCCGAACATTTGCAGTAAGCGTTGGGTCTATGAGCAATATGACACGATGGTTCGCACAAATACGGCGATCTTGCCTGGTGCAGACGCGGCGGTCGTTCGCATAAAAGAAACGCGGCGTGCGATCGCGATGTGCCTTGATGGCAATGGCAAATTTACCGCGATCAATGCATACGAAGGAGCCAAGCTTGCCGTCGCAGAATCCGCCCGCAATGTGGTTTGTGTCGGGGCTAAACCCATTGCCGTCACGAATTGCCTAAACTTTGCCTCGCCCGAGCGGCCCGAAGTAATGCGTTCATTCTCCGACGTTATCGACGGGATGAAAGAGGCTTGCGAGGCGTTTGAAACGCCGGTCGTTTCCGGCAACGTGTCGTTTTATAACGAGACCGACGGCCGCGGTATCTTGCCCACGCCAGTCATCGGCATGGTCGGTTTGATCGAAGACACGCGCAAACTGGTCACGCACGGCTTTAAGAACGAGGGTGATATTATTGCTGTTCTTGGCGTCACCCGCGATGATCTCGCCGCAAGCGAATACGCCCAGACGATAGGGGGGCTCTCGACCGATCGGCTTATCGAAAATGGTATTTGTCCGACGGTTGATCTCGAACAGGAAAAACGCGTACAGGAAACGCTGCTCACGCTGATCGACCAATGTCTCGTTAAGTCTGCTCACGATTGCTCGGACGGCGGCCTTGCCGTCACCATCGCTGAGAGTTGCTTTTCATCACTCGGCCGCAACGCGATCGGTGCTGAGATAGCCATGATCGACCGCGAACTGTCGCACGAGGCAGATCTTTTTGGTGAAACGCCGTCACGAATCGTCATCAGTTTTGCGCGTGAAGACGAAGCGAAGATCCGCGAACTGGCTGGCGACTGTCCAATTACCGAACTTGGTTGGGTGACCGGCGATACGCTGAACATCTCGATCAATGGCGAAGCGGTCGTCTCGACCGCGGTCGGCGAACTCGAATCCGCATGGCGTGATGCTCTAAAAAACCGCCTCGAAAGTTAGCCCCCTCACAATGTCAGCCGGTATTTATCTACATATACCTTTTTGCAAATCACGCTGCTCGTACTGTGACTTTGCCACGGATGTTTGGCGCAGCAGCGATGCGGTCGAGCGGTACGTCGATGCTTTATGTAAAGAGATCAATCCATTCGACGGCGGGTCTGGTCCACCTTGGTCCACCTTGGTCCACCTGGTCCGGACCGGACCAAACGAACGCATTGCGGCGGATACAATTTACTTGGGCGGCGGCACTCCGTCTTTATTGAATCCTGCACAAGTCAAACAGATCCTGGATAGCATCCATTCAAAATTTGATATCTCAAACGACGCCGAGATAACGATGGAGATGAATCCGGCGACCGTCACACCGGAAAGTCTCGCCGGATATCGTGCCTTAGGTGTAAATCGTGCCAGTTTTGGCGTGCAAACGTTTGATGACCGTGCGTTAAAACTGCTCGCCCGTGGGCATGACGCAAATGATGCTCGTATGACATTCAAGATGCTGCGTGATGCCGGTTTTGATAATGTCAGCTTTGACCTGATCGCCGGACTGCCCGGTCAGACGCTCGATGTATGGCAGAGCAATCTTGACGAGGCAATCGCGATGTCGCCGGAGCATTTATCGCTGTATCTGCTTGAGATCCATGAGGGAACGCCGCTTGCGGAACAGGTTCGGAGCCGAAGACAGCCCACACCCGACCCCGAACTTGCCGCCGAGATGTACGAGGTGATGCTCGACCGCCTCATCGCCGCCGGTTACGAGCAATACGAGATCTCAAATTTCAGCAAACCGGGCTACGAGTCGCGCCACAACACAAAATACTGGACACTCGACCCGGTCTTCGGCTTTGGCGTTTCGGCACACTCGTTTGACGGCCGCGAACGGTACGCAAATGAGCGAGACACGGCAAAATATGTAGAACTGATAGAACAACAAACATCAGCAGAAACGAACCGCGAGAGTATCGATATCGCATCCGAATACGTATTTCTTGGGTTGAGGCTTGAGGAAGGTATTGACCGTAGTCAATATACAGAGCGGTTTGGCGAAGATCTGATCGCAAAATATCGCGGCGAGATAGAACGTCTGCTGGACAGCGATCTGATCGAGGTAAACAATAATCGAATAAAGCTCACCCGTAAGGGCAAGCTCTTTTCGAACGAGGTATTTGCTGTGTTTGTTTAGTTGATACGAGTGATCCGATTTTCGGTGCCCGGAGCGATCGTCGAGTTTGGCTCAGAGCGGATCGCTTTTTCGAAAACATCCGAATCCTTTGGCGCGGTTGCCGCGTCGGTCAGTATCTTGCCCTCTTTCAGCATCGTATAACCGTCGCCGCCGCGTGAAACTAGAAAATCTGACGTGGCGATCGTATAGTTGGTTGACTCGACCACTCTCTTACCCGAAACAAATGCCTCGACGACACGCTTACCGACCGGTTTGCGGGGGTCATAGCTAAATGTTAGGCCGCTGATCTGCGGAAATCTGCCGGGTTCGTTATCTTCGCCCGGGCCGCTGCGTGCAACGCCGTGCTCGATGATCTGTAACAGCAGCTTGCCCGAAACCTCGATCTTTACTATCGGATTGTTAAATGGCAGTATCGACAGCACGTCGCGTTTTGTCAGTGGGCCGGGCTCGTACGTCATATCGGCACGGATCGAACCGCCGTTCACAAAACCAATATCGGCGTTAACCGCGTTGCGATAAGCGTCAGCTATAAAATTACCAATATTAGTTTCCTTTTGCCTATTCGATTGCGAAAGCGCATCTAGCTGGACAGCGGTCGCCCCGACCTTAACGGCTAGCTTTTCGAGCAAAGGCTTGTACTTTTCATAGACGGGGGCAAACTCCGGCGCATTGGCGATCTTGTCGGTGACCGGCACGATCTCCCAATCGAGGCCGACAAACTTCTTGGTCGCCGGGTCAAAATTCAAACTAAATTTGCCCATCTCACGGGCGTCAGCCGTCATCTTGAATATCGGTGTGCGGTTCGATGACGATTGCAGCAGCGTGTGCTCGTGGCCGCCGAGAATCAGGTCGATGTCGGCACATTTTGCGAGCTGTTTGTCCTGTGCCATCGAAAGATGCGTTAGGGCAATAACGGCGTTGACCTTACCCTTTTTTCGCATATCTTTGACGATCTTTTTTGCCGTTGAGCAAAAATCGGCGACATTGAGCGTATCGTCCATCGACGAAGTTTGCTTGGTTTCTGGCAGGAGCAGCCCGATAAAACCGATCTTCACGCCCGCAAACTCTTTCACAACGTACGGCGGCGTATTGGCAAAGATCTTGCCCGTTTTGGTCTCAATAACATTGGCTCCGAGCCAGGTAAATTTTGACTCTTTCATGCGGTCGAGCAGGTCTTGGGTCTTGAGATCAAATTCGTGATTACCAAAAACGGCAAGGTCAATGCCGACCGCGTTCCACGCGTCGATCATCTGCCCGCCTTTATAGGTACGTGTCTCGACCGACGGTGAGATCGTATCGCCGCCGAGCGTAAAGATCGTATTCGGATTTTTCGCGAGCTCCGCTTTCTTGAGAGTCAAAAGACGTGCGAGACCGCCTCGGGTGCCCCCGTCGACCGGGGCAAACTGATACACGTCGTTGACGTGCAAAATCGTGACGCGGATGTTCTGGCCAAACGCCGTAGCCGACAACAACAGGATAAAAGCTATCGATAAATACCGTTTCATATAGTCAGGTGTGTTCTGGCTTCCCAGATCTCGGGGAAAAATTTCTTGCTAAGTGTGGTCATTAGATAGCCGACGCCCTCGCTGCCGCCGGTGCCGCGTTTCATGCCCAGCATCCGCTCGACCATCAGGATGTGGTTGTACCGCCACGAGACGATCAGTTCGTCATGCTCGATCAGCAGGTCCTGCATATTGTAAAGCTCAGCGTATTTTTCCGGATGCGTGAGTATTTCGACTGTCGCAGCGACACGGTCCTCGTGAGTTTCGACAGCAAATCCGCTGCGTGACACGAGTGCCCAAAATGAATCGGCAAGCGACGGCTCGCTAAAACGCCTCGTCAGCCGTTCGTACGCAAATTTGTCGTGGTTGAAAGTCGCGAGGATCTTTTCGTCCTTGGCACCCGATGAAAACTCCAGTTCACGAAACTGCATCGACTGAAAACCGCTGGCCGGATTGAGTTTGTCGCGAAATTCTAAAAAGCCGATCGGTGCCATCGATTCGAGAACGTGGATCTGCGTGACCAGGATCCGCTCGATCGATACGACGCCGCGTAAGCTGTGATTTGCCCGAAACATACGCCCCTCGTCGAGCCATTTTATTGTCGCATCAACCTCATGCAAGATCTGTTTGAACCACAGCTCATACGTCTGATGGATGATGATAAAGAGCAGTTCGTCGTGGCTGACGGGGTCCGAAAGCGTCCGCTGCAGCTTGAGCAGGTCGGAGACCTTGAGATATTCGTTGTAAGAAAGCAGGCTGTCCTGGCCGTATTCCGATGCCATAATGTTTGTTTCAAGGGGCTGAAAATATGGCTTTATCTTCGGTTATTGCGGTATTTATGTCAATTTTCGCACTAATTTGCCGATTTACCCAAAAATGTCTTGACACCAACCCAATATTTGGTTAAATTTCCATTCGTCTATCAAACACAATTCAAATTAAGGCTGAGGATCTTGTAGTTTAAGGTCAACCTAACTTTTGGTTAGATTTAGTGCGACATAGATTTTCGATTGCACCCATTTGCCGCCAATCCAGATGCCGGCAGAGGTTGTAGTTTTATTTTCTGCCCGCCCCCTAGCGGATCAGAATACTGAATAGGGAAGTTTTAGGAGGATAACAGAAGTGATGTCAAAAGCTATCGGCAAGGTCAAGTGGTTTAACAACGCCAAAGGCTACGGTTTTATCGAGCAGCCCGGCGAACAGGATATTTTCGTGCACTACAGCGCCATCAGCGGTGACGGCTATAAGACCTTGATCCAGGGGGACGAAGTAGAATTTGAGGTAACAAACGGCCCAAAAGGCCCGCAGGCAGAAAACGTCGCAAAAGTCGCTTGAGACTTAAATGTCTGAATCAAATAAAAAAGCGAACCCCTTACGGTGTTCGCTTTTTTTGTTACATCAGATCAAGGCCCTTGGCTTTTAGAGTTCGCCTCCAGAGCTCGCGGTACGAGGTAAAGCGGGCGACAAGCATGTTGAACTGGTACCGTTGGGCGTACGAAAGATTGCGGTTGTCGGCGATTCGTTTGATGTTTGAATCGAGCCGGGCACGGGCCTCGAGTGGCGGACGCTTGGTCGTGCCGTTAAAGTAGATATCAAAATCGATCTTGAGCTTTCGTATATCGTCCTCGAGACGCGATAGCTGTTTGTCGAGGTCGGCCGCATCGTCCTTTATTGGACGTATATCTCTGTATAATTTATTGCCAATTAATGCCATTGTTGAAATTACCTCAGGCGGGAAAAGAAAGGGCAGAACAGCCCTTACTTTAAAGAAATCGCTAAAGCGACAGGATTTCCAAAGATATTATGGGGTGGAGATGGATCTAGCCATTTCGCCGGGCGAAATCCTGCATAAAATCTACGAGAGCGGTCACGCCTTCGCGTGGGAAAGCGTTGTAGATCGAAGCGCGAATGCCCCCAACTGAGCGGTGTCCTTTTAAACCGTCTAGGCCGGCGGCAGTCGCCTCTGTGCAGAATTGTTTTTCGAGTTCTTCGGACGGCAGACGAAATGTGACATTCATCAGCGACCTCGCGGCTCGGTCCGCGTGGCCTGAATAATAACCGTCACTGGCGTCTATAGCGTCGTATAGTATCGCCGCTTTTTCCTGATTCTTAACTTCCGTTGACGCCACGCCGCCTTGCTCTTTAAGCCATTCGCAAACGAGGCTGATCAGATAGATGCCCCATGTATTCGGCGTATTTAGCATCGAGCTGTTCTCAGCGAGCAGCCGGTAATCGAGCATTGAATGTTGATTTTCGGGCACCTGAGCGACCAGATCATCGCGGATGATCACTAGCGTGACGCCGCTCGGACCAATATTTTTCTGGGCTCCAGCGTAGATCAACGCGCTTTCACGGATGTTGATCGGTTTCGAAAGTATGTTTGATGAGGCATCGCAAACGACGGGCACGCCGCCGCCATCGAGGTCGTATTTGAACTCGACACCCTCGATCGTCTCATTTGACGTGTAATGGACGTATTTTGCACCCGGGCTAAAATTCAATTCCGATTCGGTAGGCACCGACTTAAAACCGCGTTCGGCTGACGAATAAATCACATTCGCCGTCCCGCAGCGTTTTGCTTCCTTTAGCGCTTTTTTGCCCCAAGCACCGGTGATGACGTAGTCGGCAGTTTCGTTCGCACCCAAAAAATTGAGAGGTATCATCGAAAACTGCAGCGTAGCACCACCCTGCAAAAATAAGATGCGGTAATTGTCCGGTACCGACAACAGGTCTCGAATGCCCTGTTCGGCGGCTGCAAGTATTGCCTCAAATGGCTTTGAGCGATGGCTTATCTCCATCACGCTCATACCGATACCGCCGAGCGAGAGCAGCTCTTCGCGGGCCTTTTCGAGCACAGGAATGGGCAGGATCGCCGGCCCGGCACTAAAATTGTAGATCTTGTCTGTCATCAAATCTCCAAAACAAATTGAACAAAATCGAATGGTTAAGATATCATACAGGCGTCGATTTTTGAATTTTGTAGATTTAGCCGCAACCTCATTAACAATTGTCGAATTTTCTCGCCAATTGCGTTAGAATAAGAAAAATAACGAACTCCTTTTAGTCGTACGGCATCATATCTGAGCCATTACGGCTGTTCGAAAGTTTCTCGGAGGAATCTAATGTCGCGAAAGTTCTATTTTTCATTTCTTGTGGCCACTGTCGTATTTATGGCTGGTCATTTGGTGATTTTTGCCCAGACCGCTCCGGTTGGCGGCACGGTCGAGGTTAAAAAGGCCGACGGAACGCAAGAACCAGTGGCCGGTGCTCTAATAGAGGTTTATCGAACCGATATCAAAGCGGGTTTTCCGTCAGCGAAGACGGATACAAAAGGCCAATTCCGATTTGCCGGGATGCCATACGCCGGTGTGTTTACGTTTGCTGTAAGCGCTCCTAACTGTGCGCCAATGATCTTTCCCAACGTCAGGGCGGGCCAGGAAAAGTTGCTCATAGTCCTGACTCCGGGCGACGGCAAAAAATTTAGTGAATCAGATGCGCGGAGTATTAAAGCGGTAAAGACAGGTGAAGAAGGTCCGCGGGAGCCGACTGAGGAAGAAAAGAAAGCCAAGTCAGACTTTGAAAAAAAGGCCGCTGAGATCGAGGCTAAGAATGCAAAGGCCTCGAAAACCAATGAGATCATCACAGCGGCGGCAAAAGAGGCAAAAGACGCCTTTGATGCTAAGAATTATGACCTCGCCATCGCAAAATACGAAGAAGGTATTGCGGCTGACCCTGAGTTTGTAGGAAGTGCACCTGTTTTCAACAATAACCGCTCGATTTCGCTTAGGATCAGAGCGGTTGATGTACGCAATAAGGCTATAAAGCTGACCGACGCCACCGAAAAACTTGCCGGTCTTGAAAAAGCAAAGAAAGATCTGGCGGATTCTGCAACTGGTTTCTTAAAATCGTGGAATATTCTTAAAAATGCGCCCGTAGCGGATATTGTTGATAAGGTAAATTACGAAGCAACAAAGACTGCCGCATTAGTTGGTGCACAAGAAACATTTCGAATGGCGGTACTTACCGAACAGGTAGACCCAACGGTAATCGAAGCTGCCAAGGTCCTGACCCCCGCATACGTCGCCGCCGAAGCGGACGCAACAAAAAAGGCGACAGCAAATTTGTTGTTTGCCGATCTGTACCGCGTCGCAGGCGATTCTGAAAATGCCATCGCATCTTACAAGGCGATCCTTGAAACTTCGCCGGAAAATGTTGATGCTCTTGTCGGCCTAGGCTTGAGCCTGGTCAATTATGGCTACATTAAGGATGACAAAGTGATGCTGCAAGAAGCCGCAAATTATCTGCAAAAATTTGTTAGCTTAGCCCCCGATTCGCATAAGTTTAAGGCAAATGCCGCTGAGGCGATCACTACGCTAAAAACACTGTCAAACGTTGCACCGCAAAAAGTAACTACAGGCGGTGGCAAGAAAAAGCCGTAAGCTATTCTCATATGACTTATACGAGCCGTGCCTGTTAAAATGGGCACGGCTTTTTATGTCGATCAATATCCGAAATATTAACGAAAATGACCTATCTGCTGTTGTCGATCTGATGCGTAGCTTTGCCGAGTATGAAAACCTGGCCGAATACTGCACCGTTACGACCGAGCGACTGCATCGTGCTATGTTTAGCGAAGAGGGTTTTGTCGAGGGGTTGATCGCTTTTGACGGCGAAACGCCCATAGCCTACACACTCTTTCATCCAAATTTTTCGAGCTTTCGCGGTGAGATGGGGCTATATCTCGAGGATATTTATGTTCTGGCAGAGTATCGCCGGCATCAACTTGGGCTGCAATTGCTGCGAAAGATCGCCTCGATCGCAAAAGCGCGTGGCCTTGAACGCATCGACTTTCTCGTACTCGATTGGAACTCACCAGCCGTTAACTTTTATCTCAAACACGGTGCCGAGCGCTACTCGGACGAGAGCCACTTTAAATTCGCGGGCGATGCCCTTTCCCGCCTTGCATCCTGACCTTTTCATCCATCCGGTCATTTTGTTGTCACAACACGCCCTCGAGCGGTGTATTTCTCATGTAAAGCACATCCTTAGCAAGTTTTTTCTGGAGGTTTTTTGTAATGAGAAGTAGTTTGGCGAGAGCCGCCCTGACCCTTTCGGGCCTGTTATTTATTATTATCGTGATCGGCAATGTAGTGATTGTTGCTCAAGACGTTGTCACAGGCACATGGAAGGCCGATGTCCGCAGCGAAAAAAGCGACAAAGGAGATCCCGACAAGATCCACCTTTCTTTCACTCGCCGCACTGAGAACGGCAAAAATCAAAATGGTTCTAGCTTTGCCTACAGCGATCTGCAAGGGTTAAACCGTGAGCAGGCGATGCAAGGCGGAAAAGTTAATTTTCGGCTCGTTCGCGAAGCCGGAATTATCGACTGCGAAGGCACGTTTGCCGACGGCCGCGGAACCGGCACATTTCGGTTCACGCCGGATCAGTCGTTTGTCGGTGCGATGAAAGCTAAGGGTTTTGACTTTGAAAAATCGTCACACAAATACGGTAACGATGATGTTTCAGAACGCCTGATGGCCGCTGCGTTTCTTAATGTAACGACGGCCCTTGCCGACGATCTGTTGTCAGCAGATTTTGGCAAGCTCGACGTTGACGACCTATTCAAAGCCGCGATCTTTAAGGTCGATTCTAAATTTATGGTCGAGATGAAAAACTCGGGCTTTCCAAACCTTACATTCGAAGATCTGGTAAAAGCACGCATCTTTAAGATCGACGCCGAATACGTCAAACAGGTTCATGACATGGGCTTTAGCGACCACGGATTTGAAGGTTTGGTAAAGTTTCGCATATTTAAGGTTACGCCAGAATATCTTAATGAGCTAAAAGCCGCGGGCCTATCGAAAATGGACAGCGAAGACATCGTAAAATGCCGCATTTTTAAGATCGACCCTGAGTTTGTCCGTAAGGCCCGAGCGACCAATCCGAACGTGACCGTCGAAGACCTCGTCAAGATGAAGATCGGCGTTTACAGACACAAGGACAAGGATTCATACTAATACCCCCTCCGCGTCCGAGTGAAGAAAGAAGCTCTGTTTCAGGGCTTCTTTTTTATTTGCCCTGACGGCGGGTCACAATATGCAGTGAAATATAGGGAACGAGATTGAATAGCAATACGCCGATCTTATATATCGCCATTCCCAAATAGTTGTAAGAATCGAACTGCTCGGTCGACAAGTTAAACCATCGTTGGTGGATGCCCATGAGTTGATCATGGGCTGCGACAAATACAACAAACCATACGATCAGAATTACGTAATTTATGACCAGGCTCCACGCGAGCATTTTCCGACATGTTGCAAGATCCATATTCCCTCCGGGTACTATTTATTCAAATTGTTTCTTAAATTCCTCAAACGTCTCTTTCAGCGTTTCGACCTCGCCGCGTAATGCCGCAACCTCTTCCTCTAGTTTTACTATACGCTCTTCGTCAAAGCTGCCACGTCTAGGTGCAGCGGCAACTGCCGCGGCAAATGATTCGACATCGATCGGGCCCGACATCAAATGCATAAAACGGGCTTCTTTTTGGCCGGGCTGGATGGGGAGTTTTACGATTAGCGGATCCTCGCGGCGTGCAAGGCCGTCGAGCGTTTCTTGTATCTCGCCGAGTCCTGAAAAGTTATGCAGCCGCTCTGTCCTCGTTCGCAGTTCGCCCAGCGTCTGTGCCCCGCGAAGCAACATCACAGCTACAACAGCCACCTCAGACGGCTCAAGCTCATACACGGTTGGCAGCATGTGCTTATATTTCGGCACACGGCTTGTACTGCCGTAAAAGACATACACCAGATTACGGTCGCGGAGGATCTCGATCGCGGTGTTGACGATTCCTTCGTCGTAAGACACAACGGGCTCGCGGTTGTTCTTTTGATTACAAGCGTTTACGAGCGCATTAAGCGTCAACGGATAATATTCGGGCGTCGCTAGCTGCTTTTCGACCAGCGAGCCCAAGATGCGGGCCTCAGTTTCATTTAGTATTTCAGGCATAAATATCGATACGGTTTTCCCGTTTATCTATAGTAATTTACAATCAAGAGCGTGGATATACTAATTGCACGCACCGGGCAGGAGATAGACTTAGCTTTTGAACGTTTGTCGTCTGCTAGCCGTTTAGGCTGCGACACCGAAACGTCCGGCTTGAGTGCCCGTCACGGGCGTCTTTTTTCAGTGCAATTTTCTGACGGTGAATTTAACGTCCTCGTACCGATCAGCGAAGGCGTGCCGCTTGGAAAGCTCGAAAATATCCTAACTAGCTCGCGGATCACAAAGATATTTCACAACGCTAAATTTGATCTCGATTTCCTTAGTGAGAACGGCTACAGCGTCGCGAACGTCTTTGACACAATGATCGCCGAAAAGGTCCTAACGCGCGGAGCAGGGCAATCCGCCTCGCTCGCCGAGACCTTATACCGCTATTTTGCCGTCGATCTCGACAAATCGCAGCGTGCGAAATTTAACCGCAAATGGGATGGAATTTGGACCGAGGAACTGGTCGATTATGCTCTGTCGGATGTTGTTCATCTCCCAAAACTTATGGACGAACAAAATGCCTGGCTGGAAAAGCTGGGATTGGCCAGCGAGTTCGAAACTCAACTGGAAAAAATATTTGCCCACGAAATACAATAAACAGACAAAAAAGAATTAGGCTCCTTTTTCGTGTCTTTAGTGTGTTTCGTGGGCAATTCTCCTACCAGCGATGATACGCCGGATGGCCTTCTTTAACGGCGACGAAGGTCCCGCGACAGGTCGCGCAGACCTTGTCATTTACGATCAGCTCGGCTTCGACAGTTGCTCGGTCTTCGGTTGATTCGACAACCCTTGCTTTCAAATGGATCGGAGCATCGACAGGTGTTGGGCGTTTGAGCGTGACGTGAAAATCAGCGGTTACCGTACAGTCCGGCTCGGTTTTGCCATCGCGTTTCATCAGAAAGTAAGTCGCGGTCCAGTTTGAGTGGCAATCGAGCAAGGCTCCGATTATGCCGCCGTTTAGCATTCCGGGAAACGCCTGGTGCTCGGGACTGGCGTGCCAGACCGCGACAACTTCATCACCCTCGGGAAAGCTCGCGATATGCAATCCCTTGTCATTCGCCGGCCCGCAGCCAAAACATATGCTCGCGGGCGAGTACTTTTCTTGCAAAGATAGCTGATTACTCATAGTATATTTCCCTAAGACTAGCACAAATAACTGATATTTATGGAGCAAACCTTTGGGCGTGAGCGGCGAACCCTGCTCGACATGAACGGCTATCAATGGACCGTCCTCTTTGCCGCGTGGCTCGGCTGGGGATTTGATATTTTTGACAGCCTGCTGATGAATTACGTCGCGCCAAACGCCGTGCCGACGCTGCTTGGTTTGACTATAGGCACACCTGAAGCCTCGGCAGCGACGCTTTGGTGGACAGGTATTTTTACATCGCTTTTGCTTATCGGCTGGGCAGTCGGCGGCATCATTTTTGGCAAGGTCGCTGATCGCATCGGACGAACAAAAACGCTGCTGCTGACAATGCTGCTTTACTCGATCGGCACGGCGGCCTGTGCTTTTGCACCGAACATCTGGGTCCTGATGCTATTTCGCATTGTCGCCAGCCTGGGTATCGGCGGCGAATGGGCGGCGGGAGCGGCGATGGTCGCCGAGGTTGTTCCTGAAAAACGCCGAGTTGAGGCTGGAGCACTGCTATATACGGCAGCACCTTTCGGGTTGTTCCTAGCGACATTTGTCACGTATCAGGTCACCGGCGTGTATTTCACTGATCCCGGCACGTCCTGGCGATATGTGTTCCTGTTTGGCCTGATCCCGGCGGGGGTCGCTTTCTTTGTCCGGCTGTTTATCAAGGAACCGGAACGCTGGCAAAAAGTCGCACACGAACAGAGAGCAAAGATCTCGGAGCTTTTCTCGCCCAAATATCGAGCACTCACGATCAGCGGATTTTGCATGGCCGTGACAGCTCTCATCACTTGGTGGAGCGGCAACGCGTTTATTCCGATCGTCGCCAAAGGACTCGCTTCACGTGAGTGGACAGAGCTGACCGCTGCTGGTGTCAGCGGCCTGCCGTCGATCGAGGTGATGGGTCAGCAATGGGTCAGGACGGCGACCAACTCGTTCAACCTCGGCGGGCTGATCGGCACGCTGCTGACGATACCAGTCGCAAAATATTTCGGCCGCAAAACGATGTTCTTTGTCTTTTACCTTGTTGCGGCTGCGTCGATCATGTCGGCTTTTGGGCTGGATCTTGCTCCGCACACGCGGTTGTATTTCTATTTCCCGATCGGCCTCTCGGTATTCGGCATCTTTGGCAGCTTTACATTTTACCTGCCTGAACTATTTCCAACGCGGCTTCGGGCGACGGGTTCGGGATTTACGTACAACATTGGCCGGTTTATCGCGGCGTTTGGGCCGTTTCTCGTCGGTAGCATAGCGGCGGGCGGGGTAAACTCTTTGGACCGAGCAATTCGGGTGCTGTTTTGGGTCGGCGTGGTGCCGATAGTCGGGCTGTTAACGCTGCCGCTCGTTATCGAGACAAAGGGACAGGCGTTGGCGGATTAACTCAAAATTGGAGGATCGAAGAGATGAAAATATATGGATTTAGCTCGGTTGTGACATTGGTATTTGTCGGTGTCATCTTCTTTTCCGTATCAGCCGGTTGTGGCGGCTCAACTAGCGAGTGTGTTGGAACCGTTAAGTATGAGGGTAAAACTTTTGAAGGAAGAGACAAGACCACCGAACAGGCTAAATCAAATGCTTGCAATGTGTACTGCCGCGAGGCTGACCCAGAATACGACGCGATGTACCGCATCTGGCTCGATTCGCCAAAGGGTAAAGCCGCCGGTTCTCCCTCCAAAAAAGAGGCGATCTTTAAGGACACGGATCTGCTGACATATGTTACCAAAACCTGCGCAAACAGGTGTGTTGCGACGATGAACCCCGAAGCTAAGTGCAAGTAGGTTTTATTTGAACGGGACCTTGTCGAGTGTCTTGGTGGTGTGATCGGTGACGCTCATTACGGGTTCGCGAAACTCTTCGAGCTGCGCGGTGGTCAGCGGCCGCAGTTGATGCGGCTCGGGGTCGTTTGCTTGATAGGTTGATTTGAGACGTGCGTCGATCAGCTTTGGCACTTGTCGAGCAAGCATCAAGCAAATTGCAAATATTACAGTCAGATATGCGATGACTATCGTCGTAACCACTTCCGTCCTAACATTATTGCCCAACATCACAGCAACGAGGCCGACCAATATCCCCATCCCAAACATCACAACGAGAAACAGAGTAGTTAGGATGTTGTCGAGCATCTTGCCCGGCGTTCCGTCTTTGTCGATTTCATCAGCCTTAGACAGCCGCTCACCGCAATCTTTGCAGTATTTGAGCGACTTGTTTACGGCCTTTCCGCAGTTTGGGCAATGCATGAAATTAGCTTCCTACGAGTTTTGTATCGATCTTTTCTTCAAGCCAGTTCGTTAGGTTGTCGAGGGTCTCGATGTGCACGGGCCGCCCTTTCCACGCCTTGAACGCCCAGACAAAGAGCATAATAGTCGTCACGATCTGAAAGATAAAATTACCAACGTCGGCTACGTTGGTCGCGTTACCGACAATACCTAAGATGGTGCTTACGATCAGTATACCGATGTGAGCCGCCAAGCCCTGTGCCGCATGAAAACGCACCTTTGTCTCGCTTTTAGGCATTAAAAATAGCAACACGACACCCGCGATCAACCCGATGAACCACGGCAGATACGGCAGCGCGGTGACGATATTTTCGGGTAGGCCGACCTTTTCGATCTTACGGCTGGACGTCTGGCTGACGTTTGAACCGCCAGCAGGTTGATACTGCGCCGGAACATACTGGCCGTTGTACGGTGCCGTATAGGTGGGAAAATTTTGATTCGCAAATCTGCGCGTCTGCTCCTCAGTCGGGGCAGTCTGCGGAAAGACTCCCGTCGCGGCACCGGTCTTTTCAAAAACCTGTGTCGCCCCGGCCTTGTCCGGAAACTCGGGATCGAGCGGATTTGTATCGTACTTATTAGCCATCGTTCTGGTAATTTTACGACATTGCAGGGGGTTTAGTTCGCAATTTTTATACTGAGTTCGTTTAGCTGCGACGTGTCAACATCACCCGGCGAATCCATCATCAGATCTTGTGCCGATGCCGTTTTTGGAAACGCCATTACGTCGCGGATATTCTCAGTGCCGCATAGGATCATGCAGGTTCGTTCGATGCCCGCGGCGAAACCGCCGTGTGGCGGCGTGCCGTACTCCAACGCATCAAGGAAAAATCCGAACCGCTCCCGAGCCATCTCCGGTGACAGCCCAAGCGCCTTGAAATTCAAAGCCTGAATATCTTTTTGATGGATACGGATCGAACCGCCGGCACATTCGTAGCCGTTGATGACGGCGTCGTACGCTTTGGCACGAACCTTTCCGAGCAGGTGATGCTGCGACGGGTCATTGACCGCTGTTTTGAAAAGCTCGAGGTCCTCGTCCATCGGCGATGTAAATGGATGGTGCGCCGCGACATAAGTGTCGGTCTCTTCGTCGTGTTCAAACATCGGAAACTCGGTCACGATCAGACAAGCGTATTTACTGCGGTCGATCAGATCTTCGCGTCGGGCGATCTCGTTACGAAGAGCTCCGAGAGCAGCGGCTACGACGGATTTGCGTCCGGCAACGATGAGCACAATATCACCGGCTTCGGCTCCTGATGCAGTGACAAGCTCGGCGATCTTTTCCTCGCCAAGCACTTTCAACAGTGACGATGTCGTCTCATCGCCGACCTTGATCCATGCCAGAGCACCTGCACCGTAACGTTTTACATATTCCTGCAGATCGTCGGTCTGTTTGCGTGAGTAATGGGCCTTGCCTTTTGCGACGATGCATTTGATCTCGCCGCCGCCCTTGAGCGTTTCGGCAAACGGGGCGAAGTCCGTGCCACGCAGATTGTCGCTCAGGTCTTGCAGTTCCATTTCAAAACGCAGATCAGGCTTGTCCGAGCCATATCGACGCATCGCTTCGGCGTGCGTCAGACGCGGCCATTCGGTCGGTAATTCTACGCCGATCAGCCGCAGGACGTGATTAAACATCCCCTGTATCTCACGATAAATGGTCTCGCGATTTGGGAACGACATCTCCATATCTAGCTGAGTAAACTCGGGCTGGCGGTCGGCCCTGAGGTCCTCGTCGCGAAAGCATCGGGCGATCTGATAATACTTGTCGAATCCCGAGATCATCGTCAACTGCTTGAGGATCTGCGGTGATTGCGGCAGCGCAAAAAATTTGCCCGAATGGATACGCGAAGGCACGATAAAATCGCGTGCGCCTTCGGGGGTGGATTTGAGCAAAATGGGCGTCTCGATCTCGATAAAATCGCGCTTGTCAAAATACTCGCGGATCGCCGCGACCGCCTTGGCACGCATACGGATATTGTGCTGCAATTGCGGCCGGCGGAGATCGAGATAGCGGTATTTGAGCCGCGTAGATTCGTCCGCCAGATTTTCCGATCCGGCAACTTCGAGTTGAAATGGCGGCACCTTTGCATCGTTGAGTATCAATATTTCCGAAGCATGCACCTCGATATCGCCGGTCGCGAGCTTGGCGTTATGCGTGCCCTCACGCTCGACAACCTCGCCCTTTACCGCAATAACAAATTCACCACGCAGCCCCTTAGCCTTGGCATGAGCCTCGCCCTTGTCCTCTTCGCTCAGCACGACCTGCGTCACCCCTTCGCGGTCGCGCAGATCGATAAACGTCAGCACGCCAAAATCACGCTTTTTTGCGACCCAACCCATTAACACAACCTGCTGGCCAACATGCGTCTCACGCAGCTCGCCGCAGGTATGCGTTCTCTCTAAATTTCCAAGTACATCTAACATATAAAAATAAAAAACGCCTTTCGATTTGTGACAAACGAAAGGCGGAGCGTCAACTAATTAACACTCTCGCCTACGTATTATTATTGTCGTCAAACCGAACTGCGTTCATGAAAAGTAAAACCTAGCGAAATAGTACAGTATCGGTGCTCCGAAAAGCAAACTATCGAGCCTGTCGAGAAATCCCCCGTGCCCTGGCAGGATCGATGCGGCATCTTTTGCACCTGCACCGCGTTTCATGGCGCTTTCCGCCAGATCGCCTAGCACGCCGACAATTGCGAGTGCGATCGCGAGCGGTATCGAGCATTTGTAGGGCAGCTCAGGAAAGAACCACCACGTCGCAAAAGCCGCACTACCAGTCGCGAAAACGAGACCGCCGATGAGTCCCTCGACCGTCTTTCCGGGCGATATCGCAGGTGCGAGTTTGTGCTTGCCAAAAGCACGTCCGGCAAAATACGCTCCGATGTCCGAAGCAAAAATGACGAGAAAAAAATACGCGAGCAGATGGGTCGAGAGTCCTGGCATCTGCTCAAACCCGGTCCGGATCGATACCAAAAACCCGCCCATGAATGCGACATAGATCACGCCGAGCATTGTCACGCCGATGCCTGTGAGCATCTTGGAAAAGTCAGCCCTAAACCGAAAAGTTTGCGAGGTCAGCAGGGTGATAGTGAATCCGGCGAGCGTCGCGAGCAACAGGTCAGGAGCCTTGGCCGGAGCGTCAAAGACAAATCCGACAAATAAAGCCGCCGCTCCGAGATAACCGATCGCCGCATCAGCCTTTAGCTCCAGCTTTTTTGTCAGCGAATAAAATTCAAACAGCCCCGCAGCCAGAGCAAGGGCCGCAATGCCGACAAATATCCACACCGTCTGCGGCCACCATAGCGGTAGTATGATCGATGCGATAATAACCGGCAGGGCAATCAGGGCTGTCAGAATGCGTGTTTTCATTTTTTGATACCGCCGTAACGCCGGTCACGTTTTTGGTAGTCGATGATCGCTTCGAAAATTTGCGGACGGCGAAAATCAGGGAACAGCACTGGCGTCACGTAGATCTCACTGTAAGCGATCTGCCACAGCAAAAAGTTTGAGACACGAAATTCGCCGCTTGTGCGGATCATCAGATCAACATCAGGCAAACCGTTTGTATAGAGGTTTTGCTCTATCGTTTCCTCAGAAATTTCGCCGCTTTCTGCTGCTTTCTTCGCGGCGTCTACTATCTCAGCCCGCCCACCATAATTTAACGCGACGCTCAATACCATGCCGGTATTTTCCCCTGTAAACGCGGTTGCGGCGGCAAGCTCAGCCTGCACATCAGGTGCGAGGCCTTCGAGGTTGCCGATCGCCTGAAAACGGATATTATTGCCGTGCAGCGTTTTCAACTCGCGTTTGAGCACACGTTTGAGCATCGACATCAGGCCGCTGATCTCGGTTTTCGGTCGCTTCCAATTTTCTGTCGAAAATGCGTAAAGCGTGACGGCCTTGACCTCCATCCGGGCACAAGTGTCGATGATCGCCTTGACCGATTCCGACCCTTCGCGATGGCCGAAAATACGAGCCTTACCACGCTGCTTTGCCCAGCGCCCGTTACCATCCATGATGACGGCGATATGCTGCGGCACACGAACAGGATCGATTGCCGCGAGCAGCTTCGCCTCGGCGGTGTTTTGTTTTACGATCCCGTCAAAATTCTCGTGCATGGTCATACCTGCCGTTTGGTCACCGCGACTATAGCATCACGATTTATCGGCCCGTAGATGTGCGGATAGATCTCGTTATTAGTTGATGGTTCCTTTATCATCCGCGACATCAGTTTATCGCTCTCAATTTCTAGAACGACGACACTTTTCTCGCCGCTGTAATACCGCCCGATCACGGCGTCAAGCTGGTCGGCAAAGCTGCAATGAATAAACCCTTCGGATTCGAGGCTAGCGTGTTTATAAAGCTCCGTGTCAAAAGCCGCCCAAATGTCTGGTAAAACTATGTGGTAAATGAGCATTCTGATCAATCGTATTCGACCTTAAAAAGTGTCAAACCTGCGGCCGACGCTGTCTTTCCTGCCAGATCGCGGTCGCCTGTGACGATGGCAGTCTGAATTGTATCACTATCTTTTTCGCCGCGCCCGACCTCTAGCATTGTACCGACGATCGAGCGGACCATGTACCGCAAAAAGCCCGCCGCCGTTATGCGAAACTCGATCATTACTCCCTGCGCACGGTCGTCCCAATGCGATTCGACGGTAAAATCGATCACGTTTCGCACGCGGTTGTCTCCATCGGCTTTTGCCGCAGAAAACGCCGTCCAGTCATGCTTTCCGAGAAAGAGCCTCGCTGTTTCATTCATCCGACCGACATCAAGCGGCCGTGTTTCGTGATGCGCAAAACGCCGCCAAAACGGCGACATTACGGGTGCGTTGACGACGCGATAGACGTAAGTTTTTTGTTTTGCCGAGAAACGCGCGTGAAATTCGTCCGGCACCTTTTCAACCTTGAGAATACGAATGTCACGCCAGAGATTGCCGTTGATGGCGTGCTTGAGCTTTTCGGGCGTGAACTTACCATCCGGGAGCTTTACGTTGGCGACTTGGCCCTCGGCGTGTACACCCGCGTCTGTTCGCCCCGAACCTACCACTGCCACATCCTGATCGACGAGCATCCCGATCACACGCTCAAGCTCGCCCTGGATCGAGCGGTCATTTTCCTGCACCTGCCAGCCGTGAAAATCGGTGCCGTCGTATTGGATCAAAAGCTTGTAATTCATCTAGGGTACAAAAGCTCAAATCGTTCGCAGCACACGATCGACTCGTCATTAAATTCTATTCCTAATTCGGCTGCCTCACGTGAAAAATATTGCAAGTGTACATCACGCCAATATTCGAGCGACTGATCGCCCTCGCCCTCGTCCGCGGCAAACAGAGCATCGACCTCGGCGAACGGCAAATGCCGGATCTCGGTTGTTCGAATAACCGCACCCGGAAAGCCATTAAAGTCTGTAACTACGCTGTAGCCGCCCATTATCGGGGCTTCGTCCGGTTTTATTTCATTTACCGCCGCGAGGCTTGCCGTTGCGAATTTCTTTCCCGAGATCACCAACTGCCCGAGTTCGAGAGCCATTTCGAGTGTGTTGCCAAAATACCAGACTTGATACGGTTCATTGGTACTCACGCCTGATGCAGAGCAAAAATCAGCCCAAAATTCTTCTACGCTATATGGCATTACATTATTTGAGCAGAGTTTCTATCGCCGCCGCAAATCGGTGTGGTGCTCCGTCGCTCATCCGCAGATAGAGTGCGGGTTCTATTAGTTCAAGTTCCATCAACGCAAATTCGTCCTGGTTATCGCGAACCAGATCAACCCGCGCATACAGCAGCGGTTCGCCTATTTTATTTAGAGTGTTTTGTGCCGCAACACGCAGTTTTTCATCCGGCTCGACCTCGGTAATAATCCCGCCATGCTCTTCCTGCACGCGAAAATCTGCTGTTTTTGGGGATTTGTTGATCGTGTGGCTGTATTCGCCGTTAAAGAAAAACAGCGAATACTCGCCCTCGTTGATGATATTCGGCATGAAAGGCTGGACCATAAATGAGCGGTAGGTAAACACGCTCTCGAGAGCGGGTTCGTATGCCGTGAGCCGGTAAGTATGTTCCGCCGTGGCGCTTACCGTCGGTTTGATTATCAGCTCATCGACGCCAAACCTTTCCAGCCAGCGGTCAAATTCCTCCACTGAATATGCCGCGTCCCAGATAGTTGGCACTATACGGCAGCCGCGTTGTTCCATATCGATCAAGTAACGCTTGTCGAGATTCCAGCGGACAATGTCGAGCGAATTTTCAAGCCGTGCAGATGAACCGTCGATCGTCTCCAAAACGCTCAGAAATTCATCCGGTGATCTTTGATAATCCCAGGGCGTACGGATAACGACCGCTTCGTAATCGTTCCAGTCAACGGTCTCGTCACGCCATGACAGTGTGTCGACCTCAAAACCAAGTCGGGCGAGCGGCACAACGGCGAGTTCATCGTCGGCGACATACGATCCGAGATCGTCCATCGAGAGAAAGCAGATTTGCCGCATGCTATTTCACCACCGTGCGGCTTCCGGGTTTTACGGCCTCGATGCCGTCTGCACACATCGGGCAATCGTCCGGGGAATAGCTCGGTACATCGAGACTTACAAGCGAAATTCGCGGCGCACCTACGTCTGCTGCTCCATTCGAACGGTCGATGATCGACGCAGCCGCGACGACCTTGCCGCCGTTTGCCTCAAGTGCGGCGATGCATTCGCGGGTCGAGCCACCGGTCGTTATTACGTCTTCGACGACCAATATTCGCTCGCCTTCACCTATGGTAAATCCACGCCGAACGGTCATCTCGCCGTTTTGCCGTTCGGTCCAGATAAATCTCACATTCAACGCCTGCGCGACGGCAAAGCCGATAACCAATCCGCCGATCGCGGGCGACGCGACCGTCTCGATCCCGCTGTCAGCATATCTTTCGGCGATAGCCTGGCCATATCTCAAGGCATCCGCCGGATGCTGCAAAGCCAATGCGCACTGCAAGTATTTCGGGCTGTGCAGCCCGCTCGACAGAATAAAATGCCCCTCAAGCAGCGCGTTCGTTTCTCTAAATTTTTCTAATATATCCATCGATACAACGGTAACCAAAAAACTCTGCTAACTCAATAAACTCCGCCGACTCTGCTAAACTACCCTTAATGACACCGTATCCTAACTTAATTTCCGAGTCATTGCTAATAAGTGAAACCGTGGCGCTGCTCCGATCATTTGGCGGAAAAGCGTCCGCGGTGAGCGTCGTCGATTTTGTGATGAAGATCCGCAAACCCGACCCGCGAATGGCGAAAATGCTGGTCGCCGACCTGATAGACCGCGACCCGCGGCTAGTTCTAAATGACGACATCGTCGAGCTGGAACTTGACGGGTTTGAAGACCGTGAGCTTGCCGGGACCGAGTTTGTCGTGTTTGACCTTGAGACGACAGGAGCCAAGGCCCCACCGTGCCGCATTACGGAGATCGGTGCGTATCGCGTTAGAAATGGCGAGGTTGCGGAAAAATATGAGACGCTGCTCAATCCCGAGATGCCGATACCGCCGTTTATCACGCAGCTAACAGGGATTAGTGATGAGATGGTTCGGGATGCTCCGGTTTTTGCGGATGTTGCGGGTGATTTTTTGCAGTTTATCGGCGATTCGGTGCTGGTTGCGCACAACTCGGGCTTTGATATGCGGTTTTTGAACCACGAAGTGAGCCGGATCTTCCCTGACTATCGCCTCGCCAATCCGTGTCTTTGCACCGTGCAATTATCGCGAAAGCTGCTGCCTGACATCGTCAATCACAAGCTAAAAACGGTCGCCGAGCATTACTCGATCGACCTGACAAATCACCACCGAGCAAGCGCCGACGCCTATGCGACCGCTCATATTTTTGTAAATTTACTTACGAAACTGCACGAAAATGGCATGAAAGATCTCAGCGCGTTGCGCGATATGAGCTCCCGAAAAAACCGCTATGTTAGATGAACGCGTGCCGGCTGGCACAAACCACCAACAACTGGACATCCGCCCGACGCCGCGTGAGGAAATGAATCTGTTTCCGCTCGACACGTTTCCATACGAATTTGCAGGCCGTGAGATCTGGATCGAATTTGATATGCCCGAATTTACGGCGATCTGCCCCTTTTCCGATTTCCCGGATTTTGGTGTGATACGGTTGAAATACGTGCCGAACAAACTCTGCGTCGAACTAAAGAGCCTAAAACTCTACATCAACTCTTTCCGCGACGTTAAGATCTTTCACGAGCACGTCGTCAATGTCATCCTCGAAGATTTCGTCGCCGCATGTGACCCGCTAAAGGTAGAGCTTGAGGGCGATTATCACGTGCGTGGCAATATTAAAACGATCGTCAGAGCCAACTACGTCAAACCGTAATTCGTAATTTTCACACCGATATCGTCAGCATTCCGTAGCAATTACATGCAATATCTTCCAGGCCTTTTCGGTCGGTTATTGACATATGGCCGCGTGTATAGCTGATCAGGTTGCGGCGGGCAAAGCTGGTGGCGGATTTATTGATGGCTTCGCGGCGGACACCGACCATATACGAGAGTATTTCCTGCGTGATCTTAAAATCGTCCGATCTCATTCGATCCTGTGTCATCAACAACCAGCGTGCAAGCCTCGATTCTGTTGTGTGAAAGTGGTTGCAGATAGCTGAGCGGGTTAATTGCTCAATTATTGAGTTTGTAAACAGGCCCATGACACGCGACAGATCATTGTTTTCCGCACATTCTGCTAAGAAATCTTCGACCGTCATTCTAATAGCCGTTCCTTCGCCCTGAACGATCGAGCAGCAGGTAGATCTTTTTATGCCTAAAAAAGCAGACGGCGGAGCCATGCCCTCGTGGCCGATCATCGCGACCTCGATGGTTGAGTGTTCGCCATCAGAGGCAAGCATCGAGATGATACCGCTCTCGACAAAATACACATGGCTAAAAACCTCATCCTTACCGTAGATCTGCTCGGAAAACTTGAGCTCAACGCGCTCGAGTTTTGGCGTCATCCCGTGCAGGGTTTTCGCCGAGAGTGCGGCGAGTAAATTATTTTGTGGTAGTGCAGAGTCAAACATCGATTACCTCTTGTATCCAGGTCAGTTGTAAAAACAACAGACGGCACAAGAAATAATTGATGAGGTCAATCCCGATGTCGAATGGTGAGTGTCAAACAACGATCATCCAAACTGACGACCGTTACTCGTAACCCTAACAGTAAAATCCGCAGATAGCTATCTAATTATCCGAATGTTCGCGATATGCCGCGTCCGAGCAGACGGTTGTATTCATCATTGACGACTTTGTAACACTCGCAGACTGCGTTTTCCAGGCCTTGACGGTCAATGATCGTCATCGTTCCGCGAACGCTTTTGATCAGTTTCCGGGTAACGAGCTTTTGGGCGGCGAGCGTTACGCCCTCGCGGCGGACGCCGAGCATATTTGAGATCAGATCGTGGGTCATCACTAGTTTGTCTGAGTCGAGCCGGTCGTGGCTGAGCAATAGCCAGCGGCAGAGCTGCTCTTCGACACTGTGGAGCCGGTTGCAGACGGCGGTCTGCGATATCTGTGTCATCAGTGCCTGAGTGTAACGCAGCAGCAGATTTTGAAACTTGCCCCCCAGTGCAAATTCGGCCAACAGATCTTTTGCCGATACCCTAAAAGCCTTGCCTGCGCTTTGGATAACCGCCCGGTTTGGCTGCGTATTGCCGCCCATAAATAAAGCGATGCCTAATATACCGTCGTTACCGACCACACCGATCTCGGCCGTGCCGCCGTCTTCCATTATGTAGAGCAGCGAGACGATAGCCGTCGTTGGGAAATAAGCGTGAGACAGCTTGTCGCCCGACTCGTACAAAACCTTGCCCAGAGGCAGATCGACTGGCTCAAGATGCGAAATTACGCGCTCTAATTCTTTCTGCGGCAGAGATCCGAGCAGATAGTTTTTACGCGCGTCGGCGATGTTTACCGCAATAGCCATATTCCTTGTTTAGTGATTAAGACTAAGCAGAATTTCTTGAAGACAGTGCGACTCTATCACAAACAGCGGTTTTATATGTGCGCTATCGCACAATTCTTTTTAAAAGCCGGATCACGTGTTTAGAGCGTCGTTTTAGGCAAACCGTTGGCCCGCCAAAGCATTTCCTGCGACATCGCTAAACACGATCAGCGGAGTATTTTTGGCATAATGTGTGCTACCGCACATAACGTTGTTTTCCATGGAGTTATAGTTCAGCATTAGCTCTCCCAACTACTTGAGAGAATTATGGCCTACCCGATGTACGACCCGAACGCGCCGATTGAGAACCGCTTTCTAGCCGCTTTGCCGCCCGATGAGCTTGAACGCATACTGCCAAAGCTCGAAGAGGTTGAACTAACGTTTGGCGAAAAGATCTACGAACGCGGCGGAATGATCGAGCATGTTTATTTTCCGACCGGCAGTCTCTTTTCGATGCTCACAGTCGGGCCTGACGAGTTGACGCTTGAGATGGGTGTCGTCGGCCGCGAGGGAATGGTCGGATATCCGGTGTTTGTCGGCGATGGCCGTTCGGACTTTCGCGTGATCGTACTGGGCAGCGGCAAGGCGATGCGGATGACGGCCGCCGATTTTAAGACTGAATGTAAGCAAGGTACGACGCTGCGGCAAATGATGCTGCGCTTTGGTCAGCTCCGATTTATGCAGGCTTCGCTGGCGTCGGCGTGTCACCGCTTTCACGGCGTCGAAAAACGGCTTGTCCGCTGGATATTGATGACCGGCGACCGCCTGCAAAGCAATGAGATCCCGGTCACGAGCACTTTTCTTTCGTTCATCCTCGGCCTGAGCCCCAAAGAGGCGGCTGACGCCGTTGATGTCCTCAAGATAAGAGAATTGATCCGCTATAGTAAAGGCAATCTTGAGATCATCGACCGCCAAAACCTGCTGGCATCCGCCTGCGACTGTTACACGCTGATCCGCAACGAAGAAAATAATTATTTGGTCCCGGTGACCCAGCCCGCGTAACAAACGACCGTTAACAAACCCGAATAGAAAAAGGTGTCAACTCCGTCTCCCACTACGTAGCTGACACCTTTTAAGTTAGAAGGCCGAGACTGGCGTCTCAAAGCTTTCTGCGTCTAAGTATATTCAAAACATCAGATCGTTATGTGCGCTATCGCACAATTTGATCTTTTTTATCCATTTCTTGCCAAAGCAAACGGTTAGTGCTACATTTCCCTTGTTTCCAAACACCCGGGCGCAACCGTCTCGACATCCCACGACTTTAGTTCGTTTGTTAATTCGAAAGGCTTCGCTCGGCAACGGGCGAAGCTTCTTTCAACGGTCGCAGTATGCTAGAGGAAACTGTAAAACCTGTGGATTACGAGATGTCTAAGTGGCTTCTTGGTATCGTTTCCTTGCTGATTGGGCTATTTGCATCCCAGATACTTGAGGTATTCAAGAAATGGTGGAAGAACCGCGAATTGCGGGCGGCCCTTCGTGAAGAGCTCGAAGTTCTGGGCGAGCAAGTTGAACATTTGCAAAAGTATTATTCGGATGAAGTACAGAATTACGCTGTAGCTTTTGCTCGCGGGCAACATCCGGTGTTTCCGACCTGCGCTGTCTTCGAAAAGCTTTACCCTGAAATCCTGATAAAATTAAAGAAGGGCGAACGTCTCGCCTACGACGCAATTCATTCTCTCCTCAACAATATCCGCGAGCGTTATGATCGCGAGGTCGAGTTGTCCAATTTTGCGACGGCAACCAATGACCTGGACTTGCATGATCAGCGTGGGCAGATAGTGCAATCACAATACCTTAACTGCGGCTTGCTTGGATGGCGTATCCGTTATGCGGTGGAAAACCCCTCGGCTCCACATCTAGAAGGTAGCGCCGAGGCAATGAAAAACCTTGCCGTTTATCGCGAAGGCGTTAAGAAGACGATGGACGGTCTCATAGAGGAAGCCTTGACTGTTCCTCCTGCTGTCTTTGTCCAACGGAAGAACTACAGTTCCGCCGAGTTCTATAAAAGGACACGCTGACAATGAACGAGGAAAGGAACGGGCTCAGCGAAACGCGGTCAGACCGGCGATCCTTTAATCTTAGCTCCGTCCATAGGTGACCCAAGAATGGTCTTCTTGTACTTTTCTATTTCCATCGCCGTCCATGTTTTGCCGAGCGCGGTTAACCGATAAGTGTTTATCCTTGGATCGTCAACTGACCTTCGCGATTCGACCAAGTGATTCAGTTCCAGTTTATGGAGGTTATAACGAACCTCCGCTGGTTTGACGTTGAGGGCGGTTGAAATCACCTGCGCCGAAACATCATTGACCGTATTGAGAAAAGCGAGAAGACGCCATTGTCCCCATGTCATCCCCGGATAGGTCGAATCGTCAAATTCTATGTTTTGAAGACTCTCCATTGCTTCTACAACGTTATCGCTGACTTCTTGCAGAGCGCCCTTTAGCGATTCCGTTATTTTTGTTGAATCTCCGCTTTTCGTCTCGTTTAACTGCTTTTGAATTACCTCTAACTTACCCTCCGCTTTCTCTAGACTTTCTTGGGCTGTTTTGGTTGTTGCCAGCTCCATGAAACTCGAATCATCCTTGAAATCACTTGGTGCATATAGGACTTTGTGGTTAAAGTTCAACGTTACAAAAAAGAGTAAGACTAGCAGTACTGGGAAAAGCATCACGAACCAAATGAAGATAGCTCGCAACTCCGGTCCCACGGCGGCGAGAGCAACGGTCATGGAGATCTCTGCAATGATGGCGAACGCCCCAATAATCGTTAAAGGGTTATCAACTCTCTTTATGTTTTCAATCATGTGTTTCCCCACTAATATATGAATAAACATTCCGAGTGAACGATCAGTGCCAGGCCGTAATTCAGCTATCTTTTTAGGCTAGGGACCAAGCTCCATCATCTTTCCGTCAGATAAAACCTTGATTTGAGGTAACATCTGCATGGCGTGGACCATCCGCTCGGCTACTGATGCCTTCGGGAAGTATTTCTCCGCCAGTTCCATAGCGAAATCGAAGTAAATCTTGTTCAGCTCGAACTCCGCTTTCTTATTCGCTATGCGAACGCTCTGAGCCTCCGCTTCAGCTTTGTCAGCCTCTGCTCGAAGCTTCTTAGCCTCCGCCTTGCCCACGGCCGCTTCAGCACGGATACGAGCTTCTTCGGCACGCTTCGTCGCAGTTCCAGCTACGCGGTCTTGTTCTTCGAGTTGGGCGAGTTTCTGAGCGTGTCTACGTCGCCACGGCACGAGATCTTCCTTAACAGCATTAATCGCATCACCAACTCCGTCAAACCCCACTTGGACCGGACAAAAATAAGCCACGGTGCGAAGAATCAACGTCCTTTGTTTCTTACGCTTGCGAGCCAGATCGAAGACATCCTGTAGTTCTTGGAGTGCATTAAGGTGCGGAAGAACCTTCTCCTGGAACGTGGAGGGCGTCAGCGGATTCGGATCGGCGAATATAACGGTATGTTCCGACATTGCGGGAAGTGCCGTCAGCAAGCTCTTAACAGGCCCGCCATATATGAATGCAGAATTTAGTAGATTCAATCTCCGTTGATCTTTCAAAGTCAAAGGCTCGACGTCACGCAAAACGTCCAGAAACCGTCCCGTTTTTGTATCACGCTTGACGGTCTTTTTTAGCCCCTCCGAATGCACCCTCACAAGTGATCGGGGATTTGTCTCTCCAACGACCTTTGGCAGTTTCGATCGTCCTATGGGTTTACTACTTGTCCTCTCCGACTTTCTGCCGCCTGATTTGGTGCCGGATTTCGAAACGCGGCCTTTCTGTGAAGCCATTAAACCACCTCATTCTTTGGGATATTTTAAATCGTATCCACATTATCAGAGGTTAATGCTTCTCACCAAAGCCAGTAATAAAAAATCATAGTCACGCTTTTCAGGCGGTTGTCACCAATACCGAATAACGAATACTAATAGTGCACATTGAACAGGATCCTACGGCTTTTGCCTGTTTTATTGACGTACACGGCTTTGTAAACGGCGACGGAGGCAGCGGATAACGGAAAACTGATAACGGAAAACGACGATCCGGCCGTCGCTAAAAGGATTCTGGCGACACAATAACGCCAGGCCTTTAGGCCGACTCGCGGTATAAACCGCGAGTGCTAAAGCCGAAGGCGAAAGGGTAAGGGATAAAGACGACCCGAAAGAGCGAGGACGCGGGGCGATGATCTGAAATTCCAATACCGACATCCGAGATCTCTTCTGCAATTGTCGAAAAGCGATAGTCTAAGCCCGAAAAGCCTTCGGCGAACCTCGAAAAGTCTTTGGCGGATGTCAAGAAACGACCTGCAACCCTCGAAACGCGACTCGCAACCCCCGAAACGCGGCTCGCAAACCTCGAAATTCGACCTGCGAATCCCGAAACGCCGCGCACATTCCTCGAAACGCCGGAGCGCGACCTCGAGAAGTTAAAGCGCGACCTCGAAACGTTAAAGCGCGACCTCGAAAAGTTAAAGCGCGACCTCGAAAAGTTAAAGCGCGACCTCGAAAAGTTAAAGCGCGACCTCGAGAAGCGAAAGCGCGACCTCGAAAAGTTAAAGCGCGACCTCGAAATTGAGAAGCGCTTTGTCGAAACGCCGCGCACATTCCTCGAAACGCTGCGCATATTCCTCGAAACGCCGCGCATATTCCGCAAACCGCCGCGCACCGTGGTCCAAAAGCAAGGGCCGCGAAGCATAAAGCTCGCGGCTTTTTTTATGTTTTGTGTTACCTCGCACATACTCCGTTTTTTGTGTCTGTCTTAATTACCGTTCGGGATGTCTTGCGTGCGAGGTGTTTACCATTAACGATCAACGAATAATTAGTTGTGGTGTGCCGGAATGTCATCGGATCGCTCGAATAGCGGCGATCTTAGGTATGCATAGGTTTTGTGTCGTTCCGGTGATGGAGAATATACCCGATCCGCTGCCGCTTGTCCGGTTTAACCTGTGCCAAAGCCACCTAACGGAGGTCCGAACCAATTATACCGAGGTCGCCCACGACTCGCGTCTTACTGATTACCGGGATATCAACTTGTAAAAGAGGCTAATCATGAACCCCACAACGCTCTTATTGATAGAAACCTATCGAAAGCCGCTAAACCGCGGTCAAAGCCCTGCGGCATCACTAGATCGATCGATGATCGGAAAACAGGAGATGAATATGAAAATTTGTGTGCGAAATCTGTCTGATGACTTTTACGACAATAGTGTGAAAAAGCTCTTTGCCGAGTTTGGCAATGTCGAATCGGCCAGCGTTCTGATCGACCGCTATACGGGAATATCAAAGGGCATGGCTTATGTGCGGATGAGTTCGGCGGAGGAGGGCAAAGATGCTATCGAGGGATTGCATGGTTTTCGAGTGCAAGGGTGCGATCTCGATGTGTCTGAGCTTAAAGACCAGCATTCGGACGCAGCGATACATAAAAGTCTTCGGATCTACCCGGGAAAAAACTTTAACGGCGGTTGGTAGCAATCGGCGGGTGGGTACGCAAGCGCAAGATCAGATCTATTCAAACTACTCTTTATATCGAAAGTATAGCCAGATGCCGATGATGTTATTGACGGTAAGGGCGGCGTTTGTGAACGCAAATACCCAGCTCCCGGTCACGACGCTATAGACAGTAAATCCCACCGACGCCGCTAGCTGTCCGACAAAGAGCCATTTCGAAATGCCTTCGCTTGTGCGGTCTTTCCACTGTTTGTAAACCTGCTTAACGAGTGTCGCCAGCAGGATCAGAGAGCTTGCCCAACCAAGAATCTCAATCATTTATCCGCATTTACCGAGCAGCCAAAAGACCAGCATAAAGATAACGATGGTCGAGATCAGCCCGCCGCCAAATTTCCAGGCCGCGGCACCTGCCAGCCCACCACGTAAAAGATTGTTCATATTGTTACTCCTTTCCAAATTATCCAAAGTGCAAATATGACATCCCGCGGCAAAACGGTCTGTGTGGTAGGGCACTTACCGAGCATGATCGGGCTCCCGCACATTAATTCCAAAAAAATACCTGTATATGCGAGGTGTCTAACATACATAATTCTTGCCAACAGCTATCTTGCCTACTTAGTCTAAAGAATCAAATTTATGGGGGCTCAGTTTCTCCCTTAATCCTTCATCACATGGATAGCGAGAAAAGCATAATTTGCGAGTGGCATCGCTGCACGACAATGTCGTCAAGCCACGTCGAATTTGGATTGTGTTTTTCTGAGGCAGAGGCCATTCACCTTTCAGGCGGCCCATATACTAGTTATCACCTTGATCTCTGTGACAAACACACGGTACAAGCGAGATTGGAATATGTTCACGTCAATGTTGGCCCGTTGGGCATATGTTCCGCGAAACCCAAATAATATAGTCATCATCGACCATTCGCCCCCATCTTTTCGAGCGTTAAACTATGCATGATCTGGGGATTTCAGTATTTTGCCATCTCCGGCCTAAGTGACGTTCGATTGACAAAACAAATAAATATTCCAAATGTTCGTTAGCGCACATACATGACATTTGATCCATGGCTTAATATGTCCAAGCCTTGAGTCAATTGAATAAATTGAGTGCACCACCAAAATCCGCATTCTGCTAACGCTCCTGTGTTAACAATAGCTCTAATGCTCAAGGCCTTTTGACAACATGTCCTTTCTCTATTGATAGCGAAAGCTACTGAAAGGACGGCTTATCTGGAAACAAAGCCGTCCTTTCGTTTTTCAAATTTTCACGGAGGAACTCGGCGATGAAGGTGGTCAGGTTTTCGATGTATTACATAAATTTGCAGTTTGGCGTGATCTTTGGGCTGCATCATACATCGCATCCGCTGGGGCTTAATTGGCGCTGGAGGTTTTGGCAGCAGCGTGAGCGCGCACAGACTCAGCGACGGTATTGAGAGGTTGTTATGAAATTGATCACATTTGTTCCCGGTTACTGCAGATTGGTCCTAGGCGTTTGGTTTGGCAATCGCCGCACGTTTTATCCGATAAATCCTAGCTGGCGTTGGCGCCACCCGGATTACATAAATTTATAAAGCCCGTGTAGGAGACAAGGAGATGGCAAGCTCAGCAACACAATTTTTGACGCAGACATACCAGCAGCCATTCAAGCCGGCCAAGTTAAAAGGCCCGGCCAAAGATAAGTTCGCCGACAATGATAAGACTGGCACTTACGATGAGTTTCTCTGGGACCTTGCCCTCAAATTTACAAACTCCCGCGAAGAGGCAGTGGCCGCGGTCGAGGAAATGCAAAACGATATCCGGCAATGTGCCGAAAAAGAAATCTGTCCCGTGACAAAAAAAGAACGTCTGACCGACCAACTCGCATGGCTGCGGTTAAAAAGATTCCTACAGTAATGCCCAGGAATATCTATGGTGATGCATAGATCGTACTGACAAGGGGGTTACAAGGGGTGGGACGGATAGGTAATACAATATATTTCGAAAGCCTATCCGTCCTAATTATCTCTCTCACAATAAAAAAGGATCAAATTATTACTATGAACGAAGAAAATCAAACAGGCAGCAATGCCGTATGGGCGATCGCATTTGTGATCATTGTGGCGATCATCGGAGCGGTTGTATATTACAGCGGCATCCTAAAGACCAAACCTGGTAAAACCGAAGTTGATATCAATGTGACAGCTCCGGCTGCCCCGGCACCGGCACGTTAATTGATGTGGCCCGCCAAAGGAGAAACGATAATGGCTGATAACACAGAATGTGCACACAACATATGCAATTGTCCCGTATCCGGTGACGATACGTTTTGCAGCGATCATTGCCGCGAAGCAACAGAGCAAGACATTGCAGAGATCGCCTGCGATTGCGGCTGTCCGGGATGTAAATAAAAGGGTTTAGTGAGCCGCGGCTGTTGCGGCCATTGACGGTTGGATCTCGCGGTGCTTGAGACAGGCGGCTTCGATGGCCTGACATACCTCGGTCTCGGTGTGTCCGTGGCGTTTATTGTCGGCGTTGGAAACTTCGGAAACGATCAGGAATTTGGCTTTTTCGAGCATCGTCTGCTCGCGAAACGAGAGTTTCTTTTCGTAGCTGAGGAAAGTAAGTTTTTTGAGGACATCGGCGGCGTCAAAGATACTGCCCGAGTGGAGCTTGTCGGCAAATTCGCGTGAGCGGATCTTCCAATCGCATGAAATGCATTCGAAATCATCGGAAAGGGTCGCCATGAACTGACGGCATTTTGCTAAGCTGATTATCGGCCTGATGCCAACACTCTCGGCGTTGCACGCGGGCACAAAGATCGTCGAATTATCATTGAGCACACGGAGCGTAAACCCCTCCATCGCCGTGTCGGCGATGGTGCATGTTCGTGTGCCCTCGACCAGGCAAATGCCTTGATTTGGGTAAGCTACTTTTTGTCCAACGGTAAGCTGCATCGGTCCTTCTCTCCTTCAGAGAGTGGAAACACTGTGCTAAAAGTTCAAACAACGACTTTTCGCTGAAACATCTCTATTCGATATAAGTTCAGTGTAGCACGTTAATGCAAGCGCGTGGTAGAAATTTTGTGCTTGTTGATTAGGAAGTAATTGACGGGAGAACGATCGAGAATGTCGTGCCTTGGCCGAGAACGGAATTGACCGAGACCTCGCCGCCGTGGAGTTTGGCTAGATGTTTTACGATCGCGAGCCCTAGGCCCGTGCCCCCGATCTCACGCGAGCGAGCCCGGTCCGTGCGGTAAAACCGCTCAAATATGCGGTCGATATGCTCGGGCAGGATGCCCTCGCCGGTGTCGGCGACGCGAATAGTGTCTTTGCCGTCAGCTTGATCAAACGAGACGGTAACGGTGCCGCCCTCTCGATTAAACTTGATCGCGTTGTCGATCAGATTGGTCAGCATCTGCTCAAGCCGGACGATGTCGGCACTGATGACCGCACCCTCGGGCACTTCGTTTTTGAGTGTTATGTCGCGGGTAGCAGCTTTTGCAGAAAGAGCCGCAACAACGTCCTGCACCGCTACGTTCAGCCGCACATCGCGCATCTCGACCGAAACATTACCCGATTCGATCAGCGACAGCTCTAAAATATCGGCGATCAGGCTGTGCATCCGCTCGGCGTTGCGGCGTATGACCTCAAGAAATCTGAGATTGTTTTCTTTGTCATCGATGCCGCCGTCCTCAAGCGTTTCGACGAATGCAAGGATCGATGTAAGCGGTGTGCGCAATTCGTGCGAGATATTTGAGAGAAATTCCTGACGGATCGATTCGAGCCGGTCGATCTGCGTCGTCTCGTAAAAAAAGCCGATCGAATGAGTAATGCCGTCAAGCTCGATCGGCGCAACGTGAACGTCAAAGCGCCTGTTACCGGCGCGTGCTAATTCGAGCCTTACATCTGATGCGGCTTGGGTGTTCACCGCCCGTCGAAATGCCTCGTGCAGGTCGAGATCGCGTATCACTTCGCTCAGACGCATCCCCTCGATCTCAAGCCCGTGACGTCCAAACGCCACCGCCGCCGGAACGTTGCAGTTTGCGATACGCATATTCCCATCAACGACCAGCACGCATTCGCGGGCGGTATCGAGTATCTTTTGCAGAAGCGATGTCGGAGTTTTGGCAGGATCTGGAGCGGCGGCATTCATAAACGTCAGTTACATCCGGTAAAACGATAACCCACGCCAACGACGGTTTCAATACAGCCGCCGCATTCGTCGAGTTTTTGCCGCAGACGGCGAATGTGGACATCGAGGGTGCGTGTGTCGCCAAAATAGCTGTAACCCCATACGTTGTCGAGCAACTGTTGGCGAGAAGCGACGCGGCCCATGTTTTTTATCAGGTGTTCGAGCAGGGCAAATTCTTTCCGCGTGAGCTTTACCGCACTTTCACTGCAAGTAACCCGCATATCGGCAAAATCTACAGTCAGACGCTCGTCCGAATATTTTGGCGAGATTTCCGTCTCCGAACGCCGCAGCACCGCACGCACGCGGGCAATGACCTCTTTGATCGAAAACGGTTTGACGATATAATCGTCAGCCCCTGTCTCAAGCCCCATTATCTTATCGCCCTCCGCGGCCTTGGCGGTGAGCATTATGATCGGAGTTTTTTCGGTGAGCGTTTCGCGGCGTAATCGTCGGCACAATTCCATCCCGCTCATTCCCGGCAGCATAAGATCGAGCAAAATAAGCGACGGCACCGCCTTGTCATCAAGCGCGAGCCGCAAGCCCTTTTCGCCCGATTCGGCCACGACGGGCCGAAACCCTTCGCGTTTGAGGTTGTAGTGCAGACTCTCGGCGATGTCCGCATCATCCTCGATGATCAGAATAGTTTGCTGCATAGAGCGTAACCTGATTGTAAAGAATTCTTAAGCTTTCTGCGACAGTCTATGCGGCGGGAATGAATTGGGTATTAACGAAATGTTACAGCGAGGTTAATTCTTTAGGACGGTATACTTCGAAAAGCTTCCCACTGCCATCGTTGACCTCGCCCCATTTTTCTATCTTTAATTCGATCACCGCGAGGGCGGCGGTCGGCATTGGCTCGATTTGGCCCGTCAGGTAGCGTATAAAACCCTCAATGCCCGGATTGTGGCCGACGAGCAACGCGGACGCGTGATCCTCGTTTATCTCGGAAACCACTTGGCGGAGAGTATTTGGGCTCGCCTCGTAGATACTTTTTTCAAAAATAATATCGACCGAAAACTGTCCGGCGTCTTTGACCAGCGCGGCAGTCGTTTTTGCACGCATCGCGGGTGAACTGACGATCACCGAGGGCGTAAACCCTTTTTTTGCCATCAGTTCGCCAATAAAAGGGGCAGCTTTTAACCCGCGTGGATTCAGCGGGCGTTCAAAGTCCGATTGAGACGGATCGTCCCAACTCGATTTTGCGTGGCGGAGCAGATATAGCGTTTTCATCGATGTTGGCGATTTTACGCCCGCAATCGCAAAACGGCAAATTTCAAAACCTTTCGCAAAACTCAGCCGTAATACAAGTCTTGAGCATTGCACCGAAAACATCTACACTTTAATTATTGTGCGTGATTTGGTTCTGACATTGGTAAAGAAAGAGAACAAACGGCGGCTGTTAGCGGCGTTGTTTTTGTTCTTTTTCCTTGCCGAGATGGGCTCTCACGTTGTCATTTGCGCAAATGATCCGTCAATGGACGAACAATCGATGTCGTCGTATGAGGGCAATCACGATGACCCCTGTAAATCGCTTGTCCTTTGCGGCGACAGCGGCCGTCGGGACAAAGAGGTGCCAAAGCTCGGCCACGACGCATCGCAGCACAACGCGTTATTTGACGCATCTTCTAGACAGCTCACGCAAATAGACATTCATAAAGATCCGCAAATTCCGTTCACGACCGGACATCGGCTTTTCCGGCCGCCTAGTCCTCCGTTTCATCCTCCACAGACCTCATAACTGAGCAAATACCGTACAGGCCCGCCGCCACGTTTTGGCATAAGTGTCTGTGTTTTTATTGGTTTTGAAACGCTCCGGCAGTTAAGGCCGCGAGCTTATGAGGTTGATGATGAATAGAATATTTATTTTTTTAGCGACGTTGCTTTTGGCAGGCGTTGCATCTTTTGCACAAAACACGGCTACGCTCAGCGGTACGGTTCGTCTCGCCGGTGAGGATACGGTTCTACACGCGGCGGCCGTGCAGATCGTTGAGCTTAAACTCAACACCGCAACAGATAAAAGCGGAATTTACCGATTCGCTTCGGTTCCAGCGGGAACGTATACGGTCACCGTCCATCAAGAAGGCTTTGCAGATTCGTCAAAAAAGGTGACGATAACTGCCGGCGCGGCCACTACCGCCGATTTTGCACTAACGATATACGGCTTAAAAGAACAGGTTACGGTCACCGCGTCCGGTTCCGAACAATCGACATTTGATGCGATAGCGACGGTAAATACAGTGGATTCGACGCAGATCATTTCGCGTGCGGCGGTCGGGTTGGGTGATGTTCTCAGTAACGAGGCCGGCGTTGCAAAACGCTCATCAGGCCCCGGAACGTCGCGTCCGGTCATTCGCGGGTTTGATGGCGATCGCGTTATGGTGTCGACGGATGGCGTCAGCGTCGGATCACTTGCGTCGCAATCGGGCGATCACTCGGAACCTGTAGATACGCTTGCGGTCGAACGGATCGAGGTGGTAAAAGGCCCTGCGACACTACTCTACGGCAGCAATGCTATCGGCGGCGTCGTCAACGCCATCAGCGGTCATGACGAAGCCGCACATCCTGGGCTTCGCGGATATTTTTCGGGTTTCGGCGGTACAAATAACGCGCAAGGCGGAGCGAGCGGCGGTCTTGAGTACGGCGTCGGAAATTGGATGCTGTGGGGCAACGGCAGCACGCAGCGAACCGGAAATTACAAGGCGGGCGGTAATTTTGGAACCGTCGAAAACACCTTTACACGAAACGCGGCCGGCAGCGGCGGTTTTGGGTATTTTGCAAAGAACGCGTTTTTTAATACCAATTACAATTACTACCAAAACGAATACGGCATCCCGCTGGATTTTCGCGAGATCGATCCCGAGCTGCGAAGCATAAAGATGCACCGAAACGATATTAAGTTCAATTTTGGCTACAAGGACCTCGATTGGGCGATCAGCGATGCAAAATTTACCGTCGCGATAAGCCGTTATCAGCACCAGGAGATCGAAGAAGCCATTGTCGGCACAACCTTTCGCAACAACGTATTTTCCTATCGCGGTATGTTCGAGCAGAAAAAGAAGGGAAACCTAAACGGACGGTTTGGTTTCGATGGGTTTCACCGCGACTACTCGACCGTTGGGCTCGAAACGCTCGTTGATGGCCCGGTCACTCAAAATGCTTTTTCGGTCTTTGGGCTCGAGGAATTGAAATTTGAACGTGTAAGCCTACAGTTTGGCGGCCGTGTCGAAAACAATCGATATACACCGGTAAATCCGGCTCTGCCAGCCCGCTCATTTACAGGAGTTTCTGCGGCCGCCGGCGCAAGATTTGCCTTGTGGGAAGGCGGAGCTTTTGTCGCCAATTATTCGCACGGCTTTCGAGCTCCCGCCCTCGAAGAGCTGTATAACAATGGCCCGCACGACGGGACTCTCGCGTTTGAGGTCGGCAATGCCGCTCTGCGTCCGGAGATCAGCAACGGCATAGACCTGTCATTGAGGCAGCAAAATTCGCGGATCAAGGCCGAGGCAAATTTTTATTACTATGCATTTCGAAATTTTGTCTTTCTCGCACCAACGAACACGTACGATCCGGGTAGCGGATTTGAGATCGCAAAATATCTGCAAGGCAACAGCCGCTTTACCGGCACCGAGCTAAGCATTGATGTGACAGCTCATAAATATGTAAACGTGATAACCGGTGTCGATTATGTCAACGCCCAGCTAAAAGACGGCCGCCCTCTGCCGCGTATCTCTCCGTTGCGAGGTCGCATCGGGCTAGACATTCACAAAGGCAATTTTAGCGTCAAGCCCGAGTTTGTAGCCGTCGGGCGGCAGGACCGCGTCTTTACCAACGAAACGCCGACCGCGGGTTACGGCACGGCAAATGTGACGGCGTCGTATATCATCCCGACTAGACACACGGCTAACATATTTTCGGTGAGCGCTTATAACCTAAATAACAAGCTGTTTTTTAACCACATCTCGTTTATCAAGGACATCTCGCCGGAGATCGGACGCGGTGTGAGATTTAGTTATACGGTAAGATTTTTCTGATGTTTTAGGGCGATCTTGGTGTAATATTGCCGAATGACTTAACGAAATCGGAGGGACTCATGAGATCGTCGATCACCCTAGGCATATTCTTTCTCGTCATTGCCGAACCCAGCTATCTCGCACAGAGCGGAAGCGTAACTGTGCTTGAAGCCGGGTGGAAATACATCAGAGAAAGTGGAAAAAAAGAAATTCCTCAAACCGGCGTTCCGGCTCCGGCGATGATCACTGAGAACAGAAATTTTCAGAGAAATGCCAGGGAAAATCAGATGCAGCAACGTGGAGCTATTGACCCGAACGAACACACCGTCGACGGACGCAGTGCCCAGCTTGAAAAACTTGCCCAGGAGGCGCGAGCGATAAAAAGCGACGACAAGGCAGGCTTTATATACTTTGCGAATATTAAGAACGACAGCGATAAACATGTCGATATCATCTTTTGGGAATTCCGTTTTACAGAGCTTGCCAATCCATCCAACGTTGTTAGACGTCAGTTTTTGTGCGGAGCGTCCATAAAAGCGGGCGACAAGCGCGATCTGAGTGCATTTAGTATTTTGGGGCCAAGTGATGTGATATCTGCGGATAGTCTTGCCCAAGCCACGGGTAAGACCTTTGATGAAAAGGCATTTATAAATCGCATAGAATATTCTGATGGAACTGTCCTGCAACGCCGCGATTGGAAATATGATGACTATAAGCAGTCGATAAAACGGGCGACCTCAATTCCGTGGGGTAAGGAAGTTTGCCGAATGCTCTAATTTTACAGAACTTATGATCGATCAAATACTTACGATAGCTACAGCGAACGGCACGACGACGGCCTATGTCACGCTGCCTGATAAAAGCAACGGGAAAGCCGTCATTCTCATTCATGAGTGGTGGGGATTGAATGCTCACATCAAAGATATCGCCGGTCGATATGCCGAAGAGGGATTTATCGCCATCGCACCGGACCTTTATCGCGGTAAGGTTGCGACCGACAGTGCTGAGGCTTCGCAGATGATGGGTGCACTCGCGGTCCAGGACGGGCTCGATACGATAAGTAATGCCATCGCGGCCGCTTCGGCCGAGTTTGGCATTCCGCATTTCGGCATTAGCGGCTATTGCATGGGCGGGACATTTGCTCTCAGAGCAGCGTGCGAGCTTGAGGGTTTGAGCGCCGCAGCCCCGTTTTACGGTGATATCCCTGAGGAAGACATTCTCAAAAAACTGACTGTCCCGACGATCTTTGTCTCGGGCACACGCGACGCGTGGATCAATCCTGAAAAGGTCGCCATATTAGAAGACGCTACCGAGCGGTTCGAACTGCCTGTAACCTCGGTCAAATACGATGCCGACCACGCCTTTTTTAATGACACACGGCCTGAGGTTTACGACGCTGCCGCCGCCCGAGATGCCTGGGCATTGGTTACCAGTTTCTTCAGTGATAAATTGTAAAAGGCCGAGACCAGTATGGTCTCAGCCTATTTCAAATTTCGATCTGCGAATTGCGTCTATCGATGAACGAGCGATTCGATCTCTAACAGACTCTCACCGGCAGGAGGCGCAGTTTTAGAAGCTTTTCGCTGCTGTTTATTCAAATACATCATCGCATCTGCTCTTGCGATCGTGTTTTCTAGATCTGCGAGGTCACTGAAATTCTCAAATGCGTGTGAGACCCCGAGCGTCAGCAGTTTGTCTGCTCCTTCGACGGCGATGTTGGTTAGCAGTTTTTCAAATTTTTCCATCCGCTGATAAGCTGCCTCGGCATCGAGCCCGATCATGATCACGAAAAATTCATCACCGCCCCAACGAAAGATCAGATCTTCGGGACGAATCACTTCGCGGATAGCTTTGACGGCTATACGTATCGCGATGTCGCCCGCCGAGTGTCCGTAATTGTCGTTGATATCCTTAAGATCATCGACATCAAAAAAACCAACACAGCCTGAGACCAACTGACGCTCATCGCCGTGACGTTTCAAATAGCCGTGAAACGCGTGGCGATTGAGTGCCGTGGTCAGCGGGTCGATGTGGGCAAGCTCTTCGAGCTTTTCATGGGCCTTTTTTAGTTTTTCGTTGGCGCTCTTGGCGTCGGACAGCACCTGTTCGAGCAAGACGATGACCATACCAAATCCGAGCAGTATTTGTAAGACGAGGTCGATCACAGAGTTGTATTGCAGGTAATCAAACTCGATCACTAGGTACTGTCGAGCTGAGAACACAACAAAATACTGCAGGAATGTAAACACCAGCAAACCAAGTGCGACCTGCATTACTTTCCAGCCAAATGTCCTGATCTTAGTTTTCCATAGTGCAATGCTTGCGATCAGGAAAAAACCGGACATTATGAGCGAATGGATGTTGAATACAAGGTTAAAATCATCGCCGAGAAATGGCAGTCCGAACGCGACAAGAATGAACGGCAGAACAAAAACCTCCTGCCTGATCTTCATTTCGCTATTTGCCGTCAGACTCCGGCAACCTGCAATAAGCAAAAATCCAAAGACGTATTCGGTAAGAAAGTAAAAACTAAAAAGCTGGGTCGAATATTGTTCGTAGCTAAATGCTAGCCGCAGACAAAATAGTGCAAACGAAAGAAACAGCCATGCATTGGTCCAGTGCTTGAGTGCTACAACGTTTATTGAACGCCTAAGGAAAAGCGTCAATAGCGTTATTAGCGAAACTCCCGCCAACTGGATTATAAGGCCTATCTTCGAGTCCATATTATGTGTTCAGAGGTTGTGTGGTCTAACGGTAGACGTTGGAGTTACTGTTAGGGATGAGTGCGGTGGGCGGGAGACCACATTCAAATTGTATTACAGTGCGGAACAAAAAGTCTATACTTTTTTTAACAATGTTTTTAGTTCGATTTGCGTCGGAAGAGCAAATCTCGCACCTAGCCCTCGACATTTTAATGCGGCGACCGCATTTGCCATCCGACAGCTTTCATCTATAGGCTCACCCGTCAACAGTCCGTACAGCAAACCGGTTCGAAACGCATCGCCTGCTCCGGTCGTGTCGGTGCATCCACCGGGAACGGCGAACGCCGGGGTTTCGATAAGTTGACCGTCGCACAACACCACCGAGCCGTGATCACCGACAGTTGCACCGGTCACGGCGCAGCCAAACCGCGAGTTTAGTTCGCGAAGCCCTTGTTTCAGATCCGTCGTGCCGAGCAGCTTGTGCGAAAACTCCGCAGACGCGATGCAGATATCGACTAGCGGTAACAGATCGTCGACGCCGTCAAAGACATTATCTATATCTACCGAAACGATCGCACCGTTCGCCTTTGCCTCGGCCGCCATCCGGATACAAGCTTGTGTGTCGTGCGGTGTCATGTGCAAAACCTTGCATCGGGCCGCTGCGTCCACAGGTGCATCGATCGTATCGTAGGCAAGCAACTTGTCTCGCTGCCACAGGATCGTCCGCTCGCCGCTTGCCGCATCGATAATAATAAAGGCGATCTGGGTTCTCGTGCCGTTAACCGTCTCGGCAAACGAGATATCCACTCCCTCATCAACCAGCGATTCAAGTCCGATCTCTCCCGCACGGTCGCTGCCAAATCTGCCGGCGTAGGCCGTCTTCATTCCCAAACGCTGCAGCCCGGCCATGGTCGACGCGATCTCGCCGCCCGCCGCCTCGGTATATTGGTCAAGCTCGACCTTTGACTTAAACGCCGGGTACTCGGGAACGGTGATCAGATAATCGACCGCATTCGTCCCAAAACCGACGACGTCAAAATCTTTATCGTTGCTTAAGTTGAATGGAAATTGCATGTTTCGACCTGATCGCCCCAAAGACTAAAGTTCACAAATTATTCTTGCCAAAACATCCTCGTTCAAGTTAGATTTAATGTTGGGTCTATTTTCACTTGGCTGTCGAGTGAAACACAAACCGCTTCTCACAAGTTTTCCGGAGACGATAAATGCCGACATCCATTTGCCCCGAATGCAGCGAAGAGGTCTACGTTGACGCCGAGTCCGAACAGGGCGATACCGTGATCTGCGAAGAATGCTCATCAAAGCTCGTCGTCGTGGGACTCGATCCTTTTGAACTCGACCTCAACGAGGAAAGCGGCGGCGACGGTGCTTCGGACGACGACGATCTAAATAGTTACGGCTACGACGATCAAAACTACTGATCACCTTTCGCAGTCTGCCCGTCGGTCTATCTGACCGCATTCTTTCAATCTGACAGGTCTATTTGACTGACCCGCAAGCGGCTTCTCCGATCTTCTATCATTACTTTCCGCTAAAATCAGCGTTTCACTTTGTTCCAGTCTTTGGCACACCGATTGTATGTTTCTAATGACGTCGAGGGCGGTATCGCCCCGAGCATATTTAGTTCGTAATGAAAACACTGCCCCTGAATAAATTTCGAACTTCGACCAAGATCATCGGCGGAGTCTCACTGCTGATAGTGGCGACTGTCGTATTGTTGACGGCTCTCTCGGTTCTACAACTGTTTCACGCCAGCCTGATACTGATCGCGTTGTTGCTTTGTCTTGCTGCGATCGGATACCGGATCCACCTCAAGAGCGTCGAGCAGCAGACCCGCCGGCTGACCGAATTTAACCGCGTTCATATGGCGACCGTTGAGGCTCTGGCGACGGCGATCGACGCCCGCGACCAGGTCGATATCGGTCACGTCCGTCGCACACAGATCTATGCGGTTCGCCTGGGTGAGATACTGGGCCTGTCCGAAGATGAGATCAACGCCCTCCGTACAGGAGCACTGCTCCACGACATCGGCAAGCTCGCCATACCAGATCATATCCTCAGCAAGCCCGACAAACTCACACCCGCCGAGCTCGAAAAGACCAAGATCCATCCCGTTGTCGGTGCATCGATCCTCGAGAAGGTAGGCTTTGACTATCCGGTCGTGCCGACCGTCCGCCATCATCACGAACGCTGGGACGGCACCGGTTATCCCGACGGTTTGCAGGGCAAAGACATCCCGCTGACGGCCCGCATCCTATGCGTCGCCGATGCCTATGACACTCTCCGCGGTGCGCGGCCGTATCGTCCGGCTATTCCACGCGATCAGTCGCGACAGATCATACTAGAGGGTTCGGGGATGCGGTTTGATCCGACGATCGTCCAGACGTTGATCAAAAATCTGGCCTTTCTTGAGGCTGAGGTCAACGAGCAGGGCCACGCATATCCTGACCCGTCAGCCGAAGATATGCCGGTCGCAAAGCCCCAGGACCAGCATTTTGCCGAGCAGATCAAGCTTGCCAACCGCGAGGTGTTTAACCTCTATGAGCTTGCACGCGAATTCAGCGGCTCGGTGACGCTCTTCCAAACGTTACAGATGTTTGCGAAAAAGGTCGGCGAATTTGTTCCATACGACACCTGCATTCTCTATCTGCTCGACGAGGGCAAACAGTCTGCGTCCGCCGCCCATGTCGAGGGAAACAATGCCGATGTGCTCTCGCTCCGCCGGATAAAGGTTGGCCAGGGAGCGACTGGTTTCGCGCTCAAATCGTCTGAGACGGTCATAAATGCTGAACCCGATCTGGATTTTTCATATTCGCAAACCGAGCTGCTCGAACAATATTCGACAATGGCGGCGGTCCCGCTTATTGCGGACGGCGAGTTGCTCGGCGCCGTCACTATCTATTCGCACGAGCTGGCCGCCTACGGCGAAGAGCACATCCGTCTGCTCGAGACCATCTCGCGTATAGCGTCTGACGCTATCGGCAAATCGCTACTCCACGACGAAGCGACGACCCATGCCATGACCGATCCGATGACCGGCCTGCCAAACGCCCGCAGCTTGCAGCTACAGTTTGAACGCGAGGCGGGACGTGCCAGCCGCAGCGACACCGGTTTCCAGCTGCTGATGCTCGATCTCGACGGATTTAAGTTGGTCAATGATACGTTCGGCCACAAGGTCGGCGACGAACTGCTGCGTGAGGTCGGACAGGTGATACTCGGCCAGCTCCGCGATTATGATTTCCTTGCACGCTACGGCGGGGATGAGTTTGTTGCCATCGTACCAAACGCCGAGCCCGAAGATGTCGCTGAACTCTGCGAACGTATCGAACGTGCGGTAGGTGATTTCCGGTTACCGGTAGGCGAAAAAGGCGATGCCCGCGTCGGAGTCAGCCTCGGTTCCGCTGGCTATCCGCAAGCCGGAGCCACGTTTGACCAGATCGTCGTCGCGGCCGACAAGGCAATGTATACCCGCAAGATCAGCCGCAAACGCCTGCTCGCGATCTCAAACGCCTCAGGCCGTCCGTCTAACGCCGCCGACATCGACAAGATCTCAAGCGGCAACCTCATCGTCGAACTCGACGAATCCCACGTATTGGCGTCAAGGTCGATCAATTAACAAGTCTCATGGCAGAAGCCCGCACACGGTTGCGAGTTTCTCGCAACACTGGCACGTATTTTGTGCCAGAACTAAGGGCACCATAAATCGACAAAGGCCGCGAGCATAAAGTTCGCGGCCTTTTTCTCTATTTCTGCCTACTGATTCTCTACTTCACCGCAAACGTGCGGGCGATCGAGTCGGTTTGGTTGAGGATCGCTCGGAGCGAGTCTTTGCGGCCGGCAAATCTGAGGACGTAGATCGTTGTTTCGTTCGTACGTAGAAAATAGTAGCGGCCGGACATGTTGCGGCCCGAAGCGACGTATTCGAAATTATAGACCGTGCCGGTAAATCGTCCGGCGAACCGCTCTTCTTTACCTGCGACAAAGCCCGGTTTGAACTGCAGCTTTTGCTCTTCGTCGCCGTGGATAACGTCGCTGAGGATCGTCCCCTTAGCAACGGTGAGTTTGCGTACCTCGAGATGGCCCTCGTTGCGGTCGCCGTAGACATACTCGACATTTGGGCTGGTGGCGGACGGCGGAACGGTCAGTTTCCATTTTTCGTTGGGCAGTGTAAATGTGTATTCGACATTTGGGTTGCTAAACAGCTCTTCTTGGCCAAACGCCGCGAGAGCCAACAGGGCAGCTGCACAAATCGCATAAAAAACTGTGATCTTTTTCATTGTTTTTCCCACTCTCGAGACTATTCTCTAACCAAGTCGCAATTCTAACGCAATCGCCGCTAGATTTCGAGGGATTAGATGTGTTTGCGCAGTAAATTGTTGTCCTGTTTGATATTGGCGTTAATAAGTCCCGATGCATTTCTTCGCCTTTTTTGCGGCGCGGGGCGTCTAACCTCACAGCAGTTAAGTTATTTGCAATTATGTTTTCCGAGGTTATTAAAATGAAACGCACTACATCATATATCCAACGCTTTTTCGCGGCCGCATCTCTGGTCGCATTGCTCGCACCGGCATTTATGTTGCGGGCCGACGCACGCTCCACCACAAAGCCTCTCTCTGACGAGCAAAAGATAATGCATGTGCTAAACCGGTTAGGGTTTGGTGCTCGTCCCGGCGATGTCCAGCGGGTCAGATCGATGGGCATCCAGAAATATATCGATCAACAACTAAACCCTGCGACGATCGATGATCCGGTCGCGGAGTTAAAGGTCAAAAACCTCGAGATATTTAACCTGTCTACGTCCGAGCTTTTTGCAAAATACCCAAATCCTGGGGCGTTGCTGCAACAGCTTGAGGGCGGACGTAATAATCAGGCAAACGCTAATCAGGCTCAGGGCGAGCAGACTCAGGCACAGCAGCGTGAACGTCGGCAAAAGATCGCTGAGCTTTATGCTAAATACGATCTAAAGCCTGCCGCTCAGATCTTGCCGTCGATCGTTGCAAATCGCGTACTGCGTGCCGTCTATTCGGAGCGTCAACTGCAAGAGGTGATGGTCGATTTTTGGCAAAACCACTTTAACGTCTTTGCGGGCAAAGCCGCTGTCCGCTGGTACATCCCCAGCTATGAACGAGACGTGTTGCGTAAAAATGCGCTTGGTAATTTTAAAGATCTCGTGGTTGGCACTGCCCAGCACCCGGCGATGCTTTTTTATTTAGATAATTTTGAATCTGTTTCGCCCAACGCACAGCAGCCGGGCAACGGCCAAAACGCACGACGCTTGCAGCAGTTGATGCAAAATGGCGGACGTATCAATCAGCAACAGCGCGACCGCATCAAACAGCAGACAGGTGCGACCGACGCCCAGATAGATCAGCGGATCAAAGACGCTCAAAATAACCCGCAACAGCCGGCGCAGCAGCAGCGGCGTCGCGGTATTAACGAAAATTACGCCCGCGAGCTGATGGAACTGCACACGCTTGGCGTTGACGGCGGCTATTCGCAAAACGACATTATCGAGGTCGCCAAATGCTTTACCGGCTGGACGATAGCTGATCCGCGTGGCTATCGGCGTGCCGCGGCGTACGATATCAAAGGCACCGAAAACCGCCAGCTCGAACGCATCCAGCGGCTTGCCGGTGTGCCGGACGACATTGAGAGCGGCGAGTTTTACTTTAACTCGCGTTGGCATGAGGGCGGAGCTAAAAACGTGCTCGGCCAAAAGGTCGATGAGGGCGGCGTCAAAGACGGCCTCAAGGTCATCGATATACTTGTCTCAAGCCCCGCGACCGCAAAATATATCGCCCGCAAGCTGGCAGTCAAATTTGTCAGCGATACGCCAAGCGATGCGTTGGTAGGACGTGTTGCCGATGCATTTCAAAAGTCTAAGGGAGATATCAAAACTACGCTCAAAGCTCTCTTTAACGACAAAGAGTTCTTTGCACCTGAAAATTACCGTGCAAAGATCAAATCGCCGTTTGAGCTTGCCGTTAGTTCGATCCGCACACTCGGTGCCGATACCAACGCGAGCCCTGCACTGGCCGCGATGCTCAACAAACTTGGCGAAGTGCCATACGGTTATCAGGCACCGACCGGTTACCCCGACACGGCTGAGGATTGGGTCAATACGGGTGCTCTGCTCGAACGGCTCAACTTTGCCGTCGCCATCGCCAGCAATCGCATTCCCGGTACGCGTGTCGATCTCAAGGGTTTTGAGTCAAAGGATAAATCGCAGATCCTCGACAAAGCCCTTGCCGGGATACTCGACAGCGATATCTCCGCAACCAGTAAAGCTCTGCTGCTAAAACAGATCGAACAGCCGCTGCCCGAGGTCAAGGCCGGTAATGAACTGGACGATCCCGTTGAGGTGCCGAATATGCGTCAAGGACAGCAAGGCGGCCAAAACCGTCAGGCTCGTCTGCTAAACCCGAGCGGCAATCCAGATGTCTTTAAAGTAGTAAGTTTGGTACTTGGAACTCCTGAGTTTCAACGCCAATAGTCCAAGGGGGAACGCTCAGAGCCGGGGAACAGTCATGCTGGTCTCCGGCTCTTTGTGTAGGTTTTTATATGAATAGATTTTTACCAATCACGCTGGCCGTAATAATTACCGTCTGTAATGGCTTTGCTCAAAAGACGCTTTCCGAAACGGAACGCTATAAGCTTGCCGCCGACTATTCACGCGAAAATCGCGGCGTGTCTGTGTTGGTGATGAAAGGCGACAAGATCGTCTTTGAGGAATATCAAAACGGCCGCACCGCCGACCAGCCGTGGATACTAGCGAGCGGGACAAAATCATTCTCAGGGGTGATGGCCGCCGCCGCGATCGACGACAAACTGATCAAAGATCTCGACGAAAAGGTTGCCGACACTATCACCGAATGGAAATCTGACCCGCGTAAATCCAAGATCACGATCCGCCAATTGCTGTCACTGACCAGCGGCATCGACGCCGGACAGATCGGCCGTGTGCCGAGTTACGCCGATGCGATCAGATCGTCTGCAAGTTATGAACCGGGAACGCATTTCGAATACGGACCCGCACCGTTTCAGATATTTGGCGAGCTGATGACCCGCAAGCTAAAACCCAAAAACGAAAACGTGATGGCATACCTAAAGCGGCGGATACTCGACCCGATAGGTCTGAGCGTCGGGTTTTGGCGGAGCGTTGACGGCCAGCCTTTGTTGCCGCAAGGTGCAAGCTTGACCGCACGCGAATGGGTAAAGTTTGGTCAGTTTCTCAAGAACAACGGCAAGTGGAACGGCAAACAGATCGTCAGCAAAAAAATATTGGACGAGCTGGTCGTCGGATCAAAAACGAATCCGGCATACGGCATCACGTTTTGGCTTAATCAAAAGGGCCAAGACCCGCGTGGCCGCTCCATCGGCGGTGCAGTCGAGGGGATAATGAAAAACGGCATAGCTGAGGGCGTGGGCGATCTATTTATGGCCGCCGGAGCCGGCAATCAGCGGCTCTATGTTATCCGCTCGCTGGATATGGTGATCGTCCGCCAAGGCAATTTTGGGACGTGGGATGACACGGAGTTTATGCGGCGAATGTTAACCGGCGTTGCAAAATAGCCGCGGGTTTGGTCTATTATCAAATCGGGCTTAGATAATGGACACGCGGACAAGCGAACAAATACTTGAGCATTACACGGTCGAGCGCGAGATCGCCGACGGGCTGCGTCATTCGTCCGCTGTTGAACGCCAGACGCTTTACACCTCCGCATACGACGAGCTATTTACCAAGCTGCCGCACCATCCGTTGATACAGCCGCAGTCGCAGGATGAGCACAAGCGTCAGCTCAAAAAGCATGTGCGAAATCTCGCCGGCTTTATTAATAAAGATACGGTTTTCGTCGAGGTTGGGCCGGGGGACTGTTCGGTTTCGCTTGAGGTGGCGAAGGTCGCCAAACAAGTTTTTGCGATCGACGTATCGAACGAGGTCACCAAAAATGCCGACGCTCCGGCTAACTTTCAGCTCATCATATCGGACGGCTGCGACATTCCTGTCACGCAGGGCACGATCGATGTCGTCTATAGCGACCAGTTAATGGAGCATCTGCATCCGGACGACGCGCTCGAACAGCTAAGAAATATCTACGCGGTGTTAAAACCCGGCGGGACGTATTTTTGCATTACCCCAAATCGTTTGAGCGGCCCACATGATGTTTCGCGAGAATTTGATGATGAGGCGACGGGATTACACTTGCGAGAGTACACCGCGACAGAGCTGGGCCGCATTTTAAGGGATGCGGGATTTTCTAGAACGAGGATCTTTCTCAGGATTGGTTCGCTGGTGTTAAAACTGCCGTTGCTGCCATACAGATTCCTTGAGGCGCTACTAGCCACGCTGCCGCATCGAGTCCGGAAACTGCTGACGCATAACCGAGCCGCAAGTTATCTGTTAGGCGTAAAGCTGGTCGCGACAAAATAGCGCCTTCAAAACGTGGCGATACGCTCTGAGCGGCCGATCGCAAATATCTTTATCAAAGCCAAGCCAACAATAAACCCGCCGATGTGAGCGGCATAAGCAACGCCACCTCCACCCGCAGGCGTGAGATATCCGAGCACGATCTGATATACGATCCATATACCGATCGCGACAAATGCCGGAACTGTTGTTACAAAGTTAAATATCAACGCCCGCACATTTCTCTTTGGGAAAAGCAGCAGATAACCGCCCAGCACGCCCGAGATCGCACCCGAAGCTCCCAGCATCGGTATTATCGAATCCGGCCCCATTATTATCTGAGCCGCAGCTGCCCCAAACCCGCAAAGCAAATAGAAAATGACGTAGCGGATATGTCCGATCAGGTTCTCAATATTGTCGCCAAAGACAAAGAGGAACAGCATATTGCCAAAAATATGCATGATCCCGCCGTGCATGAACATCGAGCTGAGGAAATTAAAATACAGCGGCAGCGGCGTTGCGTAATGATTGACGCGGGCGACATCAGAGCCAACCTGTATCACCTGCGGCCCGGCGATATCTACGCCGGTCATTATCTCACGGGGGACGAGTGAAAATGCGTAGTCAAACGGCTCGTTTGCCCCAAGCCGCTGGAGCAGCAAAAACACGAGGATGTTGAGGCCGATGATCGCGTAATTGACCACCGGCGTGATGTGCCGATCCGAGTTGTCGTCGCCGATGGGAAACATCTACTTTGCTTTTAACAACTCGTACCCCTCGCTACGGGCAACAAATGTTGCCGCCGTCAGATCGCCGACAACATTGAGTGTCGTGCGGCACATATCGAGAATACGATCGACGCCGAGAATGATCGCGATCAGCGCCGGATCGATGCCGATCATTGCCAAAATGCCGATGATAAACGGTATCGAGCCGGACGGAACACCCGCCGTACCGATGCCGCCGAGTATCGCCAAATAGACGACCATTAGCTGAACGCTCAGCGTTAGTTCGACGCCCGCGAGTTGGGCGAGGAATAGCACTGTCACACCCTCGTAAAGGGCAGTGCCGTTTTGATTTGCCGTTGCCCCGACGGTTAGTACAAAGCTATTGATCTCTTTTGGTACACCGAGATTTTCTTCAGATATGCGCAGAGCCGTTGGTAGCGTTGCGTTTGACGACGAGGTCGAAAACGCCGTTACCACCACCGTCCAGATGCGGCGGAAAAAGTCGATCGGATTTATTTTCGACAACAGCCACACCGACAGCGAATACACGCCAAAGAAATGTAAGCCCAAGCCGATCAGTACCGTCGCGACAAACCAGCCGAGTGATTTGAGCAGGTCGATGCCAAACACTGCGATGTTGCTAAAAATGAGGCACGCCACCGCGTATGGGGCGAATTTCATTATGATGTCGATGATCTTTGACGTGATCGCGAATAACGATTCCATCACGCTGACGAAAGGTGCCGAAACCGGAGCCGGCAACAACGTGATCGCGACCCCGACTATCAACGCAAAAAACATGATGTGGAGCATGTTCGGATTTTCACCCGCGATCGAGTTGAACACGCTTTTTGGCACGATGGTCTTTACGGCTTGCATCAGCGCCGAATCAGATTTCGCCGTTTCCGCAGCCTTTACTTGAGCCTCAGTAGCCGTTTTGGCACCGCTGCTAAATTTTTCTTTGAGCTGCGTCGCGATCTCAGGACTGATCCGTTCGCCCGGACGTATCGTATTTGCGAGCCCCAAACCGATAACGACCGAGATAGCTGAAATGATAAGGCAATAAACAAAAGATTTGAGGCCGATGCGGCCAAGTTTGCGAATATCTCCGATACCTGCGACCCCGACGACCAGCGACGAAAACACTAGCGGCACAACGATCATCAAAAGCAGATTTAGAAAGAGCGTCCCGACCGGCTGGGTGATATTTGAGATAAACCACGCGACATTTTCATGCCCGCCGCCCCAAACCTGATTGGCAGTTAATCCGCCGCCGATGCCGACGAGCAAGCCGATCAAGATCTTGGTATGCAGAGCAATACCCTTTGGCTTGTCCGCAGTATTGTCGTTCAGATCGGTCGCTAATTCACGATCGTATTGATCGGTCGGGATCGGTTCCTTGTCCTGTTCGCTCATTGTTTTCGGCTCCTGTGTGGCAATGAAGTTTTGTCGAGAATTTGTGTGAGTTTAGCAGAATTTAGGCTAATTTGGTAAATTTGCTACACTGCTTTGAAAAACAGATATTAGGGATCGTTATGAAAATTCAACGGCTATTGCCTCTAGCTTTGGTTTGTCTGGTGGGGTTCTTTGCGCAAACCTCGATCGCCCAGAAAAAAACCATCGTCCTCGTTCGTCATGCTGAAAAAAGCACGACCGGCAACGCCACCGATATGGCTAAGGGCGACCCTGAGCTTTCGCCCGAAGGACTCGAACGTGCGGAGCGGTTGGCAAAAGCCGTAAAAAAATACAAGCCTGACGTGGTCTATTCGACGGAGTACAAACGAACAAAACAGACCGCAGAGCCGATTGCAAAACTCCGCCATAAAGAGGTCCAGACTTACGATCCGGCAAAACAGGCCGATCTGATACCGCTGATGCTAAATGGTAAACCAAAACACTATTTGATAGTCGGCCATAGCAACACGACGCCCGCGCTCGCTAATATGCTGTTCAAAAAAGAAGTATTCAAACAGTTGCCGGACACCGAATACGGAGTTTACTGGGTGATAAAAACTAAAAAAGGAGAGGTCATAAAGGTCGAAATGTACACCTATTGATCCGACAAAATATGAATATTCCAAACGGTCATCAGGCCGTAATGCCGTATTTGATGATGGAAAATGCGACCGGCTTTATCGAATTCATTAAAGCCGTTTTTGACGCCGAGATGACGCATCAGGACGTACGCGGCGACATCGTCGGTCATTGCGAAGCAAATATTAACGGCAGCACGATAATGTTTTCGCAGAGCCGAGACGATTGGAAACCGGCGACAGCCAACATGTTCGTCTATGTTGACGATGCTGATGCGACCTACAAAAAGGCAGTCGATGCGGGCTCAGAAACAGTAATGCCTCCCGATGATCAGGAATACGGCCGGAGTTGCGGCGTGGCCGACCCTTTTGGCAATGTCTGGTGGATAACGTCCGTTGCGGGCTAAATACCCAGACGGCGTTTGAGGCCGTCTTCGCCCCAGCTCATGATCGTGTCGTGATTCCAGCGGAAAAATGGCCTTGCGAAGGGAGCGAGGAGGTTCATCCAGGCCTTGGTGGTTTTAACGGTCCAGTCGTATCGGACGCGGGTTTGTCGGTTACTTATCTCATCAAACCACCAAAGTCCATGGCCGTCAAGCTCACCAAAAGCCCGCGCCTCGATCAGGCGGTGTCGTTCGACCCGCAATATCTCGGTGTCAAATTCGAGCTTATACGGCAGAGCGCTCTTCCAAGTCGTACGGCGAATGCTCCCGACTCCATCGTCATCACCGGGTTTTAACTCAACGCTGCGAAGCACACCTCGCCACCACTCGGGCCACGCATCGGCTTCCTCGATCACGTCCCAAACTTTTTCCAGCGGGGCGTCGATCGTCCAGATCGTCACAAATTTATAGTCGCTCATATAAAAATCGCCAAAGATGAACAATTATCATCTTCGGCGACCAATATTCAAACGGATTCAGTTAACTATTTTTTCTGGGGCGTCTTGGCAAAATAGCCTTGGCGGTGGGTGACCTTGACCTTGTCTTTCTGCATCTGCTGACTGGTCAAAGTGATCTCGATCTTACGGAACGCACCGTCGCGGTTCTGATTCGAAGGTTCATAGGCGACGAGATACTGCGAACGCATCTCGTCCTGGATCTGGCTAAATGCCTCACGCAGCTCACGCTCATCCTTTGGATAATAAGCCCGTCCGCCTGTCCGCTCTGAGATCTTATTTAGCGAGCCGCGATCGACGCCGCTGTAAAAATTATCGCCGATGCCTATCGAATAGATGACCGCCTCCGACCGCAGAGCAGCCTGCACGGCGTCATCCAATTTCTTTTTGCCAAATGTATTGACCCCGTCGGAGAGCAAAATGATCGCCCGACGGGTCTTTTCCGGCGCCGGGCCTAGTATCTCGTCGGACGTGACCCAGATCGCGTCCCAGATCGCGGTCGAGCCGACCACGGCTTGGTTATCGCCGGAGATCGGCGGCGTTCCGGTCATCACACCACCGCCAATGTAACCCGACGGAGGGATAAATCTGACTTGGCTGACTGATCGTCTGAGCCGTGTCAAATTATTGGTAAAACCCTGTTCGAGTGTCGCTTCGCCGGTGAAAGACACGATACAAACTTCGTCCTTTGCCGGACGCACCACCGACTCTGAAAACGAGATCGCCGCCGCCTTTTCCTCCGGCAATGTTCGCTCTTGCGAACCGCTCGTGTCGATCAATATCGCAAGACTCAGCGGCAGATCGACCTGTCTCGAAAAGGCAA
>JBGAUY010000043.1:2494-24092 GCA_044228425.1 Pyrinomonadaceae bacterium | reverse complement strand
ACGGCAAAAAGGCTGCCCGTAACATCGATGCCTGGCTAAACGGCCGCAGTTTTGTGAAAGCACCCAACAACCCGTCAGTTTCGGCCGAGCAGCTTAGCGTTTGGTACCGTACAGACGCTCTCCCCAAACAACAGGAGCATATAGAACCCGAGATCGCGATCTCCGGATTTGACGAGATTGTTGGCGGGCTTTCAATGGACGAAGCCGTCTACGAGGCTCAACGCTGCTACTCATGCGGCAACTGTTTTGAATGTGACGGTTGCTTCGGGGCTTGCCCTGAACGGGCGATCATTAAGTTGGGTGCCGGGCTTAGGTATAAGATCAACTACAACCTATGCACCGGTTGCGGCGTTTGCTATGAGCAATGCCCTTGTCACGCGATCGATATGATCGGCGAATCGGAGGTATCGTAATGTCCGACCAGAATACTAGTTGTGCGGTGACGCTTGATGGAAACGAAGCGGCCGTTTACGTTGCGTATCGCGTAAATGAGGTATGTGCGATCTATCCGATCACTCCTTCTTCAGCAATGGCAGAATTTGCGGATGAATGGTCTGCAAAGGACATCCAGAATATTTGGGGGAATATTCCCGAAGTCATGGAAATGCAGAGCGAAGGCGGAGCCGCAGGCACTGTTCACGGGGCGCTGCAAACCGGATCGCTCACCACCACCTTTACTGCATCACAGGGTTTGATGTTGATGCTGCCGAACATGTACAAGATCGCCGGCGAATTGACAGCCACGGTCTTTCACGTCGCGGCACGTTCGCTTGCGGCACAGGGGCTGTCTATCTTTGGTGATCACCAGGATGTTATGGCGGCGCGAACGACCGGTTTTGCTTTGCTCGCCTCCGCCAGTGTACAGGAAGCCCACGATATGGCCCTGATCACTCAAGCTACGACGCTAAGGTCTCGCATACCGTTCATTCATTTCTTTGACGGCTTTCGCACTTCTCACGAGGTGAATAAGATCAATTTTCTATCTGATGAACAGATTCGTGGCATGATCGACGACGATCTCGTCTTCGCACATCGCAAACGCGGTCTCAATCCTGACAACCCATTTATTCGAGGAACCGCTCAAAATCCCGATGTTTATTTTCAGGGCCGTGAAACTGTAAACACATTCTATTCGGCGGTCGTTGGCATTTTGAAAGATGAAATGTGTAAGTTCGCCGCCCTCACCGGCCGGGAATATTCCCCGGTCAGATACTATGGAGCGGCGGACGCCGAAGATGTGATAGTTATTATGGGGTCCGGCGTTGAAACGGCATCCGAAACGGCCTTATTCCTGGCCAAAAGCGGCGAAAAGGTCGGCGTTATACAGATGACGCTTTATCGCCCGTTCCCAAACGACGAATTCGTCGACGCCCTACCCAAGGGCGTAAAACGTATCGCAGTTCTCGATCGAACAAAGGAAGCGGGCTCTTCGGGCGAACCTCTTTATCAAGACGTCATGATCACATTGATGGAGGCGGTTTCTAAACGACAATGGCCTGCTTTGCCGTTAGTCGTCGGCGGCCGATATGGCCTGTCATCAAAGGAGTTTACTCCTGCGATGGTTAAATCAGTGTTTGACAATCTAAGGTCAGGATCACCGAACAATCATTTTACCGTCGGGATCAACGACGATGTTGGAAAGACAAGCCTTGATGTAGATAGAACCTTCACGCTGGACGAATCTGACTGGACACAGGCTCTCTTTTTTGGGCTCGGTGCGGACGGAACCGTCGGAGCAAATAAGAACAGTATCAAGATCATCGGCGAGAATACAGATCTTTTTGCGCAGGGCTATTTTGTTTACGATTCGAAAAAATCGGGAGCAATGACAGTCTCACATCTTCGGTTCGGCAAGAAGCCGATCAAGGCACCTTACTTGATCAGATCGGCAGATTTCATTGCTTGCCATCAATTCAATTTTCTCGAGAAGGAAGAAATGCTTGCATTTGCTAAGCCGGGTGCGACATTCCTCCTAAATAGCCCGTTTCCGTTTGACGCGGTCTGGAACCGAATCCCGCTTGCCGTACAGCGGGTCATTATCGACAAGGGCATAAAGCTTTATGTGATCGACGCCGATGATGTTGCCCAAAAGACGGGCATGGCCGGACGGATCAATACCATAATGCAAACGTGCTTTTTCGCTCTTTCCGGTGTTTTGCCCCCTGACGAGGCGATCTCCCAGATAAAAAAGGCGATAGAAAAGACATATCTGAAAAAAGGGCAGTCGGTGGTTGAAAAGAACTTTAAGGCAGTTGACCAAACGCTTGCAAATCTTTTTGAAGTTCCCATTCCAGCAAATACGACGGCAACAAATGGTCATGCGGCGGGAATTTCAGCACAAGCCCCGGAATTCGTCCGTAATGTGACCCAGGCAATGATAAAAGGTCTCGGGGACAGTATTCCGGTGAGCGCATTGCCGGTAGACGGAACCTATCCGAGCGGTACGTCAAAATGGGAGAAAAGAAACGTATCAAGCCGTATCGCATCCTGGGAACAGGATCTTTGCATCCAGTGCGGAAATTGCGGCTTTGTTTGCCCCCACAGCGTCATCAGGGCAAAGTTTTTTCACAAGGATCATCTCGAGGGAGCTCCCGAGGGATTCAAATCGGCGCCTATTAACGCCCGTGGCTTTCCTGAAACAAAGTATTCGCTAAACGTGTATCTCGAAGACTGTACGGGTTGCAATCTCTGCTACGAGGTATGTCCCGTAGATGCTCCAGATGGCAAAGGCAACCGTGCGATATCCCTAGCGGAGAAGTCCGCAGATCTTGGGCCCAATAGAGAAAGCATCCGCTTCTTTGAAGGATTGCCCCAGAACGATAAGCCCGAGGTCGATTTTTCAACAGTTCACGGCATACAGTTTCTGGAACCCCTTTTTGAGTTTTCTGGAGCCTGTGCCGGATGCGGCGAAACGCCCTATATCAAGGTGCTGACTCAGCTTTTCGGCGATCGCTTGCTCGTAGCGAACGCGACGGGTTGTTCCTCGATATATGGGGGAAACCTCCCAACCACTCCATGGACCTCTAACTCGCTTGGACGCGGGCCCGCTTGGTCAAATTCGCTGTTCGAAGACAATGCCGAATTTGGATTGGGGATGAGGCTGACGGCGGACAAGCAACTCGATACCGCCCATCAACTACTTAGGGCTCTTAGGCCTGAGCTCGGCGACGAGCTGGTAGACAATCTCATCGGGGCTCCGCAGCATTTGGAAAGCGAGATATCTGATCAACGCCGGCGAGTTGCAGAATTAAAGTCTAAACTTGCCGGGATCGACAATACACAGGCTAAACACCTGACGTCGGTTGCGGATCAGCTTGTACACCGAAGCGTCTGGCTCGTTGGAGGCGACGGTTGGGCATATGATATTGGTTCAGGCGGCCTCGACCATGCGTTGGCGACCGGGCGTAATGTCAATGTTCTTGTCTTGGATACTGAGGTTTACTCAAATACGGGCGGTCAAATGTCAAAAGCGACGCCGACCGCTGCGGCGGCTAAGTTCGCCGCCGCAGGGAAGCGAGTTGGCAAAAAAGATCTCGCATTACAGGCGATTTCGTATGGCAACGTCTATGTTGCGCAAGTCGCAATGGGGGCAAATCCTCAGCAAACGCTGCTCGCTCTGCGCGAAGCCGAGGCATACGATGGGCCCTCGCTAATTTTGGCCTATAGTCATTGCATAGCCCACGGAATAGACATGGAAAAGGGCTTAAATCAGCAAAAGCTCGCAGTTGCTAGCGGCTATTGGCCTCTCATCCGGTTCAATCCCGTATTGCGAAAAAACGGTCATAATCCGTTTGTGCTGGATTCGCCAAGACCAACGATCTCATTAAAAAAATATGCCTATAACGAACTGAGATACAAGGTGCTTACGCAAACGGCACCACTCGAAGCAGAGCGTTTGATGACGCTCGCACAAGAGATCGTAGATCTTAGATGGAAGACCTACGAAGAAATGGCCGGTTTTGGGGCGAGTTCGTTCCAACCGGTTTACTAAGAACCCAGAGGAGAAAAAATATGCCGGATCTTAGGACAACATATTTGGGATTGAGTCTTCGATCGCCATTGGTCGTATCAGCCAACCCATTATCGCAAAAGCTGGACAATATTCTAGCGATGGAAGATGCAGGGGCCGGAGCTATTGTCTTATTCTCTCTCTTCGAGGAACAGATACGGCAAGAAACTGCGACTCTCGAAAAGGTTTACCGCTCTACAACCAACTTTTCGTCCGAGGCTTCAGATTTCTTTCCGGATTTACATGACTATTCGGTTGGTACAGCCAAATACCTTGAGATAATAAGAAAAGCAAAGGAAAGAGTCGATATTCCGATAATCGCTAGTCTTAACGGCATAACTCCCGAAGGCTGGATCGAATATGCCCGTGAGATCGAACAAGCTGGTGCGGATGGGCTTGAGATAAACATATTTTTTATTCCTGCCGACATCAATATGACGGCCGCCGAGGTCGAAAAGCGCTATCTTGATATCGTTAAAATGGTTCGCGAAACGATCAGCATACCGATCGCGGTAAAACTCAGTCCCTATTTCTCATCTATCGGAAACATCTCAAAGCAACTTCATGAGGCGGGTGCAAACGCTCTTGTTTTGTTCAATCGATTTTACCAGCCTGATTTCGACATTGAAGAGCTATCGATCAAGACTAACCTTGACCTAAGCGTCAGATCCGAGATTCGGCTACCACTTCTCTGGATCGCTGTCCTCTATGGACGTGTTCCAGTTTCGCTGGCCGCGACGACGGGCATTCAAGGCGCGACTGAGCTAGTAAAGTACATTCTTGCCGGAGCCGATATTGGGATGTGCGCTTCAGCATTGTTGAGTAACGGTATTCCTTGGATCAAAACCGTGCTTAAAGACCTTGAGCTTTACATGAACGACATGCCGTTTCACTCTATCGACGAAATGAAGGGGCAGATGAGCCAGCAGCACGTTTCCGACCCGACGGCCTATGAGCGAAGCAACTATATTCAGATCCTCGAAAGCAAAGGAAGGCGATAGTTCTGCAGTGTTTCTTTCAACGCTTGTACAGACGGTTCGTAAGCGCCGGCAAAGTTGAACGCATCGCTCAGGTAGTTGTAATATAAACGCTCGAAAAGTAAATATTAGGAAGTAATTCAAACCACTATGAAAAAATTGATGATCTTAGTTTCGGTTGTCTCGCTCACTTCGCTTTTTGTTGCCTGTGGCGGTCCGGCGAACACCAACACAAATAATTCAAACGCAAACGCGATGAAGGCCAACACCGCAACACCAGCTCCGAGTGCAACGCCTGCACCTACCGCTGCGAATAATGCCAATGCAAACGCCGCTCCGAAAACTCAGGCAAAAGGTGACGAAGGCGAGGTCGATGGAGAACTGCAGGTCGGCAAGACCGAATCGGTCATTCTTTATGTCGGCGAAGAGTCGGGCGATTATGCTGCATATTGCTTTGCGAACGATTCCGACGCGGGCAAAGCGATCCTGGCGGCTTGTAAGGACAAACAGCAGTGCGAAGTAAAGGGAACTATCGATGGTACTGCCAAGTGCAAAGTACCGGGACTCGAAGCCGATCTTTCTGACAGCGGTCGAATAACCTCAGTTAAATCAGCAAAGTCGGTCGGTAAGAAAAAGTAAATTTGATACAACTTGCAACAGAAAAGGGCGGCTATCAACAGCCGCCCTTTTCTATTAATTACACACCAAAGGTCAAATCCCCGGCTGTTTTAAGATCGCAGCCAAAGCCTGCATTTTCGCCATGTAAGGGTCATTTTTCATTAGACGCGACTGCTTTTGAACCGAGGCGGCGAAACCAGCAAGTTTACTTCGAACTGGCTTGTCTAACGCTGCACGAATATTGGTGCTCTCAGCAGCCGACAAAGCAGAAACGCGTTCTAGCTGATCTACATACGCCTTGGCGACCAGTATTTTGTTTGACCACTCGATCTTTTGCTGATTCTGCACATTTAGCTCAGCCACCCGAACTGATTTGGCGGCGTCGATCTCGTTCTGCGACAGGTTCTTGGTAGGCGTCAGCTCAAAAACGTCAAGCCCGCGGGCGATCTCGGACGAATAGATGTTGCCATTATACCAATATGCCGACCACGACCCCGCAAGAACGATCATCTTCGCGTCGATCGGCCCGCGGTCAAAATACGCGATCTCCGTCGGCTTCGACGGATCGGTAAAATCCATGATCGAAATGCCGCCCTGATACCAAGCCTGGACCTTAATGTCGCGGCCGGGAACCGGAATGAGCGAACCATTATGAGCTACGCAGTTTTCGCTGTCGGTCTGAGCCGACGGCATCTTGTAATAGCTCGCAAAGCTCAGCTTATTATCACGCAGATTAAAGATGGCGTTTGCTCCCCAGACGTTCGGGTCCGTGGCCCTACACCTAGCCCCCATACCGCCACCCCATTCGTCGGTGAATACTACCTTTTTACCGTCATTAGAGAACGCTGCTGAGTGCCAATATGAGTAGTTTTTGTCATTGACAGCGTCAATGCGTTTTGGCTTTGCCGGGTCTTTGATGTCCAAAATAATTCCGTTACCCGAACACGCACCTGCCGCGAGGCCGATCGCCGAGTACACGGTGATGTCGTGGCACTGATCGGTGTCGGCGGGTTTGCCCGTGCCGTTGTCATCGTGCGATCCGCCGTTGTTTAAGCCGTTGACAACGCCTGTTCGCGGATCCATAAAGATTCGCGGGCTCGCTATGATCTTAGCGGTCTGCGGAGCGGCGACCGGCACCTTGATCACTTCGATACGAAACAGTGCCGTATCAGGATTTTTGTCGGGTGTTCCGTCTGAACAACCTGCAAGCTCTGCGTCGGGACGAACGAACGATGTGCCCGAAACGTAGATATAGACGTTGTCTTTGTCGTTAGGATCGGTCACAAGCGTATGCGTGTGCGAACCGCGGCACGTCTGAACCGCACCAACCTGTTTGGGGCTCTTTATGTCGGAAATATCAAAGATCCTGACGCCGCGAAAACGGTCCTTTTGAGCGGCAGGTGGACCGGGATTTTGTCCGGCAGCGGGCGGGGGATTTGGCGGAAATCCGTCGGTACTGCAATCGAGTCGGCCGTTTTGCATCTCCACGGACATAAACATTAGATTTTTATAAACGGACACGTCGCCTTGTCCTCCCGGACAGAGCATCGATGTCAGCAGTTTTGGATTTGCGGGGTCCGCGATATCAAAAATGTTCATCCCGTAAAAATTACCGAGAAAGAGATGATTTCCCTGAAAAGCCATGTCTGAGTTGGCAAACGCCAGACCTGCAAGGGCCATTTTTATCGTCGTAGGAATTTGCGCACCTTCGGGAACACCTAAAGCCTTAAGAGCGGTTCCCACCTTGGGAGCATCTGCATCAACACCAAGCTGAAACGCATCCGGTTTTCTGAGCAGCATCAGGTGTTTCATTCCAAACGCTGCTTCGCCTGCGTCCCACAATCCGGGCGTCAATTTGTATCGCGGATCGTTAACATCTGCACCCGTCATCCCCGCGGGCAGCGGCGGAGCCTTTTCAATCGCCTCTTGAGCTATAGACGCAGCCGCAAAGCACGAACATATAAATAGCGAGATCGCTAATATGCGGAAAGTGTATCCTCGGTTCATCATTTCTCCTCTACTTGTTTTTACCCAGCATTGTCTGCATTATCTTGATCTCGGCCCGCTGGCCGCTATCGACATCGGTCGCAAAATTAAACAGCTCGGCGTCCTGGCCTGTTCCGGCCGTATCAAACATCTCTTTTACCATGACGAGTGCACCCTTATGATGCTGGATCATGCCCTCGAGAAATAGCTTGTCAAACTCAGCACCTCTGGCTCGCCGGAGCGCCGCCATCTGCTTGCGCGATAGCATGCCCGGCATCATAATATGGCTGCCGTGATCCATATCCGACATGTCGCCCATTTCCATCACCATCTCAGTCGGCTCATCTCTGGTCGCGAGCCAGCGTTTCATAAAATTGATCTCGTCCGACTGTGATTGACTTATACGCGCCCCCAAAAGCCTAAGTTCCTTATTATCCGTTCGCGTCTCAATAAGCGCCGTCATCTCCACCGCCTGAGCGTGATGCATTATCATGCCCCGCATAAACTCAATATCTTCTATCGAGATCGGCGGCAGCACAGCACGCGTCGTTGAAGGCAAGACCTTTGTCGCCTGTCCCGCCCCCGGCTGAACGATCACCGGTTGCTGCCCTGAAATTTGAATGGATATGAAAATACTAAAACGAGCACCGCGAGCAGTCGCAGAGCTAAGTTAGGGAACACTGGCGTTGAAGATCGCTGAGCGGGCATTAAAATATCACATTAACACAGATCAGATGCCAGTAAAAATCGTCGCGTTCGTACAAAAAAAGCGACCACAATTGGTCGCTTCGATCGATCTTAAAATTGGAGGCGGTGATCGGAATTGAACCGATGAATAGAGGTTTTGCAGACCTCTGCCTTACCACTTGGCTACACCGCCGTTATTGAAAGGATAAAGTAGAAAGGGCAAAGGACAAAGGCAAAGCCGGAACTTTATCCTTTCTCCTTTACCCTTTCTACTTTCAATTTGGAGCGGGAGACGAGGGTCGAACTCGCGACTTCGACCTTGGCAAGGTCGCGCTCTACCACTGAGCTACTCCCGCATAACAAACCATTATTCTAACGTTTGCGTTTCGATTGTCAAGCCGCTCCTTGCAGAAGCCCGCACGACAGTATGGTTTCTGTATTATTGGAGCGTAATGTCTTTCAAAAAGCTCCAGTCACCGCTACCACTCATCTTTACGTTGCCAATGCGTTTATTGGAAACGACGATATTTGCCGGATACCAAAGCGGTAGGAGCGGCAGATCGGAGCTAACAAGATCCCAGGTTTTGCCATAGAGCGTCGTTGCTGCGGCCTTATCGACCGAATTAACCGCATCCTCGACCAATTTATCAACCTCCGTATTTGCGTAACGACTGCGGTTGCAACACGAAACCGTACCGCCCGGAATCTTGGTCGAGCTAAACAGATCTCGCAAAAAGATCGGATCCTGATTACCACCGACCCAGACGCCCGTATACATCTGATACTGTCCTTGTGCGAGCTGCTGCCTGATCGTGTTGACCTCAAGCGTCTCGATCTGAACATTAAGCCCGACTTCGGTCAATGCGCTTTGGATGACCTGCGAATACTGATTGACAGCCGCATTTCCGGCTCCGTATTTGAATGTGATCGGCTCGTTTTTATACCCGGCCTCTTGCAACAACTGCTTTGCCTTTGCCGGATCAAAATTATACGCCGTACCTGCGGCATATGCCCAAGATTGTGTTGGCAAGATCGAGCTTGCGACCTTTGCTTGGCCGGAAAGCAATTCGGTCACGATCTTTTGCCGATCGATGGCGTAGCCGATCGCTTGGCGGATCTTTGGATTATTTAGCGGAGCGGACTGGGTGTTGAAAACCAGATACTGGATGTTGGAACCGTCAAACTGATCTACCTTTAGATTGCCGCTGGTCATTGTTTTGAGCATATCGGGCGGTAGATTTGACGGGTTTGGAGCGATATCGACACCGCCGGACTGCAGTTCGGCTTGCAGGGAAGTCGCGTCCGTGACGGTTTTAACTCTGAGTTTTGCGACTTTTGGAGCGCCGTCCCAATATTCAGTGTTTGCCGCTAATTCAACCGTGTTTTGCGACGCATCAAAGCTGGTAAATTTGAATGGCCCGGAGCCCACAGGTTTATCTTTTTGGTCTGCCGCCGTACCTTGTGGGATGATCGGGATCGCGACGAGATTTGAAAGTAATTGGTTTCGAAGAGCGGGACGCGTAACGGTAAAAACGACAGTCTTGGCATCCGGCGTCTCGATCGACGTGATATGTGCGACACGTTTAGTTTTCGGCTCCTCAACCGGCTTTGCCGCGGCGTTGGCGTTCGAGTTTGCATTAGCCGCGGGCGATGCGGCCGGGGCGGTTGGTTTCGGAGCTTCAGTCTTATCGAGGGCTACCGTGTCAAAAAACGCACCTGATTTATACCCGTTACTCTTAAAAAGCTCGTCAAAAGTATATTTCACATCAGCTGATGTAAATGCGGCTCCGTTATGAAATTTAACGTTTTCCTGTAGCGTAAATGTGATCGTTTTGCCGTCCTCAGATGTCTTGATGTCTTTTGCCAGCTCGCCGACATACTCAAAATTCTCATTCTTTTTGACCAGCGAATTAAATATCAATGTCTTTATCCGCTCAGCGGAGGCATCCGAAGTCGTAGATGTAAGCGTGTCAAACGCAGTAAATTTCTCAGGCAAGGCAACCGTGACGACATCGGAACTGCGTTTGCGGCAAGTCGACGCGGTAGCAAAAAAGGAGACGGCAATTAGGATCAATATCAATTTACGCATAGGTTAAATAATTCCTTAACTTCGGGTCAGTTCCTCGTTAAAAGCGGCGACCGTGTCCGACAATTCGCCGATCCGGTCGGCATTAAATTCAAGCGTCTCTGCGAGGCTCATTTTTAACACAGCAATTCGAACGAGCGAGTCGTCAATCCGGTCTTTGGTCAATTCTCCGGTTTTGACTGCATCTAAAACGGCTGTATGCCCCTCGCGTATAGCATGCGGATCGGCGCATATTGCGAGCATGTCGATACCGGCAACCAAAGCCATCTTACATGCGTCACCGATGCCGTAATTTTTTACGATTGCCCCCATTTCGAGGTCGTCCGTGATGGCAAGCCCGTCAAACCCAAGGGTACCGCGAAGGAGGGTGGTAATAAAATTATTACTCAACGAAGACGGTAAAAGTTTCCCACTTTGGTCAATTTCCTGCAACCCGATGCTTGGAAACGCCGTATGTGCTGCCATCACCGCCTTTGCCCCGCCACCCGCAAATAACTCGCGATACGGAAAAAGGTCGATCTCGTTTAATTCATCTTGAGACAGCCGATAATACCGTTATCTTGTAACGTCTTGAGAAATGCACCGGCCATCATGACCACATCTTCTTTTGAGCGGCCAAATTCGCGTGAAAATAAGCCGTTTGTATGCTTTGCCCGCTCATCGTCGATAACATCAACGACCGGGGCGAAAACCATATTAAACCCAAGTATGCGAAGCGTTTCGGCGATGATCTCAGCCAGCCGCACAGCGTCGGCAGTATTTCGCATCTTGTTTGCCGCCGGCATCGGCGTCACTATCCGCCGTAGCCGATCTACAAGGCCACCTTCCTGGTCAATGCTAAGGAAAGGCGTTACCTTGCTGAGATCGCAGATATCATCAAGTAATTTCCGAGTCTGTGCCGCCTCACGAATATTTCGAGCAAACAGACAAACTCCGCCTGGTGCGATCTCATCCAAAAGTTCGCGCGTGGTATCGTCAGCCTCGGGGCCGGGTATTCCGATAAAGAATAATTGTCCGATTTTTTCTTTAAGCGGCAGGGCACGCAGTTGCTCGATCATCGACAAACTCACACGAGAAGTAAAATATGAGTTTAACAGCCACGCCGATTTTTATAAAGCAGGTCATATTTGATGTAATAAGCCTATGAGCGACGATTTCTATTGTGACAATGTGCTGAGCGGCAAGATCGAAGTCGACAAGGTCCACGAGAGCGACAACGTGCTGGCATATCACCATACGCGGCCGTTTTGGGAAACACACATCGTCGTCATCCCTAAACGCCATATCTCTTCGCTGCTCACGCTCGAAAGCTCGGACGACACGTTATTTTTGGAATTGTTCGAAGTTATTAGAAAGGTCGCGGATTCTGTCGTTACGGAAAAGGGTGCCGCACGTGTACTTACAAACCTTGGCGAGTATCAGGACTCAAAGCATCTGCATTTTCACATCTATTCGGGTGATCGCGTTCAAAAATGACTTTTTGCTTTTATGACCGTTCCGTTGGGAAATTGTGAATTCGTCACCGAATAAGTAAACCCTTTCACGACCGAAAACGCCCCGACCTCGCCTTTTTTTGAGATCGCGACAAACCCGACTTGCAGCTCTTTTGCTTTCATCGGATCGCGTTTTACGACGCGCATAACTGCTTCGCGGCAGGCTTGTTCGGGTGAACGCCCCATTCTCATCTGTTCGATGACGGTATGGGTGCCGCAGATGCGGACGACCTCTTCGCCAACGCCCGAGCTTGTTGCCGCACCGACCTCATTATCAACAAAAAGCCCCGCACCGATCACCGGCGAATCACCGACGCGGCCGTGCATCTTAAACGCCATCCCGCTTGTTGTACAGGCTCCTGACAAATCACCATTCGCGTCCAAAGCGATGGTCCCCATCGTGTCGTGATTGGCCGATCCGTCCTCAAAAAATGCCGGAGCCGACGGGGAATTACGACTCATTGGCTTACCGTTCTCGATATTTATTATAGGCTTGTATTCTGATTTTTTGAGCCACTCTTTCCAAGCCTTTTCCCCATCCGCCGACAACTTTCCAGGCACAAACTCAAATCCATTTTCGACCGCAAACTGCATCGCCCCGTCACCCGCGAGGATCACGTGCTTTGTCTTTTCCATCAGCAATCGCGCTACCGAGATGGGGTGTTTTATGTGTTGCAAATAAACAACGCTGCCGCAATTCGATTTGTGATCCATTATCGACGCGTCCAATGAGACAAATCCGTCGCGATCAGGATAAGCGTCAAGCCCGACACAGCAGCTCGATTCATCCTCGGCTGAACGAGCCGCTTGCTCGACGCCATCAATCGCCTTGCCGCCCTTTTCCATCACGTTCCACGCCGCAGCGTTCGCCCGCAGGCCGCTGTCCCAGGTCGAAACAACAACTGGTTTCTTAAAGACCTGACCGATTGTTTTTTGACCAGCGACCTCGGTCGCCGCAAGTAGTGGTAGCCCGGCGAGCGATGCTTTTAAGAACGATCTGCGGTTTGTCATATGATCTTTCCTTTGATTTTCGTAAGCAATTCTTTTGATTCATCTGCTGACAGATCCTCAACATTCACACCGCGAAGCTCATCTATCGCGGTCTCATTTGTTACGGCAAAAAGCGACACCTGCGAAGCAACCCGTCCGGCGGCTGCCTTTGCCAATCCATCTTTTTTCTCATCCGCAAAAACGACAAGCTCGTATTTCTCGAGCTTTTCAAGCACGCTTTTTGCCCGCTCGATGACCGCTACGGGAAGTCCGGCAAGCTTTGCAACTGCGATACCGTATGATTTCGAAGCCTTTCCGGGCTGCATTTTGTGCAGGAAAACAACATCGCCGTCGCGTTCGGTCGCCGTAAGCTGGTAATTTTTTGCTCCCGGCAGGTTTTCGGCAAGCTCGGTCAGTTCGTGATAATGCGTAGCGAAGAGCGTTTTTGATGAGTGCTCGGGCGAGTTGTGCAAAAATTCAGCGACGGCCCATGCGATTGAAAGACCGTCAAAAGTCGAAGTCCCGCGTCCGATCTCGTCGAGCAGTATCAGACTCTTCGGGCTCGCATTATGCAGGATCGCCGCCGTTTCAGTCATCTCGACCATAAATGTCGAGCGTCCCGATGCAAGGTCATCTGATGCCCCAACTCGCGTCCAAATGCGGTCGAGTATCGGCAATCTGGCCGAAGTTGCGGGGACGAACGACCCGATCTGGGCAAGTATCTGTATCAACGCTACTTGTCGTAAAATCGTCGATTTACCGCCCATGTTTGCCCCTGTCAGGATAAGTAGTCGGTCGCTCGAATTATTCATCAGCGTGTCATTCGGTATGAACGCGTTGCCTAAAGCGGCCTCGACAACAGGATGTCGGCCATTCTTTATCTCGATCTCATCCCCGTCGTGCAAAACAGGACAAACATAATTTCGCCGCGAAGCAGTTTCAGCCAGAGCACATAGAGCATCTAGAGTCGCAATAGCCCGCGCAGTCGATTGTAGTTTTCGGGTCTCTTCGCAAACTTTTGCTTTTACCTGAGCAAACAAAGCGGCCTCGATCTGAGCGATGCGTTCCTCGGCCCCGAGCACTTTTTGCTCCCACTCTTTTAACTGCGGCGTGGTGAAACGCTCGGCATTGGCAAGCGTCTGACGGCGTTCATAATCATCGGGAACACGGGAAACCTGTCCCTTTGATATCTCGATGTAATAACCAAATACGTTGTTAAACCGGATCTTTAGATTGGCGATGCCGGTACGAGTCTTTTCCTGCTCCTCAAACGCCGCAATTATCTGTTTTGCTGATGTCGAGATGCCGCGAATTTCATCCAGCTCGGCGTCAAAACCCGCTCGTATCACCCCGCCGTCGCTGACATTTATCGGCGGCTCGTCTGCTATTGCACGGCCGATCAAATCACGCGTCTCTGGCAATTCAAAAATGTTCTCAGACAAAACCTGAAGCAACAGGGAACTCGCATCCGCGAGCGTTTGATTCAGAAGCGGTGTCTGATCCATCGAACGCTTTAGGGCGATCAAGTCGCGTGGCGTGGCCGTGCCTAGATTGAGGCGGCCGACGAGACGTTCAAGATCGCTGACCTCTTTCATCAGAAATCTCAGTTTGTCACGTAGGATCAGATCGGAAAGCTCGGTAACCGCCGCAAGCCGTGTTTGGATCTCGGTGCGTTTTAGCGAAGGACGCTGCACCCATTGTTTCAGCAGCCGCGAGCCCATTCCGGTCGCCGTCTCATCTATCACGCCAAAGAGCGTGTTTTTATTCTTGTCGCCGCGCGAATCAAATATCTCTAGATTTCTAAGAGTCACGGCATCGAGGATCATCGCGTCTGACGGCTCAAAATAACTTATCTCCGTAATATGCCCGGCAGTCGCACGCTGTGTGTCCTGAGCGTATTTGAGGCACGCACCCGCTGCACCGATCGCCGCCGCGTGGCCGTCGAGGCCAAATCCGGCGAGGCTTGCGACTTTCATCTGTCTTTCTAAAAGGGAAGTGCTAGCCCGCTCGTCAAACGAAACATCATCAAGCGACGTCAATGTCATCGCAATACCCTGTGGTGACTGCTCACGCTCGGTAAAGAGCCCCGCCGAAATGTTTCCACCGCCAAACGAACTTTCTACCAGCTTTTCTAATGCGCGTGGATACAGCAATTCACGCGGCGACCGCGATTCGATCTCGTCACAGATCTTATTCCAGGCATCTCGGCCGCTGATCTCGGTCGTCGCAAAACTGCCGGACGAAGTTTCGAGAAAAGCAGCTCCAAACGTATCGCCACTACCGCAAATAGATGCGAGATAAATGGTGTCTTTTGCCTCGACAAGCTGCGGATCGATAGCCGTGCCCGGTGTAATAACGCGGACGACTTCGCGTTTTACGAGTTTTGTTCCTTTTGTCGGTGTTTCTGTCTGTTCGCAGATTGCGACGCGATAGCCTTTGCGAACAAGACGGGCAATATAGTTTGGAGCGGCGTGATAGGGAACGCCGCACATAGGTACCGGATTTGGCGAGTCTTTGTGCCGTGCGGTCAGCGTAATATCGAGTTCGCGCGAGCCAGTGATCGCGTCTTCGTTAAACATCTCATAGAAATCCCCAAGCCGGAAAAACAGTATCGTTCCCGGATATAGCTTTTTGATCTCAAGGTATTGCCGAAGCATCGGCGTCGCAGTTTCCATTAATGTGTTTCAAAGTTTAGCCAATTTGAGCGGTTCGTTCAAAGCATCTGTTTTCAAACAATTCGGCATTTGCTAGTATTAACCTTTGCCAACGTCAAAATCATCAGCGATTTCTTTAATATATGAGCGAGCAAACAAAGGTTTTGGTCACAGGTGCGGGCGGCTTTATCGGCAGTCATCTCGTGACGTATCTGCGGGCTCGCGGATACTGGGTTCGCGGTGTTGATATCAAATTGCCCGAATTTGGCCCGACCGACGCTGACGAATTCCAATTGCTTGATCTTCGCCGATGGGAAAACTGCCAGCAGGCGACAAAGGGTATCGATGAGGTCTTTGCCCTCGCAGCCGACATGGGCGGCATGGGATTTATCTCAAATCATCACGCTCAGATCCTCTATAACAATTCGCTGATAAATCTGCATACGCTAGAGGCCGCTCGTGAAAACGGTGTCAAACGATATCTTTATACAAGTTCAGCCTGTATCTATCCCGAACATTTGCAAGAGGAAACAGATGTCGCCCCATTAAAAGAGGCTGACGCCTATCCGGCTTATCCTCAGGATGCATACGGATGGGAAAAGCTGATATCCGAGCGTCTTTGTATGCATTATATGCAGGATTACGGCATCGAGACGAGGACCGTTCGGTTTCATAATATTTTTGGTGAAAACGGCACCTGGGACGGCGGCCGCGAAAAAGCTCCGGCCGCATTGGGCCGCAAGATCGCCATTGCAAAACTCACCGGCAATCACGAGATCGAAATATGGGGCGACGGTGAACAGACCCGTTCATTTTGTTATATTGATGACTGCGTTGAGGGCATTTATAGGCTCATGCAGTCTGACTTTGCCGAGCCAATAAATCTTGGGCAAGACCGTATGATCTCGATCAATGAGCTTGCCGATATGATCGCGAACGCCGCCGGCATCGAGATCACAAAAAAACACATCGACGGGCCGCAGGGTGTTCGCGGGCGAAACTCGGATAATTCGAAGCTGCGTGAAGTGCTGGGCTGGGAGCCATCTGTATCGCTAGAAGATGGCCTTGGCAAGACCTACGCCTGGATCGAAGAACAAGTAAAGGGCAGCGGGCTAAATATGTCGGCGGGTCGATAAAATATGATCGTATTTACAAACGGCTGTTTCGACATCATTCATCCGGGCCACGTAGATCTGTTGTCGCGGGCGAAAGCTCTTGGTGACAAGCTTATCGTCGGCATAAACAGCGATAGATCTGTGAGTTCGATCAAGGGGCCAGGACGCCCTTTGCAGGATCAAGAGGCGCGCAAAGCGGTGCTTTTGGGCTTATCTTCGGTCGATGAAGTAGTAATTTATGATGAATTGACGCCCGAGGAAACGATCAAACGGCTAAAGCCTGACATTCTGGTCAAAGGAAATGATTGGAAAGAGGACGAGATAGTCGGAGCTGATTTTGTGAAAGCAAACGGAGGCAGGGTCGTCTCGCTACCACTCGTACCGGGTTTCTCAACCAGCTCGATCGCTGAAAAGATGAGTCAAAGTGAAGATAATTTGCCAGATACGAGTGGTTCGATCACCGCAAGATCTCTAAATGAACACATTGGGGTTTTTCAAGCAGTTATAGATTCCGGCGAAGAAACCATCAAAGCTTGTGCCGATTTATTGCTTGATACTTTCAATAAAGGTAATAAAGTTCTTATCTGTGGAAATGGAGGTAGTGCGGCGGATGCACAGCATATCGCGGCGGAGTTTGTCGGGCGTTATGAGACGGAAAGGCGAGCATTGCCGGCCATCGCTTTGACGACCGACACGTCAGCGCTGACGGCACTCGCCAATGATTATGATTTTGAACGAATATTCGCCCGGCAGGTCGAAGCTCTAGCCGTCGAAGGCGATTGTTTGATAGCGATAAGTACTAGCGGTAATTCACGTAACGTCATTTCGGCAGTTATGGAAGCCAGACGAAACAATTGCAAGATCATAGGTCTGACGGGAGCAGCGGGCAAAAAATTAGCGTCGCTTTGCGATGCGTGTGTCATGGTTCCGTCGGAACGTACCGCCCGAATTCAAGAGGCTCACATTACTATCGCTCATATTTGGTGTGAGATGGTCGATGCCGCCTTCCCGTCAAAATAATCCTTGATGAATATCCTAGATAGTTTTGCCAATACGAAGGTCCTCGTGATCGGGGATGTAATGCTCGACCGCTATTGGTGGGGTAGTGTCAGCCGTATTTCGCCCGAGGCTCCGGTGCCGGTCGTCAAGATGGACACGATGACGCTTGCGGCGGGGGGAGCGGCAAACGTTGCCGCTAATGTCTGCGGACTGGGAGCAACGCCCATTCTAGTTGGAATAATCGGTGAAGACGCCGAGGGCGAATTGTTTCCCGAAGTGCTTTCTAAGGTCGGTGTATCACATGAGCATTTGATTAAAATTACCGGTAGGCCAACCACTGTCAAAACCCGTATCATCGCCCACAGCCAGCAAATGGCCCGTATTGACCAAGAGACTGATACTAAACTCTCAACGAAAGACGAGGATTCGGTTTGGGCGAGGATAGAGCCGCTAATAGAGGACTCGCAGGCCGTTGTCATCTCAGATTACGCAAAAGGCTTCTTGAGTGATCTGCTTTTGCGGCGGATTATCGATCTTGCAAATAACTCAGGCGTCTCTGTTCTCGTTGATCCAAAAGGGAAGGATTACACAAAATATCGCGCTGCTTCGTTATTGACACCAAACCGCCGTGAGGCGGCCGATGCATGCGGTCTTGAAGAAAACACACAGCAAATGGTCGATATCGCGGGGAATAAACTGCTTACCGACCTCAATTTAAATAGCGTTTTGATCACTCAAGGAGAAGATGGAATGACCCTGTTTCGAAAAAAGGGTGAACCATTCCACCTAAATACCCTCGCGCGCGAAGTCTATGACGTGACAGGTGCGGGCGATACCGTCATTGCCTCGCTTGCGGTGGCAATCGGCTCCGGGGCAAAACTTGAAACAGCAGCAAAGATCGCGAATACCGCGGCCGGGCTCGTTGTCGAACAGGTTGGTACGACCGCTATTACGCTCAAAGATTTACAGAAAGTCTTATCTGACAACATCTGAGTAATGAAAGTAATGACCGTCTTTGGCTCAAGGCCGGAGATAATCAAACTAAGTCTGATATTAAAAGTGCTCGACCAACACTCTGAGCACATCGTTGTCCAGTTGGTTACGAATGCTGAAATGGAGATGTGCGACGATCTGATCCGCGATCTGGAGATACGAACGCCCGACTATCAGTTGACGGTGGACCCTCAGTCGACTGACAGTATCCAACTTTCGTCACAGCTTAAAGCAATTGTTACCGATCATAGACCGGACCGCATCGTCGTAATGGGAGGTTCAGCCGCCGCACTTGCAGCAAGCTCGGTCGCTGTCAAGGCGATACCCTTGTTTCATTTCGAAGCAGGCTTCCGATGTTTCGACAGCAACCAGCCCGAAGAAGACACACGTATATCGGTCGATCATACAAGTTCTGTCCTTTTACCATATACATCTCGAGCAATGAGCAATCTTATTAGAGAAGGCATTGCGACGAAAAAGATCTTTGTGACCGGCAATCCGATAAAAGAGGTGCATGACAGCTTTGCCGACCAGATCGAATCGAGCAGTGTAATGAAAGGTTTGAGTGTTAAACCGTTTGATTATTTTTTAGCGACAATTCACCGTCCGGCTAATATCGATACTAAAGAGAGAATTGAAAAGATCTTTGACGGATTTGCGGCCGTCGCCGCCAAGTTCGACAAAACGGTCTTAGTCTCCGCCCACCCCAGAACGGCGGAAAAGCTACAGCTGCATGGCGTGCGGCCGACCACGCAAAGCATCCGATTGCTCAAATCCTTAAACTTTTTTGATTTCGCCAAACTTGCAAAAAATTCACTTGCCGTCCTGACAGACAGCCGTACCGTTCAAGACGAATGCGCGATCTTTGGCATCCCTAATGTGACGCTTAGCAGCATGACAGATCGTCCGGAGACGATCGATTGCGGCAGCAACATTATCAGCGGTGTCGATCCTGATGCGATCGTCCGAGGGGTACGACTCGCCATATCGCAGCCCGCGGCTTGGAAGGCACCCGCAGAATACCTAACGTCTGATGTTTCACAGACAGTTACGAAGATCGTTCTAGGACAGATCAGCAGCTAACTCTATGAACGTTGCCAATAACGAAAATTCTCAGGTCGCTGTTCGCCCGTTCGATTTCGAATGCTACGGGGTCAAGATCCGTCTGGACGGAAACGATCAGCGAGTTATTGATGAGGCGGAGCGGGTTACGCGCAAAGCACTCTTAAACGATATCCGACCGGTTCCTGCCGGCAAAGTCGACACGGTGTTCACTTTCACGCTTGATCCGACCGGAGCCATCGTTCTTACTCAGGACGACGGGTATATTGATCACGGCAGCGTGCCTGAATATTTCTTCAATCATTTCAACAGTCTTATCCGGGTGGCTGTTGCGGAAAGGGCAGTGGATCGCCTTTTTATTCACGCTGGAGCTGTTGGATGGAAGGGAAAGGCGATCATTCTGCCGGGTACAAGTTTTGTGGGAAAATCGACACTTGTCGCGGAGCTTGTGAGAAATGGGGCCGTATACTATTCGGACGACTATGCGATATTTGACCGCGAAGGACTTTTGTATCCCTTCCCACGAACCCTGTCTATGCGTGCAGATGACGAAAATTTTACCCGATTTGAACTAACGCCATCTAGCCTTGGCGGAAAGACAGGAACCGAGCCAATTGTGGTCGGCATGGTTCTCTTGACGGAATACAACCGGGACGCAAAATGGGAGCCTCAGATATTGACTGTAGGGAGCGGAGCTCTCGAAATGGTGCCCTACACATTTTCTTTCGTGAACAGGCCCGATTTTTCGCTTGGGGTCTTGAATAATATTTTAAGCCGTGCCATAATCGTATCCAGTCAAAGAGGCTCAGCTGATAATTTTGCTAAAACCTTGCTCGATTTCGTTGACAAACACGTAAATTGAGTTAAACTGACGTTGATTACTTTTTTGTGTTACCTAAAGTATCGTTGACAAAAACGAAAACTGGGGTAAAATTGAATTACCTAAATTGTGCTTAATATCTAACGCTTGGAGGAGAAGATGAATAATCCGAATAATACGCAGAATCCGATGGCCCGACATAATGGTCTAGTGGTTCAAGAAATGCCCGACGAGGTGCTCGTCTATGACATGGACACCAATAAAGCTCATTGTTTGAATCAGTCGGCTGCTTTTGTTTGGAAATCGTGTGACGGGAACAACACGGTGGGAGACATAGTGCGGCAGTTTGAAGCAAACGGAAATGGCAAGGTCACGGAAGATTTCGTGTGGCTCGCCATTGACCAGTTAAATGAGAACGGCCTTATGGACAGCAAGATCGCTCCTCGCTTTGAGGGTCAGTCACGCCGACAGGTCTTGAAGACCATTGGCTTGGCTTCGATGGTTGCCCTTCCGGTGATCGCATCGCTCGTCGCTCCTCAAAAAGCACTTGGCAGCGTTTCGTGCACTTGTACGGCAACATGTCCACCAACCGGGTGTCCAACCACGGTCTGCAACGCCGGCGTTTGCCAGTAGTTTAAGAAACCGTTCCTAGTTAGAGATTCTAAAGAGTAGTAAGGATGTAATATCTTTGCTACTCTTTTTTATTGTGACCCAAACGCAACAGCCCGAAGAAATATCAACTGCCGCACCAGACCGCTGGGGCCTTATCAAAAATAAGGCGACTGAGGCACGTGCTTGTCTTGCGTTTAAGCTATTTCGCGAAAAGGGTATTGAGCCCATACTGATAAAGGGCCTCGCAGCCGCCCGGTTTTATCCCAAAGGTCAATTTAGAGACTCGATAGACATGGATATCGCTGTATCTGATTCGGACTTTGCTATCGCCAAGAAAGTGGTTGAATCCGAAGACGCTAGCGGACTGGCGATCGATCTGCATCGAGAACTCCGCCATCTCGACACCGTACCGTGGACGGATCTAGTCGCAAATTCTCAGCTTTTGAGTTTCGACTGCGCCACCATCCGGGTGCTTAGGCCAGAAGATCATCTTCGTG
>JBGAUY010000043.1:0-2459 GCA_044228425.1 Pyrinomonadaceae bacterium | reverse complement strand
TCAAATAAAGATCGGCTTTGGGATATCTATTATGCGGTTGAAAACCGGCCGCCCGGTTTTTATTGGGACAGATTCTTAAATGTTGTTGACCAAAGACGTAGACGGTGGCTAGCCTGTGCTATCGGGCTCGCTCATCGTTACCTTGGTCTTGATCTCGTCGGGACACCTATTGAACAAGAGGCTAAAGACATTCCGGCTTGGTTAATAAAAACGGTCGAAAAAGAATGGGCAAGCGATAAGCCGTTTTGGCCCCTTTTTTCGAGCCTTCATGATCCAAAATTATTTTTTGCGCAGATCAAAAAGAGGATGCCGCCCAATCCCGCAACAGCCACGGTTTTGCTGAACGGTAGCTTTGACGCGAAGACACGTATTTTCTACCAGATCGGTACGATCTTTGTACGCATCGGCCCCTCTATCGTCAACGTCACAAAGGCACTATTTACGAGGCCCAAATGAAACAACCTCATATCGTTTTAGCGATCGAATCTGCCATCAACGGTGGAAGCCTCTCGCTATTGCGGGACGGTTTCGAAGTGTCACAATGGATCGGCTCTGCCAGTGTGTCTAAGGCCGAGGAACTCCTTGTGAACATCGATGCCATACTTCGATCGTCCGGCGTTTCAAAGAACGAGATCGATATGGTCGCAGTGTCCGCCGGACCGGGGAGTTTCACCGGCATAAGGATCGGCCTCGCCACGGCGCTCGGTCTAAAGAACGGCCTTGACATCGAAATGTCGAGCATATCGGCCCTCACGGCGATGGCCGTAGCCACGGAATTGCAGGGAACTTTGATCGTTGCGGTGCCATCTGGACGTAATGCAATTTGTATTCAAGAGTTCATCAGCGATAGCGATATAACGCCGGTTTCTGAACCCCATACCATTACCGAGGAAACTTTCGGTGAGACTTTTGAAATACGCGACGGTGTACATTTTGTTCTGCATGGTACTTTATGTGCAAACCTCGATACGTCATCCTCCTTTTCAGACGTTGGTGTCAACATAGCTCGATCTATCGGGCGTTACTGTTATGGCCGTCCGCCAACCCTCACCGAGCCGCTTTTTGTTAGTAAGAGTTTCTGATGGAAGATCTTCCAGAAAAAATTGCAGACGATCTGCGGATACGTCCGGTCGATCGTTCGCATATTGCGGATTTGATCAGGATCGCCGACGAGACTAACCTTAGTGCCTGGTCGGCGCAAAATTACCTTGACGAGTTTCAAATGCCCGGTTCGATCATGCTGCGGCTCGAGTCTGAATTAAATGTGACCATCGGTTTTGTGGTAGGGCGGATTGTTGATGGGGGCGTCGTTGAGAACGACCAACAAGCCGAGATCTACAACATTGCGATAGATGAGAGCGAGCAGGGAAAAGGGTTTGGTCAGTTGCTGTTTGATGCTTTTATAAAACAATGTCGTAAATATAATGTAACTAGCGTCTGGCTCGAAGTACGCGAATCAAACGAAAAAGCTATCGGGTTTTACAAAAGCAATGGATTTGAGCACGTACAGAGCCGCAATAATTTTTATGATAACCCGCGCGAAGCGGCACTTTTAATGAAACTTGTTCTGAAATAACAATTCGCTTGATAATTTATTTGGATAGGTCTAGAATTGGATTTAAGCCTGTTACAAATTTCTTAAATTCGCACCAGGCCCAGAAAACTTTGATAAGTGAGGAAAAAACGCTATGGACATGTCAATAGCTGATCCGGTGAGAGACGAGTTGCTTAAAAGCAACAACGCCTTTCGCGAACTGGTACATCAGCACGAAGACTTTGAGAAAAGATTGAGCGAACTAGCTCATCTTACCTATCCAAATGACGAGGAGCAGTTAGAAGAAGTTACTCTTAAGAAAAAGAAACTTGCGATCAAAGACGAAATTTATACCATGATGCAGCAGCACGCCGTTTCGCATTAGAAACAGTTTTGCTGCTCGATTCTTTTTAAACAGACGGTGTGGGCCTTTGGTTCGCTCCGTCTTTTATTGTTTGGGGCAAGGACTCAAGCTATGCGCGTAAGCGGCAGTATCCGTAACCGTTAAAATAAGCCCGCTCGCCATCACGGGCTCAGCAGTCAGTGTTTCGTCGGCACCGAGCGCGATCTGTCCGGCGACCTTTCCTTTGACCAGTTCGATCAGAACCACCGAATGCTCATCGACAGCCGACACAATAATGTATTTATCGTCAATAACCGCAATGTGCGAGACACGCCCCGTTAGACGCCGTTTCCACGCCAAACTGCCGTTACTCGCATAAAGTGAGTAAGCAAAATTGTCGTGCGATGTGACAACGATGTTGCCATTGGCGGCTAAGATCTTTGAGATCGCGCCGCCGCTGCGAAATTTCCAGCTAGGCTTCTCGCTGCCACCCAAGAAAAGAGAAACATTTCCAAGTCCGTCGCCGACCGTCACATCGCCCGTCGAAACCCGGCCGACAGATGTAACACCAGCCTCGATCTT